>NZ_KB906074.1:0-589549 GCF_000381165.1 Agrobacterium sp. 10MFCol1.1 | reverse complement strand
GAATCTTCAAGAGCAGCAAGTGCCGAACCCTTGACGATCGGGATATCGTCGCCCGGGAAGTCGTAGGACGACAGAAGTTCGCGAACTTCCAGTTCGACGAGCTCGAGAAGCTCGGCGTCGTCAACCTGGTCAACCTTGTTGAGGAACACGACGATCGCCGGAACGCCAACCTGGCGAGCAAGCAGGATGTGCTCGCGCGTCTGCGGCATCGGGCCGTCAGCTGCAGAGCAAACCAGGATCGCGCCGTCCATCTGGGCAGCACCGGTGATCATGTTCTTCACGTAGTCGGCGTGGCCGGGGCAGTCGACGTGTGCGTAGTGACGGTTCGGCGTTTCGTATTCGACGTGCGCCGTCGAGATCGTGATGCCGCGAGCCTTTTCTTCAGGAGCAGCGTCGATCTGGTCGTACGCCTTGAACTCGCCGAAATACTTCGTGATCGCAGCAGTCAACGACGTCTTGCCGTGGTCGACGTGACCGATCGTGCCAATGTTGACGTGCGGCTTATTGCGCTCAAACTTGCTCTTTGCCATGTGAATTGCTTCCTGTGAACGTGAAGTAGTTTTCCCGGCGAACCGGTTTGGTGTCGCCGTTTAAGGCTTTGTAAGCGAATGCGCAAGACTTAATTGTCAAAGCACGGTCGCGCACGCCTAAGGCGCGCCTCAAGGTGCATATATGGTGCGTTCCGCGCGATATTCAAAGCTGGCTCAGCCTTCCCACGCGACGGCAAGACGGGACGCACGGACGGGACCCTGCCTGCACCCCTCTTCGCACAATCGGATCGTTAAATAAGCTTTTTCTTTATCACAACTTCTTTACCTGGACCCTCATCATGGCTTAAGGAAATTTCATCTCCGGGGGGAGACGGGCGAGCGGGACGATGCGCCCAGGCGCAAAACCTCTATGCCACATATTGATCAGCCGCGCTCTCCGGCGCGAAATTACATCCGTTTCAGGACCGCTCAATGGAAATCTTCACAGCCGCCGGCTTCACGGCATTCATGCAAGTCATTGCGATCGATCTCGTTCTCGCAGGCGACAATGCCATCGTCATCGGCCTTGCCGCCGCCGGTCTTCCCGCCCATCTTCGCCGCAAGGCGATCCTGGTCGGCATCATCGCCGCCACCGTATTGCGCATCGGCTTTGCCGCCGTCACCGTGCAGCTTCTCTCCATTGTCGGGCTGCAACTCTTCGGCGGGCTTCTGCTTGCCTGGGTGTGCTGGAAGATGTGGTCCGAACTGCGCGAAGCCGCAGGCTCCATCGAAGACGAGGTGACGGACGAAGAGGCTGACCTGACCAAAGGTCACAAGACCTTCTTTCAGGCCGCAACCCAGATCGTCATCGCCGATGTGTCCATGTCGCTGGACAACGTGCTTGCCGTCGCCGGTGCCGCGCAGGACCATGTCACGGTGCTGATCATCGGTCTCGTCGTCTCGATTGCCCTCATGGGACTGGCCGCCAATTTCGTCGCCAAGTTGCTGCACCGCTACCGCTGGATTTCGTATCTTGGCCTGATGGTCATCATCTATGTGGCGCTCAACATGCTGTATCACGGCGTGATCGAAGTCCTGCCCTACATCAAGCCTTATTTCGGCTGAGACTGGCAGTCACATATTCGTCCCGAAAGGCCTGGAAACGAGAGTTTCCGGGCCTTTTCTTTTCATACCCACACAAATGCACCCTTGCCTGCACAGCATTGCAAGCGCACGCGCAGGTGAAATCGGCGCACAGGGGAATCGGTCTCCGCGTCCGCTGCAACATTCGGATAAGACAGGGAAATCGTGATTTTTTGCCTATGGATTTTGGCAATTGAGGTCAGCCACGGGCAAGCCTAGTGAGCTAGTTAATAAGTCATAAAAATAAAAAGAAAGGTAAAGCTGCCAATGGCTTATGACTGGACCGGCGGTCGCACCCGCCGCCTTCGCAGGATGAAGCTGGGCGCTGTTGCAAGCTCACTAATCCTGCTGGCGCTCTTAACAGCGCTCGTTCTAGGCTGAACGCGCTGCGCGCAATTCAACGCTGACCGGCGGCATGGCAAGGTTTCCCAAAACCGCCCTGCCGCCGCTCCTTCGGGGGCAACGTCCATTCTTTGTTGGCAAGTTTTGCCGAATATCAGCCGCGAAGGCATGTGCTGGTTATGCCGCCGATTGAAGCGGGTTCATTTCGGCGCTGAAGCTGCGGCAAGAGCTATCGAAACAGCCAATAAATGACGCCAAGCACCAACGTCCACATCAGTAATGATATGGCGAGTACGGCGAGGTAGTTTCGAAATCGTCTGGTCATCCGCCCACATTGCCGGCCAGCCGCCACGGGACAGCCGTAACCGTTTAATTGCTGGATGCGGATCAAGCCGCAAGATCAACTCTTTCTATCAAGATGCTGAATCGCAAACCATTCGCAGATTTTACCCGCCCGAAACCGGGGTTGCCTGACCATGTGAATATCAACCCGCCGGTAAGCGTGAAAACGCTGGGCCACGCTTGCCACAGGATTTGCAGGGCACAGGAAAAACCGCACGTCGTTCTGGACGTGGCTCAGACACGCTCCGGTCAACCGAATCGACAAATTAAGTCCTTCGGTATGATGCCTGATGACGCGTCATTGCTGGGGCAACGGCGATCAGCCGCCGCCCCAAAAAAGCGCGTCAGCTCTTCAAAGCCGTATTACACAGGCTCCAGTAACCGCCACCCTTCTGAATCCACTTGAGATCGCCGAGCGTGCCGTCATCCTTGTTCTTACGATAAGAATCGACGCAGGTCTTCAGGCGGGCCTTGCCAGGAGTCTCGCTTGAATATTTCTTATCGACAGCGCTCGGAAATACGACGCTCTTCGGAGCCTTTATCGTCGCCTTTTCGGGTTCTTTGTCGGTGGTAGCCGCAACTTGCTTGTCGTCGGCAGCGCTTTCGGCAGCAGCATCGCTACCGCAGAACTTGGCGCGATAGTCGTTCCACTTGACGTCCTTCGCGGACCCGTCGGCTTTCGCCGCCTGGTATTTCACGCTGCACTCTTTCATGGTGAGCGCCGCTGCGGGGGAGACAAACGCCGCCGATGCGAGCAGCGCTAAGGATGAGAGAATTACAACCCTGTTGATCATCGAAGACTCCCGTGTGCATGATTGCCGGCAGACTATCCGACCGGACTTTCCGCTTGTCAACGAGCAGTGCAACGAGCACTCAAAGTCGAATTGGCGCGGAGCAAAATGTGCTCATCGGGCGTGGCGTTTTCGCGGTGAGGACTGCATTACTCAGTTACCATGGATATCCAAATCAGCCCGCCGCCAGAGGCATCTCCGCCTTGCCACGCGAACGACGGCAGCACCGCCCAACGAATCACGTATTCGTGTGACGTCAACCCTGCATCGGAACGAAATTCCTTAATTTTCGTTAGCATCTCGAACGAATAACGAGGATTTATCGATGTTGAGGATGCCGAAGACTATCTCCGCGCTCGCTCTTGGCGTCGCAATATCTACCGCTTTTACCTTGCCCGCCAGTGCGCTGAGCCTCATACAGCCGGCCTACGAACAGCAGGAGCAGGCGCAGAATTCCGACGGTCGCGGCTATCCCGCATCCGCCTTTGCCGCGGGCAAGGGTGAAGAGGCGTCATCCAATGGTTACGCCCTCTCACAATCGGAAATAGACCACGTAAAATGGTGTGCAACGCGTTACGCATCATACCATCCAACCGACAACAGCTATATGGCTGCTGCCGGCATCCGGACGCAATGTCGTTCACCGGATTGATTCAGCCGTGCCCCAGCGCACCGCGTCCCAGCCAATAAGATAAAATTTACTTTAAATTCTATTGACCTGAACCTTTATCCGGGTTGGCCGTTTGAAGCGCGTGCCAGCGAGGAAACGCGATGATGTGGAATCTTGAAAAACTTGAGCAAGAGCGACTTGATCTGATCGAGGTCATTACTGCCCTGGGCCACACTGAACGCCTGTCGACGGCGGATCGCACCTCGATCTTTGAGAAAATTACGGCGCATATGGTAAGATTAAGCGAGCTCGACGCAGAGAAAATGCGGATTCAGTCGGCCTTGGAGGCGAACTGAAAACAGCCAACGCTGATTGGAGGCTGCACATCGGCGCGAGGCAAAATTATCGATCTTTTTGAGAAGTTTTGGAGCGGGTAGCGGGAATCGAACCCGCGTATTCAGCTTGGAAGGCTGCTGCTCTACCATTGAGCTATACCCGCGGTGGTGATTTTGATCCTGCGCAGAATGGTGGAGGGAGTTGGATTTGAACCAACGTAGGCGTAGCCAACGGATTTACAGTCCGTCCCCTTTAACCACTCGGGCATCCCTCCAGCTATCTGCTAGGATCGAGCAACCAAGCTCTTCAGATTTCTCTCCGGCGAAGCGCCGTTGCGTCGTCTGTGGCGCGTATATGACGGCCTCGTTCGCTTCTGTCAACACGCCGTTTCACGAATTTTCGGGAAAAAATTCAAACCTCTTTGCAGGCCTGTGGATTATCGCGGGGGCTGGTGTGCGTCGCGTCCCGGAGATATAAGGCGCCATGAGCAAAGACGATCCAAACGACAAATCCACCCGCGACACACACTACGCCACCCTTCGCCGTGCCGTGCGCGATGCCAAACGCGAGAGGGGCGAAATTCCGACCCCGCAGCAGCCGAAGCGCCGGAATCGTGGCGCGGAAGACTGGAAGCCGCCGCAGCTTGCGCCGGATCAGGTCCATCTTTACGGCCTGCATACCGTGCGTGCGGCGCTTTCCAACCCCGAACGGCAACTCATCAAGCTGTCGGTTACCCTGAATGCCTTTGCGCGTCTGGATATCGGCGAAGCGGATGCGCAGCCCTTCCCGGTAGAGATTGTCTCACCGCAGGATATCGACAAGGTGCTTGGCCCCGAGGCGATCCATCAGGGCGTGATGCTGGAAACCAGGCCGCTTCCGGTCAAGAAACTCGACGCGCTGAAGAAAAGCCCGTTGATCCTCGTGCTCGATCAGGTTACCGACCCGCACAATGTCGGCGCCATCATGCGCTCGGCGGTCGCCTTCAATGCCGGCGCCGTCATCACCACCATTCGCCATAGCCCGACGGAGTCAGGCGTGCTTGCGAAGTCTGCGTCCGGCGCACTGGAACTCATTCCCTATATCCAGATCACCAACCTCGCCGATACATTGGGCGAGCTGCACAAGCTTGGCTTCTTCTCGGTCGGTCTGGATTCGGAAGGCCCCGCCCCCATCGAGCAAACCTTCAACGGCGCAAAGATCGCCCTGGTACTGGGAGCCGAAGGCAAGGGTCTGCGCCAGAAGACCCGCGAAACCGTTTCGGCGCTCGCCCGTCTCGATATGCCGGGCGAGATCAAATCGCTCAACGTATCGAATGCGGCAGCCATCGCCCTTTATGCGACGCAGCAATTTCTGGGCAAAGCGTCGTCCTGACGCTTACCCTTCCTTGCGAAATCACAAAGCGCAACGCATGCTGCGCCTTTGACATTCGCAAGGAGCAAATCTCGACATGACCGACCTGCCCATCAAACCGACCGGCGAGCTGACGCTGCGGACGCTCGCAATGCCGGCCGACGCCAATCCGGCCGGTGATATTTTCGGCGGCTGGGTCATGTCCCAGATGGACTTGGCCAGCGGCATCCGCGCGGCGGAGCGGTCCCGCTGTCGCGTGGTCACTGCGGCGGTCAAGGAAATGGCTTTCGAGTTGCCGGTGAAGATCGGCGACACGCTGTCCATCTACACCGATATCGCCCGGCTCGGCCGCACCTCCATCACGCTGACGGTCGAGGCCTGGGCGCAGCGCTCCCGTTACGACAAGCTGGAAAAAGTCACTGCCGGAACCTTTATCATGGTGGCGATGGACGAAAACGGGCAGCCGACGCCCATCCCTCCGACGGAGTAGGGTGCGATGGAGGCCGCCGTCAACGCCGCGGAAGCCTATGCGCATATCCGCGCCGTCATGGGCATGGTGGTCGGCCTCAGCCTCGCCCGCTTGCTGACCGGCCTTGCCGGTTTCGTGCAGCATCCCAAGAAGGAGCGCATCTATCCCCTGCATATCGGCTGGGTGGCGTTCCTGTTTCTGATGCTCGTGCATTTCTGGTGGTGGGAACACCGGCTTTCCGCCACCAGCCACGTCCTCGGCTTCGGCGCGTTCCTGTTCCTGATCCTGTTCTGCTCGCTGTTCTATTTCCTGTGCGTGTTGCTGTTCCCCTCAGACATGAAGGAATACAAGGGATACGAGGACTATTTTTTTTCCCGCAAAAGCTGGTTCTTCGCGTTTCTCGCCGCACTTTTCGTCACGGATATCGGCGATACGCTGCTGAAGGGACAGGACTACCTCTCCTCGCTGGGCGCTGAATATCTCATCCGCACAGCTATTTACGTTGTTCTGTTCACACTGGCAGCTTTCATCGGCAACCGACGCTTTCACAGGTTTCTCGTCATTTTCGCCCTGATTTATCAGGTAGTCTGGATATTCCGGACCTACGACCTGCTGGCCTGAACATTCCCATCCCGACGCCGGGTGATAATTGAAAACAGGCCTCGTCTTTCGCCATCGTGTCGCGGTGACACGGCCCGATAAATATGGCATTTCGCTGCAATGGGATTCATTCGCAGGATAATGCAGGACAGAAGTTCGGCTGGCGCCATCGCCACGCTGGCGGTCCTGCTTTTTCTCCTGCAAGGGCTCGTGAATGGCCTGACCAGCGGCAATATGGCCTCAGCCGCGCTGGCGACCGGTGAGATCATCTGTTCCAGCCACATGCCCGAAGGCGGTTCGGGCAAACCGAACCCGGCCTCCAACCCTGCGGGCAAGCTCGCCGACAATTGCTGCGGCACGCTCTGCCGTCTGGCCTCCGTTACCATCGCCGCTCTTCCCGTTACTCCCGTGGAGCGTGCGGACGGGATCGTCCGGGTCGTCGAAGTCGACTTTCTCGACCGCGACACGGCATTGCCGCCGCCACCACCCAATCTGGAATCGCGCCCACGCGCACCGCCTCCCTCTCTGCAAATGTGAAGAGCGATCCGGCCCTGCCGGAAAATCAACTTTTCTGCGGAGACATCCATGTCCGTTACGACCTCTTTCGAGGGCGAGCGCGCGCCTGCGCAATCCTCGTCCGTCAACCTGTACCGCGCCGTATGGCGCTGGCACTTCTACGCTGGCCTTTTTGTACTGCCCTTTCTGATATCGCTGGCCGTCACCGGTGCGCTCTATCTGTTCCGGGACGAATTCGACAATTTCATTCATTCGGACCTGAAGCGCATCGAAGTGGCGCAGAACGTGCCGAAAGCACTCCCCTCCGATATTCTCGCCGCAGCCGTTGCGGCCGTTCCCGGCACTGCGGTGAAATACACCACGCCAGGCGATCCGGGTGCCTCGACGGAAATTACCGTCAGGACGGCCGAAGGGAAACGCGCCGTCTACGTCAACACCTATACCGGGCAGGTTGCCGGTTCACTGCCAGATCGCGGCACCATCATGTGGACGATCCGCTACATCCACAGCCTGAAATATTTCGGTACCTATACCCGCTATCTGATCGAGATCGCGGCCGGCTGGTCCATCCTGCTCGTCGCCACCGGCATCTATCTATGGTGGCCTAGGAAGCAGAGCGGCGGTGTCTTGACCGTGCGCGGCACGCCGAAAAAACGCGTCTTCTGGCGCGATACCCATGCCGTCACCGGCATTTTCGTCGGCTTTTTCGTCGTATTTCTCGCAGTCACCGGAATGCCCTGGTCGGGCGTGTGGGGCGCCAAGGTCAACGAATGGGCAAATGGCAGCAATTTCGGATATCCGGCAGGCGTGCGGACCGATGTTCCAATGTCCGGCGAACATCTCGATCACATGGCCAAGACCAGCTGGTCACTGGAGCAGGCGAAAATCCCGGAATCCTCCGCATCCGCCACCGGGCAACCAATCGGCATAGATGCAGCCATCGCGCGTTTCGACGGGCTCGGTCTTGCCACTGGTTATACCGTCGTGCTGCCGACCAAACCGACAGGCGTCTATAGCGGCTCCGTCTATCCCGACGACCTTTCAAAGCAGCGCGTCGTCCATCTCGATCAATATAGCGGCAAACCGCTGATCGACATGAGCTATTCCGACTACGGTCCGCTTGGAAAGGCGCTGGAATGGGGGATCAACGTGCATATGGGCCAACAATTCGGCCTCGCCAACCAGATCGTGTTGCTGGCAGCCTGTGTCGGCATCGTCCTGCTTGCCGTCTCCGCCGGCATCATGTGGTGGAAACGACGCCCCAGAGGTTCACTCGGCGTGCCACCATTGCCGCAGGATAAACGCGTCTTGCGCGGCCTGCTGGCGCTGCTCGCCATCGGTGGCATCCTGTTCCCGCTGGTCGGCGCAAGCCTGCTGGTGATGCTTGTTCTGGATCTGATCGTGCAGTCCCGCGAAAAGCAACGCGCTGCCTGACAAAAAACACGGCCGGGAGATATCCCCCGGCCGTGCCCTTCTGAATTCCGGGCGGTTGGCAGAAGCTTGGCCTTAGAGCACGTCCTGTTTAAACAGAATCGTTTGACGTGCTCTAACTGTTTGTTTCTACGAATTTTCCGGACGTAAAACCGCTACGCACTTTTACTGGAAATGCTCTAGAACATCGTATTATTGTTTGCAGCCTTTTCCGGAACCGGCTGGATCACGTCCCAATGTTCGGTAATCTTGCCGTCGGTGACCCTGCAAATATCGACGATGGCGGCTCCGCGAGCACCCTCTTTATCCGTGGAATGGATGTGCAGATAAACCAGATCTCCATCCGTGGCGCTGCGCACGATCCGGGATTTCGCCTGCGGGTTTTCCTTGAAGAAGCCGGTGAAATAGTCGACGAACGGCTTCTTGCCATCAGGCACCATCGGATTGTGCTGTTTGTAGCTGTCGACGATGACGGCAGCGCCCTTCTCCACTTCGTGCTTGTTGAAGACAGTGTCGTAAAAATCGATCACCAGCTTGCGGTTGGCTTCTTCCTGAACCAGATCGCGCTTGGCGGTTTCCGCCAGAACGGGCGCGGCCATCAGCGCGGGCGCGAGGGCAAGAGCAGCGATGGCAAGACGACGTGTCATGAAATTCATGGATGAGACCTCTCAGTAACCGACGGTGAAACGCTGGCGAGAATGCTGCGGCTTTTCGATTTCATCGACAAGAGCGATGGCGTAATCCTCGAAAGAAATGCGGCTGCCAGCTTCGTTGCTCAAAAGGCTGTCCTTGCCGATACGGAATTTGCCCGTTCTTTCCCCCGGCACGAATTCGGCCGATGGCGACAGGAAAGTCCAGTCGAGCTGCTTTTCCCCTTTCAGACGGTCCAGAAACTCCGCTCCCTTGGTCGCCTCGGCCTTGTAGGCGGCCGGGAAGTCCGGCAGGTCAACCACGCGCTGGCCCGGCGCAATTTCGAGGCTGCCGGCGCCACCCACGACGAGATAACGGGAAACGCCCGAGGCACGGACGGCCTCGATCAGCGTCACCGGATCGCTCGCAGTGAAGTGCACGGCGCTGATCACGGCATCGTGACCCTTAAGCAGTTCCGAAAGCCCTGCCTGATCGAAGACATCGCCCTTTTTTGCCACTACGTTCGGCAGGCTGGCGATCTTTTCAGGGTTGCGGGCGATCGCCGTCACCTGGTGCCCCCGGTCGGAAAGTTCCTTCAGAATACGGGATCCGGCATTGCCGGAGGCTCCGATGAGCGCGATTTTAGCCATGGCTTTTTCCTTTATAGGCATCGTTGTAGGTCTAGATAATAGACCGTCAGGGGAAGCTATGGTATCGCAGCCCCGGCTGCAAGAAGTCAGCCGACGCTGATCAGGTCACACGGCGATGACCTGAAAGGGCACAAAAATGGAAAGAGCAGGTAAAATGCCGGATACGCAAACCAAGGAAATCTTCGCCTTCGACCAGCCCTGCCCCATCCGCGACGTGCTGGATCGCATCGGTGATCAATGGAGCCTGCTGGTTCTGGAAGCGCTTCAGGGCGGGGTTCTGCGTTTCAACGAACTGAACCGCAAGATCGACGATATTTCCAAGCAGATGTTGTCACGCACGCTGAAACGGCTGGAGGAAGACGGTTTCATTCGCCGCACACTCTATGCGCAGGTGCCGCCGCGCGTGGAATACGAACTGACCAATCTCGGCCGTTCGTTTCTGGTGCCGATGCAATTGCTGGTGCAGTGGGCGGACGAGAACCACGTCCGCATTTGTACGGCGCGGTTGGACTATGCCAATGGTGGAACGGGATCGTAACACCGTTCCTCGTGCCGTGGCGAAACCTGTCCGCCACGGCAATAGAAAGGCCCTGTGGCGATCAGGAGCGGAAGATGAAGGAAGCGCCGAAAGCGATGAGCGCAAAACCGATCACGTGGTTGATCGTGATGCTTTCCTTCAGCCAGAAGACCGAGAACAGCGCAAAGACCGCAAGCGTGATAACTTCCTGAATGGTCTTGAGCTGCGCGGTCGAATAGACCTCCGATCCCATGCGGTTCGCGGGGACTGCGAGCATGTATTCGAAGAAAGCGATGCCCCAGCTTGCGACAATCGCAAGGAAGAGTGCGCTGCCCTTATGCTTGAGATGCCCATACCAGGCGAAAGTCATGAAAACATTGGAGACGATGAGCATCAGGACAGGCCAGATGTGGGCAGGGCTGATCGAGAACGGCATGATTGTTCCTGAATGAAGAAGGGAGGGATCTCACGAAAGGCAGTTTGAAAACGCAACCGTCATTTTTGTCTTTGCTTTAACTTACCGCCGTATGAAACGGAACCGGTTTCTATCAAAGCGTATTCGGCCGCTATGCAACGTATCCGGCCAAATTTTGTTCCCCGCGCTTCGTTTCCTTTTTGTACTCATTTTTTCTTGGCCTCCCCTTCCCTTTGCGCGTGACTCCCTCCATATTTCGCGCATGGCCAGATCACCCAAAAATTCCAAACCCTCGAATTCCGGCTTCGAGGAAGCTCCGCAATCGTCGTTCGAAGGCGCGCCGCTCAGCGGCAGCGTTGCCGATTGGGTAAAACAGCTCGAGGCGGAAGCCGAAGCCGGCTCGGTGGAAACCCAGCGCGAAGTCGCCTCGAAAGCTGGCAAGCACCGCAAGAAGATCGAGATCGAAGCGCGCAAGGAAGCGGAAAAAGCGGCCAACAAAACGGCTAAAAACACCACGGCTTCCAAGACAGCGCGCGGCGTTTCCATCGGCGCGTCGAGCGATCCAAAAACCCGCGCCGCCGCCGGTCTCAATCCAGTGGCTGGCATGGACGTTTCCCTGGAGGAGGCGGCCAATCTCGCACCGGGTGCCGTCACCGCCACCGTCGAGGCACTATCGGCGCTTATCGAGAGCGGCAATCCGCTGTTCAAGGACGGCAAGATGTGGACGCCGCACCGGCCGGCCCGTCCGCCGAAATCCGAAGGCGGCGTTACAATCCGCATGGACTCGGAGTATCAACCGGCAGGCGACCAGCCGACGGCGATTGCCGATCTCGTGGAAGGCATCAATTCCGGCGAGCGCAGCCAGGTCCTGCTCGGCGTCACCGGCTCCGGCAAAACCTTCACCATGGCCAAGGTGATCGAGGCAACCCAGCGCCCGGCCGTCATCCTTGCGCCCAACAAGACGCTGGCCGCGCAGCTCTATTCCGAGTTCAAGAACTTCTTCCCCGACAATGCGGTAGAGTACTTTGTCTCTTATTACGATTATTATCAGCCGGAAGCCTATGTGCCGCGCTCCGACACCTTCATCGAGAAGGAATCCTCGATCAACGAACAGATCGACCGGATGCGTCACTCCGCGACCCGCTCGCTGCTGGAACGCGACGACTGCATCATCGTCGCTTCGGTTTCCTGCATCTATGGTATCGGCTCGGTGGAAACCTATACCGCCATGACCTTCCAGATGCAGGTGGGCGACCGGCTGGACCAGCGCCAGCTTCTGGCCGACCTTGTGGCCCAGCAATACAAGCGCCGCGACATGGATTTCCAGCGCGGCTCCTTCCGCGTGCGCGGCGATACCATCGAAATCTTCCCTGCCCACCTTGAGGATGCCGCCTGGCGCATCTCGATGTTCGGCGACGAAATCGATTCCATTACCGAATTCGACCCGCTGACCGGCCAGAAAACCGGCGATCTGCAATCCGTCAAGATCTACGCCAATTCGCACTATGTCACCCCGCGCCCGACGCTGAACGGCGCGATCAAGTCGATCAAGGAAGAGCTGAGGGTCCGCCTCGCCGAGCTGGAAAAGGCGGGACGCCTGCTGGAAGCCCAGCGGCTGGAACAGCGCACGCGTTACGACATCGAAATGCTGGAGGCGACCGGCTCCTGCGCCGGTATCGAAAACTATTCGCGTTATCTAACCGGCCGCAATCCCGGTGAGCCGCCGCCGACGCTGTTTGAATATATCCCTGATAATGCGCTGCTTTTTATTGACGAAAGCCACGTCTCGGTTAGCCAGATCGGTGGCATGTATCGCGGCGACTTCAGGCGCAAGGCGACGCTGGCCGAATATGGCTTCCGCCTTCCCTCCTGCATGGATAACCGCCCGTTGCGCTTTGAGGAATGGGATGCGATGCGGCCGCTGACGGTCGCGGTTTCGGCCACCCCCGGCTCGTGGGAAATGGAACAGGCCGGCGGCGTCTTCGCCGAACAGGTCATCCGCCCGACAGGACTCATCGATCCACCGGTCGAGGTGCGCTCCGCCCGCAGCCAGGTGGACGATGTCCTCGGCGAAATTCGCGAGACCGCCGCTAAGGGTTACCGCACACTCTGCACCGTGCTGACCAAGCGCATGGCTGAAGACCTGACCGAATATCTGCACGAACAGGGCGTTCGCGTGCGTTACATGCACTCGGATATCGACACGCTGGAACGCATCGAGATCATCCGCGACCTGCGCCTTGGTGCCTTCGACGTGCTTGTCGGTATCAACCTTCTGCGCGAAGGCCTCGATATTCCAGAATGCGGTTTCGTCGCGATCCTCGATGCCGACAAGGAAGGCTTCCTGCGTTCGGAAACTTCGCTGATCCAGACCATCGGCCGCGCCGCCCGTAACGTCGACGGCAAGGTCATCCTATATGCCGACAACATCACCGGCTCGATGAAGCGGGCGATGGAGGAAACCTCCCGCCGCCGCGAAAAGCAGATGGCCTATAACGCCGAACACGGCATCACGCCGGAATCGGTCAAGGCGAAGATCTCCGATATTCTTGATTCAGTTTATGAACGTGATCACGTAAGGGCCGATATTTCAGGCGTTTCCGGCAAAGGCTTCGCCGATGGCGGCCATCTGGTCGGTAACAATCTGCAGTCCCATCTCAACGCGCTGGAAAAATCCATGCGCGATGCCGCAGCCGATCTGGACTTCGAAAAAGCCGCCCGCCTGCGAGACGAAATCAAGCGCCTCAAGGCCACCGAACTCGCCGTCATGGACGACCCGATGGCGAAGGAAGAGGCGAAATCGCTTGAGGGTGGCGGTAGAAGCAAGAAAAAAGAAACGAGCGCTCGCAACGGGTCGATCTCCCCTCTTGCAGGAGACATATCGGGCGTGACAGAGGACGGTGCCGCTTCCGCAAACGAAAGTGGAAAATCTCTCTTCGCCAAACCTTCGCTGGACGAAATGGGTCCCGGCTCGGACACGGGCAAGCCGCTGTTCCGCAGGAACACGCTGGACGAGATGACCGTTGGCCGCACCGAGAAGCCGGTGCGTGGCGAAGTTCCCGGCAAACCCGAGACGGAAACCGGCAAACGTTTCTCACCGCTCATGGAAGGCCAACCTGAGCGAACCAAGGACGATCCCCGCCCCCTCGTGCGCGGCAAGATCGGAGCGGGTTCCTATGAGGATGCCGGCGAACAGAAGCGCAAAAGCCGGACGAAGGGGAAGACCGGCCGTCCCGGTCGCTGACGCGCAACAGCGCAATCTGGATAGACACCGCATGCATCGAAAAAATCTGGCGGCCTTATGCCTCGTCTTTTTCTCAAGCCCAGTCCTTGCCGGGCAGATTGAGGACGCCACCTTCCACAGCGCCGCCCTGAACGCACCGCTGCCCGTCAACATCTACCGACCGGATGGCACGCCGCCGGAAAACGGCTGGCCGGTGCTTTATCTCCTGCACGGCCATGATGGTGACCAGAATAGCTGGCGAGACCTCGGCAATATCGAAAAGACGCTGGACACGCTGATTGCGGCTGGCGCCATCCGCCCGCTGGTTGTCATCATGCCAGGCGTTAAAAACAGTTGGTATGTGGATTCGGCCGCTGTCGGTGGTCCCGGCGATTACGAGACGGCCCTGACTGGCGATCTGCGCCATCAAGTGGAAAAAACGCTGCCGGTGCGAAAAGATCGCGAAGGGCGTGCCATCGCCGGGCTGTCCATGGGCGGTTTCGGCGCATTGCATCTGGCTTATGGCCACGAAGACCTCTATGGCGCAGTCGCCAGCCTGTCCGGCGCGATCTGGCAGAACGTGCCCGCCTCCGATCTCGACAAAACGCCCGCGGAACTCAAGCTCATTCAGGACAGCGCCTTCTTCCACCGCGTCGACCGCACCACCGTCACCAGCGGCATCGTGCTGCCCTCCACCGGCGATCACTTCTCCGGCGCCTTCGGCACGCCCTTCGATGCCAGACTTTTCAATGAGAAGAACGTCTTCACCCTTGTTGCACAGCACGTCGCCGAAAGCCAAGACTTGCCGGCCACCTATCTGACAGTTGGCGACGACGACGGCTTCTTCCTCTGGCGCGGCGCCATCGCCCTGCACGAAACGCTTCAGGCCGACAATCGTAAATCCGAATTGCGGATCACCGATGGCGATCACGTCTGGTCAGTGTGGAAAGTGTCAATTATCGACGCGCTGAAGTTCATCGATGGGGAATGGGACAAGGCAACGGACGTTGCGAAGGATTGACCGCCTACTCGATTACCCAGCCTTATTCCCCGTGCGTTTCTTTCCAGCCTTCCCCGCCACATTTAACGCCACCACCGCGCGGATCAGCGCCACCAGTGCCTCCTCGTCGATCTCATCTCCCTCGTGAAAGTCGATGGCGCGCCGCGTATTGCCCTCAAGGCTCGAATTGAACAGGCCGGCCGGGTCTTCAAGCGACGCGCCCTTCGCAAACGTCATCTTCACGGCTGTCTTGTAGGTTTCGCCGGTGCAGATGATACCGGCATGCTCCCAGACGGGCACGCCGCGCCATTTAACCTCCTCCGTCACCTCCGGATCGGCCTTCCTTATCAGCGCCCGGATGCGCGCAAGCGTCTCGCCACGCCAGTCGCCAAGCTCCGCGATCTTTCGATCGATGAGAACCGACGGTGCATTCTCCTCCGCTTCCTTGCTGTCAGTGTTTTTTGCCATAACGTCCTCCGGATTTGGCGTGCCAGTGCTCCCGCTACCAGCATAAACCAAAATTTCCTGCGCTCCCACGCGGAACCAAATCCGGCCTTCACCGTTTCTTCCCCGAACGAAACGTTCAGCATACAAAGGGAAGAAACATCATGAAAATCAACGTCATCGCTCTCGCTGCCGCAGCAGCCCTCTCCTCTTCCGTGGCTTTTGCCCAGACGGCTGCGACTGCGCCTGCTGTTGGCGCCGATGCGACTTTGTCCGGTCCCGGCATCACCATGGGCACCAAGGCTAACGGCCCGCTGAAGTTCGTCAATGTCCAGAAAACCGACCTCACCGCCTCCCAGCTCGACGGTCTGGATATCTATAACGCCCAGAACGAAAACATCGGCGAAATCGAGGATGTCGTCATCGGCGATGGCAAATCGGTGATCGGCCTCGTTGCCAGCGTCGGCGGTTTCCTCGGCATCGACAAGAGCTATGTGGTACTCGACCCTGCCTCTGTTGCAGTCCACAACGACAACGGCACCTGGAAGGCCTATGTCGATACCACCAAGGAAGCGCTGCAGAACGCACCGAAGCTCGACTACGACAAGCTGGACGACTGATTCCCCTGCAGTCGCAAGCTTGACCCCCGCGATCCGTCGCGGGGGTTTTTCGTGTGTGGAATTTCGGCGCAGTATCCGACAATCCCTCTCTCACGGCGCTTGCCTAGCAGCCCAGCTCTCGCCTATCTTCGGCGCGCAAGACACCAAGGATCGATGCGTGCCCGCCAAAACTCTCTCTTCCCTCACCATCAGCGCTATGACGATATTGCTGAGCACCCTTCCGCTGTCAGCACAGTCAGCCGGCTGGAAACCAGCCGAGCAGATAAAAACCTATGCGATCAGCGGTGATACGGGCGGAGCGCTCTACCAGTCCATAGGCGAACGCGGCCCGACCGCCGGTGTGCAGGCCATCGCCCACACCACCTTCAAGCTGACATGGCGGCGCGATTATCGTCCGCAACCGGACGGTGCCTGCGTACTGGCCACCGCCAAGCCCAATCTCACAATCATCTATACCTGGCCGAAAGCGCCGGCCAGATTGCCGCCCGCGGTCGCCGCCAGCTGGAAAACCTTCATTTCCGGTGTGGAAACCCATGAGCGCGTTCATGGCGAGCACATTCTCGACATGGTGCAGAAGATCGAGACATTCAGCACCGGTCTGAGAGCGGAAAACGATCCGAAATGCCAGAAAGTGCGCGTTGTCCTGCAACAGCGGCTTGGTGAGCTATCCAACGAGCAACGCCAGCGCGGACGCGATTTCGACCGGGACGAGCTTTCGCCCGGTGGCCGCGTGCATCAGCTCATCCTGGCGCTCGTCAACGGTCCCTGAGAACTCTAGGGGGAAACGGCTATTCCGCCGCCTCGCCTTTCAGCAGCGGTTCGGAGAGCGATATGCTCTCCAGCTCGTAGGAATAGCCTTCCAGCATCGTATAGGCCTGCTCGATTGCCTCTATCTGCGCTTCCGCATTGCGGATGGCTTCGGCGATGGACTGGCTGCGCGCACGCAACATGGAACTCAAAACATCGGTCTCCGGCTTTCTGCCCAGCCGGTCCATATGTTTGCGCACCCGCGTGCGGTGACGCTCCAGTTCCAGAATGTGAAAGCGGCTTTTCAGGATATCGTCGGTCAGCTTGCGGCGCATGGCGGCCACTGGGTCGAAGCTGCCGGGCTCGCGCTCGTCCAGAATGAATTCGTTGACCAGAGTTTCCAGCATCAGCAGGCCTTTGAGGTCCTTGGCATCGGCAAGCTGCGGATCGTAGCCGGTATCGTCGAACACCTTGCGGCGCACCGGATCCTTCAAAAGCTCGTAAGCGGTTTGCAGGCGTGCGAATTGGTCGGTATCGCCCCCGCTGTCGGGATGGGCGGCTTTCGCCACCTTCCGGTAAGCGGACTTGATCGCCGCCTCGTCGGCATCACGCTCCACGCCAAGCAAAACATAGGGATCGATCACTAAAACACCTTCAAACGCAAACTGTTACCGCATGCCATACGCCACCCCCGTGCGGCTCGCGCACAGATCATAAGCGAATTCCGCCCGCGCGGCACCCCCGCGCCGGCGCAAAAGCCCTTGATCCTCAAATTTGTCGGACCCATGGCGACTATAATCACGGGCGGGACAAAATTGTGGAAAGTCATGGCAAAACACGCCGGGCCAAGCTGTCTACCCATGCGGAAAACCGTGCAACCCGCAGGTTTTACGGTGCTTATGGTGGAACGGCTCCAACGGGTGTAAGCTTGGCTTTTGGATCTGAAGGGAGGGACGATCCGATGCCGCAAACCATTACCCAGACAGTGACGGATTATGTGCACGCCATGGCCTATGTGGATGAGGGCCTGATGCGCGATGTTTTCGATCCGCGCGCCAGCATCGTCGGGACGTTTCAGGGTGAAACGGAATGGCTTTCACTAGAGGACTTCGCCGAGCAGATACGGAAAAGCGAACGCGGCCTGCCCGATCACGACCCCGTCTTCGAAATCCTCGGCATCGACAAGGAAGGCGACAGCGCGTCCGTGAAGCTGACGACCCGTTTCGACGGCATGGATTTTAGCGAATACCTGTCCTTGCTGGAGCGCGACGGCAACTGGGCAATAGTGCACAAGCTATATCACATCAAGCCATAGGCGTTGTGCGAATGCAGGAATAATAGCGGGGAAATGGCCAAGCCATTGAAAATACTGGTGCCCCCGACAAGGTTCGAACTCGTGACCCCCTGATTACAAATCAGGTGCTCTACCAACTGAGCTACAAGGGCAATCCAGTGCCTTGCCAACTATCAGATTCTCACTTCGTGTAAAGCAAAAATTGATTGCGCGCCGTTGGGAGACCTCTTTTCCACACCGTACCTGTGGGTTTCAATCACCAGGTCGCGGCAAAAGGCCTGCAAAATAAGCGAAGTATTTACGCGATGTAGCTAAAATGGCGATAATTCATAACCATCCCACCGGGAATAACGCATCGCATGCGCGCAAGCATACAGAAAATCCAACTAACCGGTACGATCGTCATAGCGGTAAGTTCCATCTTGTTGGCAACCCTTGCCGCCCTGCCGAGCGTTTCCAGTTACTTACGCTTCCGGACCAATGCGCAGCAACTCAGCCGCTTCGAAACGGCCCTCCAGTCCGCATGGCTGGTATCGGCCGAGCGTGGTCCTGCCAATAATTTGATGGGCGCGTCTTCCCCTGATGCAAAACTGGTCCAGGAGCTTGCCGCAGCGCGCAAGGCGACGGACGACAAGCTGGTGGAACTCGAAAACTCTTTTGCCGCAGAAATCAGGGCGCAGCCAGAATTGGCAAAATCGCTGGTCGATACACGCCGAAAACTGGCGCAATCCCGAGAAGCGGTCGATCAGGTTGCTGCACTTCCGGAATCCGCGCGCAGCTACACGGCAATGTCCAACGCAATTTTTGCGATGTTCAAGGCGGCGGACAGCGTCAACATGCTGCGTGGCAAGACCGCACGCGCGATCATCAAGGTAACGCCCAATGTAGCGATCGACATCGCCATGACCGGCACTGCCGGAGTGATGCGGGACCGGATCGGTCGCCTCGGTTCCTACGTGGTCATGAGCCTGCGGGCGAACAGGCAGGACAAGCTGAGCCTCCGCGCCAAATTCGACACGGAAATACAGAGCCTCACACTGCTGAAATCGTCGCTGACGAACTACACCGCCGCTTACCTGTCCACACCACGCGTCGATGCAGCGTTTCGCGATATTGAAATCTTCTATTTCGGCCAGGCGCTTCCCTATGCGCAGAATACGATTGCGATGGTGGTGCCGTCCGCGCAGCCAAGCCTTCGCGAATTCTCCGAAAACTACATCAAGGGCATGCGTTCCTCGAGCACATTGCGCGACCTTATTCTCGCCGAAACACGGGCAAGGATAGAAAGGAACAAGGAACAGGCGTTGATCTATGGTGGAACGTCTCTCCTCCTCGCTCTCATCGCGGTTCTGGTATTGCTGCGGCTTGCATCGGTTTACAGAACGGCACTGTTCCGCCCCATGCAATCCGTCCAGACGCAGATCGCCGCAATCGCCGCTGGCGATCTTTCAGGAGCCCTGTATCAGGACAAGGCTGCTCCGGAAGTGAAGAAAATGTTCGAGGAACTGGATTTCCTGCGCGAGCAGCTTCGCCAGAAGGAAGAAATGGAAAAGCAGCAGTCCGCGCTGGCCGAACAATTACGCACGCTTTCAGAAACAGATGCCTTGACCGGTGTGTCCAATCGCCGTGCGTTGGAAAAGACCGTTCGTGCCATATTGAGCGGCGAGGAGCAGTTGCAGGCGCTTGGCGTGATGATTGTCGACATCGACCACTTCAAATCCATCAACGACCGTTATGGCCATGCCATGGGCGACCTCGCGCTACAGAAGACAGCGACTCTTTTAAGAGGCGCCCTCCGTAAAAACGATATTCTGGCGCGCTATGGCGGCGAGGAATTCGTGGTCGTGTTGCAGGATGTCAGCCACGCGACGGCGACCGCCACCGCCGACCGCCTGCGCCGGCTGATTGAAGCCCAGGTCATTGATGAACAAAGCGGGCTGTCACTGACGGCAAGTTTCGGCGTGGTCTGGCAGGAGGCACGTGCGATCAACAGCTGGGACGAGCTGATCGCAATTGCCGACGACCGGCTTTATGAGGCCAAGCGTGCGGGCCGCAACCGGGTGTGGGCGACCTATTTCCCCAAGGTCGCCAACGGCTAGGCAGCCCGGAGCGGCAGGTCAGATCAGATCGAGCGTCATAACGACAGGGCAATGGTCGGAAGCTTTGGGGCGGTCCCAGCCGGTGCGCGGATAACGATCCACCTCCTGCCCCGGCGGAAAGACCGTCCTGTAAGGCTGGCCAGCGCGGATGATTTCGGGAACCCTTGTCGCATTGATCTGCGCGAGATGCGGGGAAAGCCAGATATAATCGAGCTGGCAGAGATGCTGTTCCTGTGGCCCGCGCGAATGATAGAGCGTCCAGCGATCCATGACGTCACGGCGCGACATCGGATTGGTCACAAAATCATCCGCCGTGAAGATATCGAGCGCGCTCCGCTCCTCTTCGACCGGCGTAAAGCTGTAGCCGCTGCGCCGGTCGCCGGAAATCGAAATGCGTTCCTGATAATCATTCATGTCGCCGCAGATGGCAAAATTCTTGTTGCGGGTATTGTTTGCGCCCCAGCGGTTTTCGATGATGCGGCGAACGGCCATGGCTTCCGCCTCGCGAATCGGCATGGTGGCGAGCCGGGCATCTATGGCGTCACGGGCATTGGTCATGGATTTGAAATGCGTGACGTAAAGCGTCAGCGGTTTGCCGCCGATCCTCAGATCGATTTCCAGACAATCGCGTTTGAAAATCTTGTCGTCTATCTGGTTGGTCGCGGCAAGTGCGGGATTGAAGAGATCGAGATTGCGGTAGGTTAGCGCAGCGTGGCTCTTGATGTCGATGACCTCGATCTTGTCGCCGTCTCGGGTCTGCTCGCGCATGACGACGGCGACATCGATGCCGCGGCTGTCATTGCCCTCGACCAGATATTTCTGCAGATAGCCGTTGCCGACCATGCGGTAGAGATAGCCATATTCGAAAGCCTGCAGGGCAGCCATGTTGTCGACTTCCTGCAGGCAGAGAATGTCGGCATCCGCATCCGCAATGGCCAGCGCCGAAAGTTGCCGCGTATCGTCTGTGGAAGAGACTGCCCGCGCACTTTCCAGCGCCTGATAGGTCGCCTCGTCCCTGATATCGAAAAGCTGGATCGCCCTGTCGCGCCGCGTCTGGTTGCGAAAACCGGTAAAGTCGAAACGGGTGAGAAGATTTTCGATATTGAAGGTGGCGAGCCGAAGCGACATGTTTCATTCCTGTTGCTGGAATGGGAGCTTAGCCGCTCCCGTTCGGTCTCGCCAGTGGCCTGTCGCGTCGATCAGATTTCCCTATTCACGATGTCGGATTTTATGTGCCGGGATATTCCCCACCCTCATTCCTGTGCCCGTCACAGGGATGAGGGTGCAAGCAAATGCTAAAGACGCCACGCCGCACGAATTGCAACCGGCAGCTGGTCACCGACCGCAACCGATTCTCGAGAATAAGCCCGAAGCGCCTGCCCGTCCGGCAGGTCGAGACGCAAGGCATAACGCTCGCCCTCGTAGAGAACCGAGGTCACGGTGCAGGTGATTCCATCCGCATCCCGCACCACGTCCTGCGGCCGCACGAGAATATCCGCCCGTGGTAATTGCCCACCGTTATCCATCGCTGTGCGGAGCGCGTCCCAGTCAATATCCCGCGAAGAACCTTCCGGCATCGGCACGGAGAGAATGGCGCCCTGCCCCACCAGCGAGCCGACAAGACGCCCCTCGGGTCGTGCATAAAGCTCGGCGGGCGGCGCGACCTGAAGCAGCTTGCCCTGAGACATGACGGCGACATCGGTTGCCAGCGCCATGGCTTCCGCCTGATCGTGGGTGACATAGATCATCGTCGCGCCGGAGCGGATGTGGAACTCGCGAAAGGTCTCCTCCATCTCCTGCCGCAAATGCCGGTCGAGATTGGCGAGCGGCTCGTCGAGCAGCACGACATCGGGTTCGGTGACAAGGCAGCGGGCCAAAGCGACGCGCTGCCGCTGGCCACCGGAAAGCTCGGCGGGACGGCGGTCCGCAAAGCCTTCAAGGCGTACGGCTGCCAGCGCCTGGCTAACCTTCTCGCGATATTTCTCTCCCGAAATGCCGCGCACTTTCAGGGGATAACCGGCATTATCGGCAACCGACATGTGCGGCCAGAGCGCATAGGACTGGAACACCATCGCCATGTTGCGCCGCTCCGGCGGCACCATGCTGCCTGCATCGGCCAGCACCCGCTCGCCGAGCAGGATGGAGCCATCGGTCGGTTGCTCGAAACCGGCGATCATGCGCAACACCGTCGTCTTGCCGCAGCCGGACGGCCCGAGCAGCGCGAGGAAACCTCCCTCACGCACCGTGAGCGAGACGTCGTCAACGGCGGGTTTCGACCCGGCTCCAAAGCTTTTCGTCAGACGATTGAGGATCAGTTTCGCCAAGGGACGACTCCTTTCGGCAGATAGCGCCCCAGAATTTCGAGCAGCAGCATGAGGAAAATCACCATGATGACGACAAGCACCGAAAGTGCGGAGGCAAGATCGAAGCTGCCGCTGTCATCGAGGTTATAGATGAGCACACCGAGCGTCTGCGTGCCGGCGGACCAAAGGAGCGCCGAAACCGTCAGCTCATTGCAGGCGATCAGGAAAACGAGGATGACGGAAGCGCCAGCCGCAGGCCCGACCAGCGGCAGGATGATGTCCTTCAACCGCCGCCAGAAACCGGCGCCCGAAAGCCTTGCCGCCTCTTCCAGCGACGGATCGAATTGGAGGAAGGCGCTGACCATCGGTTTGAGGCTGACGGCGAAAAAGGAGGAAAAATAGGCGAGCAGAATGATCCAGATCGTGCCGTAAAGCGTGATGCCGAGCAGCGGGATGGGGGCCGCGAACAACAGGACGAAGGATACGGAAATCACCACACCCGGCAGCGCATAGGGAATATCCACCAGCGCCGACAGCAGGAACATGAAGCGGCTTTTGCCGCGCACCAGGAAATAGGCGGTCAACACCGTCACCGCAAGCAGGCAAAGGGATGTGACCGTCGCCAGAAACAGCGAGTTGCGGAAGGCTGTGCGGGTTACGCTCTGCCGGTAGAGTAGCTCCTCATAGGCGTGCATCGTAGCGGTCTTGAGACTGAGCGGCACGCCATAGGCGGGGGCAAGCGAGCTTGCCACCAGCGCAGCAAGTGGTGCAACCAGCATGAAGAACAGCACGAGCCAAAGGACAAGCTCAGCCACTACACGCCAGCGCGACAGCTTGAAAGTCGCGGCCTTGCCGGAAAGACCGATGATGCGATAGTCCCTGCCCTTCATTGCCCGCTCTTGCAGCGCAAGACCGGCCACGGAGATGATGGCGATCATGGTCGAGAGAATGGCGATATCGCCGAAGGTGCTCGCGCCAAAACTGGCGAAGCGGCTGTAGATCAGCGTCGGCAGGGTGAAGATCGAGGCCGGAATACCGAGGATCGCCGGAATACCGAAATTGCCGACATTGGACACAAACGAGATCGCCGCCCCGGCGATCAATCCCGGCGTCGAAAGCGGCAGGATGATATCGAACAGCACGCGGCGAGGCGAAGCACCGGAAAGCTTGGCCGCCTCGATGCCATCTTGCGGCAAGGCCAGCAAACCAGCGCGCAGCGACAGATAGACGAGCGGCGCATGCTGCACGCCGAGCAAAAGCGCGATACCGGCAATGGAATAGAGCGGCTGTGGCGACCCCATGGGCGGCGCAAGGCCGATGGCCTTTAACAGCGTGCTCGACGGGCCGGTCATGCCGATCCACGACAGCGCCGTCACCTGCGGCGGGATCATCATAGGCAGCATGAAGAGGAAGCTTAAGATCGACTTGCCACGTATGTCGCAAAGCGTCAGCGCCAGCGCGAAGCCCCCGCCGATCATGAGTGAAATCAGCATGCCAAAAAATGAGGTGGACAGCGTGTTCAGCGCCGCATCCCAAAGGGCGGGATCAGCCAGCAATCGCCATATGTCACCGTTGAGTGACGAAACAATGCCGGTATAGGCGAGCCGCCCGAGCGGCAGGGCGCTGAGCGCAAAAACGACGCTCACCACAAAAGGAAACAGCCAGCGCGGCTGGCTGTTTCCATAGGCACTTGATCGGGACATGCCGCTATATCAGCCCTTGGAGCCGAAAATATCGGAGAAGGTCTTCAGATCCTGCTCGGAATTCTTCAGCGCGTCCGCGGCGTTGAGCGGCAGGACCTTGAGCTTGTCGCGGGCGGGGAAACCTTCCGGCATGCCAGCGTCAGCGCGCGCGGGGATGTAACCGAGCTTGACGAAGCCCTGCTGGCCTTTTTCCGAAAGCACGTAGTCGACGAACTTCTTAGCGGCTTCCTCATGCTTGGTACCCTTGAGGATCGCGACCGGTTCGGTCACGGCCGAAACGCCCTCTTCCGGGAAGACGAACTCCACCGGGGCGCCCTTGGCCTTTTCGCGGATCGGCATGTAGTCGACGACAACGCCGTAAGCCTTCTCACCTGATGCAACCGACTTCAGCACCGCGCCGTTACCGCCGCCGGAAATGGCTTCATTGGCCTTCAGCTGCTTGTAATAGTCCCAGCCGAGGCCGTTGGCAGCGGCCAGCGTCTGCGCGTGGATCAGCGCTGCACCAGAGGTCAGCGGGCTCGGCATGGTCACCAGACCCTTGGCTTCCGCCTTGGCAAGATCCTTCCAGCTCGTCGGCTTCATCGCAGCGGCAGTGTTATACATGATGCCGGTGGTGATGAGCTTGGTGGAATAATAATAGCCGTCCGCATCGTAGAGCGAGGCGTCGATGTTCTTAGCTTCCGGGGACTTGTGGGCCATAAGCTGGCCAGCCTGCTTCATGCGCTCGAGTGTGACGGTGTCGGCGATCAAGAGCACGTCGGCAACCGGATTGCCGGCGCTGATCTCAGCCATCAGCTTGGCCATGATCTTCGGCGTTCCATCACGCACCCATTCGACTTCGATACCGGGATTGGCGGCCTTGAAACCATCAACGGTCGCCTGCGCGTCCTCGTTCGGCTGGCTGGTATAAAGCACCAGATCGGCAGCATTGGCAGCGGTGGCGATGAAGCCGAGCGATACGATGGCGGTAAAAGCGGAAAGCAGCGTTTTCATAGGTCCAGTCCCTGTTGTTTCGTGGGACCGCTAAAACATGATTGCATAACATGTATGTGACAGGCAGGATTTTAGGGGTGTGATCTCGGTAGCCAAGGTGGAGACCGGGGCCTACCCCCCTCTGCCCTGCCGGGCATCTCCCCCAGAAGGAGGGAGATCGGCAAGACGCTCTTTCGTCACTTAATTTTCAAACGTTGAGATGGGCGAAACCTCACCACGGGTCGATCTCCCCACCTGTGGGGAGATGTCCGGCAGGACAGAGGTGGTACGCCGCACCCCCGTCGCTGCCGAAAACCTCGCAACCCTCAAATCGCCGGAACCACTTCGGTCGTCTCCGCCTGCGCCGTCGCGATCAACCGGCCAAGCCGCTTCATGCCTTCCTCGATCATCGCCTCATTGGCGCAGGAGAAGCTGATGCGCAGCGTGTTCGTGCCCGAGCCATCGGCAAAGAAGGCGCGACCCGGAACGAACGCGACCTTTTCCGTTGCGATGGATTTTGCCAGCAGTGCGGCGCCATCCATGCCTTCCGGCAGGGTGACCCAGATGAACATGCCGCCTTCCGGCTTCGTCCAGCGCGTGCCCTTCGGCATGTATCTGTCCAGCGCAGCCAGCATCGCATCGCGGCGGGCGCTGTAGGCAGCCTTGATCTTGGCGACCTGCTTGTCGAAGCCGCGCGAAGCGACACGTTCGATGGCGATCTGGTTGATCGTCGAGGAATGCAGGTCTGCGGCCTGCTTCATCAGCACCAGCTTGCGGATAACAGGCGCGGACGCAACGATGTAACCGACGCGAAGGCCGGGTGCGAGCGTCTTGGAGAAGCTGCCGCAATAGATGGTGCGGGTGTTCTCGATGCCGCCCGAGCGGGCAATGTCCAGCGCCATGATCGGCGGAACCGCCTCGCCGTCGTAACGCAGCGACTGATAGGCGGCGTCTTCGATGACGGCGATATCCAGCTCGTCGGCCAGCACCAGAACCTTTTCGCGGCCGGCAAGATCAACGGTTTCCCCGGTCGGGTTCGAGAAATCGGCAGAGAGATAAGCGAACTTCACGGCGCCGCCGAGCTTTGCCGCGGTTTCGCGGTAAGCTTCGGGCGTGCGGTTGCCGCCGGGATTGAGCTGGTCGTAATTCGGCTCATAGGCGTTGAAGGCGGAAAGTGCGCCGAGATAGGTCGGCCAGGTTACCAGCGCGGTATCCTTCGGCGACAGGAACAGCTTGCCGAGGTAGTCGAGACCCTGCTGCGAACCGGAAACGATGAAGACGTTGTCGGCTGTGCATTCGATGCCGATCTCGGCCATTTCGCCCGCCAGCCATTCGCGCAGCGGCTTGTAACCTTCGCTCACCGAATATTGCAGCGCCGAGTTGACCTGCGAACCCGAAAAAATTTCCGCATAAGCCTGCTGAAACTCCTCTGCGGGGAAAAGAGCCGGGTCCGGAATGCCACCGGCAAAGGAGATGATATCGGGCTGCTCGAGCAGCTTCAGCAGCTCGCGGATTTCAGACGCTTTCATGCGCGACGAGCGCGTGGCGAAAATTTGTTCCCAATCAAGCATGGGTACGTTTCCTCTTGTGTCGTTTTTATGCGTGCATCTTTACAGAAATGTCGATACGTCAGCAATACTGACTTATCAGTTTTTCGAATTATTTCTGCCTCCCTGCACGTTACCCGCATTTGGGCCCGCCTTTGGCGGACAAAGCCAAATACACCCTTGCGCAAAGCTTCACAATCTTCCGTTTGCGATTGACGCGGCAAGGTTTTCCGGCTGGATTGCGGCCACGCGCCGCGACACGGCGAAAGCATCATGGGAGTTTGACGACATGCTGAAAAATATCGACCCGGCGCTGAATGCCGATGTCCTTCACGCGTTACGCGCCATGGGTCACGGCGATACGCTGGTGATTTCCGACACCAACTTCCCTTCCGATTCGGTGGCTCGCCAGACAACGGTCGGCAAGGTGCTGCGCATGGACAACATTTCCGCCGCCCGCGCCATGCAGGCGATTCTCTCGGTGCTGCCACTCGACACGCCGCTGCAGCCTTCGGTCGGACGCATGGAAGTGATGGGCGCACCGGACCAGCTGGAACCCGTACAGGTCGAAGTGCAGAAGGAAATAGACGCGGCGGAGGGAAAATCCACCCCCATGTATGGTATCGAACGCTTCGCCTTCTATGAACAGGCTAAAAAAGCATATTGCGTCATCACAACAGGCGAGACCCGTTTTTACGGCTGCTTCCTGCTGACGAAGGGCGTCATCCCGCCGGGCAAGTAAGATCGAACGGCAAAATGGGTCGTGTGCTAAACCCGTCATGACAATTTCAAGTTGTTGTGGCAAAAACTTCCACTAGGTTTTGTAAAACCAACCGGAGGTGTGAGGTATCATGACCCAATATGTCCTGGCGTTCTGGAATGTCGAAAACCTGTTTGCGCCGGAAGGGTATCCGGCGCGCGAACCTTGGATTGCCGAGCGGCTGAAGAACGATCTGAAAGGCTGGACCGAAGATCTGTTCAAGACCAAGCTCAGGCAACTCGGTTTGATCATAAGGCAGATCGGCGGCGCCGGGCCGGATCTTCTCGGCGTGTGCGAAGTCGAGAACCGTTTCGTTCTGGAGACGCTTGCGGAACATCTGAACGACCTCATGCCTGAGCGCGCCTACCGTGTGGTGCATGCAGATTCCAGCAAGGACCAGCGCGGCATCGATACGGCCTTCATCTATGACAGCAAGAAGCTACTGATCAACGAAACCGAGATTTTCAGCCATTTCGTGATGCGCCGCACCGGTACCCGCGACATTACCCAATGCACCTTCATCACCAAGGGCGGACGCCAGCTTATCGCCCTTTCCAATCACTGGCCGTCGCGCTCCGGCGGCGCGGTGGAAAGCGCCGGTTTTCGCATGACCGCCGGTGAGACGCTTGGCTACTGGCACCAGCGGATCAGGGAAGAAAAAGGAAACGACATCGCCGTCGTCGCCTTCGGCGATTTCAACGACGACCCTTCCGATGCATCGCTGCGCT
The DNA here is from genome assembly GCF_000381165.1 of Agrobacterium sp. 10MFCol1.1. NCBI lineage: Bacteria > Pseudomonadati > Pseudomonadota > Alphaproteobacteria > Hyphomicrobiales > Rhizobiaceae > Agrobacterium > Agrobacterium sp. 10MFCol1.1. Next base: position 561,497 of record NZ_KB906074.1, on the reverse strand, counting down.
ATCACGCCAATTCCACCCGCGAGCGCGACGATGTCGAAAGCTCGCAATCGGCAATGTTCTACAATCTCACCTGGAACTACCTGCGCCAGCAGGTGGTGGATTCAGTCGGTACGGCAAGAACGATCTATGGCACGCTCTATTTCAACGGCGACGCCAATATCTTCGACCAGATACTCGTCTCAAGATCGCTTCTGACCGGAAGCAGCGGCTTCGCGGTGCGCGAGGAAACCGCGAAAATTGAAGCCATTGCCGCCATGGTCAGCCACAGCAAGAATGAGGGGCCGATCCGCTTCGGCCTGTCGAAAGGCGATGCAGTCAAAAACGTCAATCTCGGTGGTTTCTCCGATCACTTTCCCGTATCGGTCATTATCGAGGAAGCCGACGCCATCGTGTGATCCTAGCCAGGCGCAATGCAGAAAGGCCGGAGCTCTCGCCCCGGCCTTCCAATATTCTGTCAAGCAATGAAGCTTAGTTGACGGCCTTGTCAACCAGCTTGTTCTTGCCGATCCAGGGCATCATGCCGCGCAGCTTTGCGCCGACTTCTTCGATCTGGTGGGCGTCGTTGTTGCGACGGATGCCCTTGAAGCGTGCGCCGCCGGCCTTCCATTCCTGCATCCACTCAGTGGTGAACTTGCCGGTCTGGATGTCGTGAAGAACGCGCTTCATTTCAGCCTTGGTGTCAGCGGTGATGATGCGAGGACCGGTGACGTATTCGCCCCACTCGGCCGTGTTGGAGATCGAGTAGTTCATGTTGGCGATGCCGCCTTCATAGATCAGATCAACGATCAGCTTCACTTCGTGCAGGCACTCGAAATAGGCCATCTCCGGTGCGTAACCGGCTTCGACCAGGGTTTCGAAACCGGCGCGGATGAGTTCTACGAGACCGCCGCACAGAACGACCTGTTCGCCGAAGAGGTCGGTTTCGCACTCTTCCTTGAAGTTGGTTTCGATGATGCCAGAACGGCCACCGCCAACGCCGCAGGCGTAGGAGAGAGCGAGTTCAAGTGCGTTGCCGGAAGCGTTCTGGTGAACGGCAACGAGGCAGGGCACGCCGCCGCCCTTCTGGTATTCGCCGCGAACCGTGTGGCCGGGGCCCTTCGGTGCGATCATGACGACGTCGAGCGAAGCCTTTGGCTCGATGAGGCCGAAGTGAACGTTGAGGCCGTGTGCGAAAGCAATCGCCGCACCGTCACGGATGTTGCCGGCAATGTCGGCCTTGTAGATGTCGGCCTGCAATTCGTCAGGCGTCGCCATCATCAAAAGGTCGCCCCACTTGGCGGCTTCGGCAACGGTCATGACCTTGAAGCCGTCGGCTTCCGCCTTCTTGACGGTCGGCGAACCGGCCTTCAGAGCAATGACGACGTTCTTGGCGCCGGAATCCTTGAGGTTCAGCGCATGGGCGCGGCCCTGGGAACCGTAGCCGACGATGACGACATTCTTGGACTTGATGAGATTGAGATCCGCATCACGATCATAATAAACGCGCATTTTATGGTCCTTCCCTAATGCTTGTCTCTGTGTGAACCGGAACCTCAGGCGACCTTGCCGCCCAGTTCCGAATGTACCTTTTCCGTGCCGTAGAGTGTTAGAAAGGCGACCACCGCCTTCTTTGCCCGGGCGGAAAAATCCTTGTCAGGCGCCTCGCCCAGCAGCATGCGCACATGCAGATCCGAAACGATGAGGCCGTAAAAACTGCGATACGCCTCTTCGGCGTCATCGAAACGCAGGTAACCCGAACGGCGACCCGCCTCGATCAACCCGCGGGCGCGGCGGTCGATCTGGCGACGGCCACGTTCCAGAAGAAGATCGCCAAGCTTGGAACCATCACGGCTCGCCTGCCCTATCGCCAGACGGTTGAGCGCCAGCGACACATCGCCCGCCAGCACATCAAGCAGATCATGTGCGAAAACCTCGAGATGATCGGCAAGCTGCGGCGCAGACACGCGGTCGCCCGCCTTCTCGAAGGTGCGAACCTTGCTCTGCTGGAAAGTGATCATCGCAGCCAGCAGGCCGTCCCGGTCGCCAAACCATTTGTAGAGGCTTTCCTTGGAACAGTTGGCCGCGCGCGCAAGACCGGAGGTGGTCAGCGCTTTCTCGCCACCCTCGACCAGAAGACGCAATGCCTGATCCAGAACGGCGTTCTGGCGCGGCGAAAATTCCTGCGCTGTGATCGGGTCGGAGGCCACTTATTTCCACTCCAGAGGCTCGATTAATGTACCGTACGGTACGGTTCGAGCGCCATTTAAGCGGAGACAGCTTGCCCGTCAAGCGCTTTCTTCACAGTGATGTACGAATTGACGCGATGCGGAAGCAGGATGCGCCGCACCATAATGCCGCTTTATCCGGCCGCGCTTATCTCACGCGAGGCGTCGACGTCGCGTGAGGGCGACATCCCGTAAAAGCGGCTGTATTCCCGGCTGAACTGCGAAGGGCTCTGGTAACCGACACGATGGCCGGCCGTGCCTGCATCCAGGCGCTCCAGCAGCATCAGCCGGCGCGCCTCATGCAGCCGCAGCTGCTTCTGGTACTGAATGGGCGTCATGGCCGTGATCGTCTTGAAATGGTGATGGAAAGACGACACGCTCATGCCGATATGCTCCGCAAGTTCCTCGATACGCAACTGGCGCGCGAAATTCTCGCGCAGCCAGGCGATGGCGCGGGCGATCCGATTGCCATGGCTTCCGGCAGCGACGATGTTCATCAGCTGCCCACCCGCTGGTCCCGTCAGGATTCGATAGAGGATTTCCTGCTCGATCAGCGGCGCCATGGCCGCAATGTCCGCCGGGCGGTCAAGCAGGCGCATCAGCCGGATGGCCGCATCAAGCAGCTCCGGTGTGGCGGCGTTCACCACGATGCCGCGCTGGCCGCTTACCGGCTCCTGAGGCCGCTCGATCGGCATGCGGCTCATAAGGTCGAGCAGCTTTTCGCTGTCGATCGCAAGCCCGATGCAAAAATGCGGTACTTCCTCGCTCGCTTCCACCACACGCCAGGCAACCGGCAGGTCGAGCGAGGTCAGAAGATAGTCGCCGGCCCCGTAATTGATGGTGTCCGTTCCCAGCTGCACGCTTTTCGACCCCTGGATCACCATTGCCAAACAGGGACGATAGCTGCCGTGGCACGGCGCGCTGGGTGTGGACCGGCGGCTGATGCCGAGGGTTTCGATTGCCGTCTGGACCTCGCCATCGCGGGTGGCATGCCGTGCGGCGATGGAGGCGATCTCCTGATAGAGATTGAACGGCATGGTCATCTGGGAAACCCTTTAGGGAAGGAAGCAGCGTGTCTGTTTGCATTATCTAGAAAGCCGGGCCAGTTTCCGCAAATAGCCCACCGCAATTTTTTGCAGGATCGTGCAAAAAGCTCGGAGGATCGCTCTAACGCCCCGGCACCCATCCATTGCATATTCCGCCGTCCCCAACTCCCGAAAGGATATTCAGATGGCCATTGCAAGAGGTTATGCTGCGACCGATGCGTCGAAGCCGCTTACCCCGTTCACCTTCGAACGCCGCGAGCCTAACGATGACGACGTTGTCATCGATATCAAATATGCCGGCATCTGCCACTCGGACATCCACACCGTCCGCAACGAATGGAAGAATGCCGTCTTCCCGATCGTTCCCGGCCATGAGATTGCCGGTGTCGTGAAAGCCGTTGGCTCCAAGGTCACGAAATTCAAGGTCGGCGATCATGTCGGCGTTGGCTGCTTCGTCGATTCCTGCGTCGGCTGCGCCACCCGTGACCTCGACAACGAACACTACATGCCCGGCCTCGTCCAGACCTATAACGATGTCGATCCGAATACGAAGACAGCCACCCATGGCGGTTATTCCGACTCGATCGTCGTCAAGGAAGGTTATGTCCTGTCGATCCCGGACAACCTGCCGCTCGACGCTTCCGCGCCGCTTCTATGCGCAGGCATCACGCTCTACTCGCCGCTGCGCCGCTGGAACGCCGGTCCCGGTCAGAAGGTCGCAATCGTCGGCATGGGTGGTCTTGGCCACATGGGCGTCAAGCTCGGCGCTGCCATGGGCGCGGATGTCACAGTTCTTTCCCAGACCCTGTCGAAGAAGGAAGATGGCCTGAAGCTCGGCGCGAAGGAATATTACGCCACCAGCGACGCCTCGACCTTCGAAAAGCTGGCCGGCACCTTCGACCTGATCATCTGCACGGCAGGTGTCGCAATCGACTGGAACGCCTATCTCGGCCTCCTGAAGCCCAAGGGCAGCATGGTCGTGGTCGGTGCACCGGAACATGCGATCCCGGTCCACGCCTTCTCGCTCATCATCGGTGCGAAGAGCCTCTCCGGCTCAATGATCGGTTCGATCAAGGAAACCCAGGAAATGCTGGATTTCTGCGGCGAGCATGACATCGTCTCGGAGATCGAAACGATCAACATCCAGGATGTCAACGAAGCCTATGAGCGCGTGCTGAAGAGCGACGTTCGCTACCGCTTCGTCATCGACATGGCATCGCTCGACGCTTGAGCCCTGGATTGGCACAAGCTCGCCACATCCGCACTCCGTCACCCCGGACTTAATATGGCGTGACGGAGGAATGGTTTGGCGCACTGACCGTAAATGCGAGCGCGGGAAGCCAATGCTTCCCGCGCTTTCCTTTACCCGCCCTGCCCTCAGGCCTCGTCCTTCAATGTCTCTTTCTGGGTGATCAGCCGCGCGCTGTGCTGGCCGCTGAGGTAAATCCACAGCCAGCTCCACGCCACGGCCAGCCGCGAGCGCGTTCCGATCAGGAAGTAGATATGGGCAAGCCCCCAGATCCACCATGCAAGCACGCCCTTGAGCTTGAACCTGCCGAAATCGATCACCGCCGCGCGTTTGCCGATTGTCGCCAGATTACCCTGATGGCTGTAGCGGAACGGCGCGGGCTCCGGCTCTCCGGATAGCCGCGCCTTGATGACCTTTGCCACATGGGCGCCCTGCTGCTTGGCTGCAGGCGCAATGCCCGGCACCGGTTTGCCGTTTTCCTGATTGACGGCGGCCGTATCGCCGATGACGAAAATATTGGGGTCGTCTTCCAGATTGAGATGCGGCCCTACGATAGCGCGTCCCGCCCTGTCGGCAGCGGCATTCAGCCACTTTGCAGCGGGAGACGCCTGCACGCCAGCGGCCCAGACCACCGTGCGGCACGGATAAAAGGTCTCACCCACAGTCACGCCCTCATCGGTGCAGGCCGTCACCGGTGTGCCGAGCAGAACCTCGACGCCGAGCTTTTCAAGCGCCTGCTTGGCATAGGCCGAAAGATCGTCCGTGAAAACCGGCAGAACGCGCGGACCTGCCTCGACAAGCAGCACGCGGCTCTTTCTGGTATCCACATTGCGGAATTCCGGCGGCAGCGCCTTGTGGGCGAGCTCGGCGATCATGCCCGCCATTTCCACGCCCGTCGGGCCTGCCCCGATGATGACGAAGGTCAGCTGCGCCTGCCGTTCCTCCTCGCTGGTGGCAAGTTCCGCACGCTCGAAAGCCAGAAGCAGGCGGCGGCGGATCGTCGTTGCATCCTCGAGCGTCTTGAGGCCGGGAGCGGCACGCTCCCATTCGTCACGGCCGAAATAGGCATGACGGGCGCCGGTGGCCAGCACCAGCGTATCGAAGCCGATGACCTGACCGGAACTCAGATGCACGGTGCGCGCGTCACGGTCTACGCCGTTCACTTCCGCAAGCAGCGTCGTCACTTCCTTGCGGTCGCGGTAAAGATGGCGGATCGGCCAGGCGATTTCGGATGTCGCAAGAGCCGTCGTCGCAACCTGATAAAGCAATGGCTGAAATAGATGATGGTTGCGGCGGTCAATCAATGTGATGCGGACAGGGGCCCCCTCCAGCCCGTGTACCATTTGTAAGCCGCCGAAGCCTCCACCCACGACGACAACGTGATGTTCTTGCATGTGTCTCTGCCTTTAAAAGCTCGCGCACGGAGCATGCGCAAGCAGATTATAGGCAAAAAAAATGACTTTGGTTATGAAATAGCCTGACCGCAGGCGCGACAAAAACGCCGGACTGTTTCAGCCATACCATATTCCAGCGCATCCGCCGTCAACCCGTGACCGATGGAGACCTCTGCAAGATCAGGTATGCGTTTCATAAGCTTGGGCAGGTTTGCTACAGTCAGGTCGTGCCCGGCATTGACGGCAAGCCCGAGCGCTGCGGCGTAGTCCGCCGTCTGTCCGAGTTTTTCCAGAAGCGCGTCACCTTTTTGCGGATCGTCAAAACAACCTCCATAGGGACCGGTATAGAGCTCAATGCGGGCAGCACCCGTCTCAGCCGCCAGCTCTACCGCTTCGCGCTCGCCGTCACCATCGGCAAAAAGCGAAACCCGCATACCGCCGGCCTTCAGGCGCCCAACGGCTTCTCTCAGGAAAGCCGCGTGCTTGCGGAAATCCCAGCCATGGTCTGATGTCGCCTGCGACGGATCGTCGGGCACCAGCGTCACCTGCTCAGGCTGGGTTTGTTCGCACAGAACGAGAAAATCTTCGGTCGGATAACCTTCGATGTTGAATTCCGCGCTTGGGAAACTGTCATCGATGAGCGCACGCAGCACCGGCAGGTCCGAAAAGCGGATATGGCGCTGGTCCGGCCGAGGGTGTACAGTCAGCCCGCTAGCACCCGCAGCGAGTGCAATATGCCCGAAATGCGCGACATCCGGCCATGGGAGATCGCGACGGTTGCGCAGCATGGCAATTGCGTTCAGATTGACGGAAAGTTTTGCGGGCATGACATCGAGACTCCGGTTCGGAATTGACATCCTGTTTCACGCAGGTTGACGCCGACCGCAAGGAGGCCGATAAAATTTTTTAAGGATACGGGAACGAAAGCAGGCAATACAGGTTACGGTTCTCATGCAGCATCGGCAAAATGTCTTGATCAGAAGACAGGTCTGCGGTGGGGAACAAGTAACGAATGCCATAAAAAGCAGGCACACTGTCAAAACGCGCGAAGGGGGAAACGATGCAGAATGGCAGGATGCCGTTTGAACACGGCGACGAGGACAAACCCAATCTAAGGATCAGCAGCTTTTTACCGGATATAAGCCTGCCCTCCTCCCTGCCCGCCGAACCGGTTCCCATCGCCGACATGGCCAACATTTTCGGCGTAACGCACCGGACCCTGCATTTTTACGAAGAAAAGGCGCTGCTGACCTCAAAACGCATCGGCCAGATGCGGGTTTACTCCCACCGCAACGTGCAACGCATGGCGGTGATAAATGTCTGTCGCGAAGTCGGCATTTCCGTCGCAGCCATTACAGACATCATGGAAAAACTTGCCCGCTCTCTCTCGCAGGAAGAAGCGGACGAGATATTCCACTCCGCACTGCGGCAGCGAAAAAGAGAACTGACCGCGGAACGCTCCACGCTTCAGCGCCAGGCCCAGCAGATCGAGGAACTGCTCGCCACCGATAACGATGCTGATGGCCTCGATGCGGCTGAGCGGGGACCGGGCAAGGATATCGCGCTGACAGACAACGAGCGAAAATGCCTGGAACTGATGGCGGAGGGGTACGCCCCGGTAAGGCTCGCGCGCGCTCTCGGCCTTTCAGGTAACGACCTCAACGAACTGGAGGCGAAGATTATCGGCAAGTTCAGTGCCAGCAACCGCTTTCAGGCAGTTGCCAAAGCGGTTCTGCTGGGCGTCATCCGTGCCTGACAAGGCATTTCCACGAAAACTTCACAGCGGTTTTCCGTCCGGACAATGCGCAGACAAAAGAAATGGAGCATTGAAGGTGTCCCGCTATTCACCGGAAATGCTCTATCTCAGCGAACGATTGTGAGTGTTTCTGCGGCGCGGGTGATGGCGGTGTAAAGCCACCGCTCGCGCGAATCGCGGAAGGCATAGCTCTCGTCAAAGAGAACCACATTGTTCCACTGCGAACCCTGCGCCTTGTGCACGGTCAGCGCATAACCGAAATCGAACTCGTCATAACGCTTGCGGGTGGTCCACGGAATTTCCGTTTCCACATCCTCGAAAGCCGCCTTCAGCAATTTGATCTTGGCCGCGCCGCGATCCATATCGTCGTCTTCAGGCCGGATCATCAGGTTGATGCCGGGTTTCACCGTCTCGCGCGACGAACTCATGACCTGCCAGAGAGAGCCGTTCAGCAGGCCCTTGGCCGGATCGTTCCTCAAGCAAACCAGCTTGTCGCCGGATTGCGGATAATCGGCCGTAAAGCCCTTCAGCTCGCGAAGCCGCTGGTTATAACGGCGGCGCGTGCGATTTGTGCCGACGAGCACCTGATCGGCATCGAGCACGAGCGACTGTGTCACCTCGGACTTGGAAATCACCTGCGCGGCACCGTAATCGCCACGCATGATCTCGCGGCCTTCCCGCACATCCATGGCAAGGTGGATGATGGGATTGTCCTTGGCCTGCCGATGAATTTCGGAGAGCAGGTAATCCGGCTCCTGCTCCGTGAAGAAGCCACCGCCTGAAACCGGCGGCAACTGTCCGGGATCGCCGAGCACGAGAATCGGCGTGCCGAAGCTCATCAGATCCTTGCCGAGCTGCTCATCCACCATCGAACATTCATCGATGATGATGAGTGCCGCCTTGGCTAGCGGGCTCTGGCGGTTGATGGAAAACATCGGTGCGACCGAGGTCTTGCCGGTTTCCTCGTCTTCCACGGTCTCTTCGCCGCGCGGGCGGTAGATCAGCGAATGGATGGTGCGGGCATTGGTCGCCCCGCGCGAGCGCAGCACCTGCGCCGCCTTGCCGGTGAAGGCCGCAAACAGCACTTCGCCATCGACATTTTCCGCGAAATGTTTGGCAAGCGTCGTCTTGCCGGTTCCGGCATAACCGAACAACCGAAAAACCGGCGTCCGGCCTTCCTTCAGCCAGCGGGAAACAGCCTTGAGCGCTTCGTCCTGTTGCGGTGAAAATAACATGCGCCCTCATCGCAGGATTCGAGCACCGTGCGCAACAGAAAAAGAACGAAAGATGAATCACACCATCAGAATGCGGCAATAAAACACGGCTGGTTTTTAAACCATGGCGGGTATCATGCCGCGCATGAAGATATTGATTCTGGGCGCAACGGGTTTCATCGGTTCCGAAGTGATCCGCAGCCTTCACGGCAAAGGTCACACCGTTACTGGGCTGGCTCGCACCATTGCGCGAGCTAAAGATAAATGGCCTTTCGCCAGCTGGGTTCCGGCCGATCTCTCGCGTATGACCAGCGCAGCCAACTGGGCGGCACTCGTTAGCGACCATGACGGCATCGTCAATTGCGCAGGTGCGCTTCAGGACGGCCTGTCGGATGATCTTGCCGCGACGCAGGAAAAGGCGATGCTGGCGCTCTACCGGGCAGCGGTAAATGCGGGCGGCAAACTGGTGATCCAGATATCGGCTCGCACTTCCGGAGCCGCTTCCCAACTGCCCTTCCTCGCCACCAAACGCCGCGCCGATGTGGCACTTGCCGCAAGCGGTCTGCGCTTTGTCATTCTCCGCCCCGCACTGGTTGTCGGCCGCAACGCCCATGGCGGCACAGCACTCGTGCGCGCGCTTGCAAGCTTCCCCTTCGCTGTGCCGCTCGTAAACGGCAAGATGCCTGTACAGACCGTCGCAGTCGAAGATGTCGCGTTGGCAGTCAGCGCGGCAATAGATGGCGAAATCCCGTCAGGTAGCGATATCGAGCTGGCAGCAAACGAAACGCTGACATTGCAAGGCGTGATCGCTGCGCACCGGCAATGGCTCGGCCTCACCCCTGCTCCCGCGCTAAATCTTCCGGCTGCCTTCATGCGCCCCGTCGCCCTCACGGCGGATATTGCGGGAAAGCTCGGCTGGCGGTCGCCGTTGCGCTCAACCGCCATGACGGTGATGTCGGAAGGTATCGTGACGGAGAACAGCGCGCCAAAAGCGACGACGTCGCTCAAGAGCTTGAGGGACACGCTGGCGGCTCACCCTTCCGGCGTGCAGGACCTGTGGTTTGCCAGATCATATCTGCTTAAACCCGTCCTCATTCTCTGCCTGTCGCTGTTCTGGCTATTGTCCGGCCTCGTACCGCTGCTTGATATCGACAGCTCGGCGGCGCATTTCCTGCCCTTCATGCCGCAAGTGCCGGCCGTCGCCCTCACACTCGCCACCTGCCTCATCGATATCGCCCTGGGCGTCACCGTCCTGATAAGACCACTTGCCAGAAAAGCGCTCGTCGCCATGCTCCTGGTCACCGCCGCCTATCTGACTGGTGGCAGTCTGCTGGAGCCGGGTCTGTGGCTCGATCCGCTCGGCCCCCTCGTCAAGGTCCTGCCCTCCATCGCCCTGACACTTGTCGCCCTTGCCACATTGGATGAACGCTGATGACGCCTGAAGACCTTCTGCGGCTCGCCCATGTCATCGGCGCAACCGTGTTGTTCGGCACCGGGGCTGGCATAGCGTTTTTTATGGTGATGGCGCGGCGGACGGCAAACCCGGCGCTGATCGCCCATGTTTCGGGCACGGTCGTCATCGCCGACACCATCTTTACCGCCACGGCGGCGATCATCCAGCCGGTCACCGGTTATTTTCTGGCGCGCATCATCGGCTGGCCGCTGAGCGAAGGCTGGATCGCCCTTTCGCTCTGCCTTTATGTCTTCACCGGCATTTTCTGGCTGCCGGTGGTGTGGATCCAGATCAAGCTACGCGATATCGCCCGCGATTGCGCCGCAACCGGAGAGGCCCTGCCGCAGCAATGGTTCCGTCTCTACCGCATCTGGTTTGCCTGCGGTTTTCCGGCTTTCTTCGCGGTTCTCAGCATCATCTGGCTGATGCTGACCAAGCCGGATATTGCCCTGTTCGGTTGATGCGCCTCAATTGACCGCCTGTCTTTCGACAAGCTGCGCCAATTGCTCGGCAACCGTGTTCCAGCCGTCGAAAAAGCCCATCTCCGCGTGCTTGTCGCGATCTTCAGGGTTTCTGTGCATGGCATAGGCCACATATTCCATGCCTTCGGGATGGTCGCGAAACGTCATGACGGCGGTGAGGAATGGGCGGGCGGACGGCCGAAAGCCTGCCGTCAACGCGTCGGTGAAGATCAGCCGCTCCTCATGATCCACCGCCAGGAAACATCCACTTATGTGATCGCCAAATGCCTTACCGTCATCGCTGTAGCGGGTCTCGAAAGCGCCGCCGGGGAAAAGCTCCATTTTCTCGACACGGCATTTGCCGGGATGCGGCACCCACCACTGTTCGAGGCTGTTTTTGTCGACCCAGGCGTTCCAGACCAGCTGGCGCGGCGCCCTGATGATCCTTGAAATCTTCAGATCGAGATCGGGATTGAAAGTGTCGGTCATTTGTCATTCTCCCCTTTATCGGAGGTTCTGTCCTGTTGCGCCATGACGAACTGTTCAAGCCGGTCCGTCCGGCCTTCCCAGATGGCATGCTGTTGCGAAAGCCAGCCCTCGATCATTGAAAACCGTTGTTTCTCCAGCGAGCAGAACCGCACCCGGCCCTGCTTGCGCGTCACGATCAACCCCGCTCCTTCCAGCTGGCGGATATGTTTCATGAACGACGGCAGGGCCATGGCGAAAGGTTCGGCAAGCGTGCCGACGCTCGCATCCCCGCTGCCCAACCGCAAAAGCACGGCCCTTCGTGTCGGATCGGCAAGGGACTGGAAGATATCGTCAAGTGGCGCTGAATAGTTATCCATAAGACTAACTATCACGGCAAAACACTTAGCTCAACGGATAAGTTTAAAAATCGCACCGGCGGAGGGAATAAAGCAGTGACCTGCGGTGTCTTTTGATGTGCTGGCGGCAGAAGCCGCCCGAACCAAGGAGGATATGTCCATGAAAATCCGCTTTATCGTTCCCGCCCTCGTTTTGGCATTTGCCGGAACGGCCTATGCGGCACCCGCGGTCGAAACGGTCAAGACCGCCAAAGGCAATGTGCTCGCAGGCGAAAAAGGCATGACGCTCTACACTTTCAAGAACGACAAGAAGGGCGTATCCAATTGTTATGACAAGTGCGCCACCAACTGGCCGCCGTTCTTCGCGGCTACTGGCGACAAGGCCGAAGGCGCCTATTCTCTCGTGACGCGCAAGGACGGCAAGATGCAGTGGGCAAAGGACGGCATGCCGCTCTACTACTGGGCCAAGGACATGAAAAAAGGCGATGCAACCGGCGACGGTATGAACGGTGTATGGGATGCCGCAAAACCATGATGGCATGAATGGCAATACGCGGGGGAGCCTCTCCCCCGCAGCCGGCTCCTTCGAGGCGGAGATGCTGGCGCTGATACCCATGCTGCGGCGTTATTCTCGCAGCCTTTCCCGCTCCGACGCCGATGGCGAGGACCTATTGCAGGACTGCGTGGAAAAGGCGCTGACCAACAAGAGGCAATGGCACGGAACGGCTTTGAAATCATGGGCTTACGCGATAATGACGAATCTTTATCGCAACCGCCACCGCGCCGCGAAACGTCACCCGTCCGAAAGTCTCGACGGCCATGAAAGCCTGGCCGTTGCCGACACACTCGGCGACACGCTGGAAAACGATAGGCTGCACGTCGCGCTCGGGCTGCTTTCGCCAGAGATGCGGGCGGTGCTGATGCTGGTGACGGTGGAAGGCTACAGCTATCAGGAGGCAGCCGAGACATTGTCGATCCCCGTGGGTACCGTCATGTCCAGACTTTCCCGCGCCCGCGAAACCCTGCGCCAGCACCTGGCGGCGGACAATATCATTCCCCTGCGGAGACCACGATGAAAAGGCCCGATGCCATTACCGAAGACGATCTGCACGCTTATGTCGATGGGCTTTTGTCCGACGACGACCGCGCGGCTGTCGAGGCCTGGCTGACCGAAAGGCCGCAGGAGCGGGAGCGTGTGGAAGACTGGAAAAAACAGGCTGAAACCCTGCGAGCCGCATTCGCCGCCTATGCCGCCGAACATCCGCACGACACCGCGATGCTTGCCGAAAGAAAACAGGCACCCGCGTGGCGGCTGAAACCGGTTCTTCTGCGAACGGCAGCTGTGTTGCTGATCTTCGCGGCAGGTGCCGCAGCCGGAAGGCTCGTGCCGCCGCCGCTCGCCACGCCGCAGGACGTGGTTCTGGCATCGTTGACGACTGACATTCCCGCGCAGGCGAAATCGGCCTATCTCATCTATGCAAGCGAGGTGCGCCACCCCGTTGAAGTTGGAGCCGAACAGCAGCAGCACCTTGCAACATGGCTCGGCAAAAGGCTCGGTTATCCCTTCGCCATCCCCGATCTTTCCAAGATCGGATTTGATCTCGTCGGCGGGCGCCTGATCCCTGTCAGCGGCAAGCCAGGGGCGATGCTGATGTATCAGGACAAGACCGGCCGCCGGGTAACGGTGTTGGTCGGCCACAACGAGGAAAACCGCACCACCAGCTTCCGCATGGCGAGCGCCGATGGCGTCGAGACCTTTTACTGGATCGACAACGAACTGGGCTATGCGGTTTCTGCCGAACTGACGCGCGCCGAGGTGCAGAAGATCGCCGAGGAATGTTACCGCCAGTTCCCTGCGTAGAATAACCTATACCCCCACCCCACATCCATGCGACAGGCACAGGGATGAAGGGAGACCCCCTATTTCAACATCGGCCAGAGGCTGACGACGAGAAGGACGGCCATGGTGATGTTGAACCATTTGAGCCGCACGGGAACGGAAAGCCAGTCGCGCAGGGCCGAGCCGAAGCCCGCCCAGGTCGAAACGCTGGGAAGATTGACGGCGGCGAAAACCACGCCGACGATCAAAACGGTGACGAGATATTGCCGCTCATCCGTATAGGTCGCCATCGCGGTCACGGCCATTACCCAAGCCTTGGGATTGACCCACTGAAAGGCTGCGGCGGCAAGAAAGCTCATCGGCACCGATGCGGCAGCACCCTCGTTCAGGCTGCGGGACGTGCCGATCTTCCACGCGATCCAGACGAGATAAAGTCCGCCCGCGAATTTCAGCACGGTATAGAGCAAGGGCACAGAGTGCAGCAGCGCGCCAAGCCCAAATCCGACGCCGATCAGCAATGACAGGAACCCCGCCCCGATGCCCAGCATATGCGGGATCGTGCGGCGGAAACCGAAATTCACGCCGGAGGCAAAAAGCATCATATTGTTCGGGCCGGGCGTGATGGAGGTTGTGAAGGCAAACAGCACCAGCGCAACGAGGGTTTCGACAGTCATGATCTCTCCTGTGAAAAGACCCTATCCGCCGAACCACCATCAAACCAGTCCGATCAACCGATAGGCGTAGTCAAATTTTTTGATGGATCGATCCTTTCCATGCCGGGTTTGAGAAGTCGGAACAAAGGGCTATTCTCCGTCAACAACCGCTGGAGCGAACCGATGTATGACGACATTCCTTCCGTCACCCTGCCATCCGGAAAAGAGATACCAGCCCTTGGCCTCGGCACCTGGAACATGGGCGAGATGAGATCATCGGCTCCGCAGGAAGTCGAGAGCATTCGCAAGGCGATCGATCTCGGCATGACGCTGATCGACACGGCCGAAATGTATGCAGACGGCCGATCCGAAGAGGTGGTGGGCACGGCGATTGCCGGCCGGCGCGACGAGGTGTTTCTGGTCAGCAAGGTCTATCCCTGGAACGCCAGCGCCCGAGGCACGATTGAGGCCTGCGAGCGCAGCCTCGCAAGGCTCGGCACCGACCGCCTCGATCTCTATCTGCTGCATTGGCGTGGTGATCACCCGCTGGAAGAAACGGTGGCCGCTTTCGAAAAGCTTAAAAAAGCAGGCAAGATCGGCGACTGGGGCGTCTCGAATTTCGACACCGACGACATGGAGGAGCTTTTTGCTGTTCCCGACGGTAAGAATTGCGCCGCCAATCAGGTGCTCTACAATCTCTCCCGGCGCGGACCGGAATTTTCCCTTCTGCCCTGGTGTCAGTGGCACAGCGTGCCGCTGATGGCCTATTCGCCAATCGAACAGGGGCGCATCCTCAACAACCACGAACTCATCCGCATCGCCAAGGCCTATCAGGCTACGCCTGCGCAACTGGCACTGGCCTTTCTTCTGGAAAGAGAAGGCGTCATCGCCATTCCAAAATCCGCCAGCGCCGCACGCGTGGAGGAGAACCGAGGTGCCACCGATCTCGAAATCACCGATGAGGACTGGGCCGCACTGGATGCCGCTTTCCCTCCACCGACACGCAAGACGGCGCTGGAAATGCTTTGATTTAACAAAGCATTAAGATGTTTTTCGGAATCAGGCACTCAAGCAATTGAATCGAAATGTGAGCCCTGCGGGCTGATGCTTTGGGCTGCACCATTTCAATTCAATAACGGCGCAGCGAACCGCGCCGTCAGTCTCCCAGACATGCTGCACCCAGTTACGGTATGCGGCGCTCATATTCCTCTTTCAGCCCCAGCCAGCTATCCCAGAAAGGCCCCGGTTCCTTTTCCTGAAGACGGGCGGCGAGAATGTCGAGATGCGCATGCCAGCCGGCGCTGACATTAAGCTTGGTCGTGCGATCCGCAAGCCGGCGGTGAACCAGTGTCAGAAGCACATCCTTGCCCAGAGCCTGAAGCTCGATCGACACCTCTGCGCTCTCACCCCAGGTGAAGACGAGGCGGTGCGGCGCAACGACAGTGATGATGCGTGAGGTCATCCTGTTCTCTTCGGAAAAACCTTCCGGGCGGCTGCCCGGCGGGTCGGAAAGCTCGTCGTTGCGCCAGACGAGTTCAAATGGTGCGTCGGGCGCAAGCCGCATCTCGCCGGACGCCAGCCACCGGCGGCGAAGTTCGCTCTGTGTCAGATAGGCCCAGACCCGCTCGATTGGTCCCGGCAGGAGCCGTTCTATCTTCAGTGTTGTCGGCTCGACGAGCCGGCCATAGGCGTCAGGCATTGCAATATCAGCCATTGTCATTTCCTCCATCTGCAGGGGATTTTCCCTGATCATCCTCCCTGAGCATCTGCTCAAGAATATCGAGGCGGCTGTTCCAGAACTGCCGGTAGAAATCCAGCCATTCATGCGCCTCTGCCAACCGTTCCGGCGCAAGGCGGCAGACATGGGTACGCCCCCTCACCTCACGACGAATAAGCCCGGCGTTTTCCAGCGCCTTGATGTGCTTGGATGCCGCAGCCAGCGATATGTCGAACGGCTCGGCCAGCTGGCTCACCGTTCGCTCGCCACGGGATAGATCGCGCAGCATCGTGCGCCGCGTCGCATCGCCAAGGGCATGAAAGACAGTGTCGAGATGTGGAACAGATAATTCAACCATGTTGTTGAATATAGGCCGCCAGACTAAAAAGTCAACCATATGGTTGAATATCAATTCACCGGAGCGCAGCCCATAAAAAAACCCGCGGCGAACCGCGGGCTTGGTATTACAAGGATATTCGAAAGGCGGAGGATCACATCCCCTGCGAACCGCGGTTCATCGCTGCGATACCTGTGCGGCAGATCTCGATCAGGCCGAGCGGTTTGATGATGGCCACGAACTGGTCGATCTTGGACGACTTGCCGGTGATTTCGAAGATGAAATGCTCGACTGTCGCGTCCACCACCTTGGCCTGAAACGCATCCGCAAGACGCAGCGTCTCGGCGCGGGCTTCACCCGAACCGGCGACCTTGATCAGCGCTACTTCACGCTCGATCGGCCGTTCCTGACCGAGTTCGCGGGCGCGAACGGTAAGATCGAGCACCCGGTGCACAGGAACGATGCGTTCCAGCTGCGCCTTGATCTGCTCCAGCACGATCGGCGTGCCGCGCGTCACGATCGTGATGCGCGACAGATGCGCCTCATGCTCGGTTTCCGAAACCGTCAGGCTTTCGATGTTGTAACCCCGGCCGGAAAATAGACCGATGACCCGGGCGAGAACGCCCGGCTCGTTGCTGACGAGAACCGACAGCGTGTGATTTTCGACGGCAGCCGTTTCCTTCTGGATGAAATAGGCGGAGCCGGTGGGTTGTAGGTGTGCGTTCATATCCTTTTCCTCTCCCGGCTCAGACTAGCTGACGGCCCTTGGCATCGATGGCGTTGGCAACAGCTTCATCCGTCGCCTCGTCCGGCAACAGCATCTCGTTATGGGCTTTACCAGATGGGATCATCGGGAAGCAATTGGCGAGATTGGCAACGCGGCAATCGAAGATGACCGGCCTGTTGACCGCAATCATCTCGGCGATCTTGTCGTCCAGTTCCTTCGGATCGTCGCAATACATGCCAACCGCGCCATAGGCTTCCGCCAGTTTGACGAAGTCAGGCATGGCTTCGGTATAGGAGTTGGACAGGCGGTTGCCGTGCAGCAACTGCTGCCACTGCCGCACCATGCCCATATACTGGTTGTTGAGGATGAAAATCTTCACCGGCAGACCGTACTGGATGGCGCAGGACATTTCCTGAATGCACATCTGGATCGAGGCATCACCGGCAATGTCGATAACCAGCGCTTCCGGATGCGCGACCTGAACGCCGATAGCTGCCGGCAGGCCGTATCCCATGGTACCGAGACCGCCCGAGGTCATCCAGTGGTTCGGCTCCTCGAAGCCGAAGAACTGCGCCGCCCACATCTGGTGCTGGCCAACTTCGGTGGTGATGAAGGTCTCCCGCCCCTTCGATGCCTCGTAAAGACGCTGCAATGCATATTGCGGCATGATGACATCGTTGGAATTCTTGTAGGCAAAGGAGTTGCGGGCGCGCCAGCGCTCGATCTGCAGCCACCACTCCGCGGTCTGCGCTTTTTCCGGCTTCTTCGGCAAAGCGCGCCAAAGGCGAACCATATCTTCCAGAACATGGCTGACGTCGCCAATGATCGGAACGTCGACGCGTACGGTCTTGTTGATCGAGGACGGATCGATATCGACGTGAATCTTCTTGGAGTTCGGCGAAAACGCATTCAGGCGCCCGGTAATACGGTCGTCGAAACGCGCGCCGATGCAGACCAGCACGTCGCAATCATGCATTGTCATATTGGCTTCGTATGAACCGTGCATGCCCAGCATGCCGAGCCAGTTTTTGCCGGAAGCCGGATAGGCGCCGAGACCCATCAGCGTCGAGGTGATCGGGAAACCGGTCAGCTCTACCAGTTCGCGCAGCAGCCGTGTCGCTTCCGGGCCGGAGTTGATGACGCCACCACCGGTGTAGAAAACCGGCTTCTTTGCCTTAGACATCAATTCGATGGCCGCGTGAATGGCGTTGAGATCGCCCTGAACCTTCGGCTTGTAGCTCTTCTGCTGAATGGCGGCGGAAGGCGGCGTATAGGTGCCGGTGGCGAACTGGATGTCCTTCGGAATATCGACAACGACGGGGCCGGGACGACCGGTCTGTGCGATGCGGAAGGCCTCATGGATGATGCCCGCCAGTTCGTTGACGTCCTTTACCAGCCAGTTGTGCTTGGTGCAGGGGCGCGTAATGCCGACGGTATCGCATTCCTGAAATGCGTCGGAGCCGATCAGCGATGTCGGAACCTGGCCGGAAAGGCAGACGAGCGGAATGGAATCCATCAGCGCATCCTGCAGCGGGGTGACCGCATTGGTGGCGCCGGGGCCGGAGGTAACGAGCATGACACCGACCTTACCGGTGGAGCGGGCATAACCTTCGGCAGCATGGCCGGCACCCTGCTCGTGACGCACGAGAATATGCTGAATGTCTTCCTGCTGGAAAATCTCGTCGTAGATCGGAAGCACGGCACCACCGGGATAACCGAAGATGTGCTCGACGCCGTTGTCCTTCAGCGCCTTCAGAACAATCTCCGCACCTGTCATGCTATTGCTGTTTTCCGTATTATCCTTATCCGTCATTGCCTGTTTCCATCCCGCTTTGGCTTTGGATATCGAGGAGCCCGAGGGCCTGTTTGAAGACATAAAAAAAGGCCCCTAGAGGAGCCTCGTTCAGCGCATGGGTGCTTTCGCCGGATGGTTACACCATCCTGCCCATGCGCCGTCCCACCACGATAAGTACGTTAAGATTTTTCATGGGCCGGAGTGTTAGCCAGAAAAGCGCCAGTCGTCAACGCATATTGCGGAAAAAATCGGCGTCCGCTTCTTTTATTACCCGTAAGGCGCCATGGACGAAATTTTCGAACGCAACAGATACACAGGTTGTTAAATATAATCTTTTACAATCAAAGATGCAGATAATGCCCGAACCACCGCGATCATCCGCATGTACCGGGATAAGACGTGAATAGTGACGAGTTTCATAGAGCGTCCCGCATGGACGAAACCGAACGGCGATCCGGCCAGCAGCCGGCTAACCGCATGCTCGGCCGCGTCATCGCCTGTGATGGCGCCCATGCGACAATCGCCGCAGAAACGGAAATCGGCTCAACCGA
This sequence comes from Agrobacterium sp. 10MFCol1.1, assembly GCF_000381165.1. Classification (NCBI taxonomy): domain Bacteria; kingdom Pseudomonadati; phylum Pseudomonadota; class Alphaproteobacteria; order Hyphomicrobiales; family Rhizobiaceae; genus Agrobacterium; species Agrobacterium sp. 10MFCol1.1. The sequence goes on along the minus strand of NZ_KB906074.1, from coordinate 542,276 downwards.
TGTCGCGCAGCTCTGGTCCGTCGGACGCCTGATCTCGATCGAAATGGGAACGAGCCGTGTCGCCGCACTGGTATATGCCATGCGCACGGGCGAAGAACACTGGTCGTCGGACAAGCCGAACCGGCTGCTGATCGACGTGGAACTCGTTGGAGAAGTCTACCGCACCGAAGATGGCAGCGAACGTTTTTCCACCGGCATTTCCCGTTACCCCTACCTGGGCGCGGTCGCGCATCGCATCCGCACGGGAGACCTTTCCAAGATCTATGACAGCGGCAAGCGAGACACATGCGTCATTGGTAAGCTGACGCAGGACGACACGATTGGCGCGGCCATCAACATCCAGCAGATGCTGGCGAAACATTTCGCCGTCGTCGGCTCGACGGGCGTGGGCAAAACCACCGCCGTCTCCCTTCTTCTGAACAAGGCGATCGAGACGGACCCGAAGCTGCGTGTCCTCATTCTCGATCCGCACAATGAATTTGCGGCCGCCTTTCCTGATCATTCTGTCGTCATCGACACCGACACGCTCGACCTTCCCTTCTGGCTGATGCGCCTTGAAGAATTCGCGGAAGTGATTTTCCGCGGACGCAAGCCCGTACCGGAAGAGATGGACGTCCTTCGCGACATCATTCCGGAAGCGAAAAAGGCATTTCGCGGCACAGATGGCTCCGCCGTTCGCCGCACGTCCGACAAGAGCGCGATCACGCCCGACACGCCGGTGCCTTACCGCATGGCCGATATTCTCGCCCTCATCGACGAGCGCATCGGGCGGCTGGAAGGGCGCGGCGAAAAGCCGACACTGCGATCCCTCAAGGGCCGCATCCTCTCGGCCATCAACGATACGCGCTATAACTTCATGTTCTCCAGCAATACGATCAGCGACACCATTCTGGAAACGGTGGCGCATATCTTCCGTATTCCAGGAGAAGGCAAGCCGATTTCGGTTTTCCAGCTGTCCGGTATCCCCTCGGAAGTGGTGAACTCGGTCGTTTCCGTCCTTTGCCGTATGTCCTTCGAACTCGCGGTGCTGGCGCGCGGCTCGCTTCATATGCTTGTCGTCTGCGAAGAAGCGCACCGTTATGTTCCGGCAGACCCTGAGCGCGGATTTTTCCCGACCCGGCAGGCGATCGCGCAGATCGCCAAGGAAGGCCGCAAATACGGTATTTCGCTTGGCGTCATCAGCCAGCGTCCGAGTGAGCTGGACCAGACCATCCTGTCACAATGCTCGACCGTTTTTGCCATGCGGCTGACGAACGAGATCGACCAGAAGATCATTCTGTCCGCCGTACCGAACGCCTCAACCTCGACCACCAGTTTCCTCTCGTCCATCGGCAATGGCGAGGCAATCGCCTTTGGCGAGGCGGTGGGCGTACCGATGCGCATGCGCTTCGACCGCGTCTCCACGGCAAAATTGCCGAAGGCGAACGGCGCAGTCAGCCATACGCCCCACGAAACGCCCGATACGGTGGATCTGAACACCATCGTCAGCCGCATGCGCGCGGTAGCCAAGCCGGTCATCACCGGCTTCCAGCAAAGCGTCGAAGCGGCCTTCTCCGATATGCAGGAACCGATGTCCGCTCCCAGAGAGGCGGACGACGTCGATCGCTGGAAACGCGAACTGGGGACGGCGGCGACAGAGGGATACGAACCTTACCGCCCCGACATGCTGCCCGGACGCACAACCCTCGCGCCACAGTCGCCCGCAACGGCAACGGATACCAGCGCTGTCAACGAATTGCGCAAAGTCGGCTTCCAGATGCAGGCACAGAGTGGCCCGCCTCCATCAGAGACACGTCCTTCGCTGCGGGAGAGCCTGATGAAAAAGCCGCTAGGCAGCCTTTACCGCAAGGACTGAGCGCGGCCCCTACGGCTGGATACGTGCCCAGTCCGGCCCCATCTGGTTGCGGAACCAGGTCATCTGCCGCTTGGCATATTGGCGGGTCGCGGCCGCCGATTTTTCGATGACCTCTGCCTCACTCATACCGCCAGCCAGCATATCGGCGATCTGGGAAACGCCGATCGCCTTCATCGCTGTGGCGTCAGGCGCAAGGTTCAGGGCGAGAAGAGCTTTCACCTCTTCCACAGCACCACTCTCCATCATGGTTTCGAACCGCCGATTGATGCGGTCGTGCAGCACGGGCCGTTCCGGCAGGACCACGAATTTCTCCGCTCGGTCCAGATCAACTATCATCGGACCACTGGCTTTTTGGAACTCCATGATCGACTTTCCGGTCGCCTCCATGACTTCCAGCGCCCGAACGATCCGCTGGCCGTCCCCCGGCTGAAGCCCCTGTGCCATCAAGGGATCGCACCGCGACAGTTCCGCGTGCAGGACCGTTGACCCCTCTTCGATCAGCCGGGCGCGCAGCCTCTCGCGTATGTCGTCAGGAATGGCGGGCATATCGGACAAGCCGCCCGTCAGTGCCTTGAAATAAAGCCCCGTACCGCCAACGATGACCGGAAAACGCTGCTGCCTGCGCAATTCCACAAGCAGGGCGGAAATGTCCCGCAGCCATTCACCCGTTGAATAGGAACTGCTTGCCGGCACATGGCCGTATAGCAGATGTGGCACGCCTGCCATTTCTTCCTCGGATGGCCGGGCGGTCAGCACCCGCAGCGTGTCATAAACCTGCATGCTGTCGGCATTGATCACGACACCGTTCCGCTCCCGCGCCATACGAAGCGCAAGCGCGGACTTGCCGCTTGCCGTCGGGCCGGTTATCAGGATCGCATCAAAATTCTCATCAAGGTTTTTCATCATGGCTTTCGTTGCCACGCTTATCGCCAATCCGTCAAATCCTGTTATGACACCGGCCCTCGGCGAAGCGGCCGCCAATGCCGTAAACGCATCCGGTCTATACTGGCTGGCCGATGGCATCGCCTGCGATATTGCCCTGCCCTCTGGCACCGATGCCGAACAGGCACGTGACGCGATTGCCGGCGTGCTTTCGGGCCAGCCGATCGATATCGTCGTTCAGGAACAGGACAAGCGCCGCAAGAAGCTTCTGATCGCCGATATGGATTCGACCATGATCGGTCAGGAATGCATCGACGAGCTGGCCGCCGAAGTGGGATTGAAGGACAAGGTTTCCACGATTACCGCCCGCGCCATGAATGGCGAAATCGCTTTTGAGCCGGCGCTCCGCGAGCGCGTGGCGCTGCTGAAGGGCCTGCCGGTCTCCGTCATCGATGACGTCATCGAAAAGCGCATCACGCTGACATCAGGCGGCAAGGAGCTGATCGCCACCATGAAGGCGAAAGGCTACTATACCGCCCTCGTTTCCGGCGGTTTCACGGTCTTCACCGGCCGGGTGGCTGCGATGCTGGGGTTTGATGAGAACCGCGCGAATCTTCTCGGCGAGGCCGATGGCCAATTGGATGGCACCGTTGCCGAACCGATCCTTGGCAAACAGGCCAAGGTGGATGCGTTGAACGATATCGCCGCAAAGCTCGGCATCTCGCCGGACGAGGCAATGGCGGTCGGCGATGGCGCCAACGATCTCGGCATGCTGCATCTGGCCGGCGCGGGCGTTGCCCTGCACGCCAAGCCCGCCGTCGCCGCCGAGGCGCAGATGCGCATCGACCATGGCGACCTGACCGCACTCCTTTACATTCAGGGTTACCGCAAGACGGATTTTGTCGTCCCATGATCATCCGTGAAACATCAAGGCTCATTCTGCGCGAGTGGAAGGAGAGCGACCGCAATCTGTTCCGCGAAATCAACGCCGACGAAAAGGTCATGGAATTTTTTCCCTTCCGCCGCAGCCATGCGGAAGCGGATGCGGTTCTCGAAACCATCAATGGCATGATCCGCGGCAGCGGTTACGGCTTCTACGCCATGGAACTGCGCGAAACTGGTGAGGTTATGGGATTTTGCGGCATATCGCCGGTCATGAACCTCGATCCGCCCTTCCCGCTCGGAACCATGGAAATCGGCTGGCGGCTCGCCACCCGTTTCTGGGGTCACGGATATGTCACCGAGGCCGCGCAATCGCTGCTCGTCATGGCTTTTGACGAAAAGGAAACGCCGGAAATCGTCTCCTTTGCCGTCCATGACAACCAGCGTTCGACGCGGGTGATGGAACGTATCGGCCTCAAGCGTGACCCGTCACGAGACTTCGACCACCCGCGTGTCCCGGAAGACACCCATCCGCATCTGCGCCCGCATGTGACCTATGCGCTGACGCTCGCGGAGTGGCGGGAACGACGAGCGCAGTAGCGCCCTCGTCCGCCAGTTCGGCAATTACTTCACCGCCGCATTTCCGCCGTCGGCAAACAGGGCCGATCCGGCAACAAAGCTCGACATGGGGCTGGAGAGAAAAAGGGCGGCCTGCGCCAGTTCCTCCGGTTCCGCAATGCGCTTCATCGCATGCAGCCCCGCAGCCCACTCCTTCTGGGCCGCATCTCCCGCCATCGGCGTATCGACTCCGCCGGGAAGCAGTGCATTGGCGCGAATTCCCTTGAAGGCGTAGTCGGCAGTAATGCCCTTCACCAGCCCCATCAGCGCCGCCTTGGCGGTGCCATAGGCTGCCATGCCGGGTATGCCGGCGCTGGTGCCGACGAAGCTGGAGATGAAGACGACCGAACCTCCTCCCCGCTTCAACATTGCAGGGATCTGGCTGCGCACGCCGAGAAATGCGGAAGTGAGGTTGGCGGTGATCACGTGATCCCATTCCTCTACCGAAATCTCCGCAAGCGGTTTTGTTGCCCCAACGGCACCGGCATTGTTGACGGCGATATCGAGACCGCCAAAGACGGTCATGGCCGCATCCGTCAGACGGGCATGGGTTTCCGCAACTGTGACGTCACCCACGACAGGGTGAACGCGACCGCCGGCCTGGCGAATGGCGGAAGCCACGTCCTCGAGTGCTTTGGCACCACGCGCGTTGATAATGACGGCCGCGCCCTGTTCGGCAAACAGGCTTGCCGTCGCCCGGCCGATGCCGGATGACGCGCCAGTGATGATCGCAACCTTGTTTTCTAATAATTTCATATCCTTGGCCTCCTTTGCCGGAGACCGAGGAATAGAGAGCAAGCCGAACCACAGCCACCCGATTCCTGCCGAACCGGGCGAAAGAAGCTTTACTCCAGCGGCAGCGCCACGACGCGCAGATTGCCCTGTGCATCGGCAACCATCATATGCGCATTCTTGCGACCCTCGGATTTCAGGCCGTTGACACGCACAAGCACGTCGCCCGGAACCTCCATGAAGTCCTGTCCAACCTCGACGATGACATCACCCGCCTTCATGCCCTTCTGTTCGGCCGGCGAACCCTGATCGACGCTGGCGACAAGCACGCCTTCGACGCTTTCGGCTATGCCCTTCTCGGTCCGCAACTCGTTGCTCAGCACTACGAGGTTCATGCCGAGCACGCGCTGCGGCGCTTCGCGCACCTCCGGCGTCTGGTCCTGCGCCTGATCGTCGGAACCGCCCTTGTCATCAGGCACGACCATGCCGCCGTCACCGTCCTCGGCCTGCGGATCGTCGGTTGCGGCCTTTTCATCGGGCGCATCCTGTAACTGGCCAAGCTGTACCTTGACGGTCTCTTCCTTTCCGTCACGGAAGACCACGACATCGACTTCCTTGCCGACCGGGCTCTCCGCCACGATCCTCAAGAGGTCACGCATCTCGTGAATATCCTTGCCGTCGAATTTCAGCACGATATCGCCGGCCTGGATCGGGCCGTTTTCTACCGGGCCACCCTTGGCCACGCCGGAAATCAAGGCACCCTTTGCCGCTTCCATGCCAAGGCTTGCGGCCACGTCGTCGGTAACCGGCTGGACGCGCACGCCGAGCCAGCCACGGCGGGTTTCGCCGAATTGGATGAGCTGCTCGACGATATTCTGGGCGAGTTCCGTCGGAACCGCGAAACCGATGCCGATCGAACCGCCGCTCGGCGAAATGATCGCCGTATTGATGCCGATCACCTCACCCTTCATGTTGAAGAGCGGACCGCCGGAATTACCCTTGTTGATTGCAGCATCCGTCTGGATGAAGTTGTCATAGGGGCCGGCATTGATATTGCGCCCGCGCGCGGAAACGACGCCGACGGTCAGCGATCCACCGAGGCCGAAGGGATTGCCAACGGCCATGACCCAGTCACCGATGCGCATGCTGCGCGAATCGCCGAACTTGACTGCCTTCAGCGGAGCCTTCGGCTCTACCTTCAAAACGGAAAGATCGGTCTTGGTATCAGTGCCGACCAGCGTTGCCTTCAGCTTCGAACCATTCGGGAAAATCACCTCGATGGCGTCTGCGCCCTCAATGACGTGATTGTTGGTGACGATGTAGCCAGCCGGATCGATAACGAATCCGGATCCCAGCGAACTGACCTTGTCGCCGCCTTCCGGTTTCTGGTTGTCGAAATAATCCTTGAAGAACTCCTGGAAAGGCGAACCTTCCGGCAGTTTCGGTGGCACAGGCCCTTTGCCCTCGGTCTTGACGTTCTGCGACGTCGAAATATTCACCACCGCATCAAGAAGCGGTGCGGCAAGATCGGCGACCGATGCCGGCCCATGGCTCTGCGCCCATGCCGCAACCGGTGCCGAAAGGCTACCCGCCACAAGTGCGAAGCCCGCGACTGCGGCAATGCTGCTGCGAAAAGGCGAAAGAAGGGTCACGGCCATAAGCGTCCTCGCGTTTCAAATCGTCATTCCCTGCATATATCGTCAAAGCATAAGGCGGAATGATGAAGTGTAAAAATACCTTTTCGTGAACAGCACCGGCTGCCTTGCTCACTGCCTACAGCATCGGCGCGAAAACGGATATCCCTTTCCGGGCGCGAGACAACAGGATTTTGCCCCTTTCCGCTTTGCTGCCACCCAGCCATTCACTCAAAAAGAAAGGGCCGGTTAAAACCGGCCCCTCCAAAATCATTCGATCCGTTATCAATTTGCCGGCGGTGCGGCAGGTGCGGCCGGAGCCGTGGATGGAGCACCGTTGATGTCGTTGAAATAACGGAAGAAGGTCGAGTCGGGAGACAGGACCAGCGTAGTGCCGGTTCCAGACAGCGCGCTGGAATAGGCCGCCATGGAACGATAGAACTCGAAGAAGCTCGGGTCGCGCTGGAAAGCTTCGCCGAAGACCCGGTTACGCTCCGCATCGCCTTCACCGCGCAGGACTTCGGACTGACGCTGGGCGTCGGATTCGAATTCCACGACCTGACGGTCGGCAATAGCGCGACGACGCTGTGCCGCCTCGTTACCGCGGGCGCGGATCAGCTCGGCTTCGGCCAGACGTTCCGACTTCATACGCTCGAAGGTCTGCTGCGAGACTTCCTGCGTGAGATCGGTGCGGCGGATACGGACATCCACGATGCTGACGCCAAGCGATTCCGCATCGGGACGCAGATCGTCACGTACTTCCTGCATCATCGATGCGCGCGCATCCGAAAGCGCCGATTCGAAGCCGCGAAGACCGTAGACCCGGCGCAACGACGCGTCGAGACGAGTGCGTAGACGCGATTCCGCCGACATCTGGTCACCGGAGACCGTCTGCCGGAAGCGGCGGGCATCCGTGATGCGATAGACCACAAAGGCATCAACCTCGTAGAACTTGCCACCGGAAACCTGAACACGGATGTTGTCGTGATCGAAGCGCAGCGCCCGGTTCTCGATATATTGCACCCGATCGGCATCCATGAAGGCGAAGGGCAGCTTGAAATAGAGGCCCGGCGCCGTTTTCACGTCCTGGATCTGACCGAAGCGCACAACGATGGCCTGCTGGCGCTCGGTGACGACGAAGATCGACGAATAGGCCAGGAAAAGCACGGCGGCGAGACCGACGAGAACGGCCGTAAGACGGTTGCTCATATCAGTTGCCTCCCTGCTGTGCCGCGCCCGGATTGCCGCGCATGATCTCGTTCAGAGGCAGATAAGGCACCACACCCTGTTTTTCGTCGATGATGACCTTGTTGGACCCCTTCAGGACCTGTTCCATCGTTTCCAGGAACATGCGCTGGCGGGTCACGTCAGGTGCCGTGCGATATTGATCGTAGATGGAAATGAAGCGCTGTGCCTCACCCTCTGCCTCGTTGACGACACGAGATTTGTAGGCGTTTGCCTCTTCGATGATCTGTGCTGCCTGACCACGTGCGGCACCCAGCTTCTGGTTGGCGTACTGGTTGGCTTCCTGCACGAAGCGGTCCTCGTCCTGCTCGGCACGCTGCACTTCGTCGAAGGCGTCGGCCACTTCGCGCGGCGGCGCCGCGTCTTCGATGGCGACAGCATTGATGGAGATGCCGGCCCCGTATCCGTCCATGGTGGACTGGATGATGGTGCGCACATCCGCCGCGATCGCCTGACGGTTATCACGGAAAATGTCCTGTGCGGGACGACGGCCGACGATTTCGCGCATCGCGCTTTCGGAAACCTGCTGCAAGGTCTCAGCCGGGCTGTCGACGTTGAAGAGGTAGGATTTCGGATCGGAAACCGTATAGAGCACCGAGAACTGCACGTTGACGATATTCTGGTCACCGGTCAGCATCACGCCGTTCGCGGAGGAAGACGAAGCGCGCGAACCGATATTCTGCTGCTGTTCGGTCACCTTGACGATTTCAACCGTCTCGATCGGCCACAGATGGAAATGCAGGCCGGGCATCGAAATCTCATCCTTCGGACGCCCGAAACGCAGCTCCACGCCGCGCTCGTCCGGCTGGACGGTGTAGATGGACTGAATGCCGAGGAAAACCAGAACGACGAGAGCGACGATCGCAATCGCGCCGCCATTGAACCCGCCCGGCAGGACATTCTTGAAGCGGTCCTGGCTGCGCCGGATGATCTCTTCCAGATCGGGCGGGCCGCCATTGCCGCCGCCACCGCCGCGAGGCCGGTTAGGTCCCTGCCCCCATGGGCCGCCTCCGCCGCCCTGGTTGTTTCCGCCACCACCGCCGCCGCCCCAAGGGCCGCCGCCGCCATTCTGATTGCTCCAGGGCATCAATACCTCTTTATAAAAGCCTCTCCCGATCCCGTTCGAAAGCGATTGCTCGCGTGCGGCGGGAATATGGACCCGTTATAAGAAGGAGAAGCGTGCGTTTCAACGCAGAGGTGGTAACTAAATACCCAATCAGGGTAAATAGTTCACTTTGACGCGGCTCTGCGCAAATAAGTGGTGAACAGAACCGGATAATTGTCCTTTTCCCCGGCGGGAACGGCATTTTCCTCGATTTTTTCAAAGACGGCGGGATCGATTTCCGGAAAAAAAGTGTCGCCATCAAGCTTTACGGCCACATGGGTGACGGAAAGTTGATCGGCAAACGGCATGGCCTGACGGTAGATTTCCCCGCCACCGGCCACGAAAACCTCGTCCACACCCAGTTCTGCAGCCTTGCTTTTGCCAAGCGCGAGGGCATCTTCAAGCGACGACACGACATCCACGCCATCGGGCCTGTAATCGGCATTTCGGCTGACGATGATGTGCGGCCGGCCCGGCAAGGGACGCTCGCCCACCGAGAGAAATGTCTTCCTGCCCATGATGAGCGGTTTGCCCATCGTCATCGCCTTGAAGCGCTTGAGGTCAGTGGAAAGCTTCCAAGGCATATCGAGGTCGCGGCCGATAACGCCGTTTTCCGACACCGCGACGATGATGGTGATGCGCGGCTCGCTCATACCGCGATCGGTGCCTTGATGGTTGAATCCGCTTCGTAGTTCTCAAGCGTAAAGTCTTCGAACTTAAAGGAGAAGAGATCTCGCACATCCGGGTTGAGGCGCATCGTCGGCAGGGACTTGGGGGTCCGCGTCATCTGCAATTTCGCCTGCTCGAAATGGTTGGCGTAGATATGCGCGTCACCAAGCGTATGGACGAAATCGCCGGGCTTCAGCCCCGTGACCTGCGCCACCATCAGCGTCAGAAGTGCGTAGGAAGCAATATTGAAAGGCACGCCGAGAAAAATATCGGCCGAGCGCTGGTAAAGCTGGCAGGACAGCTTTCCATCCGAAACATAGAACTGGAACAGGCAATGGCAGGGCGGCAGCGCCATCTCGTCCACCAGCGCCGGGTTCCAGGCCGAAACAATGTGGCGGCGGGAATTGGGATTGGTTTTCAGGGCCTCGATCAAAAGCGCGATCTGGTCGATGTGGCGGCCGTCGGGCGCCGGCCAGGAACGCCACTGTGCTCCGTAAACCGGACCCAGATCACCATTTTCATCGGCCCATTCGTCCCATATGGAAACGCCGTTTTCCTTGAGATAGGCGATATTGGTATCGCCCTTCAGGAACCACAGGAGTTCATGGATGATCGAGCGCAGATGCAGCTTCTTGGTGGTGAGAACCGGAAAACCTTCCGCAAGATCGAAGCGCATCTGGTAACCGAAGACCGAACGCGTACCCGTGCCGGTGCGATCTCCGCGGTCGGAGCCGGTGTCCATCACATGCCGGAGAAGATCGAGATATTGTTTCATGTGTTCTGCCGCCGATTCCCTGATATCAAGGGAATATAATAACACAGGGCGACAGAACCAATCACCAGCGGGTCGCTTATCCCCGCGAAAAAATCAGAGCGACTGGAGTTTGCCCAGTTCCTTGGCCACCAGATAATAAAAGGTCACACGCGACTTGGAGCGGTCTGCGGCCATGGCCTTGGCGGTTGCATCGATCGCCTTGTCGGCGCTGTCATCGGTCACGCCAAGCTTCTTGCCGCACCAGTTCGCCTTCACACGCGCAAGCTCTTCCGGATCGGAAGCGGACACCAGCGATGAATCCCGGTTGCGCAGGGCAATGCCGAGATGTTTGACGATCTTGCCGACAATCGCTTCGTCGGCCGCTGCGTCGTATTTCTTCACATCTGCGAGATAGTCAGTCATGTCCACTCCTTCGTGTGTCCCCGGCCCGGTGTTGCTTGTGGTGACCGGTTGTAGGGAGAATGTGTCAGCAATCCCTCGTCGTCAAGAATTGTCTAAATTGTGGGCGGCAAACACGAAATCTTTTCATGGAATTGTCATCGGCCCCTTTTCTCCGCCAAGGGAAACGCCTATATGAACCTTGCCGGGGCAACCCGGCTATGGCGATAAACGGTCGGTGTAATAAACCTATTGGACCCGGGGGCGGTACCCGGCGCCTCCACCAAAAACCGGCGGCTTTTGAAGATGAAGGCCGGCTTTTGATGGGGGCGAAATAGGATCGACAAGGGCGTAAAGATCGAACTTTTGCTCGGCATGATACCGCCGTTATCGGGTCACAAGTGTAGTTGCAAATGACAACAACGCTAAGGAATACGCTCTCGCTGCCTAATGGCGGTGCGGGAATTCCGCTCTAAAGTCCTCACGGTTAGCCCCGTGAGGCGGGGTTCGGAGGTACCTGGCAACAGAAACCTCCACCTTCTCCATTTTGCCTGAATTGGTTATATGATAGCTGACTTGCACACAGCATCGGCTTTTCCGTTGCTGCCGTTCAGGACATTGCGTATACTTGGGTAATGCGTAGCCGCCAGGATCGAAATTGATCCCGGCTTGCGGATTACGCAAAGATTCAAAGTGTTACAGCGTCCTTGGCGCACTTGGTGCGCAGCGCTTTAAAAGACGTTCGAATAAGGGAAAGACAGGACCGCATGGGGCAGGATCATATCCGTTACGACATTCTCGCACAGGATGCCCTTCGCGGCGTTATTCGCAAAGTTTTGGGTGAAGTGGCCGCAACCGGCCGCCTGCCCGGCGACCACCATTTCTTCATAACATTTCTGACCGGCGCGCCCGGTGTGCGGATTTCGCAGCACCTCAAGTCCAAATATGCCGAGCAGATGACCATCGTCATCCAGCATCAGTTCTGGGACCTGAAAGTGACGGAGATCGGCTTTGAAATCGGCCTGTCCTTCTCGGATACGCCGGAAAAGCTGGTTGTTCCCTATAACGCCATCAGAGGTTTCTACGATCCTTCCGTCAATTTCGAGCTTGAGTTCGATGTACCCCTGGCAGACGAGGAAGAACTGGAAGAGGCCGAAATCACCGCCTATCCCGTTTCCCATGAGGCAAAGCCGGCTACAACGTCCGAGACGCCCAAGTCCGGCGAGGAAAAGAAGGAAGGCTCTGTCGTTTCTCTGGATGCCTTCCGCAAGAAGCAATAACGGCGTTTTGCCCGATCGCGCGAAGCTCAAGGAGACATATCCGCATGGCCGCCGATATCGTCAATCTGCGTCAGTTCCGGAAGCAGAAAGCCCGTAGCGAAAAAGAAAAACAGGCGGATCAGAACCGCCTGTATTTCGGTCGCAACAAAGCGGAAAAAAACCTCACATCGGCCCTTAACGAAAAAGCCGCAAAGGCGCTCGATCAGGGGCGGCTTGAAAAGGACGATGACAGGACCGACAGGGATTGAAGAGCCGGCCTGCCCGGGCAAGCTTTCGGAAGACCGGAAAAAACACCGCTAAACAGAGGCTTGCAGGCACGACATGATTCAGATTCCCAACCGGACCAGCCGGAGAGATTGATCTGATGATCCGCAAGCACTCCACGACATTGCACGGCCACCGCACCAGCATTTCACTCGAGGATGCCTTCTGGGACGAGCTTAAAATCATCGCCGAAAAGCGCAAGATCAGTTTCGCCGCCCTGCTTGCGGAAATAGACGACAACCGGCCAGCCGACAGCAATCTGTCCTCATCCCTTCGGGTCCATGTACTGAATTGGCTGAAGAGCAAGTGAGCTTGCTGCAAGGTGGCATCGAAAGATGACACTGCAGCGGCGCGCATATGCGCCGGCTCATATCCAGCCATTCTCCGACTACAAACATTCTTGCCGAAAACTCATAATGTCGTGAAAGCATTCATTAAACATTAGCGCGCTAATTTGTACTGCAAGGCGCTTCAGTACTGCGTAGCCTTGCTTCCAGATTTGTATTTCAAGCTTTTCCTTTTCATCCGCACGCCACGAGGCGACCCATGGTTTCAGCCGTTTCGGGAACGAGCATCGCTGTTTCCGTCCTCTCCTCTTCATCCACCTCGTCTTCAAGCGTTGCCGAACTGAAATCGCAGATTGCCGAAAAGCAGTCAGAACTCGCCCAGACCTCCGAAGCGAAAGCACAGGAAGAACTGAAGAGTACTATTGCATCGCTGCAAGCGCAGCTCGAGGCACTCGAAAACAGCTCCGACAAATCGGCTTCCTCAAGCAACAGCGCGGACAAGCCCAGCCTGTCGGGGGAAAGCAGCAGGATCGGCACCAAGAATTTTGATGCCGACACGCCCTTCGGCGAGCGTGAAGCCTGGATTTAACAGGCTAACGGATAATTTTCGCAAAGTGGTCGAGGCGGCAGCTGCCCGGACCGCGTCAAAATTCGCCCTGAGACACGGTCTCTAACCTCTCTCCAAAATGCGCCGTCGTCGCAGCAAACTTATGGATTGGCCGGAGCGTTTTCGGGCGCCAGTTGCCTGATCGCATCTTCCGTTGGAGGCACCGTCAGGGCCGGCGTTGATTGCCGCTCGGGAACAGGTTGCTGCTGCTGCTGCTGCTGTTGCTGCAACCGCTCCTGCTGTTCCTTTTCCTGCCGCAGACGCTCCTCTGCCGCCGCCTTAAGGCGCGCCTCCTCTTCGGCCTTGGCCTTGGCTTCCGCCTCCACCCGTTCCTTTTCAGCCTGACGTTCAGCCGCCTGAGAACGATAAAGCGCCGTTTCACGACGCAGGCGCTGCTTTTCGAGAACGCTGGCCTGCATGGCCTCGACGCGACGGCGTTCCTTTTCGAAAGCCCGAAGTGACAGATAATTGCCGAGCGCCGAAACATCGGTCGTCAAAGCAGGTGCGGCGAGCGGACCGTTATAGTTGAGACGCAGCGACGGTTCGGCGCCAGCAACCACTTCGGTGCCGGGATTGAAGATAAGATCGAGATCGCCATTCACGGTCGATGCTGCAATATCGACCGTCGCATCTCCGGTAAGCGTCACCGGATCGATCCCGGCGCGCAAATTCTGGAAGTGCAGCGCGCCGCCATTCAGGGTGAATGGCAGGGCTACGTTGCCGAGCGGTATTTCGCCCTGCCACAGGCTCTGATCCACCAGCGGCCGAACCTTTGGCGCGTCGATCGGCTGCTGCAAGCCTTCCGCCGCCTGCAGGATCGGCGGAAAGGCGCCGGGATTAAGCCCTTTGAGCACAAGCCCGCTGGCGCGCACTTCCCCGGAGCCACCTGCCGATTTCAAAATTTCACCAACGCTTTTGCCCGTCGATTCGGCGGTCAGATCGATCGCCACCCGGCCCGTCGCGACCGGGCCGTTGGCATTCGCCCACAATATCGACTCGGGATTGGCGTCGTTCACCGCGATCTTGGTGCGGAAAATGCCCGCTCCCTCGCCTGTGGACATGGCAAGCCGCCCGGTCAGCTTTCCGCCCATGAAGGTGCCGGCGATATCATCAAGCGCGAGATTGCCATCATCATGCGTGACCTTGGTCGAAAGACCCGTGACCGTACCGAAGGGACCGGCCTCGAAACTTTCCGCTTTCAGCGACAGCGCGGCCTTGAGTTGCGGGAAAGCCGGCATGGCCAGCGGCTTGGCGTTGAGCGCGCCCGTTTCCGGGTCGATCACCGGTCCGTAGATCGCATCTCCGAGCCAGGCAAGATCGACGGTCCGAAGGGCAAGATCACCGGTGACGGAATGGGGGGCCGCGCGCTGGAACGCCAGACTGCCCGAGAAGGGGTTGCCGCCCGCCTGCCCGCCGAGGGCGGAAAACGCAATCTTCTGCGCATCCACCGCAATTTTTCCGTTCGCCTTCAGCGCCATGCCACCACCAAGCTGCGGCAGGCCAACGGCGTTCATGATGAGATAGGGCTCTATATCAGCGCTTTCGAGCGCCAGATCCGCACTACCCTCGCCGAAATTGGCGGCGGCAACGGCAAAGGATCCGATCATCGAGAAATGCGTGCGCTCCGTCGAGAATCGGATATCGGTCTGGACGGGAGAACCGAGCGTGCCGTTGAGCTTGACGGAAAGCAGCCCTTCCCCGTCGGCATCGAACGGCAGAGGATCAAGCCCTGCCTGCCCGAACAGGATCGCCGTCGACTGGTTTTTCAAAACCCCTTCCAGCGACATCGCTGTATCATCGGTGATGGACAGGAAATCCGGCATCTTGGCCACGGCCGACAGACGGCTGCCGTTGACTGTGCCGGAAACGGCGACATTGGCGCCGCCATTTTCGCTGTTGACCGAAACATCCATGGCAAGGTCGGAATTGGCGTACCACGGCGAACTCGCCGCCAGACGGCTGAGGAACGGATGACCAGGCAATTTCTGCTGCAGCATAGCGAAGAACGGCTGCATGTCCGTCGCATGCAGGTTCACCGTGCCCTTGCCCGCATATTTCAGCAACGACCCCTGCAACTGCCCTTTCGCCTTGACTTCGGCACCGGCGATATCGCCAGCCGTCATCTTTTCAAGCGAGAGAACGCCGCCCGCCATGGTGAAGGCGGTTTCCACATGATTTGCAGTCACACCGGCCATGTTGAACCGGTCGGCCTTGAACTTGGCGTCGATGCGATGGTCGAGAACAGAACTTCCGACCTGATCGCCGAGCGCCAGGCTGCCAAGCGCCTTCAGGGCGTCGAGATCGATCTCGTTACCGGCAAGATCGATCGAAAGATTGGAGGCCTTGCCGTCAGAGCGCCGTTCCAGCTTCCCCTTCAGAGAGGCATCGCCAATGGCAAGCTCGAGATTGTCGAAACGCTGGTTCAGCGTCGTCAACGAGACGTCGGCGGAAAAACCGGCGGCATTGAGCTGGCGGATCGCCGGATCGACAGAACCGGAAAGCCAGTTTGCCAGCCCGGATGGCTGGTTGGAGGCAACGAGCAGATTGCCGTTGAAAGCGGGACCATCCAGCAGCGTCAGGGAACCTTTGGCTTCCAGCTGCGTCCTGCCGGGCAGCGTTGCCACGGCGTTAACCACCTGCCAGCCGCTGCCATCAGGGCGCACGTCCAGCCGGATGTCACGAATGGTCGTGTCGTCGGAAACCAGCGCCGGTAGGCTGATGCTGGCCTTGCCCGGCACCGGCGGAACCGGAATGCGGGCGACCATGGCGGCAAATGCCTCGATGCGCTGGCGCACGGAGGCGGTGGGCTGGCGCGAGGTCTTGCCGGTCTGCACGACGGGCGGTGCGAAACGATTGACGTCAATCTGCTGGCCATCCGCCGTCAGCAGGAATTCCGGCTTGGCCCCGGTATCCAGCGTTGCCTCGCCGGTCACGACGTAAGGATTTTCGTTGCCGCCGAGCTCCATGCGGTAGCTCGGTATGCGCACGCTTTCATTCGTCAGTTCGAAGCTGCCGCGGGTGCGCGGCGACGAGAACAGCGATTGCCCGGCCTGCTGCTTCTGTTTTTGGTCTTCACGGAAACTGAAGGCGAAGGAACCGCTATAGGCGGGCTTTCCCGCAGTCGCGGCAATCGCACCGTCCAGATCGACCTCGACCGGATGTTCATCCGGCACCACGCGAATCCGCAGGCCCATGCGCCCATTGGCGTAATCCGGCTCACTGCTGGACAGCGAGAACGAGCCTGGATGCCCGTCAACGGCAGCGCGCCCTTCCGCCTTCCATGGTCCGGCCAGCGAATTGGCGGACATGTCGGCGTTAAGACCCGTCACAACACGGTTGCGGCCGGATTGCTCGTCGATGAATTCGATCTGCCCGCCTTCGATCTGCACACTTTCCAGAACCACGGTGCGGGCTGGAATTTCCGCCCGGCTGCCGCGCATCCAGTCCAGAGTGCCGTCTTTCAAAAGCCGGATCTTGGCCTTGGGTTCCTCGATGCGCATGTCGAAGATACGCGCTTCACCGGAAAGGAAAGGCGCCAGCTCGGCATCCATGGAAAAACGCGCCACCTGAATGAGCGGCGATCCGTCCGCATCCGTTCCGGCGCGCACGTCATGCAGCGTCACCGAAGGGAAAGGGAGAAGCCGGGCTTCGACGCGACCGTGCACCACCACCTTCTTGCCCAGAATGCGGCTTGCCTGATCTTCGAAATCGCGGCGGAAATCGGTCCAGTCAACGAAATAGGGAATGAGCAGCGCTGAAAACAGCACCACGGCCAGCAGTCCGCCCAGAAAAACCAGAATACGCCCGAGCACTGAACTGCTTCTCCCTTCGCGAACGCTGCAAACCTATTCTTATTTGCCTTAACGGCAAGCAGCGTTTTGTACCAATCAATTGTGAGAATGATCAGACAAGACGGAACAGTTTGCCTGGATTGAAGATGTTATCGGGGTCGAGCGACGTTTTGATGGCGCGCATAACATCCAGCGCATTTCCCGCCTCTTCGGCCAGAAAACTCATCTTGCCCTGGCCGATGCCGTGTTCTCCGGTGCAGGTGCCGTCCATGGCGATGGCCCGGCGATTGAGACGCGCAACGAAAGCTTCGGTTTTGGCGACACTTTCGGCATCCTTGCCATCGAACAGGATGAGTACATGGAAATTGCCGTCGCCGGCATGACCGACGATCGGCGCCAGAAAGCCGTTTTCCTTGATATCCAGCTGCGTTTCCACCACGCAGTCCGCCAGCCGCGAAATCGGCACGCAGACATCGGTGGACAAACCGTCGAGATGCGGCGCGAGCGCCCGCGAGGCCCAATAAGCGTCATGCCGGGCCTTCCACAGCTTGTTGCGCTCGGCCGCATCGCTGGTCCAGCGGAAATCGACGCTACCGCATTCCGCCGCGATCTCTGCAAATTGCTGCGATTGAAGGGCCGCCGTCTCTTCGGTGCCGTGGAACTCCACGAACAGCGTCGGTTTTTCCGCGTAGTTCAGGCCGGAATAGGCATTGCAGGCCCGCACCTGCACTTCATCAAGCAGTTCGATGCGCGCAACCGGAACACCCATCTGGATCGTCATGATAACGGCATCACAGGCCGCCTGAATACTGTCGAAGGTGCAGACGCCACCGGCGATCTTTTCCGGGATACCCTGCAACCGCAGCGTAACCGAGGTCAGAACCCCAAGCGTGCCCTCGGCGCCGACGAAAAGCCGCGTCAGATCGTAACCGGCCGACGACTTGCGGGCACGGCGAGCAGTGCGGATTTCCTCACCATTGGCAACAACGGCGGTAACGGCCAGCACATTGTCCTTCATCGTGCCGTAACGCACGGCATTGGTGCCGGAGGCTCGCGTGGAGGCCATGCCGCCGATAGAGGCATTGGCACCCGGATCGATCGGAAAGAACAGGCCGGTATCACGCAGATAGACGTTAAGGTCCTCGCGCGTCACACCCGGCTCCACCGTCACGTCAAGATCTTCGGCGTTTACCTCAATGATGCGATTCATCCGGCTGAAATCGATGCAGATTCCGCCATCAGGCGCATTGACCTGCCCTTCAAGCGACGACCCCGTACCGAAAGGAATGACCGGCACCTTATAGAGCGCGCAGGCTTTCACCACAGCTTTCACATCATCTGCGTTTTCGGCAAAGACGACACCATCAGGCGCCTGCAAGGTCAGATAGGTGGTGGTATGGCCATGCTGCTCGCGAAACGCCTGCCCAGTCTGGAGCTTGTCACCCAGCTGCTGCTTCAGCGCTGCAAGCACCGACGCGATGCCTTCCTCGTTGCGTTTTCCCGCGACTACATCTTTCAGCGCCATCGTCCATCTCCACCGCAAGATACCGCCGTAACGGACTCGATCCGTTACGAAATTCCGTTGGGTGGTATGGGATAAGGTTAAGGCTTTGTCCAGCATCGCGATTGCGCGGGACACATTTGGCGAGGACCGTTTATTCCGCCGCAAGCAGCTGCTTGTCCTCCTCAAGCGCCTTCCGACGCGCGGCAAGTTCCAGTTCGCGGTGGAGGCGGATTTCCTCATCGGCTTGCGGTTTGGCGAAACGGGCAATCAGCAGGTAGGAGACCGGGGTGATGTAAAGCGTCACCAGCGTCGCAAAACCCAGACCGCCAACGATAACCCAGCCCAGCGCGATGCGTGCTTCCGCCCCTGCTCCCTGCGCCAGCACCAGCGGCACGCCGCCCAAAATGGTCGCGATCATTGTCATCATCACCGGGCGCAGGCGGATGCTGGTGGCTTTTTCGATGGCTTCGCGCACGGTGGCGCCCTGGTCACGCAGATGGTTGGCGAATTCCACGATGAGAATGCCGTTCTTCGCCATCACGCCCACCAGAAGCACAAGCCCGATCTGGCTATAAACGTTGAGGCTCGATCCGGTGACGAGCAGCGCGATGACGGCGCAGGCAAGACCGAGCGGCACCGTCGACATGATGATGATCGAACTCAGGACACTTTCGAACTGCGCGGCCAGGACAAGGAAGATGATGGCGATGGCGAAACCGAAGGTCAGCAGCATGCCGCTCGAATTCTCCTCAAGCGTCGCCGCCTCGCCGAGCGGCAGAAGGCGGGCGCCGGGCGGCAGGAGGGATTGTGAGAGCTCGTTCACCTTTTCCAAAGCCTGACCGAGCGAAACGCCGTCCTTGAGATTGGCGGTAAAGCCGACGGAGGGAAGCTGCTGCTCGCGGTTCAGCTGCGGCGCCACCGCATTTTCCTTCAGGGTGGCAATGACCGACATCGGCACGATCTTGCCGTCACCCGTTTTCAGGAAGACGTTTTCGAGATCGGTCGGGTCGTTGATCGGCCGGGTGGAGGACAGCAGCCGGACCGGGATTGCATCCCCATCCACGAAGACGTCGACAACCGAACGTCCTTCCAGCAGCGATTGCATGGCGCGTGACAGGCCGGTGATATCAATGCCGAGATCGGAGGCGCGCTCACGGTCGATGGAAACGGATAGCTGCGCCTGGTTGGGCTCGTTGTCCAAACGCGGCGTTTCGAACAGGCCGCTTTCCTCCATGGAAAGCAGTAGTTTCTGCGTTGCAGCTGTCAGTGCCTGATAATTGCTGCCGACCATTGCCATCTGCAGGCCGTTGCCCGCACCGCGAATGCGCAGGCTGTTCGGCTGCATGGCGTTGCCGCGCAGCGCCGGCACCTTGTTGGCGGCAGCGGTAACGTCGGCGGCAATCTGGTTCTGCGTGCGGTCGCGATCAGCCCACGGCGCCAGCGTCAGCACCAGAAAACCGGTGTTGGAGGAACCGTTCATACCGGTGATGGAGTAAATATTGCGGATTTCGCCACTGTCGCGCAGCGGCTGGAGATTTTCTTCGATCCGCTGCAACTGGTCGCGCGTATAGTCGAGGCTGACACCCTGCGGCGCCGTCACACGCATCATCACCGAGGCGCGGTCCTCGCGCGGCGTCAGTTCGTTCTGGATCATGCCGAAGGCAATCCAAGACAGGCCCGAAAAGACGAGCGCAACGATGATGACGATGAGCGGGTTGTTGAGGCAGGCGGAAAGCGTCTTCTTGTAGGTGGAGGCAAAGACATTGCCGAACCACGCCAGCGGTCCCGTGGGTTCCTTCAATCCGTCTTTCAGCATCCGCGAAGCGAGCATCGGACAAAGCGTCAGGGCCACGATGGAGGAAAGACCGACAGCGAAGGCGAGAACGAAACCGAATTCACGGAAAAGGCCACCCAGCTGGCCCGGAAGGAAGGAGAGCGGAATGAACACTGCGGCAAGTGTCGCCGTCGTCGCAATCACCGCGAAGAACACTTCCTGCGTGCCGAGAACAGCGGCAGCGCGCGGCCCCATGCCCTCCGCACGGCGGCGTACGATATTTTCCAGCACCACGATCGCATCATCGACCACCAGACCCGTCGCCAGAACGATGGCGAGCAGCGTAAGGATGTTAATCGAGAATCCGACCATGTAGATGGCGATGATCGTGCCGATCAAAGCCACCGGCATGGTGATCGCCGGAATGAGGGTTGCCCGCCAGTCACGCAGGAACAGGTAGAGCACCACAACCACGATCAGCGCGGAAAGACCAAGCGCCAGTTCCACCTCGTGCAACGCGCCTTCGATGAAGACGGCGTCGTCACTGGTCACCACGATGCGCGTACCCTGCGGCAGGTTGGCCGACATGGCCTCGACGGCAGCCTTCACGCCGGTGGAGATATTGAGCGTATTGGACTGCGCCTGCCGGATGACGCCCAGACCCACGCCCTGCACACCATTGGACCGCAGCGAGGTGGATTCGTCATCCGCACCCAGCATCACGGTTGCCACATCGCGCAGGCGGATATTGTCCTTGATCAGAAGGTTGGAAAAATCCTCAGGCTTCGTGAGGCTCGCGGTCGCGCGCACGACGATGTCCTGCGTCGAACTTTTCAGCGATCCCGCCGGCACATCCAGCGCGGCACTGGCCAGCGCGGTCGAAATATCCGTCACCGTCAGACCACGGCTGGCAAGTGCGGCCTGATTGAGATCGACGCGGAAGACTTTTTCCTGATCGCCGTAAAGCTCCACATCCGCCACGCCGTCGACGGCGGCAAGGCGGTCGATGACCTCGTCATCCACCAGCTTGGTCAGATCTTCCATGCTGAGCGTGGACGAAGTGACGGCAAGACGCATGATCGGCTGGCTGTCGGAATCCGCCTTGATGATCTGCGGCTCGTCAGCATCATCAGGCAACTGGTTGGTTACGCGGCCAATGGCATCGCGCACATCGTTTGCGGCGACGGCCATATCGACATTGTCGCCGAATTCCATCGTTACGCGGCTGGTGCCGAATTGCGAATTGGAGGAGATGGATTTGACGCCGCTGACGCGCGCAACAGCCCCCTCGATGGTCTGCGTCACTTCCTGATCGATGGTTTCGGGCGCCGCACCTTCATAAGTCGTCCTGACGCTGATGGACGGCCGGTCCACATCCGGCAACTCGCGCACCTCAACGCCAACCAGCGCGGCAAGGCCGGCAACCACAAGCAACGTATTGAGAACCGCTGCCAGAATGGGCCGGCGAACGAACAGTGCGGTGAAGGCGAGCTTGGAATCCTGACCCGAAGGCGACTGAGTCGTCATTGGCTGGCAACCTCCTCGGGCTTCGGCTGGCTTGCGACACGGACGGCACCACCCTCCCGCACCCGCTGCAATCCTTCGGTCACGACCTGATCGCCTTCCGCCAGTTCCGCTTTCACGAGAACGGCGTCGGGGTTACGCTGCACGATCTGCACCCGCACCTTGGCCGATTTATTGTCGGTCACGCGCCAGACATAGGAACCTTCGGCATCCCACTGCACGGCCAGCGGATCGACGGATGCATAGGTCTCTCCGGCAAAACGCATGGTAACGCCGAAGGACATACCGGCTCGAAGCTCATCCTTGTCGTTAGCAAACCGTGCCCGGATGCGGATGGTACGGCTTGCGGCGTCGACACGGTTGTCGACGGCCTCGACCTCACCTTTGAACGTCTCGCCGGGGCGTGAAATCGAGGTGGCCTCTACAGGCATTCCGACGGTAATTGCAGTTACGAACCGTTCCGGCGCCCAGAAATTGACCAGAATTTGAGAACGGTCATCAATGCCGACGATCGTTGATTGCGTGGTGACATTGTCGCCGATATTGGCGGCCACGATCCCGACAACACCCTCAATCGGTGCGACGATGTCGCGGCGCCTGAGGTTCAGCTCGGCGGTGCTCAGTGCAAGCTTGGCGGCTTCCTCGGCAATCTGCGCATCCAGCACATCAAGGCGGGATACGGATTTCAGGTTACTGTAGGAACTCGATTTTTCGACGGCGCTGCGTAGCGCAACCTGCGCCTTGTCCCGCTCGATCACCTGCTCCTCGTCATCGAGCCGCGCGAGCACCTGCCCCTTTACGACGCGGGCGCCGGATGAAATGCGGATTTCCGAAAGCGTGCCTGATGTCTGCGGCATGACGACAACCGACTGGATGGCCTCGCCACTGCCGATGGCGTTCAGCCTGTCATTGACCGTGCCCTGCTTGACCGGGGCCATCGCCACCAGGGTCGCATTGCCATCGCGACGTGCGGCGCCGGCATTCTGTCCAGATGACGAAGCGGGTGTTCTGGCACCGGATGCGGCAACCTCGACCGCGCCAACAGGTGTTTTGCCGATGCCGATACCCGCGAGCAGATTCCGCGCTTCGGGTGAATAAAACCCCCAAAGACAGAGTCCTGCTCCCGCCACAGCAAGACAGACACCCACCTGTTTCCACACCCGCATACAATTCTCCGATTATCCGCACAGCATAAACCCGCCCCGAAAAGAGCTTTTCGGAACGGTAGAAGTATTCCCGCATGCCTTAACGAAGGCAACGCACAAATCCGTTCCTTACATAATTGTAATTTGTGATGAATTATCGTCGAAAGCGCACTGACGGCCATTTCTGTCGCAAACATTCGCCAATCCGGTAATCTGCAGCTGAGATAGCCATGACCGGAGGAATGCATGAGCACCGTAACGAAAGCCGAAAATCCTGAAGCCAACCAGCGCGTCAAGGCTGTGTTCGACGATATCCGCACAACGCGGAAATCGGATTTCATCAACAATATGTGGCTCTACCTCGCCTTCGACCCCGATCTTCTGGAAAAGACCTGGGCCGAGGTCAAGGCGGTGATGGCCACACCTTCAGCGCTCGATCCGCTGGTGAAGGAAATGCTTTATATCGCCGTTTCCGTCACCAATGGCTGCTCCTACTGCGCCCACTCCCATACCGCGGCTGCAAAAGCCAAGGGCATGACGGGCGAACAGCATGCCGATCTCATGCGCGTCATCGCCCTTGCCGCCAAGACCAACCAACTGGCCGTGGCGCTACAATTGCCGGTGGACACGGCTTTTGATGCCGACAGGCGGGCCTGAGACGAAAAAACGTCTTGGAATAGGCGTTTTGACTGATGATACCGGAATAAAAGCAGAACACGGTTCTAGCCTTTATATCCCGAATCACTACATTGGGCCGCATGAGCAACAGTTTTGACGATATGCCGTTCTTCGACGAAGAACCTGAGGCGCCGCGCAAGGCGACGAACAATGCCGATGCAGGCAACGCCGGCGGGCTTGGCATTGCCGCGCGCGCCATGGCGGCACGCGATCAGGCCCGGCCCACGCCCGACTATCTGTCCGGTCTTAACCCGGAACAGCGCGAAGCCGTGGAGACACTGGACGGCGCGGTTCTGGTGCTTGCGGGCGCCGGCACCGGCAAGACCCGCGTTCTCACCACCCGCATCGCCCATATTCTGGCGACCGGACGCGCCTATCCCAGCCAGATTCTGGCCGTGACCTTCACCAACAAGGCCGCCCGCGAGATGAAGGAACGTATTGGCGTTCTGGTCGGCGGCGCGGTTGAGGGCATGCCCTGGCTCGGCACCTTCCACTCCATCGGTGTCAAGCTCTTGCGTCGCCATGCCGAACTCATCGGCCTGAAGTCTGATTTCACCATTCTCGACACCGACGATGTGGTGCGGCTGATCAAACAGCTTATCCAGGCCGAAGGTCTTGATGACAAGCGCTGGCCGGCCAAACAATTCGCCGGCATGATTGACGGCTGGAAGAACAAGGGACTGACACCGCCGGATATTCCCGAGGGCGACAGCCGCGCCTTTGCCAATGGCAAGGGCCGCGAACTTTACACGGCCTATCAGAACCGGCTGAAAACGCTGAACGCCTGCGATTTCGGCGATCTTCTGCTGCACCCCATCAGCATCTTCCGCCGCAATCCCGATATTCTGAAGGAGTACCACCAGAAATTCCGCTACATTCTGGTGGACGAGTATCAGGACACCAATACGGCGCAATATATGTGGCTCAGGCTTCTTGCCCAGCGCCCCAAAGGCGAGCCGCAAAACGTCTGCTGCGTCGGCGACGACGACCAGTCGATCTATGGCTGGCGCGGCGCCGAAGTGGATAACATCCTGCGCTTCGACAAGGATTTTCCCGGTGCCAAGGTCATCAAGCTGGAGCGTAACTATCGCTCCACCGAGCATATTCTCGGCACCGCCGGCCATCTGATCGCCCATAATGAAGGGCGTCTCGGCAAGACCCTGTTCACCGAGCGCAGCAGCCCCGACGATGAGAAGGTCGTGGTGCATGCGGCCTGGGATTCCGAAGAGGAAGCCCGCGCCGTCGGTGAAGAAATCGAGCAGCTTCAGCGCAAGAACCACAAGCTGAACGACATGGCCATTCTCGTTCGCGCCTCCTTCCAGATGCGCGAGTTCGAAGACCGTTTCGTCACGCTTGGCCTCAATTACCGCGTCATCGGCGGTCCGCGCTTCTACGAGCGTCTCGAAATCCGCGATGCCATGGCCTATTTTCGCCTTGTCTGCCAGCCGGCCGACGATCTGGCCTTCGAGCGCATCGTCAACACCCCCAAGCGCGGCCTGGGCGACACGACCATCCGCAATCTGCATGATTACGCCCGCGCCCGCGACATTCCGATGCTGGCGGCAGCGACCGACATCATCGAGACCGACGAGCTGAAACCGAAGGCGCGCAAGGCGCTGTTCGACGTGGTGCAGGATTTCCGCCGCTGGCAGGGGCTTCTGGAAAACACCGAACACACCACGCTTGCCGAGCAGATCCTGGACGAAAGCGGCTATACTGCCATGTGGCAGGCCGACAAGACGGCGGAAGCACCCGGTCGGCTGGAAAACCTGAAGGAACTCATCCGCTCGATGGAGGCCTTCGAGAGCCTGCGCGGTTTCCTCGAGCATGTCGCGCTCGTCATGGATGCCGAGCAGAACGAAAATCTAGATGCCGTCTCCATCATGACGCTGCATTCCGCCAAGGGGCTGGAATTCGACACCGTCTTCCTTCCCGGTTGGGAAGAAGGTCTGTTCCCGCACCAGCGGGCGCTGGACGAAGGCGGCCGCTCCGGTCTGGAGGAAGAACGTCGTCTCGCCTATGTCGGCATCACCCGCGCCAAGAAGCTATGCCATATCTGGTTCGTATCGAACCGGCGTATCCATGGTCTGTGGCAATCCACCCTGCCCTCGCGTTTTCTCGATGAACTGCCGCCAGCGCACGTGGATGTGGCGGCATCCGACAGCAATTACGGTGGTTACGGCGGACGCGGCGGTTATGGCCAGTCCCGTTTCGACAAGGCGGAGCCCTTCGCCAACAACTACTCCACCCCCGGCTGGAAACGTGCCCAGGCCAACAAGTCCGACGCGACCCGCGATAACTGGGGCACACGCTCCGGCCATGCGGTCGAGCGGATTGGTTATGGCGAAAGCGGGCCCCGCGCCCGCACGATCGACGGCGAACTGGTGGCCAAATCGGTTGCCGACACACCGTCGAAATTCGTGGTCGGAGACCGCGTTTTCCATATCAAATTCGGCAATGGCAACATCTCCGCCATCGAGGGTAACAAATTGACCATCGATTTTGACCGCGCCGGACAAAAGCGTGTGCTGGATGGATTTGTGGAAAAGGTTTGATTCGACAACTATGAGTGTGCGAATGCAGTTTTTTCCATAGCCCCCGTCACGCCGTTGCAATAAAGGAGTTGCAACAGGGTGCAGAAACCGGGCGAGGACTGCTTTGCATATTTTACCGAAAAGCGGGCGCAAGCTTGCCGTTTTCCTGATCAATATGGACAGCGCCACCAAGCGCCTCGAGGACATGAACGCACGCCTCGACGCCATCGGGCTGAAGGCAGAGCGGGTCCAGGGCGTCAATGGCCGCGAACTGAATTATCCTATCCCGGAATTCAGCGAGCTTTCCTACATGCTCATGCATGGCCGCCGCACCTCGCCGCCGGAAATCGGCTGCTATCTCAGCCATGTCGCCTGTGCAAACAGGTTCATGGGCAGCGATGCCGACATCGCGCTCATTCTTGAAGACGATGTCATCTTCGAAAAGGATTTCCTGGAAGCGATCGACGAGGCGATAGTGAACGGGAGCGACTGGGATTTGCTTCGGCTGACCACGGTCAGCAACGGTCGCAAGTTTCCGTTCCGCAAGCTCGTTGGCGGACGCTCACTCGCAATTGCGTTGACGCGGGAAAAGGGTTCGGGCGCATATCTCGTCAACCGCCGCGCCGGCAAATGGATCTCGAAGCTGATCCCCATGCGGCTTGCCTACGATATTGCCTTCGACCTGGAATACCTCGCTGGCCTGAAGGCAGCCTTCATTTACCCACTCTGCGCCACGCAGGATGCGGACGGGGAAAGCCAGATCCAGAACAATCTGCGGATATACCGTCTGCCCCGCTGGCGCTACTTCACAGTGCTGCCCTACCGCACTTTTCTGGAAACCAGCCGTTTCCTCATGCGCAGCCTCCGCTTTGGCGTTGCCAAGCTGACCGTTGCGCTGGAGCGCGGCAAGGGCAAGACCGTTCCCACCGGCAATTGACTGCGCTGACCTACACTTCGCCGGGCGTGAACCCAACCAGATAGACCGCGGCGATCACAGCTGCGAGAGTGAAAATCGAAATGACGAAAATCGTCATCCGGTTCAAGGGTTTGCGTGTCGTTTTCTTCATGGTGGAATAATGCGAAGCGCGCGTACTGGTTCCCTACGGATTGCCAGCTTTTGCGTGCGGTAACCTGTGAGACAGGTAATCCCGCATCTGCTCCATTGCCTCCTCGCGCGTCAAACCACCGGACTGCAATCCTGAGCGCAACCAGAGGCCGTCGATAAGCGAAGTGATTCCAAGCGCGACAGTTGCGCAGTCTTGCCTCGGCACGAGATGCACCAAAGCCGACAAAAGATTGGAGCGCATCCGCGCATGGATCACCTTCTGAATCCTGGCGAGCTGCGGCTCACGCGGAACCTCGGCGCAAAGCGACAGCCAGGCGTGGCAGATCGAGGGCTGAAAGAAGCTCTCGTCGAAATTCGCCTCGATAATCGCATCGAGCCGTTCACGCGGACTGACCGCCCGATTGAGGCGCGCCACCACGGCCTCCTTCAGCTTCACATTGGCTTCGCGCATCGCGTGCTCGAACAGTTCCTGCTTGTTGGCGAAATAATGCAGCACGATGCCTTTTGAGGCGCCTGCCTGCGCCGCCACCCTTTCAAGCGTGGCACCCGCCATTCCCTCACGCTGAAGAACTTCGAATGCAGCCCGCCTCAGCTCCGCCCGGCGAATATCACTTATCTTGGTCAGTCGCATCTTTGTCTCCTTGCGTGAGCAATATTGACAAATTTTCCGTAAAGATCAATTATTGTCCCACCGGTCAATCTAATGACCCAATAGACAAAAAGGTGGAACAATGAAAAAATGGGCAGGTGTTTTTTCGGCCGCGATGGTTTTGACGACCGTCGGCACTTCCGCGCTCGCATCGGATGCTGAAACTTGCAAGGTTGTGCGACTGGCTGAACCCGGCTGGAACGATCTCGCTTTCACTACCGGCATCGCCATGTCGCTGTTGAAATCACTGGGATATGAGCCGCAAAGCCAGCTTCTCGGGATCGACGTCATCTACACGAGCCTGAAGAGCAAGGATCTCGACGTCTTTCTGGGCTATTGGAACCCGGCAATGGTGAACTACTACAAGCCCTACAAGGAAGACGGATCGGTCGAAAAAGTCCGAACCAATCTTGTAGGCGCCAAATACACTTTCGCGGTTCCGACCTATGTTTGGGATGCCGGCGTCAGGGATTTCTCCGACCTGCAAAAATTCGCGGACAAGTTCGACAGCAAGCTCTACGGCATCGAACCGGGCTCCAACCAGTTGATGCTGGATGCCGTCAACGATCCGGCACTGGGACTGCACAATTGGGAAGTGGTCGAATCCAGCGAACAGGGCATGCTTTCGCAGGTAACCCGTTTCGCCCGCAACAAGTCCTTCATTGTTTTCCAGGGGTGGGCGCCGCACCCGATGAACAGCAAATTCGACATCAAGTACCTGACGGGTGGCGATAAATTTTACGGGCCCGACTTCGGCGCTGCAACAGTCGATACGCAGGTACGCAAAGGCTACCTACAGGAATGCCCGAATGTGGCGAAGCTGCTCGATAATCTCGCATTCGACGTGGAGTATGAGAACAAGGGCATGGACCATATCATGAACGGTGGAATGTCCCCGGAAGACGCGGCAAGGCAGGCGATCAAGGATGAGCCGCAACGACTGGACGCCTGGCTGAAGGGCGTATCGACGTTCGACGGGCAGGATGGTCTCACTGCCGTAAAGGCGGGGATCGGCCTGTGACAGCAATATTGCAGGATGATTGGGAGAAGCGGAAGCAATATGTAGAATTGCCCCGCGGTCGCCAGCTGGCTTTCATCGACACCGGCGGTCCGGGCCCAGTCCTGCTGATGCTGCATGGTTTTTCGGACACCAGCCGCAGCTTCTCCATGCTGGAGCCTTTTTTCAGCGAATACAGGCTCATCGTTCCTGACCTGCCCGGACACGGTGTTTCCTCGGCGGGACAGAGCCTGCATGTCGCTGATTTCGCCGAAACGGTCGATCGGTTTCTAACGCTCCTGGGTATTTCACGGCTGTTTCTGCTCGGCCACTCCATGGGTGCGATGACCACTATCGAACTTGCCGCCCGGCGAGGCGACACGATCCGGGCTCTTGCCCTCATCTCGGCAACGCTTGAGCCGGATTTTGGCGCGGAAAGCCAGTTGACCAGAGATATTCTCGCACTTCGGGACCCGATCGGACCCAATAGCGGCTTTCTGCGCGGCTGGTATTCGTGCAGTCAGCCAGTCGACGATGATTTTTTGTCGAAAATGAAACAGGATGCCGCCAACATGCCGGCCGCCGTCTGGCATGGCGTCGTTGAGCGCTTTGCGGATACAAACCTGCATCACAGCGCGTCCAGAATAAAAAAACCGGTACTGTGCCTCGCCGGTTTCGAAGACCCCCTTTTCGGCGCGTCGCATCGTCGAAAATTGGCCGCCGCCTTTCCCGAGGCTCAAACCGTTACGCTCGATGGGCATGGCCACAATCCGCATTGGGAAAACCCGAAGGGCGTATCCACGCTGATCGCCGATTTTTTCGCGGATGTTATGACCGACTGCGCTAAGTAAGAGAGTGGGGTGCGCTGGTTGCACATGTTTCTGGAAACAACTGACAAATCGATTTCGATTCAGGTGCCGATGTTGTAACGCTTCGCTGAATAATCATATTTTGGCTGGCCATGACAGAAACGACCCATCCCCGCCTGAACCCGTTGCACCTTGCCGCCGCCTTCGCAAGCGGTTGTCTTCTGACATTGATGGTGCATTTCAACGGCCAGCTTGCGCACTACGGTAACGCACTTTTCTCCTCCTGGACTGCACACGGCACCGGCACGGTGGCGGCGCTGATCTATCTCGCGATCATGCGCCCGAAGACGGAGGCGGGTGCGCTGAATAAACCGAAGGCGCCGCTCTGGGCCTATTGCGGTGGGGTGATTGGTGCGGCCATCGTCATCCTCACCTCCACCGCCGTCAATTCGCCGCTTGCCCTCTCCGGCACCATCGCGCTCGGGTTGGGCGGACAGGTGATCTTCAGCCTTCTGGCCGATTTCTTCGGCCTGTTTGGCCTGCCCAAACGGCGGCCGGATTTGCGTGACATGGCGGCGGTGGCACTGATTCTCTGTGGCAGCGCACTTATTATCCTTGTCGGGAGAACGGCATGATCGTCTGGATAGCCATGGCGTTTACCGGCGGCGTCTTCGTGGCGCTGAGCCGTCAGGTCAACGGTCGCCTCAGCCTGTCGAACTCACCGCTGATCGCCTCGTTCTGGAACCATATCGTCGGTTTCGGGGTATTGACCGTCATCGGCCTCATCGTCGGCGGCCTCATTCCGCCGGGCGCGGCCGACGCGCCGTGGCTTGCCTTTATCGGTGGCCCCATCGGTGTTGTCTTCATCGCTTCGGGAAGCTGGCTCATCCCCCGCATCGGCGCAGTCAATACCGCACTTCTCGTCATCAGCGGCCAGATGGTCTCAAGCGTCGTGCTCGACTTTTTCAGCGATCAGCCGCCGAAACTCTGGGCAAGCGCACTCGGCATTCTGCTGATTCTCGCCGGCATGGTGCTGACCCAGCGTCGCGGCCGCTAGGGCATTTCTCCGGTAAAAATGTGCAGCGGTTTTACGTCCGCGGAAGCGTAAATCAGGTATCGTTATCGCGTGAGAACATGCTGAGCAGGGTCTTGCCGCCACTCTTGCCACCGCTGCTTGCGAGCGTTGGGCGACCACCATTCAGCTTCGGCACCACGACCATGCGTTTGACTTCGCCACGTTTGAAGGCCGCAAGGAACCGGGAGTAATCCCGGAACACAACGCAGCCATTCGATTCACCACGTTTCGCCAGCATGTAGGTGTGGGCGAGAAGACCGTCGCGGCCATGCGGATTGACGCCATTTTCCGGCGTCAGACGGATTGCTTCGACGCCATGGAACCGCGCCTCGCGCATCGTCAGACGATAGCTGGAGGGCGGCGTCGAGCCGCGCATTCTCACATGAACATAGTCGGGGTTGTCGCGCATCTTGCCGATGCCCGAATGTGCCTCGAGCTTTTCGCCGTTCGGCATATGAACCAGGCCGGAGGAAATATCGTAGATCGCCGTGCCGTTGCCGCGATCCGGCCACGGAACCGCATCCATCTTGCTCGGCTCGCGCACCGGATTATCAGGTTTTGCAAAGGCGAGCATGCCGGCCGTGCCCTGCCGCGGCTGCTGGGGTGCACGCGCAGGCACCGGCGCATCGAAAGCAGGTGCGGAAGCAACGGCTGCCGGGTGTTCATCGGTCTTCGCTAGAACGGCAGGGCGGGGTGATGGCTCCACCGTTTCGGCAGCCGCAACCTCGGGCCGGAAGCTTGGCAAAGGGACGTCGTCCGGAAGCAGGCTGCTCGCCTCTTCCTCGATCTGCGGGCGCCCTAATGCCACTTCAAATGCCGGATGTTGCGATGCGGCGCTCTGATAGGCGACCTCTGTGGTGCGTCCAAGCGCCGAATCGACGATGGCGGAGGGCCGCAGCGCTGCAAGTTCCTTGACTGTCGCCTGCCCCTTCGCGTTCGCAGCCGCGCCAAAACGCTCGCGGAACTCCTTCTCGCCGATTTCGGGCATGATGCCGGCAAGGCGAACCGCCTTCTGCGGGCCATGGCTGTGGTCGCTCAGACGGGAAAATTTGCGGACGTGAATATCGCGTGCGGCTGCGCCGGAAATCGCAGCCTCGCCAGACTCCAGCCTCGCCACCAGCGTCTTCTCAAATTGCCCGACACCATGCGATGCGGCCGCCATCGTGTGAAGCGAGGCGAAGGCAGCGAAGGCGAACAGACCGGCGAAGGCACCACCGCCAAGCAGAGCGGACATTCGGCCAAGAGAAAAGGATTTGCCTCTCTTGAGGCAAGACGAACCGGCAAGACCGGCGCCATTATAAGCCGCAGCAGAATACGCCATGATACTCGTTACTCGAACCGTTCACGCACACCCGGGCAAAGCCGGAGGGATTTTGGGGCATCCGAACAGCGGGTGGACACCCGGCCGATTTCGGAACTGACTGGTTCGAAGCATGACGAATTATGGTAACCAAAGTGTTTACGAGTCCCTGCAAAAATAATTCGTTAAGGTCTGCGCATTATCGGGCGAAGGCAAAACAATGACTTGCGCGGGCTGGGCATGCATCTGCATCGCCTTTTCCCGGAAAATGCCCCGCAGGGCGTCATCGGCCTTTAAAGTTTATGTCGCCGCATCGTCAGGTAAATTCCGACTTTGCCGGAAATTTGCTGTAAATGCGGCAGGACTGCGACGGAGCAAATCTATGCCATCAGCCGTCAAGCACATACAAAGCTGGTAAGGGCACTTGATCCGCTGCTGCCGGCTTGGCATCCTGCCGGAAATAAGGGAGGCAAATCATGAAGGCGCTGCTGCTCATCGATATCCAGAACGGCTTTTGTCCGGGCGGCAATCTGGCTGTCGCCGATGGCGACCGGATCGTGCCCGTCGCCAATGCCCTGATCGACAATGGCGGTTACGATCTGATCGTCGCCTCGCAGGATTGGCACCCGGAAAATCACGGCAGCTTTGCCTCGCAGCATGTCGGCAAGAAGCCGTTCGATATGGGTGAACTCTCCGGCAAACCGCAGATGATGTGGCCGGACCATTGCGTGCAGGGCACGCCGGATGCGGAATTCCATCCCGACCTCAAGACGGAGGCTTTCGACTATATCCAGCAGAAAGGCGAAAATCCCGCCGTCGACAGCTATTCCGCCTTTCGCGACAACGATCAGGGGGCAACGACAGGTCTTGCCGATTATCTGACGCGCCAAGGCGTAACCCAGCTCGACATATGCGGGCTCGCCACCGATTATTGCGTCAGTTTCTCGGTGCTCGATGCCCTCGACATGCTGCCTGGCGTCAAGGTCCGTTTCATCGAGGATGCCAGCCGCGGCATCGATCCCCAAGGTATACAGGCGTCGATTGCGGCCATGCGGGAAAAAGGCGCCACCATCCTCAAAAGCCGCGACATTTTGCGCGACTGAGGGCCGGTCATCGCAGCCTCGGCTTCTCCAGCACGTCGATATCGCCTGCCGCATCCTCCAGGCGCCGCAGGATCGCGGCATGCGCATCCTTGAGCCCCTGATTGTAAAAGACATATCCGACTTCTTCGGCCAGAAAGTCGACGAAGATTTCCGCCTGAAGCAAGCCGATCTCGGTTTCGGTCTCCCGGGCCAGATACTCCCGAACACGCGCGGCCAGCACTGCCCTGTCCTGCTTCTCCAGCATTGATCCTCCATTATTCAATCGTTTGGGCGGGAGCAAAAACCGGGTGAGGCCTTCCGTCCGACGTCGCGTATCGGCGTTACCGTAACGGAAGCTTCAAGGGAATCAATCGATCCATTCATGCAATTTGTTTGCCAGCCGGCCGGGACGGCGATAGAGCGGCGGGCAAGGAGTTCCTGAACAATGTCCAATGCAGATTTCCGCGAAGGCCTCAAAAGCGGCTTTCCGATCGCCCTTTCCGCCGCTCCCTTCGGCGCGCTGTTCGGCGCGGTCGCGGTCGATAACGGGCTGAGCGTCGCCGAAGCGACGATCATGAGCGGCACCGTCTATGCCGGTGCCAGCCAGCTGGTCGGCATCGAATTATTCGGCCAGAAAGTAGCCCCCTGGCTGATCGTTCTATCGGTCTTTGCCGTCAATTTTCGCCATATTCTCTATTCGGCCGCCATTGCCAGAATGATCACCAACTGGACTTTCCTGCAAAAGGCCATGGGGTTCTTCGTGCTGGTGGATCCACAATTCGCCGAGTCGGTCAGGAAATACGAAAACACCGGCGTGGTCGGTTTTGCCTGGTACATGGGCTTCGCCACGCCGATCTATATTCTGTGGCTGGTGATGACCATTGTCGGCGCATCGCTCGGCAATCTCGTCGGCGACCCGAAAGCCATCGGCCTTGATGTGCTGTTGCCGATCTATTTCATGGGCATGGTTTTGAGCTTCCGCCAGCGGGAGAATTTTTACCCGGTGATGCTGGCAAGCGCTCTTGGCGCAACCGTTGCCTATCACATCGTCGGCTCGCCCTGGCATGTCAGCCTCGGCGCGCTTGCCGGCATTCTCGTTGCAGTCGTCTATCCGCCGAAACCAACCGGCGAGGCCAATTCTGAAAGCAAGGTGGAAACGCCATGAGCGATCTGCTGCACGCCGACACGCTGATCCTGATCGCGCTCGCCACCGTCGCCACCTATCTTACCCGCATCGGCGGTTATGTTCTGATGACGCGGATGAAATCCATCCCGCCGCGCATGGAGGCGGGATTGAACGCCGTTCCCGTAGCGGTTTTGACGACCCTTGTCGCACCCGCCTTTTTTGAAGGCGGATACGAGGTGAAGATCGCCATGGTGGCCGCTCTTCTGGTCTGCCTGCGTTTCCCCGGCCTGACGATGCTGGCCATTGGCTGGGCCATCGTCGTCGCCATCAGGCACTTTTCTCTCCTTTAAGCGCTCCGCTCCAGAGGCTGCGTGGCCGCAACAAGCCACACCTTCACCTCTTCATCCGCGATCAAAGGCGAGAGCTTTTCCAGAACGCCGGCGTGATAGGCATTCAGCCAGTCCAGTTCGTCGTCGGTCAAAAGTGCCGTGACGACCAGCCTGCGATCGATAGGGCACCAGGTCAGGGTCTCGAAGGACAACATCGGCTGATCGCCGCCCGCGACTTCCGCCGCCTCGCGCACATAGATCAGGTTTTCGATGCGGATGCCAAAAGCGCCGGGGCGGTAATAACCGGGCTCATTCGACAGAATCATGCCCGGCAGAAGTTCCTGCGTCGAAAGCCGAGAAATACGCTGCGGCCCCTCATGCACCGAAAGATAGGAGCCGACGCCGTGGCCGGTGCCATGAGCATAATCCGCACCGGCCTTCCACAGCGCGATACGTGCCAGGGGATCGAGATCGCAACCGCGCGTTCCCTTGGGAAACCGTGCGTCGCTGATGGCGATCACGCCCTTCAGCACCAGCGTGAAGAAACGCCGCTGATCTTCCGGGACATTGCCGATTGCCACGGTGCGGGTGATGTCAGTGGTGCCGTTGACATATTGCGCGCCGGAATCTACGAGGAACATCTCACCATCGCCAAGTGTCCGGTCCGTATCGGTGGTGACGCGATAATGGATGATGGCGGCATGTTCGCCCGCGCCCGAAATCGTATCGAAAGACACGTCCTTCAGAGGATTCTGGAGAGACTGCCCCACCTTGGCGCGCGCAGCCTCCAGCGCCTTCACGGCCGCAATTTCGGTAACGCTGCCCGGTTGCTGACGATCCAACCAGCACAGATATTCAACCATAGCCGCGCCGTCCTGCACATGTGCCGCTGCCGAGCCGGCAAGCTCCGCCGCGTTCTTGCACGCGCGCGGCAAGCGGACGGGATCGGCCTCCTCGATCAAGGTGCCACCCGCCGCCGTAATCGCCCCTGTCAGCGCCACAGGCGTCAGATCGGCGTCCACCATGACGCGGCCCTTGGCGCTGGCAATGGCGTGCAGACGATCGGCGATATTCGATGGCGGCAATTGCGTCGCCAGCTGTGCCAGATAGGCCTCGGCCTCGATACCGGTCTTGCGTTTGTCGAGAAAAATATCAGCCTTGCCATCCGCATAGATGATGGCGCGGGCAAGCGGATGCGGCGTGTGCGGCACATCGTTGCCGCGAATATTGAAAATCCAGGCAATGGAAGACGGATCTGTCACCAGCAGTGCATCGGCTCCCTTTGCCGACACCGTCTCTGCCAGCGAGGCGATCTTTTCCTTCGCCAGCTTGCCGGTGAAGGCTTCCGGCTGAATGACGACAGGCTCCAGCGGTTCTGACGGGCGGTCGTGCCACAGCGCATCGAGTGGGTTGTTTTCGAGCAGGACGACGGAACCGCCCTTCCCCGCAAGCGCCTTTTCCAACCGCTTCAATTCAGCGCCGGTATGCAGCCACGGATCGATCCCGAGCCGAAAGCCCGCAGCCCCGTGCTCCGACAACCAGACGGAAGGCGGGGCACCGACCAAATCACCACCGCTGAACACCGATTGATCGACCTGCGACTTCAACTGCGTGGTATAGCGACCATCGACAAACACCACCGCCTCTGCGCGCGTTACCAGCGCAATGCCCGCAGAGCCGGTAAATCCGGTCAGCCATGACAGACGCTCAGATGATTCAGGTACATATTCGCCCTGATATTCATCGGCACGCGGCACCAGGAAACCATCGATACCAAGGGCGTCGAAACTGGCACGCAGCGCCTCGACGCGGGCCTTGCCGAATTGCGGCGCGGATTTGTTTTCGAAGGTCTGGAACATGGGCATCTTTCGGGAACTGTCATGAGGAAAGCGGTCGGTAACGCCGTCAAATCATTGGCGCGCAACGACAATGCCATGCCGACAAACCCGGTTTCAAGCCATATGTGCCATCAACCATTACGACAGGCGCGCGCGCTGCCATTTACCCCAAAGGCCGAGAAAAGACGCCGCTAAATTGAGCAATTTTCCCTAAATAAGTAATATTGAAAAGCCGACGACATGTGAAAAACGCATACCTACATTGAAGCAAGACCCCTAACCAAACAAAAACACATCGCTTATCTTCAAGCCAACACAGCGAGAGACACACTCTCCTGGCAAACAAGGATTTGAAGCAATGGCAAAATCTTTCCTACGCACCGCTTTCGATCGCGTCATTGAAGCACGCGAGCGTCAGGTCAGCCGTCATGTCAACGCGGCCCTGCTTAACCTCGACGACAAGTCGCTCGAAGCGCTCGGCATGAACCGCGCCGAACTTCGCCGCACCGCAAAGTCCAGCTACGTATTCTGATCACTTCGGGCGCGGCGATCCTCCCTCCACCGCGCAGGAACAGGAATACGTCGACCCGCTTGAGCGATTCTCCTCCAATATGCTCGCGGGTTTTCAGGCGGCGCGAAAGCGCCGCCTTTTCTTTGTCCGGAAACGGATGCTGCTAAAGCGTCAGTCCTTGCGCAGATGCAGCGTGACCCAGCCATTGCGCCAGATGGTGCGGACGTGGGAGAGCCGCGCGCCATTGTAGGCCGCAAGCACCTTCCAGCGCTGCGATGCGAGAATTCCCGACAGGATGACGGTGCCGCCGGGCGCCAGATGCGTGACAAGCTGCGGCGCCATCTTGATGAGCGGCCGCGCCAGAATATTGGCGATGATGAGATCGAACGGGCCGTATTTGCGGAAAGCGTCGGAGTGGAAACCCGGAGCGGTTTCAAGCGCCAGCCCGGAGACGATGCCGTTCAGCCGCACATTCTCTCTGGCCACGCGCACCGCGATGGGATCAATGTCCGTTGCGAGTACCGGAATATGGCGCATCTTGCGCACGGCAATTGCCAATACACCGCTGCCGGTGCCGAGATCGAGCGCATTGCGCACGGTCCGCGCCCGCAGAACATCCTCGATCATCTCAAGGCAGCCCGCTGTCGTGCCATGATGGCCGGTGCCGAAAGCCTGACCGGCCTCGATCTCGATGGCCAGATCGTTGGGCTTGATCTTATCGCGATCATGCGCGCCGTGAACGATGAAGCGCCCTGCCCGTACCGGTTTCAGCCCCTCGAGCGACTTGGCGATCCAGTCGATGTCGGGAACGATCTCCTTTTCGATGGCGAGGCCGGGAAAGGCGGGAGCCAGCAAGGTGCCGATGCGCTCGCGGAATTCGTCTTCCTGCTCGGCCATCAGGTAAACCGAAGCTTCCCAGATGTCGCGTTTCTCATCCACCTCGGTGGTGGCGATCGCGACATCCTCCTCGCCGAAATAGTCCGACATGAGATCGAGGATTTCACCGGCCTTGATTTCGGTCGTGGTGACGTAAAGTCGGATTTCGCTCACGGCAGGCTGCTTTCTCTAGCTAAGGTTCTTAAGGCTTGCATTTGCCACAAAACCTCCGCCAGTCCAATAAGCCAGGCACAATTATGCCGTCTCGTTCACCCCTTCAGCAGATTCTGGAGCTTCTGCTCGGCAACATCGGGGTTCTCGCCATAGGCGATGGTGCCGGAAAAACGACCATTGGCGTCAAGCAGGATGACGGAAGCCGTATGATCCATGGTGTAGTCACCATTCGGATCCTTGTCATCGACCGGCACCTTCTTGGCATAGATGCGATAGCCTTTCAGCGTTTCGGCAATCTTGTCGGCCGGACCGGTGATGCCGGTGATCCGTTTCGAGACGTTGGAGACATATTGCTGCATGAGCTCAGGCGTATCGCGCTCGGGGTCTACGGATACGAAATAGGCCTGCAGCTTGTCGCCGGCCGGGTCTACCTTCTCCATCCAGCCGTTCAGCTCGAACAACGTCGTTGGGCAGACTTCCGGGCAATGGGTGAAACCGAAAAAGAGCGCTGTGGGCTTGCCCTGAAACGCCTTTTCGGTGATCGGCTGACCGTTCTGCGCCGTGAGTTCGAACGGCACGCCATAGGCCGTTTTCACCATTTCCTCACGGGTCTTCGTCATTTCGAGCGTCAACCAGCTGACGACACCGACAAGAACGACCACCACGGCCCACAATACGATGCGAATATTTCTCATTGTCCTAATCCTACCCCCGAAGGCCGGCCGCATGACGTGGGCCTCCATCGTCTGATAACGAACAGCGGTGGCGACGGCAAATCAACTGGGCGTATTTGCGTAAACCGCGCTGATTTGTCACAAAGCCGGGACGGGACGGCAGATTACAGACACCAGGCGATGCCGCTTTGCACGGCGGAGAGGAAAATATCCGTGCCGTGTCGCACCCAGCCATCGAAGGCAAGAAGCACGACGGCAAGCGAGGCCGCTACCGCAAGGCTTGCAAGAATAAACTTCAGCGGATTGGCAACGATTGCGTTCATGCGTCTGTTATAACCTGTTTGCACCGGCACGAAAACCGCCAAAATACTGGGTTTTGCGAGCGCGGCACCGCCAATTGTTAGGGAAAGTTTAAAATCTTGCTGTGCAATATGGCCATAGCGGTTTTTAAGTTCCGACATGATGTCTCCCGGTCTATTCCGGCCACCGCATAAAGCTCAATCATGCATGGGCCTGCCTAAGAGCCGCCAGAGGAAACCTGCCGTCATGTCCAACGCCATCAAGCAATCCGGCGCATATCTCGAAATCGTTTCCTTCCATCTCGGCGGTCAGGAATTCTGCATCGACATCATGGCGATCCGCGAAATCCGCGGCTGGGCACCGGTTACCCCGATGCCGCACACGCCGCCTTATGTTCTCGGCCTCATCAACCTGCGCGGCGCCGTCATCCCCGTCATCGACATGGCAGGCCGCCTTGGCATGAAAATGACCGAACCCTCCGAGCGCTCCGCCATCATCGTCACCGATATCGGCGGCAAGCTGGTCGGACTTCTCGTGGAACAGGTCTCCGACATGATGACCATCCGCTCGGAAGACCTGCAGCCCGCGCCCGACATCATTCCCGAAGAACAGCGCAACTTCTGCCGCGGCATCGTGGCGCTGGAAAAGAGCATGGTGTGCTTCCTCAACCTCGACACCGTGATTGCCGACGAGCTGGCGCGCGAAGCGGCTTAATAGAGCCGGTGAGGTTTTGATAATATAACGCGCAGGTTCCACAGCTTGCCCTGAGGGGCACGGCAGGGTCGGAAACCTCTCCTCAGTCATGCTCGGGCCTGTTCCGAGCATCTAAAACCTATCGATTTTACGATACGTGATTGTATCCTCGGGACAGGCCCGAGGATGACGTCGCGGGTGAATTATGGTGTCAGCAGCACCAAGGGCAAAGCCTCAAGGCTTGCCCTTTTCCCACGTCACCTGCTGGTTATAGAGAGGCACCGTCGAAATCGCCATCTTGGCCGAGCCATCCTTCAGCTCGCGCGCATGGACCAGATAGATCAGCGTGTCATTCGCCTTGTCGTAAACGCGACTGACGACCAGCTTCTTCCACACCAGCGACATGCCCTGCCGGAACACCTCTTCGCCGCCCTTCGACAGATCGATATCACCGATTTCGACCGGACCCGTCTGGCTGCACGAAATGGCGTTGTTGGAAGGGTCCTCAAACCAATTGCCATTCTTCAGCCGGTCGATGACGCCACGATCGAAATAAGTGACATGGCAGGTCACGCCCTTGATCTTGGGATCGGCAATAGCCTCGATGACGATATCGTTGCCGATCCAATCGACACCGACCTTACCGACGACCTCCGAATGCGCAACCGTCACCGGAAACAACACCAGAAAGCCTGCAAATAAACCCGAGAGCGTTTTCATCGTCATCGCATGTTCTCCGTTATGCTACTTCAAACATAAGTGCCGGGAACGGTTACGCAACCCGCGAGACAACACGTTTTTTCATGCTGCAAGGCTGATAGCCCGTGGAAGTGAGACGGCCGGCAACCATGCCGATCTTTTCCGGCAGGTCGCGGATATGGTCAACGCGCAACGCCCTGGCCGCCGCAATCGATGCCGCAGCGCAGACGACAGCATCTTCGGCGGCGTTATGGTGCACGAAACGCAACTGAAGGTGATTGGCAATCACATTCAGCTTGTGCGACGCCAGCTGCGGCCAGACATGGCGGGCAATCTTGACGCTGCACAGATAGGAAAGATCAGGATAGGACTGCCGGTATTTATCGAAGGAAGCCCGCATGACGCTGAAATCAAAGGCGGCATTGTGGGCAATCATCGTGGCGCCGTGGAAATCGTCGATGAATTCCTCCATCACATCAGGGAATTCCGGCGCATCCTCTACATCGGCAGGGCGAATACCGTGCACGGCAATATTGAAGGGCGAGAACCGCATGTCCTTCGGCCGGATGAGCCGTTCCTCGACGCGAACGATCTCACCGTCTTCTATCCACGCAAGCCCGATGGAGCAGGCGCTACCCCGTTCCTCATTGGCGGTCTCGAAATCAATGGCGATGGTTTTCAAGAGTGATTCCCGTTGTTTCATTCCGGCATAGACCGGATTGGCGTCAAAGAGAACCGGCTTCGGTAGACCCCGCTTCCGCAAGCATCCAGTCAAGCAGCCTCACAAGATCGGGATTATCAAGCATGCGCCGTGGATAAACCAGGAAATAGGCAAGCGTGCTGGCAATGTCCGTGCCGAAGGGAGCTATCAGCGCTCCCTCGGCAAGTTCGCGGGAAACAAGCGATCGCCGCGTCAGCGCAACACCATGCCCGGCCTTGGCCGCGTCCAGCGCGCCGTTGCTGTCGATGAACACGGTGCCCCCGGAAGCATCGACCTCTGTAGCGCCCGCCGTTTCCAGCCAGCGCCGCCACTCGTTGCGGTTTTCATCGTGCAGAAGCGGCACGCATTTCAGATCACCGGCCACCCGAAGCGGGCCATATTTTTCAAAAAGTTGTGGCGAGCAGACCGGCAAGGTGCTGTCGTCTATGAATCGGATGCTTTCCAGCCCTTCATAGCGACCAAAACCGTGACGCACGGCCAGATCGACATCGTCCCTTGAGAAATCCACCAGCCGGTTCGTCACACTGATACGAACATCCACTTGCGGATGTTGTTGCTGAAAGCCGGGCAATCTCGGCATCAGCCATTGCACCGCAAAAGTTGGCGTGCAGCTTAACGTCAAGACCGTAATCTCTGATCGCGCCGTCAGTTCCGCCGTCGCCTCGCGCATCATCCGGAATGCGGTGCGAAGGGAACCGTAATACCGCTCGCCCTCACGCGTCAGCTGGATGCTGCGCGGCTTGCGGACAAACAGCTGCACGCCAAGGCGGGCTTCCAGCTCCCGGATTTGCAGACTGACCGCGCCGGGGGTGACGTTCAACTCGTTGGAGGCAAGCGTGACACTGCGGTAGCGCGCCGCAGCCTCAAAGGCCTGCAATCCTTTCAAGGAAGGGAGTTCTGCAACCATGGTTTAGCTGAGCTCAATTATCCGACGAGAAACTATCGTTTGAAAACAGCATAATATGAGGAGTAAATAGATGCAACGGGCGCGGACGGAACCAAGATTGCCAGACGACTGATTGAGATAAACTCAACCGATATCGGGTGGCTGAACGTGGCGTTCTCTGTGACTATTTCAATTTTCCAGCGGTGGGAGATACGAAGGTGGCAATACAAAAACAGATGGATGCCAGCGAATGGGGGATGCTTGTGGCGCTCTCGCTGCTGTGGGGCGGATCGTTCTTTTTCATCGGCATTGCCGTCAAGGAACTGCCGCCCGTCACCATCGTCACGCTGCGCGTCAGCCTCGCTGCCACGGCACTGCTGATCGTCTGCCGCATCATGGGCCTTCATCTGCCACGGCAATGGGCCGTATGGCGCGCCTTTTTCGGCATGGGCCTGCTCAACAACATCATTCCCTTCTGCCTGATCGTCTGGGGCCAGACCCATATTGCCAGCGGGTTGGCCTCGATCCTCAATGCGACGACGCCGCTCTTTACCGTCATCGTCGCCCATTTCCTCACAGCCGACGAGAAGATGACCGGCAACAAGCTGGCGGGTGTTCTCATCGGTTTTGCCGGCGTGGCGACGATGATCGGCCCGGCAGCCTTTGGCGGTGCGATCTCCGGCCTCTGGGGCCAGATTGCCATTCTCGGCGCAGCTATCTCCTATTCTTTCGCGGGCATATTCGGCCGCCGCTTCAAGGCCATGGGCGTGCCGCC
Source organism: Agrobacterium sp. 10MFCol1.1 (assembly GCF_000381165.1). Lineage (NCBI taxonomy): Bacteria > Pseudomonadati > Pseudomonadota > Alphaproteobacteria > Hyphomicrobiales > Rhizobiaceae > Agrobacterium > Agrobacterium sp. 10MFCol1.1. The sequence goes on along the minus strand of NZ_KB906074.1, from coordinate 499,533 downwards.
ACTGATGACCGCCACCGGCCAGATATCGTCTTCGACACTGATGCTGATCCCCGCCGCGCTCCTCATTGACAAGCCTTGGACGCTTGCCATGCCGAGCCTCGGCACCTGGGGCGCACTCATCGGTATCGCGCTCTTGTCCACGGCCCTGGCCTATCTCATCTTCTTTCGCATCCTTGCAACTGCCGGCGCCACCAATCTCGCGCTCGTCACCTTCCTCATTCCCGTCAGCGCCATCCTTCTCGGTTCGCTCATTCTCGGAGAACAGCTGGAAATCAAGCACTTCGCTGGAATGGCGATGATTGCCGCCGGCCTTGCCGCGATTGACGGCAGGCTGCCGGCAAAACTAAGAGATTTCCTGCGCAAGGCACCCGCTTGACAGTGACAGTTCGTAAAAGCATTCTCGCCATCATGATCGCTATCAAAACGACGACCACCCGCCATATGACGATGACCGGTCAACCGGCAGGGAAAGGCATGTCCGCGCACTGAGCGATCAACATCCACCCCTGCCGATAAGAGCAGGGGTGTCACGCCTGCTCCGAACGCGCCACAAGGAGACAGGCATGAACATGAAACCAGCGGATATTACAAACAAGCCATTTGATCTGAAGGACGTTGTCCTGCGCGCGACCCGGCTTGAAGACGTCGAAGCCTTGACCGAAATGCTCAACCTTCCCGGCGTCCGGCACGGCACCCTTCGGCAACCTTTCCAGACGATCGAAAAGACGAGAAAATCGATAGAAAACCGAGCCCCTACCGACATCGTCATCGTCGCGGAGTGGCACGGAAAACTCGTTGGTAACGCCGGATTATATCGCAGAGCGGGCAGACAGTACCATGTCGCCGATCTTGCGATGTCCGTTCACGACGATTTCGCCGGAAAGGGCGTCGGTTCAAGGCTTCTGACGGCACTCATCGACGCGGCCGATAACTGGCATGATATCCGTCGCATCGAACTGAATGTCTTCACCGACAATCTCGCCGCCCTCCGGCTCTATGAGAAACTCGGTTTCGAACGCGAGGGCACCTTGCGCAACGACGCCTTTCGCGACGGCAAATATGTCGACGCCTACGTCATGGCACGTCTGCGCTGATGTTTCAGGCGGACAAATGATCGGCAATCACTTCCCGAATGGTCCGACGTGACCATTCGGCCAGTTTCTCATCACGTCCACGTTGAGCCTTAAGCATGATCAACGCCTTCCACAGCGCCCAGCCGCGCCCGCGCTGCCATGTGGCATTGTCGAGATCCATCGCCAGGCGAAAGACGTTCCGGCTTTCGGCGTCGAGCACGTTCCATGCCAGAATGAGATCGGAAGACGGGTCTCCGACGCCGGAACTGCCGAAGTCTATGACGGCTGAGACGCGGCCATCTCTTACAAGCAGATTGCCTTCGGCAATATCGCCATGCACCCAAACGCCCTGGCCCTGCCAGTTGCTCGAAAGAGCAAGCTGCCATATTTCCGTGGCCAGCCTCTGATCGACCTCATCGGCAAGGCGCAACGCCGCCGCCCTCGCCTCGCCGTCATAGACTGCAAGCGACCCACCGCGGTGGAAATTGTGCTCGCCCGCAAGCGGACCATCCGTCGCATCGATGCCCTGCAGGGATTTCAAAAACGCTGCTACGTCGACGGCTATTGTTGCGAGATTTGTATGCCCAAGATGCCGGGCGAGAGGCTCGCCATCAAGCCAGCCATAAACGGACCATGGAAACGGATAATCTTGTCCCGGCTCACCAATCGCCAATGGCTTTGGGATCGGAAGAGGCAAAAGAGGCGCAAGCTTCGGCAGCCAGCGATGCTCCTTCTCCACCTGTGCCACATAGCGGCCAGCGCTCGGCAGGCGAACGAGCATATCATCACCAAGGCGGAAGCTGCGATTATCCCAGCCGCTCAGTTCCACCGGCCTGACATCAAGCCCTGCCCATTGCGGAAACTGGCTTGCGATCAGCGCTCGAACCTGCTGCCTAGAGATGACGATGCGGTCATCCATGTCCCGTCCCCCGTTTCAGGATGAGACCCATAGCGGCGCAAAACAACGAGGCGATGACGGTGCTTCAGCCACCGATCAGCGCCAGCCACTCGTCCTCGTCCATGGTCTGAACGCCCAGCTCCGCCGCCTTGGCAAGCTTGGAACCTGCCCCCGGCCCGGCCACCAGAATATCCGTCTTCTTCGATACGGAACCGGCCACCTTGGCGCCCAGACTTTCCGCACGGGCCTTGGCCTCGTCGCGCGTGAATTTTTCCAGAGACCCTGTAAAGACCACCGTCTTGCCCGCTACCGGGCTGCCTTCGGTCGAGGGCTTCTCGGCCTCCTTCGGCCGCAGCTCCCGTATCAGCCGGTCGATGACATCGAGATTGCGCGGTTCCTTGTAGAATTCGATGATGGCGCGCGCCACGACCTCGCCGATGCCATCGATACTGTTGAGTTCGGCCCAGGCATCGCTCGCCGGGTCGGCTGCCGCCTTCATGGCTTCCTCGAAATGCTCATAGGTGCCATAGGAACGCGCCAGAAGCTTCGCCGTGGTTTCACCGACATGACGAATGCCGAGAGCGAAGATAAGCCGATGCAGATCGATCTCGCGGCGGGCATCGATGGCATCGAACAGTTTCTTGACGCTGACCTTGCCGAAACCATCTATGTTTTCGAGTTTCGTAAGATGCGATGCCTCCTGCCGCGCCTTCAGCGTGAAAATATCAGGCGCGGTCTTGATGGAGAGGGCCGGATCCTCGCTTTCGAAAAAGAAATCGATCTGCTTGGTACCCAACCCCTCGATATCGAAAGCATTGCGTGAGACGAAATGTTTCAGATGCTCGACCGCCTGCGCCCGGCAGACGAAACCGCCGGTGCAGCGCGTGACCGAATCGAGCTTACCGGTCTTTTCATTGCGCTCCCGCACCGCATGGCTGCCGCACACAGGACATTTCTCCGGAAACGCATATTTCACCGCCTCAGCCGGGCGCTTCTCCAGAAGCACATCCAGCACCTGCGGAATGACATCGCCTGCACGCTGCACGACGACGGTATCGCCAATGCGGATATCATGATCCTCGGGCCGAATGCGCTCGCCGCTATTGCCGATACCCTCGATGTAATCGGCATTGTGTAGCGTCGCATTGGTGACGACGACGCCGCCGACCGTAATCGGGGTGAGACGCGCAACCGGTGTCAGCGCGCCGGTGCGCCCTACCTGGATTTCAATGTTCTCGACCGTGGTGAAGGCCTGTTCGGCCGGAAACTTGTGTGCGGTGGCCCAGCGCGGGCTGCGCGAACGGAAACCCAGCCGTTCCTGAAGGTCAAGCCGGTCGACCTTGTAGACCACGCCGTCGATATCATAATCGAGATCGGGTCGCGCGACGCCGATTTCATTATAATGTTCAAGCAATTGTTCGGCAGAGGTGAATCGCTTCATCAGCGGATTGACCGGGAAACCCCATTCCCGGAATTTCTCGACGATACCATATTGCGTGTCGGCAATCCGCGTCGGCTGGCCGCCATTGGAGACCTCGCCAAGAGCATAGGCAAAGAACCGCAGCTTGCGTTTCGCCGTCACCTTGGCGTCAAGCTGGCGCAGCGAACCGGAGGCCGTGTTGCGCGGGTTCACATAGGTCTGCTTGCCATCGGCCTCCATCTGGGCATTGAGCGCCATGAAGTCGCTCTTGGCCATATAGACCTCGCCGCGCACCTCCACCACATCGGGTACATCGGCAGGCAGCTCGTTCGGAATTTCCTTGATGGTCTTGATATTGGCGGTGACGTTCTCGCCCGTCGTGCCGTCGCCACGTGTTGCCGCCGTCTTCAGCTTGCCGTTCTCGTAGCGGATGGACATGGAAAGTCCGTCGATCTTCGGTTCGGCGGTAAAGGCAATAGAATCATCCGGCAGGTGCCCGAGGAAGCGGTAAACCGAACTGACGAAATCGCGCAGATCACCTTCGGAAAACGTATTGTCGAGTGACAGCATCGGCCGCGCATGCACGATGGGCGCGAAGGTGGGAAGCGGCGTGAAGCCGACTTTCTTCGAAGGGCTGTCGGCCCGCACCAGCGCCGGGAAAGCCGCCTCTATGGCATCGTTGCGCCGCTTCAGCGCATCGTAGTCCGCGTCCGAAATTTCCGGCGCGTCCTTGCCATGATAAAGCGCATCGTGGCGGGAAAGCTCGGCTGCCAGAAATGCCAGCTCGGAAGAGGCCTCAAGCTCGGTCAGGTTTTCGACGGGAATCTGGTCTTTCGACATGGAAGAAGCCTCACGGATGAATCTGCAATGCTTTTAGCGAATTATTGGCAAACGCAAAACCATCCTCGCTTTTCAACAGGCGGGAATCCGCTATTCTGAGCATCCGGATGAAACGGAAGCCGGAGCCCCCATGGAACTCACCACCCTCATTGCCTTTGCAGCAGCCTTCTTCGTGTTCGCGGCCAGCCCCGGCCCGGACAATATGACGATCGTCGCCCGCACCATCACCCATGGTGCCGCCTCCGGCCTCGCCTATGGGGCCGGAACCGTTGCAGGAATATTGATATTCCTCACGCTTGCAGCCTTCGGCCTGTCGATCCTCGCCGCCGAAATGGGAACGGTGATGGCGGTGCTGCGCTATGGCGGCGCGGCCTATCTCATCTGGATGGGCTTCAAACTCTGGACAGCGGAACCTGTGGTTCCCGATCTGCAACCCATGAATGGCCGCCATAGCCTTCTTTCGATATTCGCCACGGGAACCGCGCTCAATCTCGGAAATCCGAAAATGCCGCTCTTTTACGTGGCGTTGCTACCGAACGTTGTCGGCGCCTCGCTGACGGTCGATCACCTTCTGGCGCTGGCATCCGTCATCGTCGTGGTGGAGGGGGTTGTGATCGGCGCTCATGTGGTTCTGGCTGTGCGGGCAAGAAAGCTGCTGCGTGAGCCAAGAATCGTCCGCAGGGTGAACCGGGCGGCGGGCGGCGTCATGATCGGCTCCGGCGTGGCGGTGGCCGTCAGCCGTTAATCCTTGGCGGCAAGCAGGCGGGCGGCAGCAGCCCTCGCCTCATCTGTCACCGAGGCACCGGCAAGCATGCGGGCGATTTCTTCGGTGCGATGTTTCGGCTCCATGGTAGCGACACGCGTGGCGATGCGCTCGGTGCCGTCGCCGGAGGGGCCTTTGGAAATGAGAAGATGTGTGGCCGCCCGCGCGGCCACCTGGGGCGCGTGGGTGACGGACAGAACCTGCACGGTTTTCGACAGACGACGCAGCCTCTGGCCAATGGCATCTGCCACAGCGCCGCCAACGCCCGTGTCGATTTCGTCGAACACCAGTGTCGGTGCCGAACCACGATCAGCCAGCGCGACTTTAAGCGCCAGCAGGAAACGGGACAATTCGCCGCCAGAAGCGACTTTCATGATCGGGCCGGGCCGCGTTCCAGGATTGGTCTGAACGTGGAATTCCACGATGTCGATACCGTCAGCCGTCGCTTGCTCCGGGTCGGAGCTGACTTCGACGGTAAAACGTGCCCGCTCCAGCTTGAGCGCCGGAAGCTCCGCCATGACAGCTTCGGAAAGCGCGTTCGCCGCATTGTGGCGTTTTTCGGAAAGCGATTTGGCCGCGTGGTCGAACTCGGCTTTCACAACGCCGAGGTTGGCTTCAAGTTTGCCGAGCTTTTCTTCGCCCGCATCGAGGTCGGCAAGATCCGCGACCATTTTTTCCGCAAGCGCCGGCAGATCAGGCACCGCGACATTATATTTGCGTCCGGCGGCGCGTAGCGCAAACAGCCGTTCCTCCACCCGCTCCAGCTCGCGTGGATCGAACTCGGTGCGGCGAAGTGCGGCCTCCACTTCCATCTGCGCGTTGGAAAGGCTGTCGAGCGCGGCATCCAGCAATTGCACGGTGTCTTCCAGCAATCCCGGCGCCTCGTGGCTCTTGCGTTCCAGGCGCCGCATCATGGATGCGATCATGGGCACTGGCGAGGAGTTGCCGTTCAGGAACTCGCTCGCTTCGGCGATATCACCGGCAATACGTTCGGATTTCTGCATCACCGCCCGACGTTCGGCAAGCTCCTCCTCCTCGCCGTCGCGCGGCGAGAGCACCTCAAGCTCCTCGACGGAGGAACGCAGATAGTCCGCCTCTCGGGCAGCAGCCTCAACCTTGGCACGATGGGTTTTCAATGCCCGCTCGGCGTCCTTCCATGTGCGGTAGAAACCCTGAACGGCACGGGCATCTTCGCTCAGCCCGGCAAAAGCATCCAGCAGCGTGCGGTGGGCATCGGTATCGACAAGGGCGCGGTCGTCGTGCTGGCCGTGAATTTCGACCAATAGCTGCCCCAGCTGACGCATCATCTGCACGCTGATGGCCTGATCGTTGATATAGGCCTTGGTGCGTCCGTCTGCGGATTGCACGCGGCGGAAAATCAGGTCGCCATCGTCATCGAGGCCGTTTTCGCGCAGGAGATGCCGTGTGGGGTGGCTGTTCGGAACTTCGAAAGTGGCAGTGACCTGCCCCTTCTCTTCCCCGTGGCGCACCAGACCGCCATCGCCGCGGCCGCCGAGGGCCAGCGACAGGCTGTCAAGCAGAATGGATTTGCCCGCGCCCGTCTCACCCGTCAACACGGAAAGGCCCGCCTCAAAGCCGAGGTCGAGCCTTTCAATCAGAACGATGTCACGAATCGAGAGCTGGACCAGCATGGCCTATGCCCTGTCTCAGGCGCCGATAAGCTTCTTGCCGGCGCGCGAAATCCAGGACCCCTTGTTTTCACGCGGCTCCAACCCACCGCCCTTCAGCAGCTTGTAGGAATCCGCATACCATTGGCTGTCGGGATAGTTGTTGCCGAGAACGGCGGCAGCAGTCTGCGCCTCGTCGGAAAGACCCATCGCATAATAGGATTCCGTCAGACGGGCCAGCGCTTCCTCGATCTGGTTGGTGTTCTGGTATTGCTCGACGACGATACGGAAACGCGAAACGGCGGCGAGATATTCCTTGCGCTCAAGGTAATAACGGCCGACCTGCATTTCGCGGCCAGCGAGCTGGTCGCGGGCGAAACGGATCTTGGCCTGCGCGTCGGCGACATATTCCGAATCAGGGTAGTCGTTGACCACCTTGCTCATCGCCTCGACCGTGCGCTGCGCGGCGCGCTGGTCCTGCGTCACGTCGGAAATCTGCTTAGAATAGGCAAGACCGATCATGTACTGAACGTAAGCGGCATCCTTGGAGCGCGGATACTGGCGCAGGAATCGGCTGCCGGACGCGATGGCCACGTCGTTCTTGTTGGTGCGCGTGGCGATGAAGGTCTGCATCACAAGCGCCTTCTGGCCCCATTCGGTGAAGGGATATTGCTTGTCGATCGCCTCGAACTTGCGCGAGGCTTCCGTCATGTTGCCGGCGTTCATGTTTGCAAGCCCCTGCTTGTACAGAACGTCTGGCGGATCGGTCTCGACGCCGAGCTTGGTAATGTCGATATCCGGATCGGACTGGCAGGCCGTGACGGCAACACTCGCACCGACCAACATCAACGAAACGGCGATCCCCCGCATCGTACCCTTCATTGCACCAGACCCTACATGCTTCATTCGACAGTTCCCACTTCCCGCGCAAATACATAAGCATCGGCTTTGCACTGGCGTTTCTAGCCATAAAAGCATCTGCAGGGCAACGCAATGATGATGCATTAACGCATTTTTATGGCATCGGCCCATGCAATCGCATGAATATCAGGCGGTATGACAAAACATCCCGCCCCTCATCGTGAAAAAGCCGCCCCGAAACGGAGCGGCTTTTCCTGTCAATCAATAGCCTGCAAACAAACTCAAGCGGACCAGGGTGCAAATTCCGGCATGTTGACCGGAACGAATTCGCGGGCACGTACCTGGTTGCGGGCGGCCGGAGCCTCCACGATCTCATAGGCCGAGCGGTCGCTCAGCAAAGCCTTCAGCGCGTTGGCATTGACCTTATGGCCGCCGCGATAGGAGCGATAGCAACCGATGAACTGTGCACCGGCAAGTGCCAGGTCGCCCACGGCGTCCAGCGTCTTATGGCGAACGAATTCGTCCTTGGCATAACGCAGGCCTTCCATGTTGATGACGCTGTTGTCATCGGAGATGACAACAGAGTTTTCAAGCGAGGAGCCGAGTGCGTAACCGGCAGCCCACAGGCGCTCCACGTCACGCATGAAGCCGAAGGTGCGGGCGCGCGAAAGCTCGTTCTTGAACGTATCCGCCGTCAGGTCGCCCTTCCAGGACTGCTTGCCGATTAGCGGCGTGTCGAAATCGATATCGACCTCGAACCGCGTGCCGTCGTAAGGGCGGAACTCCGCCCAGGACGCACCCGAATCGATGCGCACCGGCTTGATGACGCGGATATAGCGGCGCTTCACACCAAGGTTCTTGATGCCAGCCGATTCGATCGCATCGATAAATGGCGCAGAGCTGCCGTCCATGATCGGCACTTCCGGACCGTCGACCTCAACGACGAGGTTATCGAGGCCCATGGCGTAGATGGCGGCCATGACGTGCTCGACCGTTGCCACTGACTGGGATAGCGAGCGGCCGAGCACGGTGCACAGATCGGTATTGCCGACATTGGAAGACACCGCCTTCAACTCGGTTACGCTGCCATTTTCATGAAGGCGCTGAAACACGATGCCCGTTCCTGCTTCTGCGGGCTGGAACGTCATCGAAGCCGGATTGCCGGAATGCACGCCAATGCCCTTGAGCTGAACAGCATTTGCGATAGTCGTCTGAAATCCGAGCAGTCCGATAGTCATGCGTATATGCCTTGTTTTGAAAACCGCGCCGTATGTTCAGCGCCGTTCAAGTTTTTCAAGCCGGTTTCAACAACCGGCGAGGTCAATGTTTTCCCTTACCCAGCCTCATACATACGCACATGAAAGTGCCAGGACAAATCACTGTTCGTTTCGGATTGTTACACGCACAAGCCATTGAAAAGATGAATTAATTTACTGTTAATAACGCACAATAAAACAAAACGCCCGGGTCGTGTGACCCGGGCATTTGGAGAGGCGAACGGAATCGCTGTTAGTTGGACTGGCGACGCAGGAACGCCGGAATTTCCAGCTGGTCGTCGTCATGGTGGCTTGCCGAAGAAGGCGTCGCACGACCGTGATCGTCAAGCTGGCCACGACGCGGAGCGTAGAGGCTGGCTTCCGGCGAAAGTGCGCGGCGCTGCTGCGGCGCCATGCTCGGCGCATCCATCATTTCGGAAGGAACTTCTTCCTCTTCGCGTCGGCCAAGCGAGTTGGTGATGCGCTTCAGAAGACCCATCGGACCACGCTCTTCCTGGGCTGCAGGAGCTGCGTGGGCACGGTGATCCATCTCGGCCTTCACGACCGGCGGAAAGTCTTCAACCTTCGGCATGCGGACAGGCTCGGGCTGGCGGGCAACAGGAGCCTGCTCCTGATAGACCGGAGCCTGCGGCTGCTGCAGACGCGGAGCGGCAACCTGTTCCGGCGCATGATAAACCGGTGCCGGGGCAACAGGTGCCGGAGCAGCCTGCTGAACCGGCTGGGCCGGACGGAGAGCTGCCGGTGCTTCAGCCGGAGCGGATGCAAACAGCTTGCTCTGCGGACGGAAATCCTGAGAGGGCTGCTGGTGTGCTGCGAAACCAAGTTCACGTTCCATTTCGGCTTCCGCCGAACGGATGGTCTGGGCGATCTGGTCTACGGTCTTTGGTGCCTGCGATACTGGTTGTGCAGGCTGAACTGCGGCCGGAGCGGGAGCAACGGCCGCGGAAGGACGGATAAGCGGCTTGGCGGCTGCGGCGCGCATATCGGCAATGTTCTGTTCGCCAACGCCTGCAACGCGGTCGATGCCGGTCGCGACGACGGAGACGCGGATGAGACCTTCAAGTGCCTCGTCGAAGGTTGCGCCGAGGATGATGTTGGCATCCGGATCAACTTCTTCGCGAATACGGGTAGCCGCTTCGTCGACTTCGAACAGGGTAAGATCGCGACCGCCGGTGATGGAGATCAGGAGGCCCTGTGCGCCCTTCATCGAGGTTTCGTCGAGCAGCGGGTTGGCGATTGCCGCTTCCGCAGCCTGCATCGCACGGCCCGGACCGGAAGCTTCGCCAGTACCCATCATTGCGCGGCCCATTTCACGCATGACCGAGCGAACGTCGGCGAAGTCGAGGTTGATGAGACCTTCCTTCACCATCAGATCGGTAATGCAGGCAACGCCGGAATAGAGAACCTGGTCAGCCATGGCGAAGGCATCGGCAAAGGTCGTCTTGTCGTTGGCAATGCGGAAGAGGTTCTGGTTCGGAATGACGATCAGCGTATCGACGGACTTCTGCAGTTCCTCGATGCCCTGTTCGGCAAGACGCATGCGGCGACCGCCTTCGAAATGGAAAGGCTTGGTAACGACGCCGACCGTCAGGATGCCCTTGTTGCGGGCAGCCTGTGCGACGACAGGTGCAGCACCCGTTCCGGTACCACCACCCATGCCGGCCGTGACGAAGCACATGTGGGTGCCGTTCAGGTGATCGATGATCTCATCGATGCATTCTTCAGCGGCGGCGCGTCCGACTTCCGGCTGGGAACCGGCACCGAGACCCTCGGTGACGTTGACGCCGAGCTGGATGACCCGGTCTGCCTTCGTCATGGTCAGAGCCTGTGCATCCGTGTTGGCGACGACGAAATCGACACCCTGGAGGCCAGCCGTGATCATGTTGTTGACAGCGTTACCGCCACCGCCGCCGACACCGAAAACAGTGATGCGTGGCTTCAGCTCGGTGATATCAGGCTTTTGCAGCTGTATCGTCATTTTACCATTCCTTCTTTCTCTGGCCGCATCGCCCCGCTGGCCGATTCTTGAAAACTCAACTTGGAAACCTCAGGCTCACGCCACGAGGCTACTCAGAAACTCTCTTTCAGCCATTGCCCTACCCGGGCTATCCGGCCGCTACCCGTACCAAACGGCGAGAACATTCCGCCTTGCGCCGCATGAATTTCGATGTCCGCTACCTGCGGATAGATCATCAGTCCGCATGCGGTTGAAAATGCCGGTCCCTTTGCCGCAACCGGAAGACCCGCAACCCCCATGGGGCGGCCGATACGAACGTTGCGGGCAAGAATGCGCCGTGCCGTTTCCGGCAGCCCCGTCAGCTGGCTCGCGCCGCCCGTCAGGACAACACGTTTGCCGACGATGGGGCTGAAGCCGGACTTCTGGATACGATCACGGATCAATTCCAGCGTCTCTTCGATACGCGCCCGCACGATGCGGGTAACAAGTGCCCTTGAAACTTGCGATGGTTGATCGCGATCATCTTCGCCAATCGGCGGGATCGAAATCATGTCGCGCTCATCCGCGCCATTCAGCAAAGCCGAACCATGCACCACCTTCAGTCTCTCCGCATCTTCGATTCGTGTCGAGAGGCCTCGTGCAAGATCTGTCGTAACGTGATGACCGCCAAGGCCGATCGCGTCGGTATGAATGAGACGGCCTTCGGCGAAAACCGAGATCGTCGTGGTGCCGCCGCCCATGTCGATGGCCGCACAGCCAAGCTCGACCTCGTCATCGACCAATGCCGCAAGACCGCTGGCATAGGGCGTCGCCACCATGCCCTCGACCGAGAGATGCGCGCGATTGACGCAAAGCTCGAGGTTCTTCAGCGCCGTGCGTTCGACAGTCACCACATGCATGTCGACACCGAGAAGATCGCCATACATCGACAGCGGATCACGAATGCCTCGCTCGCCATCCAGCGAATAGCCTGTTGGCAGCGAATGCAGGATCGCCCGGTCCTGACGCATGGACTGCTGGCTCGCCGCCACCAGAACCTTGCGCAGGTCGCTTGCTTCGACTTCCTGTCCGCCGAGATCGATGCTCGCGGTATAGATGTCGCTTGCCAGCCGGCCGGCGGAAACATTGACGATCAGGCTGTCGACGGTCAGGCCTGCCATGCGCTCGGCCGCATCCACCGAAAGACGGATCACGCCTTCGAGCGCGTCAAGATCGGCGATCACGCCGGATTTCACACCGCGCGAGCGCTGGTGACCAATGCCGATGATTTCCACCTTGTGGGTGCGACCCGGCAGGATTTCGCTTTCCTGGCGCGGCGTCAGCCGTCCGATCATGCAAACGACCTTGGTCGAGCCGATGTCGAGCACCGAGACGATGTGGCTGCGCTTGGAAGACAGCGGCTTCAGACGAGGCAGGCCGAAATGGGAAGAACCAAAAAAGCTCATGTGTTCTTCTCCGCTTTCTTGAGTGCCTTCGTGCGTGCATCTACCGCCGTCTGGCGGCGCTCTGCTGCACCTTCGGTCAACTGGATCGTTGTGCGGTCCGTCAGACGCAGATCGACGGCAGCGACATCACGCGACAGAACCTTTTCCTCGAGATCGAGCCGTGCCAGCAATTGCAGTGCCTGCGGCAGGTTCTCTTCCGGCAGCTTGACGACGATGCCGTTGTCGAGATGCAGATCCCAGCGGCGGCCGGCAATGCGAACATAGGCGCGAACGCGATTGCGAATTTCCGGCCAATCGGCCAGTTGCGCTACGAAACCGGCAGCACCCGTTTCCGCGTCGCGTCCGACGAACAGCGGCAGGGCGGCAAATTTATTGTCACGCAGCGGCGCGATCACGCTGCCGCTTTTTTCGATCAGCGACAGTTCCGTGCCATGCTGCCAGATGCCGAAAGCTTCACGCTCCTTCAGGCGAACCTCAACCGTCTTCGGGTAGACCTTGCGGATATCAACATCTTCGACCCAGGGAAGCTGGACGAGCTTGCGGCGTGCCGCATCGATATCAAGCGCAATCAGGGAGGTGCTGCCGTCAAGGCCGAGAAGCTGGAAGACTTCGATTTCCGATGTCTGCAAATTGCCGGATACCTTGACGTCCTCAACCGCAAAACCGGCGGCCGAGGTCGTGGTCTGGGTGACGATATTCGTATGTCCGCCAAGCGACATGCCGTAAAGCCCGATCACCGCGTAAAAGGCAACAGCCGAAATCGTGCCGGTATGGGCGGGAATGTGGATGCGTCCGGTCGCAAGGCTGACGCCGAAACGCACGAAACGACGCAGCGGACGCGGCAGCACCCTGCGATCGTCGGCATTTGCCGTCGCCACGAATTGCTCGCGCTTTTTTGCCGTCGACTTTTTGCCGGTCACCGCAAACACGAAGCGTCCTCCACCATCCAGCTGACAAGGTTACCAAAGGAGCGGCCAGCATGGGCCGCCATTTCCGGCACCAGGGAGGTCGGCGTCATGCCCGGCTGCGTATTCACTTCAAGCCAGATAACTTCGCCATCTTCTGAGAAGCGGTCGTCGTAACGAAAGTCTGAACGGCTTACGCCACGGCACCCGATCGCCCGATGCGCCATAACCGCCAGTGTTTGAATTTTTTGGTAAATTTTTGGTGAAATTTCTGCCGGAATGACATGCTTTGAGCCACCGGCTGCGTATTTAGCGTCATAATCATAGAAATTGTGACCCAGCGGCACCACTTCCGTCACTCCTAGCGCCTCGCCGTCGAGCACGCCGCAGGTCAGTTCGCGACCATGGATGTAACGCTCGACCATGACGTGATCGCCGTAACGCCATTCGGACGAGGTAAGGATTTGCGGCGGATGCGACTGGTCTTCCTTGACGATCACCACACCGAAGCTCGAGCCTTCGCGCACCGGCTTCACGACGTAGGGCGGCGCAAGCGGATGTTCGCTGGTGAATTCGAACCGGTTCATGACGCGTTCGTCAGCCACCGGAATGCCAGCAGCCGCAGCCACTTTCTTGGCCTGCGCCTTGTCCATGGCAAGTGCAGAAGCGAGCACGCCGGAATGGGTATAGGGAATGGCGAGATATTCGAGAATGCCTTGAATGGTGCCGTCTTCACCGAAGGGGCCATGCAGCGCATTGAAGGCGACATCCGGGCGCAGCTCGCCGAGTACGGCGGTGATATCGCGCCCCACATCGACCCGGGTGACCTTGTACCCCTCGCCCTCAAGGGCGAGCGCGCAAGCGTTCCCGGACGAGAGGCTGACCGGCCGCTCCGACGAAAACCCACCCAAAAGAACAGCTACGTGCTTGCCGCCCATCGATACCTCTGACACCAAATCTCCGCTACGATCCGCACCGGAACCAACCGAATTTGACGAACGGTGATTCTGGCACATGATCCTTGAGATCAGTTAAACGCCATTAAGGTTAATGAATCGTTTACTTTCGTTAACCGCCGCGCCCAACATGCCAGTTCCATTAAAGAATCAGCATCGATCCGAATTACCTCCTTGGAATCAGAGAGTTGGACGGATTGCAACATGCAGGTTTTCAATGATCGGAAATAGAACGAGGGTGCCGCACACTTCTATCCCTGATAAAGACAAGGCGAAAATGTTAACAGATGACGCTTTTCCCCAGCGAAAATTATCTGACGTTTCAGCGTTTTAAATCCGTCGCCTGAATCAGTCTCTCAATCTTGAGACTGCGTCCTCGCACACGCTGCGGTCCCTGTCGCACCAGCCGATCACATTGTGCGCATTATTTCTTTTTTAGCATTCCAAAAGAACAAAAATTGCGTTAACGCAGTCAATGCCTCCCAAGGCATGACATGCAATCATCCAAAAATGGGACCAAAACCATGACTGACGCGATATCTCCGGTATCGCCGACAGCTGGCAATTCGAACGTTGTAAAGACAAATTCGCCTGCACGAGTTCTCACTGCCAGCCTGGTCGGCACGACCATCGAGTTTTTCGATTTTTACGTTTACGCCACGGCCGCAGTGCTCGTGTTTCCGACATTGTTCTTCCCGAACAATGATCCGATGACGGCACTTCTGGCATCCTTCGCCACCTTCTCCATCGCCTTTTTCGCCCGCCCGCTCGGCGCCGTCGTTTTCGGCCATTATGGTGACCGCGTCGGCCGTAAAGCTACGCTTGTCGCCGCTCTGCTGACCATGGGCGTATCGACGGTCGTGATCGGCCTTCTGCCGTCCTATGAGACAGCCGGTGTTCTGGCACCTCTGTTGCTGGCGCTTTGCCGCTTCGGTCAGGGCTTCGGTCTTGGCGGAGAATGGGGTGGCGCGGTCCTGCTGGCCACGGAAAACGCTCCTCCCGGCAAGCGCAGCTGGTACGGGATGTTTCCGCAGCTCGGCGCGCCCGTCGGTCTGTTCCTCTCCTCCGGCGTCTTCTGGATCCTGCTGCACTTCATGTCGCAGGAAGCGCTTCTGAGCTGGGGCTGGCGCATTCCCTTCGTCGCTTCGATCATCCTGATCGCGGTTGGCATGTGGGTTCGTCTGTCGATCACCGAAACGCCAGCCTTCCAGAAGGCGATCGAAAAGGAAGAACGTGTTGCCGTGCCGGTCGTGGAACTGTTCCGCAACCACAAGCGCAGCCTCGCGCTCGGCACTTTCGTAGCGTTGGCTACCTTCGTGCTGTTCTATATCGGTACCGCCTATCTGCTGTCCTACAACGTCAAGGTTCTGAAAATCCCGTTCCTCGACGCACTCGAAGTGCAGATCATGGGCTCCATCGTTTTCGGCATCTTCATCCCGATCGCCGGCAAGCTCGCTGAGCGCTTCGGCCGTCGCGAAATCCTGATCCTGACGACGGTGCTGATCGGCCTGTTCTCGTTCCTGCTGCCTACCCTGATGACAGGCGGCGAAGGTTCGATCTTCATCTTCGCGGCTCTTGCGATGACGCTGATGGGCATGACCTACGGCCTGATTGGAACGGCGCTTGCCGCCCCCTTCCCGACAAGGGTGCGCTACACCGGCTCGTCCATCACCTTCAACATGGCCGGCATCTTCGGCGCATCGCTGGCACCCTACATCGCCACATGGCTGCAGGTGAATTACGGCATGGGATATGTCGGATATTACCTCTGCGTATCCGCCCTCATCACGCTCGCCTGCATTCTTCTGTCCCGCAAGGATGAAGTCTGAGCGACAAGCCACTAAAAGATCGGGGCCGCGAAATCACCTTTCGCGGCCTTTTTTCGTTTGTGATGATCCTCAAGCGATAATTTGACGGCCACCTTTCGCGCCCGACGAACAGATGCGATTACGCCCGCTACGTTTCGCCTCGTAGAGCGCCATATCCGCATTGTGCATGACCTTCTCGAAAATCTCCCTGTTCCCGCGCAAGGCCACACCTATCGAGATGGTGGTACTGATCTGCAAATCCTGAAAATGAACCGTTGTCGTCGCGATCTTCTCACGGACGCCTTCGCACTGTTCCAGGAACCGGTCCGGGGCAAGGGTGTGGACGACGACAAACTCTTCACCGCCCATCCGCGCCACATGAGCAGCTTCATCGAAACCTTCCCGAATTGTCTTGGCAACACTGGAGATAACCATGTCACCAGCCAAATGGCCGTAGCTGTCATTCACGGACTTAAAATGATCAATGTCGATAAATGCGACGCAATATGGCGTACTCAGGTGAACGCAATTCGAATAAAGACCTAGCCGGTTGTGAAGACCTGTCAGAGCATCAGTCTGGCTGAGCTGCGCAAAACGCTCGTGTGACTGGATCAGTAACTGCATCTGCCTCGCATTGAGCCAGCAAATTAAAAAACCGACGGTGAAAGAGATTGTCGTACTAAGGACCAGGCCGATCGTGAGCCCATTGCTCAAGTCCGAGACCAGGTCCAACTGCGCCATCGTCAGGATCGCAACGACACAGATAACGGCGGCTATGGAAGCGATCAGGCAAGCCAATCGAAATGATGACTGTACCGGGTCAAGCCGACGCCATCCATCCGGTGTCGCCACGGTGAAAGTCGTTATCGCGACGAGTTCGCTTAAAAAACGTGACAGCTGTCCGCTTACGCGATCGGCAATGAAAATGCTCATAAATATCACCCAAGCAGTAGAGTGGCGCAACGCTGCCTCTCCCGTAATCTAAATACTGCTTATAGATAAAAACTATTGATCGACCGTTACCCGTCGCCAAGGGTGATATGAAACAAAAACTCCTGGCCGCTTGGTGCTGCCAGGAGAGATATGAAACGGCTAACGCAGTTGCTCATGGCAATCGCGAGGCATCGCAAATTTCAGGCGCCGAGGAAGGGCTCCACTTCACGACCCGGCATGAATAGCCCAAGCCGTTTGATTTCCCACTCCAGCCGAATGCCCGACTTCTCGAACACGCGCTTGCGAATGGTCTCGCCCAGATATTCCAGATCGTAACCGGTCGCATGGCCGGTATTGATCATGAAATTGCAATGCAGCGATGACATCTGCGCACCGCCGATGACCAGACCGCGACCGCCCGCTTCGTCGATCAGTTCCCAGGCGGAATGACCTTCGGGGTTCTTGAAGGTTGATCCACCGGTCTGTTCACGGATCGGCTGCACGGTTTCGCGGTGGTGACGCACGGCGTCCATATCGGCGCGGATCTTCGCGCGGTCTTCCGGATAACCCTCAAACAGGGCGCCGGTGAAGATCAGACCAGCATCGGCGCCGGAGTGGCGATAGCTGTAATCCATATCCGCATTGGAGAGCACATGCTGGTTGCCCTGACGGTCCACCGCATAAACCTCCACGACACGCTCACGCGTTTCACCGCCGTTGGCGCCCGCATTCATGCGCAGAGCGCCGCCGATGGAGCCGGGAATACCGTAATAGAAATGGAAACCGCCAATGCCATTATCCATGGCCATCGCGGCAATATGCTTGTCCGGGCAGATCGCGCCTGCCTTGATGCGGTTTTCACCCGAAAGCTCCACCGAGCCGAAACCTTTGGCGGAAAGACGGACGACGACACCTGGAATGCCGCCATCGCGCACCAGAAGGTTCGAGCCGACACCGACCACGGTCAACGGCACGTCCTCCGGAAGGATTTTCAGGAATGTAACCAGATCGTCGGTATCGTGCGGCTGGAACATGACTTCCGCAAGACCGCCGGCTCTGAACCACGTCACGCGGTCCATGGGCGCATCCGGTGTCAGACGTCCCCGCAATTCCTTTACCCCGTCGCCGAGCCTCCCCAGCAATTTAACCCCATCGACCTGTCTCATTCAGACTTTCCTGATATGCTCTTCAATTCCGAAGGCAGCACTGCCGCCCATTGCGTGATATTTCCGGCCCCCAAGAGAACCACGAAATCGCCCGGATTCGCAATGCCTGCAACCACTGACGCGAGATCTTCCCGTTTTTCGAGAAAACGGGCATCGCGATGGCCGGCAGCCTTGATTGCGGAGACCAGCGCTTCCGAGCTTGCGCCCTCGATCGGATCTTCGCCCGCTGCATAGACCGGAGCAAGAATAATCGTATCGGCATCGTTAAAACAATGCGCGAAATCATCGAACAGGCTGGAAAGGCGGCTGTAGCGGTGCGGCTGGTGCACGGCGATGATGCGGCCCTTGCAGGCTTCGCGCGCAGCCGCGAGCACAGCCTTGATCTCAACCGGATGGTGGCCGTAATCGTCGAAGACTTGCACGCCATTGGCTTCGCCCGTCAGCGTGAAACGACGCTTGACGCCGGCAAAGGAGGCAAGGCCCTTCTTGATGTCCGCTTCCGAAATACCGAGACGATTGGCGACGGCAATCGCGGCCGTTGCGTTCGAAACATTGTGGCGACCGGGCATCGGCAGGACGAGGTCCGTGAAGGAGAATATCTTGCCGGTGCGGCGCCGGCGAATTTCCACATCGAAGATAGACCGTGTGCCATCGATGCGCACATTCGAAAAACGCACGTCGGCCTGTGGGTTCTCACCATAGGTGATGACCTTACGGTCTTCGATACGCCCAACCAGAGCCTGCACCTCGGGATGGTCGAGACACATGACGCCAAAGCCGTAAAACGGAACATTCTCCACGAATTGCCGGAAAGCAGCGCGCACGGCGTCGAAATTGCCGTAGTGGTCAAGATGTTCCGGGTCGATATTGGTGATCACGGCCACATCGGCCGGAAGCTTCAGGAATGTGCCATCGGATTCATCGGCCTCCACCACCATCCACTCGCCCTCGCCCATGCGGGCGTTGGTGCCATAGGCGTTGATGATACCGCCGTTGATGACGGTCGGGTCGAGATTGCCGGCTTCCAGCAGGGTCGCGACCATCGAGGTCGTCGTGGTCTTGCCGTGCGTGCCACCGATGGCAATGGCGTTGCGGAAACGCATGAGTTCAGCCAGCATTTCGGCACGGCGAACGATCGGCAGGTGTTTTTCCCGCGCGGCGATCAACTCCGGATTGTTCTTCTTGATCGCGGTGGAAACGACCACGACCTCGGCATCACCGAGATTATCCGCCGTGTGGCCGACGAAGACCTCGATGCCCTTGTCGCGCAGGCGCTGCACATTGGCGCTGTCGGCCTGGTCGGAGCCCTGTACGCGATGACCGAGATTGTGAAGCACTTCGGCAATGCCGCTCATGCCGATCCCGCCTATGCCGATGAAATGGACAAGGCCTATGGCTTTCGGCATCTTCATGCCTCAACTCCTTCAATGTTCTTCTTGAATTCCTGTACGGACTTTCCGCTCGCAATCGCCTCGACCAGATCGGCCAGTACATCTGCCGCATGCGGTTTTCCTGTCGCCTTGGCCGCCGCCGCCGTTGCGGACAACCGATCCGGCTCGGACAGCGCCGAGGACAGAAGGCCGGAGAGCTTCTGCGGCGACAGTTCCGCCTGCTTGATAACGCTTGCACCGCCGGCTGCCGAAAGCGCTGCCGCATTGGCCGCCTGATCGTGATCCAGCGCATGCGGATAAGGCACGAGGATCGAGGGTCGGCCGATGACCGAAAGCTCCGATACCGTCGATGCACCCGAACGGCTGATGACCAGATCGGCCTCACCGATGCGGGAGGCCATGTCGCCGAAGAAAGGCGAGACATCCGCCTTCACGCCCAGCTTCTGATACGAGGAGATCACACTGTCCTTGTCTTCCGGGCGCGCCTGCTGGGTCACGACGATGCGCTTGCGCTGCTCGTCCTTCAACAGGCAGATCGCAGCCGGAACCGCGCTGGAAAAGAACTGCGCTCCCTGGCTGCCGCCGAAAACCACGAGCTGGAACGTCTCGCCGGTCTGCGAAGGCGTATAGGGTATCTCTGACGCCGCCAGCACCGCCGGGCGCACGGGATTGCCGGTCGCAACCGTCTTGTCGGAATATTGGCCGTTGGCGGGCGGCAGAAAACCGCCGGCAATCGCCTTCACACGGGCCGCCAGCGCCTTGTTGGCACGACCCATCACCGCATTCTGCTCGTGAATGATCGATGGCACGCCAAGCCCGGTCGAGGCAAGCAGCGGCGGCACGGTGGGATAACCGCCAAAGCCGACGACCGCAACCGGCTTCAGCTTCGAGATCAGCCGGCGCGCTGAACGCAGCCCTGTCCACAGCTTCCACAGCGAACGCGCCACGGAAATCGGGTTTTTCGAACCAATGGTGGCGGATGGAACGACGTGAATTTCTTCCGCCGGAAACTTTCCCGCATAACGCTCGGCACGGCTGTCGGTGACCAGATGCACCTGATACCCGCGCGCTTTCAGCGTGTGCGCCAAGGCCTCGGCTGGAAAGACATGGCCGCCGGTACCCCCGGCGGCGAGCAGAACAATACCCTTGCTCATGATCATTTACTCCGCAGGAACGCCGGAACCGACGCGGAAGAAGCTGCGCTCCTGCGCCCTCTTTTCCGGCCTGTGGCGTGTCAGCGCCAGAAGGAAGCCTGCCGTGACGCAGATCGCCATCATCGACGAACCACCATAGGAAATCAGTGGCAGCGTCATGCCCTTGGCGGGCATCAGCTCCAGATTAACGCCGATATTGATCATTGACTGCATGCCGATCTGCAGGACCAGACCGGCCACGGCAAAGCGGCAGAAATCGTCTTTTTCCCTGAAGGCGTGCGAGAGGCCGCGCAACACGATGAAGGCGAAGATCGCCACAAGGAACATGCAGAAAACAATGCCGAATTCTTCCGCCGCCACCGAGAAGATGAAGTCGGTATGGCTGTCGGGAATGATACGCTTGACGATGCCCTCACCCGGGCCGCGACCGAACCAGTCGCCACGAATGATCGCCTCGCGCGCCGTATCCACCTGGAAGGTATCACCCTCACCGGTCCAGAAACGGTCGATACGGCCGGCGACGTGCGGCAGGAGCAGATAGGCGGAGACGATGCCGAGAACGCCGAGGCCGCCGAGCACGATGATCCAGAACCACGGAACACCGGCCATGAAGAACATGCCGCCCCACACCACCGATGTCAGGATGGTCTGGCCAAAGTCGGGCTGGGCGATCAGAAGTGCCGCCACGATACCGAAGGTGATGATAGCGAAGAGGTTGCCGGGAATTTCGGGGTGACGCGCGCGTTCGGCAAACAGCCAGGCGCAGACAATGACGAAGGCGGGTTTCATGAATTCCGATGGCTGGATCGAGAAGCTGCCGATGGAAATCCAGCGCCGTGCGCCCTTGACCTCGATACCGAAGAACAGCGCGAAAATCATTATCAGCAGCGACGCGATCAGCATCATCACCGCCACGCGCCGGACCTGACGCGGCGACAGGAAGGAAAGACCGATCATGATCGCCAGCGAAGGCACCATGAACATCGCCTGACGTTCCACGAAGAAGAAGCTGTTGAGACCGATGCGTTCGGCAACCGCCGGCGATGCCGCAAATGACAGCATCAGGCCGATGCCCATCAGCGCGATGAACGCCGCCAGAAAGAAACGGTCGATGGTCCAGAACCATTCCGCGACCGGACCGCGATCAACTCGGCTTACCATGGCCTCAGCCCCCTTTTCCAGAGTGAACGAGCATCGTCACGCCATCGAGCGCCGCAACCTGCGCGACGAACGAATCACCTCTGATTTCAAAGTTCTTATATTGGTCGAAGCTTGCGCAAGCCGGGGATAACATCACGATATTGCCGGCCGTCGCATCTTTTTCCGCATCCGCCGCCGCATGCTGCACCGCCTTGTCCAGCGTGCCGGATATTTCATAAGGCACGGCTTCGCCGAGCGTCGCTGCAAATTCCGCCGCCGCCTCGCCGATCAGATAAGCCTTGGCGATGCGCGGAAACAGGGGCGCAAGGCTGGCAATGCCGCCGGCCTTTGGCAGACCGCCCGCGATCCAATAGATGCGCTCATAGCTCGACAAGGCCGGTGCTGCTGCATCGGCATTGGTGGCCTTGCTGTCATTGACGAAAGTGACATTGCCGCGCCGACCGACAGGCTGCATGCGATGTTTTAGGCCGGGGAAGGACTTGA
The DNA here is from genome assembly GCF_000381165.1 of Agrobacterium sp. 10MFCol1.1. Lineage (NCBI taxonomy): Bacteria > Pseudomonadati > Pseudomonadota > Alphaproteobacteria > Hyphomicrobiales > Rhizobiaceae > Agrobacterium > Agrobacterium sp. 10MFCol1.1. Next base: position 477,414 of record NZ_KB906074.1, on the reverse strand, counting down.
GACCTGCGCGAACGTCCTCTTCGGAAACGCCGACGGCAAGGCATGCGGCAATTGCAGCCGCTGCATTCTGGGCATTGTGGCTGCCGCGAAGCGTCTGGATGCCGTCGAGATCGACCAGCGGCGAGGACTTGCCCCCATGCGCCCGCAGGATGCGGCTGCCTTCGGCATAAAGACCTTCGGAAACGACATTGCGCTTGGAAATGCGCTCCACCTTCACGCCGGCACGCTCGATGCGGTCGGCGATCAGCGTGGAATAGCTGTCATCAACGCCGACAATTGCCGTGCCACTGCCGGCCACAAGCCGTTCCTTGACATCGGCATAATGCTGCATGGTGCCGTGCCGGTCGAGATGGTCGGGCGTCAGATTGAGCAGAATACCGGCCGTCGGATTGATCGTCGGCGCCAGATCGATCTGGTAGGACGAGCATTCAACGACATAGAAACGTTGCGCTTTCGGCGGATCGAGGCTCAGCACGGCAGTGCCGATATTGCCGCCGAGTTGTGTATCGCGGCCCGAAGCCTTGAGGATATGGGCAATCAGTGCGGTCGTCGTGGATTTGCCGTTCGTGCCGGTGATGGCGATCAAGGGGCAATCCGGCGCATGCGCCCGGCGCTCGCGAATGAAAAGCTCGATATCGCCGATAATCTCGACACCCGCCGCCCGGGCAAGATCGACCGACCAGTGCGGCTTCGGATGCGTCAGCGGCACGCCGGGTGCGAGCACGAAAGACGAAAAGGAATGCCAGTCTATCGTTCGAAGATCAGCCGTCGTTATGCCTTCGGCCTCAGCCTTGGCGACGCTGTCGGGATTATCGTCGAAAGCAACGACATCCGCCCCGCCGGCAACCAGTGCCCGGGCCGTGACGAGGCCCGAACCGCCAAGCCCGAAAAGCGCGACCTTCTTACCTCTGAACGACGAGACCGGGATCATCGCTCACCTCAGCTTCAGCGTAGCGAGGCCGAGCAGCGCCAGACCGACGGAAATGATCCAGAAACGGATGACCACCTGGCTTTCCGTCCAGCCTTTTTTCTCGAAATGATGGTGGATGGGCGCCATCAGGAAAACGCGCCTGCCGGTGCGCTTGAACCAGAAAACCTGGATGATGACCGAGAGCGTTTCCATCACGAACAGGCCGCCGACGATGACCATGACGATCTCGTGCTTGGTGGCGACAGCGATGGAGCCGATGAGGCCGCCTAGCGCCAGCGAACCCGTGTCACCCATGAAGATGGCGGCGGGCGGCGCGTTGAACCACAGGAAGCCGAGGCCAGCCCCGACCACCGCGCCGACGATTACAGCGAGCTCACCCGTTCCGGGCACGAAGTTGATCTGCAGGTAATTGGCGAAAACCGCGTTACCGGCGAGATAAGCAATCACGCCGAAGGTGGCGGCTGCAATCATGACAGGCACGATGGCGAGACCATCGAGACCGTCGGTCAGGTTAACCGCATTGCCGGCGCCGACAATCACGAAAGCACCGAACAGCACGAAGAAATAGCCGAGATTGATCACGAGTTCCTTGAAGAACGGAAAGGCGATGGAGCTTCCGAGCGTGCCGCCATGCGGTGCGGAAGCAAGCGCCACCTTCATCATGAAGAACACGGCAATCGCGGCAATCAGGAATTCGATGCCGAGACGGGCTTTGCCGGAAAAGCCCTTGTCGCTCTGCTTCGTCACCTTGAGATAGTCGTCATAAAAGCCGATAGCCCCGAAGCCGAGCGTCACCATCAGAACGGCGACGACGTAGACGTTCGACAGGTCACCCCAGAGCAGCGAACCGCCGAGAATACCGGCAAGGATCATCAGCCCGCCCATGGTCGGCGTGCCAGCCTTCTTGAAATGCGTCTGCGGCCCGTCGGCACGGATCGGCTGGCCCTTGCCCTGGCGCACGCGCAGCGAATTGATGATCGCCGGTCCGAAAAGGAAGACGATCAACGCAGAGGTGAACATCGCCGCACCCGCCCGGAAGGTGATGTACCGGAAGAGGTTGAAGACTTGAATTTTATCCGACAGTTCGACGAGCCAGATCAGCATAATTGCCCTTTCAAAAGGCTATTTCAGACTTGGCGTTCCGTCTCGGGGAATGCCGGATACTTGTCAAGCAGCGCCGCGACAATCTTGCCGAAACCCAGCCCAAGTGACGATTTTACCATCAGCGCATCGCCCGGTTGCACCCATTGCAGGGCAAAATCGGCAAGTTCAGCTGTCGTCGGGAACCAGATGACAGTTACACTGTCCGGAAGCGCATCGCGAAGGGCGGCCATCGCCTCCCCAGCCAGCCAGACATGTTCGATACCACCGGCTAGCAGCGGTCCGGCCAGTTCCTCGTGTAGCTGGGCTGAGAATTCGCCCATCTCCAGCATGTCGCCGAGAACGGCAACGCGACGGCCATAACCCTGCGTTTCTGTTTCCGCAAGCACGGCAATCGCCGCCCGCATGGAGGCGGGGTTGGCGTTGTAGCTCTCATCGATCAGCAGGAAGGAGCCGCTTTCAATCGTCAGGCGATGGCGCTGTCCGCGCCCCTTGACTGCCTCGAGCGTTCCGAGCACCTCGAAGGCGCGGTCGAGATTGGCGCCGGTGACGGCAACAGCGCCAAGCACCGCCATGGCGTTGTCGGCAATATGCCTGCCGGGAATGTTCAGGTGCAATTCGCTCGTTTCGCCGTTCAGGATCGCCCAGATGGTCGAGCCCGTGGACGTGCTTTCGAAATCGGCCAGCCGGAAATCGGCCTTGGCATGCTGCCCGAAGGTCAGGATATGCTCGATACCCTGGTCCTGCGCCGCTTCTTCAAGTTGCTCGAACTGGGCGTTGTCACGGTTGAGGATGACGAAGCCGCCCTCCTCCAACCCTTCGAATATCTCCGCCTTGGCGCTCGCGATCTCTTCTATGTTCTTGAAATTGCCCAAATGAGCTGGCGCGATGGTGGTAATGATCGCGACATGCGGACGTACCATCTTGACCAGCGGACGGATTTCGCCGGAGTGGTTCATACCGATTTCGAAAACGCCGAATTCGGTATCGGCGGGCATGCGCGCCAACGTCAGCGGCACACCCCAGTGATTGTTGAAGGACGCCACCGCCGCATGAACCCGGCCCGAAGGCGCCAGAGCCTGCCGCAACATTTCCTTCGTCGTCGTCTTGCCGACAGAACCGGTCACCGCGATGATCCGCGCCGTGGTCCTTTCACGCGCCGCAATGGCGAGCTTGCCAAGCGCCGCGAGGACATCCTCCACGACGATCATGGGCACGGTCAGGCGGCCGAGGGCCGGCAGCTTGCCTTCGGCGACGACCAGCAGGCCCGCACCATTGGCGACAGCAAAACTCGTATAGTCATGGCCGTCGACCCTATCGCCCTTGATGGCGAAAAATGCTTCACCAGCCTTCACAGTCCGGCTGTCGATGGAAATGCCGGTGATACCGGTCGGCAGGTTCCCGACGGGACGCCCTGCCGTGATGGCGATCATGTCGGCGACTGTCCATAACCAATTCAAATCTTCAATCCTTCCAGCGCGGTACGCACCTGTTCATGATCGGAAAACGGCAGCGTCACGGAACCGACGATCTGCCCCTCTTCATGCCCCTTGCCCGCGACGATCAGCGTATCGCCGTTCGAAAGCAGCGACACCGCATGACGGATCGCCTCTGCCCTGTCGCCAATTTCCAACGCACCCGGCGCAGCCGCCATGACTTCGGAACGGATCGTTGCAGCGTCTTCCGAGCGCGGATTGTCGTCGGTAACGATGACGATGTCGGAAAGACGTGTCGCCACTTCGCCCATGATCGGGCGCTTGCCCTTGTCACGGTCGCCGCCGCAGCCGAAGACGGTGATGATGCGGCCGGAGGTGAAGGGCCTGACCGAGGTCAGAACATTTTCAAGCGCATCCGGCTTGTGGGCATAATCCACATAGGCAAGCGCGCCGTTCTTCGTCTGGCCCACAAGTTCCAGGCGACCGGCAGCACCGATCAGCTTTTCAAGCGCCTTCATGGCCGTTGCGGCGGAAACGCCGGTGGACATGGCAAGACCGGCGGCGACGAGAGCATTGGCCACCTGAAAATCGCCGGCCAGCGGAATGTCGACTTCGTGGATCACGCCGTCATGGTGCACTTCGATCAGCTGCTTGTGACGGAAATGCTCTACACGCTTCAGCGTCAGATAATCGCCCTTCCGGCCAACGGTGCGCACATTGAGGCCTGCATCCGCGGCGGCGCGAATGGCCTTATCCGACCAAGGGTCGTCGGCAAAAATGACGGCTGGCGCGCCCTTTTCCATCAGCGTGTCGAACAGCCGCATCTTCGCGGCCATGTAGTCCTCGATGGTCGGGTGATAATCCATGTGATCACGGCCGAGATTGGTGAAACCGGCCGCAGCGAGCTTCACGCCATCAAGGCGACGCTGGTCGAGGCCGTGGCTCGAAGCTTCCATGGCTGCATGGGTCACACCTTCGGCAGCAAGCTCGGCGAGAAGCGCATGCAGCGTCACCGGATCCGGTGTGGTAAGCGCGCCATAATCTTCGCGGCCGGGAGCGATGACACCCGTCGTGCCGATCTGGGCGGCGGCATGGCCAGCGAAAGCCCAGATTTGCCGCACGAAGGAGGCAACGGAGGTCTTTCCCGCAGTGCCGGTAACGGCGACCATGGTTTCCGGCTGTTTTCCATAAAAACGGGAAGCGGCGAGCGAAAGGTAGAGGCGCGGGTCAGTGACAGCGAGGACCGGCACATCGGCATCCACCGCATGCCCGGAAACGACGGCGACCGCACCCTTGGCGACCGCGTCCTTCACATAGGCCGCGCCATCCGCCTTGGTTCCCGCAACCGCCACGAACAGGCTACCGGGCGCAGCCTTGCGGCTGTCTGCGGTAATTCCCCCGATTTCGATTGCCCCTATCTCAGACAGGAGCAATTCATTCAATTCCGGAAACGCCGTCCCGGATATATCTCGCAAATTCATCGACTGTGTCCGTCTTGTCCCCCCGGCGCGATTCGCCGGAACACCATAAGCTCTAACAATCAATAAGACACGAGCAAGGCCGAGCCATCCTTGCCGAACTTCGGCTTCACGCCCAGCACTGCCGCCGTGCGGCTGATGATATCGTGCACCATCGGCGCAGCCGAGGTGCCTGCAAGTGCCGCGCCATTGCCCTTGTCCGTCTTCGGTTCGTCGATGAAGGAGAGCACCACATATTGCGGGTCGTCCATCGGGAAGGCCGAAAGGAAGGCATTGAAGTTCTTGTCATGCACATAACGGCCATTGACGACCTTGTCAGCCGTACCGGTCTTGCCGCCGACATTGAAACCGTCGACGCGCGCATTACGGCCAGAACCGTTGACACCGTTCCATTCGAACAGGAAGCGCATATCCTTGCTGGCGCCGGGCTTCAGCACCTGTTTTGCCACCTGATCCGCCTGTTCGCGCGTGCGTGGCAGGAATGTCGGCTCGATCAACTTCCCACCATTGACGAGCGCGGCACCGGCAACTGCTGTCTGCAACGGCGTTGTTGAAACGCCGTGGCCGAATGAAATGGTGATCGAGTTGATCTTCTTCCATTCGCGGGGCTGCGAAGGCAGCGCCACTTCAGGCAGTTCGGTCTGCATGCGCGTTAGAAGGCCAAGCCGCGTCAGGAATTCCTTGTGTCCTTCGGTACCCACGGTGTCAGCGATTTTTGCCGTACCGATGTTCGACGAATACTGGAAAATTTCCGGCACCGAGAGCATGCGGCCCTTGCCGTGGAAGTCCTTGATAGTGAAGCCACCGATGCGGATCGGATAACGCGCGTCGAACATATCGCCCAGGCGGACGCGACCCGAATCGAGACCCATGGCAATGGTGAAGGATTTAAAGGTGGAGCCCATTTCGAACGTGCCGTTCGACATGCGGTTGAGCCATCCCTCCTTGGCACCTTCTGCCGGGTTGTTCGGATCATAATCCGGCACGGAGGCCATAGCGAGCACTTCGCCGGTATGCACATCCAGAACCACAGCCCCCGCGCCGATCGCCTGGAACTTGGTAATGGCCGAGGTCACGACTTCACGCACGATGGACTGGACGCGAAGATCGATGGAAAGCTTTACCGGCTCCAGCGGCTGATCGCTGGTCATGCCAAGCGCCGTCAGATCGGCCAGTCCCTGGCTGTCGACGTAACGTTCCATTCCGGCAACACCGCGATTGTCGATATTGACGTGACCGACAACATGGGCAGCTGTTGGCCCGCCAGGGTAGAAGCGGCGCTTTTCCGGGCGGAAACCGACACCGGGAATGCCGAGCGCCAGGATCTGGCTCTGCTGCTTCGGCGTCAACTGACGGCGCAGCCACTGAAAGCGCGAATTGGAGGAAAGCTTCTGATAGGTGCCGCGCTGGTCGAGATCTGGCAATACAGTGCGCAGCTTCTCGATGGCTTCGTCGATATCGACGATGCGATGCGGCTCTGCAAACAGCGAGACAGTGCGGATATCGGTCGCCAGAACCTCGCCGTTACGATCAAGAAGATCGGGACGCGACGCCATCAGCCGGTCGGCAGGGGCAATGCTTGAAACCGTTTCCTGCTCGGCAAGGCCATATTGCACCAGACGGCCGCCCACGACGCCGTAAAAGGCGATGAAGCCGAAAATGATGAGACCGACGCGGCTTTTCGCCTGGGCCGCCCTCTTCTTGCGAGCGCCCTCGAAAGCTGCGTGGTCAGTATGAATGCCGGTGGTGCTGGCGGAAAAGTGAGCCTTGCTCTTCAGAACCATGACGCGGGAGAGAAAAGACATCAGCGGTCCACCGATCCAGTTATGGTTTCATCCATTTCGCCATCTTCATCGCCTGCGACAGCGGCGACGGCAGGAGCCGGAGCCGCCGTGGGACGGGAAACACGCGCCCGCGGTGTTGGAACAGGAGCGCCATTGGCGGCAATCTGGCCGGCGGGCGGTGATTTCTTCTTGGCAGTTCCGCCAAGCGTAGCGCCCGGCTTGGAGCCGTTGACGGCAGCGGCGATGACATCCGCAACGCTCATGCCTTCCGGCTCGGGCGGCTGCGGCAATTGCGAGCGCAGCATCGGCAATTCGCGCGGCTGCGCCAATTGTGTCGGCAGCGTCGGCGAAAGGCCAAGCTCGTCCTGATAGGCATTCACGAGACGATGGAGGCGGTTCGGCTGCGTCAGCAGTGCCCAGTCGGCCCGCAAAAGATCGATCGTGTCTTTTTCGAGCTTGATTTCGGTCTCGAGCTTGCGGACCTGTTCCAGCTTGAGATCGGTCTTGTGCTTGATCGAATAGGTCACCACCGCCGCAGCGACCATGACCCCCATCAACACGACATCGAATGTGCGCAGCATATCAGCCTCCCATCTTTTCAAGGCTGGCGAGATCGGGAAGTTCGAAAATCGAAAAATCTGCCGCCCGGGCAGGTGCCGCCGTGCGCAGGCCGGCGCGCAGCTTGGCCGAACGGGCCCGCGGATTGATCTCCGCCTCCTCGTCGCTTGCAGCGACCATCGGCTTGCCGATATTTTCGAAAATGGCGGGCTTGTCCTCCACCATCGGCAGATGGCGGGAACCCGCCGCCTTTCCGGAACGTTCGGAGAAGAATTTCTTGACGATGCGGTCTTCGAGCGAATGGAACGTGACGACAACCAGCCGGCCGCCGGGCTTCAAGGCCCGCTCGGCAGCAAACAGGGCCTGCGCCAATTCGCCGAGTTCGTCATTGACGAAAACGCGCAGCGCCTGAAACACCCGTGTTGCGGGATGGATCTTGTCTTTAGCCTTGCGCGGCGTAACGATTTCAATGAGGCCCGCCAGATCACGCGTGGTGCGGAATGGCTCTTCCGCTCTCCTCTTCTCGATGGCGCGGGCGATGCGGCCCGGCTGCTTTTCCTCGCCGAGAAAACCGAAGATGCGGATGAGATCGCCGACCTTGGCGCGATTGACGACATCCGCCGCCGAAACGCCGGAGCTGGACATGCGCATGTCGAGAGGACCGTTCTTCTGAAAGGAAAAACCGCGCTCGGCCTCGTCTATCTGCATGGAGGAAACGCCGATATCGAGAACCACGCCGTCAAGACCGCCTTCCGGCGCGTGCCTTGCCAGATCGGAAAATTGCGATTGAATGAGGGTAAGCCTGCCGCCATTTGCAGCAACCATGGCCTGGCCGCCGGCGATCGCGTTCGGATCGCGGTCAAGCGCGATGACATTGGCACCTTGATCGAGAATTGCCTGGGTGTAGCCGCCGGCGCCGAAAGTGCCGTCGAGGATGACCTTGCCGGATGCGGGTTCGAGCGCAGCGATCACTTCGCGAAGCAGGACCGGGATGTGACGCTGAGGTCCCTCACCGGCATCAGAAGATCGCCCGCTAGAATTCGCCGCCATTCCGTGTCCCCGTCCTATGCGGGGCGTGCAGCCGAAAAACCGCGCCCCGCTCTTGCTGCCGCCTGCGCCGCCAAAAACGCCTGCGGTTGCCAAAGCTGAAAATGATCCGCTCGTCCAACGAAGGTGACATCCGTGGATATGCCGGTAAATTCCCGGACGAAATCCGTCACCGTCAACCGACCTTCCTGATCGAGCTTCATGAAAACGCCGCCGCCGTGTACCAGCAGCGACATTGCGTTCGCCTCCGGCGAGAAGGCATCCATGGACGCGATCTGCCGCTCGTAGCGCTCCAGCAAATCCGGACCGCCGACACTGATTGCCGGAAACGCGAAATCCTGAAGACAATAAAGCTCCTGAATCCCACGCTGTGCCAGCACCGAACGAAACGGAGACGGAACCGAAACGCGCCCCTTGGCGTCGATCCTGTTCGTTACGTTCGATAAAAAGCGGTCCATTACTCAACTCGCCAAAACCGCATTCCGCAAAGCGAATCATCCGCCCCACAGACAACACCGGTACGCACGACACATCGCCAAGCGTCAGGGCGACATGCCCTGCAGCAGCCCGTTGCAGGCTCCTCACTCGTTTCAGCGATTGCGGGTCAAAAACACGACCCAGTGTGGTGTGCATTTGGGATACCATGGGACACTATGGGCGTCAATGGGAGAAGCCGGCACGATACCGACTCCGCATCGGAAATTCATAAGCCGTTAAGTTTAACGAATGGTTTACTGCGCGAACTCATGTGCCAGCGGGAACAAATAAAACTTGGGTCGATATGCCATTTTTTTGTTTGCGAAACAGACACTTGGCGACCCTCGCCGAACACGCGCCACTTAAATCGCAAAAGGCGCTCTGATGCTGCCGTGGGAATGCCAGCTTGGTTGGCGTTACGGCTATCTGTGTGATTTAGCGATAGACCAGTTGCAGAGGTTCGATTTGACGCAGAAGCAATGCGCATGTTGCGCTCAGCCAGAACCGTCACTCTCAACAAACAACAACGCCGCGACGCTTGACTTTTTAAACTTTCAATTGATTTTGATTTCTGAAGTTGTGTTTTTCATTGTGAGACAATAATGCCGAATTACGTGGCAGGCTTACCTGCCTTCTTAAGTTATTTTCTGATCGGCCTGCTCTGCCTGGCAACCTTTTCCGCTATTTACACCCGCCTTACTCCCCACCGCGAGGGGGAGTTGATCAAGGCCGGCAACTTTGCCGCCGTCGTCGCTTTTTTGGGGGCACTGATCGGCTTCAGCCTGCCGCTCGCCTCGGCGGCGGCTAATTCCGTCAGCCTCCCCGACTATATCGTCTGGGCAGTGATCGGCCTGCTGGTACAGGTTCTCGCATTCTACATCGCCAAACTCTCCATGACCGACCTGCACCTGAAAATCACCGAGGATAACGTTGCGGCCGGGCTCTGGAGCGGCGGCATCGCTGTGGTCATCGGGATTTTAAACGCAGCCTGCATGGCCTATTGAGGAACAGACATGTATTTGGACGTGACAGAACATCCGCGTCTCGCCCTCGGTACGATTGCCGCAATAGGCCTTTTTATGGCTTTTTCATCGGAGGAAGAGGTTCTTTATACCTCAGTTGAAAAATGCGTTGCCTCCGGTGTCTATCCCAAGGCTTGCCAAGCGGCATCCGAAGACGCCGGCCAACATCACCTCGCCACTGCACCTAAATTTCTCAATATGGTCGCATGTGAAATGGAATACGGCGCGGGAAACTGCTTTGAGCTGAAACAAAATCTCAATTCCACTAACCCCACCGGCATAGGTGTCTTCACACCCTCACCCGCCGGTTTTGTTATGCCTCGGTCCATCGAAAACTTTGCAGACTACAGCAACTATCGCCGCAGGCAGAAAAACAGCGAGTCGGGTTCCAACGGTGCGATGTCGGCCTATCGAAAACGCAACGGCGACCTCGTCATACCGGATGTGACGGCCAGTGAACAGGACCAAGGCGGCGGGGGAATCACGTCAGGAGGAGGCGCGCTAGCGAATGACGTGAAGACGTCCAACGCCAAAACGAACGTCAAGGGCCGTGGTGGATTCGGCGGCCACTCCTTTTCAGGAAGCTGACATGCGCCGCATCACAGTCCCGCCGCGCCCGGATTGGCGCGAGAAGGCCAATGCTGTCGGTTTCTCCTTCCATGAAATGCATGGCGAGCCTTACTGGGTGGACGATGCAGCCTATTGCTTTGGACTGGCTGAAATCGAGCGCGACATCGAAGAACCGAGCCAGATCCTGCACGACATGTGCATGGATCTCGTCGCCGACATCGTACACAGTGAGGAGGCTTTAACCCGTCTTGCCATCCCCCGCGATCACCATGATGTCATTCGAAATTCTTGGCGGCGGTGCGACCGCCACCTGTATGGCCGCTTCGATCTTGCCTATGACGGGCATGGCCCTGCAAAGCTGCTGGAATACAACGCCGACACGCCCACTTCCGTATTCGAAACGGGATATTTCCAATATAACTGGCTGACCGATCAGGTCGCCCTTGGAACGCTCCCGCCGCAAACCGACCAGTTCAACTCGGTTCAGGAAGCGTTGATTGAGGCCTTCGGGCAATTCTCGCGAGACAGGATTTTCCATTTCGCGGCGGTGAGCGACAACGCCGAGGATTGCGGTACGACGATTTATCTCATGGACTGCGCCATTCAGGCGGGCCACCGTGCCCAATTCCTCGATATCAGAGACATCGGCATCGATGCGTGCGGGCGTTATGCTGACCTTCAAAGTCGCGTCATCGAACGCTGCTTCAAGCTTTATCCGTGGGAATACATGTTACGAGAATCCTTTGCCACGCATCTGCCTGCACAAGGCGATATTTTCATCGAGCCTGCCTGGAAAGCCGTGCTGTCGAACAAAGGCCTGCTGCCTTTGCTCTGGCAGCGGCATCCCAATCACCCGAATCTGCTCCCAAGTTTCTTCCCAGATGATCCTGAAATATATGAATTACGGGATTACGTGGTGAAGCCGCTTCTCTCGCGTGAAGGCGAAAATGTCAGCCTTTACCGAAACCGACGCGAAATTTTATCGGCCCCCGGCAATTATGGCCAAGAGGGGTATGTTTTTCAGGCATACGCACCATTGTTCAAGAGCGATTTCGGATACGCCGTGTTAGGAAGCTGGATCGTCGCCGATCGGCCCTGCGGGCTCGGGATTCGCGAGGACGCGTCACCTATCACCGCAAATCTCTCCCGCTACGTGCCCCATATCATCGAGGGCTGATCGCCACCGAAAAAAGCGGCAGGAAAATCGCCAGTTGGCCTGTAAGCCGGGTTCTGTATGGCCCCGGTTTGACCCGGAACGTGGCAGCCATTCATCTGGGACGGCATTTGCATGCCGCCTCTCGCAACCCACCCGGATGACGGGCCCGGAAACCGGCTGTAGACGAAGGCTTTCGCCCGCGCCCCGTGTCATCCCTATTCGGTCTTGCTCCCGGTGGGGTTTACCTTGCCACCACTGTCACCAGCGGCGCGGTGGGCTCTTACCCCACCCTTTCACCCTTACCATGCCAGGCATGGCGGTTTGCTCTCTGTGGCACTTTCCCTGGGGTCGCCCCCGCCGGACGTTATCCGGCACCGTATTTCCGTGGAGCCCGGACTTTCCTCACCTTACCGTCTTTCGACATTGGTAAAGCGCGGCTGCCCAGCCAACTGGCATGGCGTCAATACCCATGTTCTTTGGCGAAAGCCACCGAAAAGCGTAACGGAAGATCAAAGAAATGCAGGCTTGAAATCCGTTGCATAGGCGTCGTTGCAAATTTTTCCATCCCGCAGCAACAGGGCGCCTAACCGCCCGATCTCGTCGGAACTCTTGGCCGCCGTACCGTTGCCGCCAGTCAGAACCGCAATGCGCGGTGACGTCGTAAAGCCGATGGCCGGATAACCGCCCGGCGTTTTGGACACCACGCAGGCGGCCGTGGAAATGCGCGACCGGTCGATGGATGGCACCAAGGTCCCGACGATGGCAGAGAGATGGTCGCGAACGCTTTCGCGCCCGCCGGAACGGAACCATGCGCGAATTTCGGGATCGCTATCGAGCTTCTTATCATCGGGATCGCCGCCGATTTTCAGATAGAACCTGCCATCGGGATAACGGACGGGCGGCAGGAGATAGACATGTTTCGTCGTGTCGCGCGGCTCGTAAATCAACGACGGCATGCCCGCATATTGTCCCAGCTCCGCCTCCTCTACCTCGAAGAAGGCGACGGTGCGCGCATAGACATTGAGAGCGACGGGCTGCGGCAACAAATCCTTCGTGATCGAGAAGCCACCCGCAGCGACCAGCACCCGGTCTGCTGTATAAACCGCACCCGAGGCCGTCTCGACGCGTGCACGGCCAGCCTCTTCCCGCGTCGAGACGACTATATCGTCGATGAGCGTAACGCCGGCTTTGTCTGCCAGAACGCTCTGCGCCTTCACCAGCGCGCGCGGATTGACGTAACCGGCATTGTCCTTTTCGAACACGCCCTCGCAGCCCGGCTCGAAGGAGAAATAGGGAAAGGCGCTTTTCAGACCTGCGTCGTCAAGCATTTCCGTGGAAACCCGCAGACGCGCCGCTGCCTCACAGACGTTGTCGACAAAGGGATTGTCGCCACCGCGTTCAGGCCCAACCATCAGGCAGCCGATGGGAGCGTAAAATTCCACGCCGCTCCTTGCCGCGATGTCGGTGTAGCGCGCGATCGAGCGGTTGGCGAGTAGCGCCCAGTCCGCATCGCCATCAATGGTGCGGGTAATGCGCGCCTCATCGTAATGGCTGGCGAAAACACCCGGATGTGACTTGATGTCGGCAGGTTCACCGGGGCCGATCAGGGCCACACCTTCGGTGTTTTCCGCCAGATGGCGGGCGGCGGAAGCACCCATCATGCCACGACCGACAACGATATATTTGAAATGTCCCGACATGCCGCCGTCTTCGCCTCAACCCGCTCTAGTACAGCTGCGATTTTGTAGCCGCTTCGCTGCTGAATGTCAGATAAAAACCGGCGACATTTCGGCGGCAAAATCACTCTCGGTCAGTTGGCCATCCAGAAGCAGCACCGCGCCTAGCCGCCCGATTTCGTCGGAAGACTTGGCGGAAACGAAATTGCCACCGGTCAGAACCGCGATATTGGAAGATTGCGTATAGCCGATATATGGATAACCGCTACGAGTAATGGATGCGACGCAGGAACCAGAGGTCACGGGGCAGCCCGCAAGTTCCGGCATGAGCGATAGCGCCCGTTTCGTCAGGAATTCCACTTCGCCCGGCGTGCCGTCGGAATGAAACCAGCCGACTGCTTCGGCCAGCGTTTCCAGCCTGCCCTTTTCGCTCTCACCGCCGATCTTCAGATAGACCTTGCCGTCGGGGTAACGCACAGGGGGCAGAATATAGACGATATCGTCCTCGGTCTCCGCCAGCACGATGGTCGAGGGCATAGAGCCGAAGAGGGCCTGCCTTGCTTCGTCGAGTTCGAAAAACACGATGGTGCGGCCCGTTGCCGCCATATCGACCGGGGAAGGCAGAAGATCAGCCATGTTGGTGAAACCGCCAGCCGCCACTATGACCTTTTCGGCCGTGTGTACGGCCCCTTCCCTGGTGGAAACTTCCACACCTTGGGAGGTATCGCGAACATGCGCCGCCGTCTCGCGGATCAGTCGCGCGCCCTGCGCAGCAGCAATCGTGGATTGCGCCCTCACAAGCGCACGCGGATTGACGTGGCCGGCATTCTGCGCCTCGAAGTAACCGTCGTGATCCGACGGCAGGGAAAACATCGGGAACCGGCCAGCCAGCGCATCGCTGCCAATCGTTTCCACGCCAAGACCGAGACGGTCGGTCGAGACCAAGGCTCGCGAAACGTAGTCTCCGGCAAGCCCCTTGCCGTTTCCGGTAAACAGACAGCCCGCTTCGATGAAGAAACGGATGCCGCTTTTTGCTTCGATCTCGGCATAGCGCCGGATGGAGCGTTGCGCCAGCTCCGCCCAGACGGGATCGCCATCGAAACCACGGGTGATGCGCGCCTCGTCATAGTGACTTGAAAACACACCGTTATGGGTCTTGCGATCGGCGGGTTCATCCGGCCCGATCAGAGCCACGCCATCCGTTTGCGCCGAAATGTGCCTCGCTGCCGCCGCACCCATCATTCCGGCACCGACAACGATATATTTGAAATCCGGCATGTCATGCTCCGCATCAGGTTTGCTCCTGACTACAGCATGCACGCATAAACCGGAATCGATTTTCGTGACGTCCGAAACATGCCGCGCAAGAGCGTGCAGCGGTTCTGCAATAACGAGATGCGTTAAAACAAGGACTTAAAGCTTATCGCCAATCTGAAACATCACGACACGCTTGAGCAAAGGACCTCAGCTGGCCAGAAGCGCCTGGACCTTGCCGCAATAACGCTTGGACACCGGGTTCATGCGGGTGGCGCCGTGGCCGGCATTGTAACGCAGGATCGTGCTGCAAACCTCACCGCCGCCAAGCTGGTGGGCGGTTGCCAGATATTGCATGCCCCAGCGAATATTGGTCTCGGGGTCGAAGAGAGCCTTGGTCGTGCCGCGAAAGCCCATCATGCGCGCCGTTGCCGGCTTGATCTGCATCAGCCCGACCTCGCCTGCGCTGCCGCGAGCCCTAGGGTTGAACTTGCTTTCTACAGAAACGACGGCATGGGCCAGATTGGTGGGGACGCCGTAACGCTTGGCATATTTGACGATCAGATCGGAATAGTCGTTCTTGAGCGACGAAGGCAGGCTCTTTTCGGGAACGGGATAACCGGGCGTACGGAAGAAGGTCCCCAGCGTCACGGTTTTGGTCTTGACGTCCTCGTCTTTGGCAAAAGCAATCCCCGCCTGCGAAACGAGCATAGCAACGCCCGCTGCGACAGCAACAAAAACTCTGTTCATCTGTTGAAATAGTCTCCAGATCGGATAACCGGAACAATGAAACGATAAAAACGTCCAGCGCGCGGAAAGTCGATTACGACCTTCTACCGTCCAGTCTCCTTGATTGATATTGACGGCAAGCTCCCCTGAAGAACAGCACCGCGTCCACTGCGGCTCTTAGACTTCCTCAATGCGGATTAACTGTGGCACAACAAAAAAATCGACTTGCGCGACCGGGAAACGGGGAAGGCTTTTCCAGAAACGGCGTTCAAACGGCCGAAAATTTCGGAAGGCTGGCAATCAGCCGATGCAGCGTGTCGATCGTGGAAAAATCCGCGATACCATCCACCAGCGCCGGGCGGAAATGCCGCTGAAAGGCGGCCACGGCACCTTCTGTTTTTTCGCAATATGCGCCTGTTATTTCAACGCCATATCCGTAAATGGATAGCATGGACTGGAGCGCTTCCACCGGCTGGCCGTGATCGCCGCGCTGAAAAAAACGTCCGCCGCGGATCGGCGCTGGCTCTACCCAATGACCGACACCGTGCCGCGACAGGATGTCCCATGGGAATTTTTCACCCGGATCAACCTTGCGGATCGGCGCCACATCGGAATGCGCAAGCACCCTTTCAGGGGCGATAGACCACCGCTGGCCGCAATCGCGACACAATTCGATGACGGCAGCCACCTGTTTTTCCGGAAATTCCGGCAGGCCGCCCGGATGGCCCTGATTGGCGATTTCAATCCCGATGGAGCGGGAATTGATGTCCGCCTCCCCCGCCCAACTGCTTTTGCCCGCATGCCAGGCGCGGCGAGTTTCCGCAACAAGCTGCATGACACGCCCGTCTTCAAAAACGAAATAGTGGCTGGAGACCTGGCTTTCGGGATTGCAGAGCCACGAAAGGGCGCCATCGGCTGTCGTCATGCCGGTATAGTGCAGGAGAATGATATCCGGGCCTGCCACACCCTGTCTTTCGCCATGGTTGGGAGAAGGCGCAACGGTTGCGCCCCCGAAATCCGGGTTGAAATCCGGCAGAAATTCACTCATGCGACGCGGCGTTCTTTCTCGATGGCCTCATAGGCGGCATTGAGGGCCGCCATACGCTCATTCGCGGCAGCGTGCAATTCCATCGGCACACCGCGCGCGATGAGCTTGTCCGGATGGTGCTCGGCAACCAGCGAACGGTAACGCTTGCGGATATCCAGAAAGTCGTCCGAGGGCGAAACGCCAAGCACACGATAGGGATCGCGCCCATCCATATGAACGTGGCGTGCCATGATCGTTTCGAAATGATCTTCGGTAATATGGAAGATTTCCGCGATACGGCCGAGGAACGCCAGTTCCCGCTCGTGGATCAAGCCGTCTGCCTTGGCGATGTGGAACAGGCCATCGATGACGCTTTCCAGCATCTCGCAATTGTCATGGCCGGAGCCGCAAAGACCGGCAAGACGCTCGGCATAGGCCTCGTATCCCGCAACGTCCTGGCGTGCGAGATTATAAAGGCGGGCAACGTTTCTGGCTTCTTCTTCAGGAAAATCGAAAATCTGCCGGAAGGCGCGCACTTCGGCATCGTTCACGACACCGTCTGCCTTGGCCATCTTTGCCGACAGCGCGATAATGGCCACGGAAAAAGAAACCTTGCGGCGGGTCTCCGGATCTCCCTCGAAAAGGGTACGGATCGCCTCTACCACGCGACCGAGCGTGCTGCCTGCCGCGTCACCGATCGCGCCGAGCAGCCGTTCCCACAGGGATGAAATATGCAAACAGGCGAAATCGAACATCATGACGCCAAGCATGACGGCATATCGCCGTGAATGCAATATGCGCGGCGCCGCTGCGGCATTAACTTTTATTCATTTTTGCGACAGTTTTTCTTCAGGAGCAAGGGGGCGGCAAACGGGAGAGCAACGGTTTTCCACAGACGGCGAAGCCTGGTGCAAGGTTGGAGGCGATTGAAACGATTATATTCGGCTTCTTTGCCCAAGCTGCTGAAAAACCGCGAGAAATCGGCATTTTTCGTGATAAATTCACTTTACACCTACACGTGGCTGTCGCATCCATTTGCCAGACATATCTTTCTATCCAAGCAAAGGAGAGCCACAATGGCCAAACAGAAAGTCGCAATGCTGACCGCGGGTGGCCTTGCTCCCTGTCTCTCTTCAGCCGTTGGCGGCCTGATCGAGCGTTATAGCGACGTCGCGCCTGATATTGACATTGTGGCCTATCGTTCCGGCTATCAGGGCGTGCTTCTGGGCGACCGGATCGAGATCAACAAGGACATGCGCGAAAAGGCGCATCTGCTGCACCGTTATGGCGGATCGCCGATCGGCAACAGCCGCGTAAAGCTCACCAACGCTGCCGATTGCGCCAAGCGCGGGCTGGTGAAAGAGGGTGAAAATCCGCTGCGCGTTGCCGCCGAACGGCTGGCTGCCGACGGCATCACCATTCTCCACACCATCGGCGGCGACGACACCAACACGACGGCCGCCGACCTTGCCGCATATCTCGGCGCCAACGGTTACGATCTGACCGTCGTCGGGCTGCCGAAGACCGTGGATAACGACGTGGTTCCGATCAGGCAGTCGCTCGGCGCATGGACCGCGGCCGAAGTGGGCGCTTCCTTCTTCGACAATGTCAGCAACGAGCAGAGTGCTGCGCCGAAGACCTTTGTCATCCACGAAGTCATGGGCCGCCATTGCGGCTGGCTGACGGCTGCGACCGCCCGCGCCTACATCCAGAAGACCAACGGCAATGAATATGTCGAAGGACTGATGATGAACACGCAGATGAAGAACATAGACGGCATCTACCTGCCGGAAATGGCGTTTGACATCGAAGCGGAAGCCGAACGGCTGAAGGCGATCATGGACAAACACGGCTACGTCACGTTGTTCGTTTCCGAAGGAGCGGGGCTCGATTCCATCGTTGCCGAACGCGAAGCCGCCGGTGAAGCCGTCAAGCGCGATGCCTTCGGCCATGTGAAGATCGACACCATCAATGTCGGCGGCTGGTTCCAGAAGCAATTCGCCGGCCTCATCGGCGCCGAACGCTCCATGGTCCAGAAATCCGGTTACTTCGCCCGCTCCGCTCCCGCCAATGGCGATGATCTGCGCCTCATCCAGGGCATGGTCGATCTTGCCGTCGAAAGCGCGCTGAACAAGGTCTCGGGCGTCACCGGCCACGACGAAGACCAAAAGGGTAAATTGCGGACCATCGAGTTTCCGCGTATCAAGGGCGGAAAGCATTTCGACCTGTCTGCAAAATGGTTTACCGAAGTGATGGAACACGTCGGTCAACCGTTCACAGCGGCCTAATTTTACGATAGGCTGGAGAAAGCGGCGACAGGGAGGGCAAGGAGGAAGAGAATGTCTGGACAGGCGTGGCTGGTTTTTTGTGCAGCATGTGCCGTTGTGTTCGCACTTCCCTCTCCCCTTGTATTCTCTGTCGCCTCCTATGCCGCTATCCGCGGCAGAAAAACGGTGTTTGCCTCTGTCACTGGCGGCGCGCTTGGCATCGTTACAGCTATGACGATATCTGCGATTCCAGCGGCTGGCCTTGCCTATCTGCCGCATGCCTTTGTGGAAATCGTTCAGTGGACTGGTATCGGCTGGCTGATTCTTTTCCTGTTATGGACCTTTGCCACCCCCGCCGCCCAGGCAGCCAATGCAGACAATGACAATCTGCCCGGCAAATCATCCAGCGGCATTTTCCGTGATTGCTACGCCATTGCAGCGTTGCGTCCGCGCTATTTCATGTTCTTCCTGGCACTGTTGCCGCAATTCGTTTCCACCTCCGGCAATGCGGTCGAAACGCTGGCCGTAGCGCAGGCCGCAATCCTGTTGCTGGCACTTGGCATTCTGGCAGCGCAGGCACTCTTTGCCGGCTCCACGCTGGCACTGGTGCGCCGCATGTCCCGCAACAAAAAAATCCGGCCGAAATACCGCACTCACTTCATTTCTGGCCGTGCCGTCAGCGCCGGATACCGCCGCATCGCCGCCTGAAAAACCGCGATGCCACGTCCCGGCTTGCCGCTATCCTTACAATAGGTTAATGAAGGCTCGATGGGACACTGCCTGCTTCGCTCGACGCGGGGGTATCGACAGACAGGCATAACGAAGGCGGCAACATGCGAAATTCGGCAAAATTCCGCGGAAGAAGCGCACTTCTTCTGTCTTCCACGGTGGGCCTTGCACTGGCTTTGGCCGGATGCACCAGCGTCGAATATGCCGCAAAGGAAGGGCCGAACGGCCCGAAAATAGCCGCAGTCAACCAGACCACACCGGCACAAGCCTCCGCACAGTCGGAAACGGCTGGTACCGCCGCACCGGCAGCACATGCCACTGACGTGGCAGCCTCTTCCCAGCCCGAATCGCTTCCAACCGTCGCCGCCGTCAAGGGTGGCCGCGTGGCGCTGCCGCCGGCAGCAGAAATTGCAGCGGCAGTGGCAAGCCCAACCCAGATGCAGCCGCAGCAACAACAGACAGAGGTCGCGCAGGCAACAGTGACGACAGCCGCGCCGACGACGGCTGCGGCTCTTGCACCGCACGCCGCAACGCCGGCAGCCGCAGCGATCGAAACCGCAAGTGCCGCCGCGAAACCGGCGGCCCACAACTCTGCCGCCGACCTGCCGCAGGTGGTTGCCGTCAAGGGCAGCTTCCCGCCCGCACCGCCGCCGCCCGGAACACCGTCGATCGGTACCGAACTGACCGCGGAGCGCAAAGTCATTCCACTGCCGAAGCCGGACAGCACGGTTCTGGCCTATGCGGCCGGTCCGACCAACGCCGCCCTTGCCGCTATCCGGCAGAACGAAACGATGACGGCGCCGTACAAATCCGCGCCGGCCGGACGTGAAAAGCTGAGCGGGCTTATTTCGAAATACGCTGTCATGTATAATGTGCCGGAAGATCTGGTGCATCGCGTGGTGCAGCGTGAAAGCAGATACAATCCCGGCGCCTATAATGGCGGCCACTTCGGCCTGATGCAGATCAAGCACGCCACGGCCCGCTCCATGGGCTTTGATGGCCCCGCCTCTGGCCTGTTCGATGCCGAAACCAACCTCAAATATGCCGTCAAATATCTGAGCGGCGCCTGGCTTGTTGCCGACAACAACCGGGACAATGCTGTCAGGCTTTATGCACGCGGTTATTATTACGATGCCAAGCGCAAGGGCATGCTGCACGTTCTGCGCAAGTAAGCCTTTGAGCAGAGCCGGGACTGCAATGCGGCAAAGCGGCTTTTCTTAAAAACGTCGAGCACGTCACTTTTGTCATCCTCGGGCTTGTCCCTGGGATCTGCAAGCTTTTGATTTTACGATATGTGCTTAGATCCTCGTTACAAGCCCGAGGATGACGTCACATCCAAATCTAAGCTTGAGACCTGAGTTGGTTTCACACCGCCTTTTCGATTCGTTACGTCGGCCCACAACCCCTGTCATCAAACTGTAGCGTCGTGACTGTAGACGCCTCTCAATCTATTGAGAGGTGAACATATGACGAGTGCGGCACCCAAGACCGGCTTCAGCAAGAATACGAAACTGAAGTCCGCATTGCTCCAGCACAAGGCGCTCTCGAAAAGCGGTTTTTCCGAACGGTTCTTCGGGGTTCTCTTTTCCGGTCTGGTTTATCCGCAAATCTGGGAAGACCCGGAAATCGATATGGAAGCGATGGAGCTTGCTGAAGGCCACCGCATCGTCACCATCGGCTCGGGTGGCTGCAACATGCTGGCCTACCTCTCCCGCAACCCTGCCAGCATCGATGTGGTGGATCTTAACCCGCATCACATCGCCCTCAACAAACTGAAGCTTGCCGCCTTCCGCCATCTCCCGGCCCATCAGGATGTGGTTCGCCAGTTCGGCCGCGCCAATACGCGCAGCAATAGTCACGGCTACGACCGATTCATCGCCGACCATCTCGACGACACGACCAAGGCCTACTGGTCGAAACGCACCCTGTCCGGCCGTCGCCGCATCTCGGTATTCGACAGGAACATATACCGCACCGGTCTGCTCGGCCGTTTCATCGGCGCCGGCCACCTTATGGCGCGCCTGCACGGCGTCAAGCTGACCGAAATGGCCAATAGCCGCACGCTGGATGAACAGCGTCGGTTCTTCGACAGCAAGGTCGCACCGCTGTTCGACAAGCCGGTGGTGCGCTGGCTGACGAAGCGAAAAAGTTCGCTGTTCGGCCTTGGCATTCCGCCCCGCCAATATGACGAGCTGGCAAGCCTTTCCAACGACGGCACAGTCGCCTCCGTCCTCAAGGAGCGACTTGAAAAGCTTGCCTGCAACTTTCCGCTCAGCGACAATTATTTCGCCTGGCAGGCCTTCGCGCGCCGTTATCCCGAGCCGCATGAGGGTGCCCTGCCCGCTTATCTCAAGCGGGAATATTACGAGACGATCCGCAACAACACCGCCCGCGTTGCCGTGCACCACGCCACCTATACCGAGCTGCTTTCCAAAAAGCCGGCAAACGGCGTCGATCGCTACATTCTGCTCGATGCACAGGACTGGATGACGGATGTGCAGCTCAACGAATTGTGGTCGCAGATCAGCCGCACCGCCGCTCCCGGCGCCCGCGTCATCTTCCGCACCGCTGCCGAAAAGAGCGTGATCGAAGGCCGTCTCTCCGCCGATATCCGCAACCAGTGGAACTATCTAGAGGAACGCTCCAATGAGCTCAACGCCATGGACCGTTCGGCCATCTATGGCGGCTTCCATATCTATCAGAGGGCTCTGGCATGAAAACCATCGGCGAGAATGTCGGCCTTGCGGATGAGGCGCATGCGAGCCTGATGGACCGCATGTATCGCCACCAGCGGCATATCTACGATATTACCCGCAAATATTACCTTCTGGGCCGCGACAGGACCATTTCCGGCCTAGACGTGCCCAAGGGTGGCACGCTGCTTGAAGTCGGCTGCGGTACCGGCCGCAACCTGCTGCTGGCCAGCCGCAAGTTTCCGGAAGCAAGACTGTTCGGTCTCGATATCTCCGCCGAAATGCTGCTGACCGCATCCGAGAATTTTACCGGAAAGACGGAACGCCCCGTTCTGCGCGTGGCCGACGCCACCGCTTTCCGCGCCGCAGAATTCGGTCAGCCGGACGGTTTCGACCGAGTCATGATCCCCTATGCGCTTTCGATGATACCAGACTGGGAAAAGGCGATCGAACAGGCGCTGACAGCTCTCAAGCCCGGCGGCTCGCTGCACATCGTCGATTTCGGCCAGCAGGAACAATTGCCCAAGTGGTTCCGCGCACTTTTGCAGGCATGGCTCACCCGCTTCCACGTCACGCCCCGCGCCAATCTCCGTTACGTTCTGGCCAACATGGCAGGCCGTTTTGACGGTAATCTCGAATTCGAGGAGATTGCCCGGGGTTACGCCTGGCGGGCCGTCATCACGCTTCCGGTCGCCGAAGTGCAGCCAAAAGTCAGCCGCATTCTGACAGACGCCTGATCTTCAAGGGTTACGGCGCCTCGCCTCTGCAAATGCGGGCGAGACGCTGCCAGCCGACGGTCCTACAAGTATACGCCAGTGAGGTGCTCAGGCATTTCGCTCGCCTGAAAGACCGCAAATCTCTTGGAATCCAGCGACTTGCGAGCCGAAAAAAGGCCACTGCCCCTTGCCATAACGGCTTGTTTACCATGTTATGGGTAAATCGGGAGACGCGGCGCGCCATTTTGCGGCTGCGGATGGGCAACAATAATTCATCAGGGTTCCAATGCGGCTGCGTCTATCGGCACTTTTGTCGGCTATGTTGTTGATCGGCGGCTGTACGTCCACGAGCTATGACCTGCTTGAAACGGCTTCTGTTTCCAAGCCGAAATTCTCCGATACCGACCCACAGGATTTTGGCACGAACAACCCGCATCGCCACGAGGTGCATGGTATCGATGTGTCCAAATGGAATGGCGACGTCGACTGGCGGACCGTTCGCAAATCCGGCGTTTCCTTCGTCTTCATCAAGGCCACCGAAGGCTCAGACCGCATCGATCCGAAATTTGGGGACCACTGGCGCAGCGCGGCGGCGGCAGATATCCTGCACGCGCCATACCATTTCTACTACTTCTGCTCTACGGCGGACGCTCAGGCCGACTGGTTCATCAGCAACGTGCCAAAGGAAGCCGTCACCCTGCCGCCGGTTCTCGATGTTGAATGGAACCCCTCCTCCCCCACCTGCAAGACGCGCCCGGCTCCTGGCATCGTCCGTGCCGAGATGCAGCGTTTCCTCGACCGCCTCGAGGCCCATTACGGCAAGCGCCCGATCATCTACACCTCGGTCGACTTCCACCGCGACAACCTCGTTGGCCAGTTCAAGAATTACCATTTCTGGGTGCGCTCCGTGGCCGCGCATCCCGCCAAGATTTACGAAGACCGGCAGTGGGCGTTCTGGCAATATACGGCCACCGGCGTCGTGCCGGGCGTCAACGGCCCAACCGACATCAATGTCTTCGCCGGAAGTGAGAAAAACTGGCGGAAATGGATCGCCTCGGCCAAATAATACGGCCAAGAAGCAACACATTCGAAAAATCGGCGTTCTTCTGCACCGGCAGATCGCTGGACCCGTTTTTTTGTCGCAAACATGTGGGTAAAGCGGGCTAACAACCTATCGAGGAAATTCCCATGCCCACTTTTCGGTCGCGCAGCATCATTTTTGCCGCCGCTCTGTCGCTTCTCTCCACCGGCTCCGCCCTTGCCACACCGCCTGTGGCCTCGCCTGACGATCCAAAGCAGGTTGCCTGCGGCGGTGATCTCGGCGCATTTCTTGAGGGCGTGAAGGCTGAGGCCGCTGCCAAGGGTGTTCCGGCGGCTGCCATCGAAAAGGCGCTGGCCGGCGCGCAGATAGACCCCAAAGTGCTTTCACGTGACCGCGCACAGGGCGTCTTCCGCCAGACCTTCCTCGAATTTTCCCAGCGCACCGTCAGCCAGGCCCGTCTCGATATCGGCCGCAAGAAGCTGCAGGAGCTCTCATCAACCTTTGCCCGTGCCGAGAACGAATTTGGCATACCGGCTGGCGTCATTGCTGCCTTCTGGGCCATGGAGACCGATTTTGGTGCCGTCCAGGGCGATTTCAACACCCGTAACGCGCTGGTGACCCTCTCGCACGATTGCCGCCGCCCGGAACTCTTCCGTCCGCAATTGCTGGCGCTCATCGAAATGGTCCAGCACGGCGATCTCGACCCCACGTCCAACACGGGTGCGTGGGCCGGTGAAATCGGCCAGGTACAGATGCTGCCCAAGGACATCATCGCTTTCGGCATCGATGGTGATGGCGATGGCCATGTCAACGTCAAGAGCAGCGCACCGGATGCGATCCTCACGGCGGCGAAATTCATCCAGCACCTCGGCTTCAAGAAGGGCGAACCCTGGATGCAGGAAGTTTCCGTACCGGAAAACCTGCCCTGGGAAAAATCCGGCCTCGGCGGTTCGCTTACCGCCGGTGACTGGTTTACCCTCGGCGTGACCCCTCGCGACGGTAACAAAAATTTCGCCTCCCTGCCCGCAGCCCTCATCATGCCGCAGGGCCGCAAGGGACCGACCTTCCTCACCTATCCCAACTTCAACATCTATCTGGAATGGAACCAGTCGTTCATCTACACGACCTCGGCTGCCTATTTCGCCAACCGTCTGATGGGCGCCCCTGTCTATAACAAGGGCAATCCCGATCCAGGCTTCGATGACGCGACGATGAAAGAGTTGCAGACCAAGCTTGAAGCGCGCGGCCACGATGTTGGCAAGGTGGACGGAATTCTAGGTTCCGGCACCCGCGTCGCCATCCAGAAGGAACAGCAGCGTCTCGGAATCCCTGCGGATGGATGGCCGACCCAGGCACTTCTCCAGGCGCTTTAACCTGTGTTAATCGCACCTTCGGGCCTTTAATCTATCGGCCGGAATCAAGGCTTAAACTGTTAATCTCGACCGGATGACTGGGGATAACACCCCGGTCATTTACTTTTTTTAAAGATATGAAGCACTGCGCGATGAGAAAATAATCTTTTATTTTCAACTAATTACAGAAGTTACTTTTTTAAGCGGCCGCAAAGCATGCTGCACCGCATCACAGAAACCGCTTTTCAAGTGCCACAAAACGGTCATATTATCGAACCTGTCAACAACAGGAGGCACCCATGGGACTTACAAAATCTCTCAATGCCTTGGCAGTCGGTTTGGCGTTTTTGTTCGTAGCGATGATGCTTTTCATCTGACTAGACGTGAAGACCAAACGCAGAAAAGAACCGTAGATGACACGAGTTTGAAAAGCGCAGGTCCTGTCGGGCCTGCGCTTTTTTCCTGTCGTAAATGGGATATCTGAAATCAGGCGGCGCTGCGGCGCAAACGCTCAAGACCGAGGTTCTCAAGCACCGCATCGACCAGCGGCGCACGGTTCATGGTGTAGAGATGGAACTCGTTGACACCGCGCCGTTGAAGATCGGCGATCTGCTCGGCAGCAACTTCCGCCGCAACGCGGGCGCGTCCCTCGAGATCGTCATCATAACCTGCAAAACGCTCATCCAGAAAACTGGGCACACTGGTACCACAGCGGCCGGCGAAACGCTTGAGCTGGGTCAGGTTCTGGATCGGCATGATACCCGGAACGACCGGAATGGTGATGCCCGCAGCCGTAACCCGCTCCATGTAGCGCTCGAACACGTCATTATCGAAGAAGAACTGCGTCAGCGCCCGCGTTGCGCCGTTGTCCGCCTTGCGCTTCAGCATATCGATATCGACCGCATCGCTGGCGCTCTCCGGGTGCTTTTCGGGATAGGCAGAAACGGAAACCTCGAAATCGCTGATATCGCGTAGCCCCTTCACCAGAGCGGCAGCATTCTCGTAACCTTGCGGATGCGGCCTGTAATCCGTGCCGATACCGGTCGACGGATCGCCGCGCAGCGCCACGAAATGGCGAACGCCAGCATTGCGAAACTCTTCAACGACCTGATGCACGTCGTCACGGCTAGCATCCACGCAGGTCAGGTGCGCGGCGGTCGGCAGATGACTGTCACCGATCATCCGACGCACCGCATCCAGCGTCGGCGCCTTGGTGGAACCGCCCGCGCCATAGGTGACGGAGACGAAATCCGGATCCCATTTCTTCAGCTCGGCAACCGTTTCCCAGAGCTGGTTCTCCATCTCGGGGTTCTTGGGCGGGAAAAACTCGAAAGATAACCGGATATCCCCCCGGATTTCGCCATTGTGGCGCGCGGTTTCCGATCTCAACATATCATGCCCTCCCGGCAGCAAGTAAAACGGCCTCTTGCACCACATCGTCTGCCATCAGCAGCCGCTGGTCGCGGGCAACCCATATCGTGACGTCCAAGGATTCATCGGACGCCCGTTCAGAATGAAGATCGACGGCACGGTCGAGCACGAGCCCGGCCTTTTTCAGCCATTCATCCATAAGCGGATGCGAAAAGCCGAGCCGCACATGCGCATGCTCATCACGAAGATGCTCGAAGGAATGCGGTGCAAGATCGATGACGATCAGCCGGCCACCGGGACGCAACATGCGGGCGGCTTCGGAAAGCGCGATCTCCGGCTGATCGAGAAAATGCAGGACCTGATGGATGACGATCAGATCGAAATCCTGGCCTTCCAGCGGCAGGTTGAGAATATCGCCATGGCGAACGGATGCATTGACCACGCCCGCCTTGTCCAGATTTGAGCGCGCCACCGACAACATGTCGCGGCTGGCATCGACACCGATTGCCCGGCGATAGATACCGCTCAGAAGCTGGAGGATGCGGCCCGTCCCGGTACCGAGATCGAGCAGCGAGTCGATCGGGGTGGTTCCGACCAGCTTCAGCAATGCCCCTTCCACGGCCTCGTCGCTCACATGCAGGCGGCGCAACTCGTCCCAGGCGGAGGCATTTCGGCTGAAATAATCCTGCGCCCGCTCCGCCCTTACCCGCTTGACGGTGGCAAGGCGTTCACTGTCGCGCTGGAGAACGGCGTCAGAGGGCGATGCGGCGCCCAGCAGCTGCCTGATAACAACGGCGGGCTCGCCATCCTGCCGCAGGCGGAAATAGGCCCAGGCGCCTTCCTGATAGCGCTCGATCAACCCTTCTTCCGTCAAAAGCTTGAGATGACGGGAAATACGGGGCTGCGACTGGCCGAGAATTTCGGTGAGATCGGTGACGGTCAGATCGCCGGCCGCCAGAAGCGCCAGCAAGCGAAAGCGCGTCGGCTCGCCGGCCGCCTTCAAGAGATCCACCAATTTATCCAAACCGAACGCCACGTCTGCCGCACCTTGCAATCTAATCAACATATAAAGATATCTTTATGTCGGCGTCACGCGAGATGCAAGCGCAATTTGCCACGCTCTCCCCTCAAGCCCCATTTATTGCATCAAAAAAGGCCCGCTTTTGGGCGGGCCTTTCTGAAGTGATCCGAGAACAGGATTAGCGCGTCAGGCGCTTGTAGCTGACGCGGCCGGGCTTGATGCTTTCCGGGCCGAGACGACGGACCTTGTCCTTTTCATAGTCTTCGAAGTTGCCTTCGAACCATTCCACGTGGCTGTCACCCTCGAAGGCGAGGATGTGAGTGGCCAGACGGTCGAGGAACATGCGATCGTGGCTGATGATAACGGCGCAACCGGCGAAGGCTTCCAGCGCTTCTTCGAGCGCTGCCAGCGTTTCCGTATCAAGGTCGTTGGTCGGTTCGTCGAGCAGCAGCACGTTGCCGCCTGCCTTCAGCATCTTGGCAAGGTGAACGCGGTTACGCTGACCACCGGAGAGGTTGCCGACCTTCTGCTGCTGATCGCCGCCCTTGAAGTTGAAGGCGCCGCAATAAGCGCGGGAGTTCGTTTCGAACTTGCCGAGCTTGATGATGTCGTTGCCGCCGGAGATTTCCTCCCAGACGGTTTTGTCACCCGCCAGCGTATCGCGGCTCTGGTCGACGTAACCAAGGTGCACGGTCTCACCAATGGTCACCGAACCGCTATCGGGCTTTTCCTGACCGGTGATCATGCGAAACAGCGTGGTTTTACCAGCACCGTTCGGGCCGATGACGCCGACGATGCCGCCCGGAGGCAGCTTGAAGGTGAGGTTTTCGATCAGAACCCGGTCACCATAGGACTTTGTGAGGTTTTCCGCCTCGATAACGACGCGGCCCAGACGCTCGGCGACCGGAATGACGATCTGCGCGTCGCCGGGACGGCGATTTTCAGCGGCTTCCACCAGTTCGTCATAAGCGCGGATACGCGCCTTGGACTTCGTCTGGCGAGCCTTGGGGCTGGAAGCGATCCACTCCTGTTCGCGGCTGATGGCCTTCTGGCGCGAGGCGTCTTCGCGGGATTCCTGCTGCATGCGCTTGGCTTTTGCCTGCAGATAGGCGGAATAGTTGCCTTCGTAGGGAATACCACGGCCACGGTCGAGTTCGAGAATCCAGCCGGTGACGTTGTCGAGGAAGTAGCGATCGTGGGTGATCATCATCACGGCGCCGGGATAGTCGCGCAGGTGCTTTTCGAGCCAGGCGATGGTTTCGGCGTCAAGATGGTTGGTCGGTTCATCGAGCAGCAGCAGGTCAGGCTGCGAAAGCAGCAGCTTGCAGAGCGCCACGCGACGACGCTCACCACCCGAAAGGCCGGTTACTGCCGAGTCGCCAGGCGGGCAACGCAGTGCATCCATGGCCATTTCGACCTGATTTTCCAGATCCCACAGGTTCTGGCTGTCAATGATGTCCTGAAGCTTTGCGCCCTCATCCGCCGTTTCGTCGGAATAGTTCATCATCAGCTCGTTGTAGCGGTCGACGATTGCCGTCTTGCTCGCCACACCTTCCATGACGTTTTCCATCACGGTCTTGTTTTCGTCGAGCTTCGGCTCCTGCTCGAGATAACCGAGCGTCGCACCCTCAGCGAGCCAGGCCTCACCGGTATATTCCTTGTCGAGACCGGCCATGATCTTCAAAACGGTCGACTTACCGGCACCGTTCGGACCGAGGATACCGATCTTGGCATCGGGGTAGAAGGAGAGATGGACGTTCTCAAGAACCTTCTTCGCGCCATAGGACTTGTTCAGCCCGGCCATGTGATAGATGAATTGACGTGCCATTGTAGCGAATGCTCCACATCGGATTTTAAAGAGTACGTATCGGGAAATTTGCCGCTATGTAGGGTAAATAGGACCTTGGGGCAACCTCTGGCACGATTATGACCCCATGATTATGACAAGGGATACCATGGCAGGCACGGGTGAAAGCATGAATGAGACGACGGATGACTTGACGTTCAGCCGGATTGAGAGGCTCGACGCTCCATCAGGCGCATCCATCGCCTTTCGCCACCAACCCTCTGCCCTTTCTCCGGCACGCGGCGTGCTGATGATTTGCCACGGCCTGGTGGAGCACGCCGGCCGTTACCGCCGTTTTGCCGATGTCATGGCAAAGCAGGGTTTCGAGGTATACGCCCACGATCATCGCGGACATGGCCGCACAAAGGCTGCCGATGCGCCTCTCGGTCGCTTCGCCTGGAAGGACGGAGACAGCAAGGTCGTTGCCGATGTCATGGCGATGCGCCGGATGGTCGGCGAAAGACATCCCGGCCTGCCGGTCATCCTGTTCGGCCATTCCATGGGCGGCCTTGTGGCGCTCAACACCGCCGTCAGCCATCCGGATGCCTTTGATGGTCTGTCCATCTGGAATTCCAACCTCAATCCCGGTGTCATGGGCCGTCTTGCACAGATCGTGCTGCGCCTTGAAAAGATGCTGAAAGGCTCTGATGTGCCGAGCGCCATCCTGCCCAAAGCAACCTTCCGTGCCTGGAATGCCAGAATGCCGGAAAAGCGCACTCATGCGGACTGGCTGAGCCATGACAGGGTAGCGGTGGACGCTTATGTGGAGGATCCGCTTTGCCAGTTCGAGGCCAGCGTCTCCCTGTGGCAGGATGTCTTTGAATTGTCCTATCGTGCGCCGAGGCTCATCGAACGCCTGCCGAAGACGCTGCCGATTTTGCTTGTCAGCGGCGATCAGGATGCCGCGACCAATGACGGCAAGGAGATCGTCTGGCTTGCCGAACGCTTCCGCGAAGCGGGTTTCGGCCATGTCGAACACACGATCTATCGGGGCATGCGCCACGAAACCCTGAACGAGATCGGCTGGCATGCCGTGGCTGCGGATTTCGCCGCCTGGTGCAGCCGCGTCGTTGGCAACTGACGAGCCTTTGCCGAAACGGAATAAGTCCATGAGATAAAATCACATGCGGCAATGCGGGGAGACGTCTATAAACCGGCAAGCAGAAAACACCGGGGGACAAATGACCGAAACGCCGAACAGGAAACCGCCACTATCAGGCATTCGCGTCATCGAACTGGCGCGTGTTCTGGCCGGTCCCTGGGCGGGGCAGATGCTGGCCGATATGGGTGCGGATGTCATCAAGGTCGAGAACCCTGAAGGTGGAGACGATACCCGCGCATGGGGTCCGCCCTTTGTCGAAAGCGCCGATGGTGAAAACCTCTCCGCCGCCTATTACCATGCCACCAATCGCGGCAAACGCTCCATCGTCGCCGATCTCAAGACGGCGGAAGGCTGTGCGCTGGTGCGGCGGCTCGTGCGAACCGCCGATGTTGTCATCGAGAATTTCAAACGCGGCGGGCTTGCCAAATATGGCCTCGACTATGAGAGTCTCAGGGTTCTCAATCCGAAGCTGATCTACTGCTCCATCACCGGCTTCGGCCAGACCGGGCCCTATGCCGATTTCGCCGGATACGACTATATCGTGCAGGGCATGTCCGGTTTCATGTCGATCACCGGCGAACCCGACGGTCAGCCTATGAAGGCGGGCGTTGCCGTTGCCGATATCTTTACCGGTATCTATTCCGTGACAGCCATTCAGGCCGCGCTGATCCACGCCATGCGGTCAGGTGAAGGCCAGCATATCGACATGGCGCTTCTGGACGTGCAGTCGGCAGTGCTCGCCAACCAGAATATGAACTATCTGATATCCGGCAATGCCCCCATCAGGCTCGGCAACGCCCATCCGAATATCTCACCCTATGAGGTCATGCCGACAGAGGATGGTTTTCTCATCCTGGCCGTCGGTAATGACGGCCAGTTCCGCCGCCTCTGTAATATTCTCGGCATTGGCGCGATTGCCGATGACGAGCGTTACGCGACAAACAAGGCCCGCGTCGCGCACAAGGTCGAGGTCCGGCAGATCATTTCCACCGAAACGCTGAAATGGCAGAAGCGCGATCTTCTGACCGCTTGCGAGCAGAACGCCGTACCGGCCGGGCCAATCAACTCCATCGAGGAAATGTTCGCCGATCCACAGGTTCAGGCACGCGGCCTGCGTGTTGATCTCGAGGCGCAGGATGGCACCGTCATCCCCGGTGTGCGGACACCGATTATCATGTCACAGACGCCGCTGCGTTACGAACGCCCGAGCCCGAAGCTTGGCGAGCATCAGGCGCAAGTGCTGGCCGAACTGGAAAACATCGAAAGGACCACGACGCCATGAAAGCAACCGGAATGAAAAGAACAGGCGGACAACTGATCGTCGAAGCGCTGAAAGCCAATGGCGTCTCCCGCGTTTCCTGCGTTCCCGGTGAAAGCTATCTGGCGGTGCTGGACGCGCTCTATGAAAGCGGCATCGAAACCGTGGTCTGCCGCCAGGAAGGCGGCGCTGCCATGATGGCCGACACCTGGGGCAGACTGACCGGCGAACCCGGCATCTGCATGGTAACGCGCGGTCCCGGCGCCACCAACGCCTCGGCCGGCCTGCATATCGCAAGGCAGGATTCCATTCCGATGATCCTGTTCATCGGCCAGGTACAGCGCGAAGCCCGCGAGCGTGAGGCGTTTCAGGAAGTGGAATATCGCCGCGCCTTTACCGAATTCGCCAAATGGGTGGGCGAGATCGACGATGCGCGCCGCATTCCGGAATTCGTCACCCGCGCCTTTGCCGTCGCCACCTCCGGCCGCCCCGGCCCCGTGGTGCTGACGTTACCCGAAGACATGCTGGTTGAAGAGGTTGAAGCCCCCGAGGCAAAGCCCTATACCCCGGTCGAAGCGCATCCCGGCCCGTCGCAGATCGCCGCTTTCTCAAAAATGCTGGGCGAGGCCAAGCGGCCAATCTTCATCATAGGCGGCACACGCTGGTCCGAAGAAAGCGTCGCAAGCTTCACGGCTTTTGCCGAAAGGAACAAACTGCCCATCGGCTGTTCCTTCCGTCGCCAGATGCTGTTCGATCACTTGAGCCCATCTTACGCGGGCGATGTCGGAATTGGCATCAACCCGGCCTTGGCGAAGGAAATCAAGGAAGCCGACCTCGTGGTGCTGCTCGGCGGTCGCCTCTCGGAAATGCCTTCCTCCGGCTACACGCTGATCGACATTCCCTACCCGTCGCAGAAACTTGTCCACATCTACCCGGAAGCCGAAGAGCTTGGCCGCGTCTATCGCCCCGATCTCGCAATCTGCGCCTCACCGGATGATTTCGTCGCCGCCCTTTCTTCCGTAACGCTCCCCGATAACGCCGCCTGGGCGGACCGCACGGCCACCATGCATTCGGCTTACCTTACCTGGTCGACACCGCCGCAGACCGGTCCGGGCGCGGTGCAGATGGGTCCGATCATGGACTGGATCGAGGCCAACGTGCCGGATGATGCCATCTTCACCAATGGCGCGGGCAACTATGCCACCTGGGTGCACCGCTTCCACCGCTTCCGCCGCTTCAACACTCAATCGGCGCCGACCTCCGGCTCGATGGGTTACGGCCTGCCCGCGGCTGTGGCCGCCAAGCACCTGTTTCCCGAGCGCGAGGTGATCTGCTTTGCCGGTGATGGCTGCTTCATGATGCATGGGCAGGAATTCATCACCGCCGTGCGGTATGGACTGCCGATCATCACCGTGCTGGTCAATAACGGCACCTATGGCACGATCCGCATGCATCAGGAACGGGAATATCCCGGCCGCGTCAGCGGCACCGATCTCGTCAACCCGGATTTCGCGGCCTTCGCCAAGGCCTATGGTGGCCACGGCGAAACGGTCGAAAAGACGCAAGACTTCGCCGCCGCCTTCGAACGCGCCCGGGCAAGCGGCAAGCCCGCCATCATCGAGGTGAAGCTGGATGCCGAAGCGATCACGCCAACCCGCACGCTGACCCAGATCAGAAGCCGGACCTGATATTGCGCATGGACATGGCTCCGGCATGGTGTAAATCCTGACTAGAACATACAGGTTAGGAAACGACATGCCGGATGCAGCCCCTCCCGTCATCACCCCACGCGGCGCAAAGATCGAACCTTCGGCCGGTGCGCCATTCGAGGCCGTGCGCGTGGCACGCGATGTCCTGCACACATCCCGCACTGCGGCGCTCGCGACCCTCGATCCGGTCAGCGGTTATCCCTATACGACCGCCACCAATATCGGCATAGAGCCGGATGGTACGCCGTTCTTCTTCGCGGCGGGCCTGACGCTGCATGCCCGAAACATGGAGGCCGACCCGCGCATCTCGTTGACACTTGCCCCCTTCGGCAAGGGTGACGCGCTGACGCTGCCGCGGCTGACACTGGTAGGCAAGGCGGAACTGATCGATCCGGAAGAAATCCCGCTTGCCAGACAGCGCTACATCGACCGCTATCCCAAGGCAAAACTCTACCTCTCTCTTCCCGATACAAGGCTCTACCGGCTGCGGACAGAGGGCGTGCAGATCAATGGTGGCCCTGCCCGCAATGCCAGCAACATCACACCTGCCGATCTGCGCAGTGACCTTTCCGGCGCGGAACAGCTGATGGCTGCGGCAGCGGACGAGGCCGTGCGCCTCAACGCCATCAAGGGCGAGGCATCACGGCTGGCCGCTCTTGCGGGTGCGAAAACCGCACGCTGGAAAATCACTTCCATAGACCCTGATGGTATCGACCTCGCCTCAGCCAACGACCTGGCACGGCTGTGGTTTGCAGAACGGGTGAAGACGTTGAAGCAGCTTGAGAAGGCGCTTGCTTAGCTTCTGAAATGAAGGGCGCAAGCGATTCACAAACCTGAGACAATCGCCTCTCCTCCGTCATGCTCGGGCCTGTTCCGAGCATCTGCTACCTATCAATTTGCGATACGTGATTGGATCCTCGGGGCAAGCCCGAGGATGACAAAACGGGCGTTTCGAATTTTCCCAACAAAAAAGGCCGGGCTGCATTCCGCAACCCGGCCTTTCTCAAAATCAAACCGTTACTCAGAGAGCAGCGGTAACGATGAACTCAACCTTGTAGTCCGGAGTAGCAAGCGCCGCTTCGCTGGTGGCGCGGGCCGGCGGGTTTGCCGGGTCGATCCAGCCTTCCCAGACGGCGTTCATTTCGCCGAAGGTGGACATGTCGGAGAGGTAGATGATGGTCTGCAGGATCTTCGACTTGTCTGAACCGGCAGCGGCCAGCAGACGATCGACTTCAGCCAGCGCCGACTTGCTCTGATCGGTCACGGACACGCCCTCACCGACCTGGCCGGCCAGATAAACGGTGTTGCCGTGGATGACGGCGCCGCTCATGCGCTTGCCCGGTTCGATACGCTTGATGGTCATGGAAAACTCCTGTTGATTGGCTTTAGAAAGTCGAATTATCCGCGGAAAATCAGCCGCGCAGGTGATGGGTCTTTTCGTAGATCGCGGTCGAGCGCGCGCCGGAACGGCAATAGCCGAGCATCGGGCGCTGCAATTCGTCAAGCGCATCCACCATGCCGGTAACCGCATCCGCATCGACGCCGTAGCGGCCAACCGGTACATGCACGATGGTCAGGCCAAGCTGTTCGGCACGCTCGGCAATATCGGCGAAAAGCGGCTGGCCTTCTTCTTCGCCGTCAGGGCGGTGGCAGACGATCGACTTGAAGCCGAGCGCCTTGACCTCGTCGAGATCGGCAACGCTGATCTGTCCCGTGACCGAATATTCGTCGTCTATGCGCCTGATATCCATAATAATGCCTCCGCTTAAACCGGCGCCTTGGCGCCGCTGGCACGCTGTCGCCACTGTCTGAAATCCGCATCCGATGTAAGGGCTCAAAACTCTTGCGTCAATGATGCGGCGCCTTCATTCGGTACACCATTCAGTCGCCTATTCAGAGGATGGAAAAGCGAAGACCATAGGAGCGGCTTTCGCCCGGCGGCAGCATATTGAACTCGCCGGCGGCCTCAAGCTCGCCGCGCCCCACCCAGCGGTGCGAAACCGGTTCGATGCCAAGCACATTGGCCGGATCCTTCTGGTTCCGCCACATCTGCAGATAGGGCAACGTCTCCGTGCCGAAACGTACTTTCAGCGTCTTGCCACCAATTGTAGCAATCGGACCGAGCGCAAGTTCCGCCCATTCGTCCTGACCGGCGGGAACACAGAACACCGTGCCCGGCTCCTCGCCAAAGCGCCAGCCATGACCACCGCCATCGAACATGGCACCTTCTAGCCGAACGGCCTCGTCAAACAACCGCGCGCCAACATTCATGTGGTACATCAGAAAGACCGGTATCGGCCGCGAACTCGTATTGACGATCCGGTCATCGAGGCTCACTTCTCCGCTTTCGCCATCGATGCGCCATGTCCGCTCAAGAAGGGCCGTGTCGCCATCGGCAAGGTTCACGGGAACCTCGGCACGCGCCAATGCATTGGACTCATGAACGTCGAAGGCAACTATCTTGGCGGGATGCGCGGAGAGGGACCCATGCAACGGATATCGACGCCCCTCGCCCTCACCGCCGATCGGTTCGGGATGGCGGATATGATCGGGACCGCAGGTGAACAGAAAGCCTTCAAGCGAATGGTCGATGCGCGGATCGCCATCATCTGGAATGGCACGGCCGGGCGCGATGTCGATACCATCGACAACACAGGCGCCAATATCGAAAACGGAGGTTTCATCGAGGAAAATGCGTGGCGATTTGCCGGCCTGAAACGAACGCAAGACAACCTCCCTGTGGCAGTAAAAGCGCAATAATCACGGAAACGCTACTAACCGTGACGTAAATTAAGATTGCTTTAACCGTGAATTCACCTTTTTCACAATAGGGTCAAGATTACGGTGTGTTTATCGGTGAACGAAGTAAGGGATAGCAGAATCGTGAAACAGTTTGTTAACGCAGCTCTGGGTCTGGCGATTGCCTTGGCGGCGGTTTGCGCGCCTCTACAGGCTGGCGCGCAGCAGCGTTATGGCTATCAGGAACAGCCGGTTCTGGTGACGCCGGATGGCCGTGTTCTCGATTTCGTGCCCCAACGTGGCGACATCGTCATCAGTCGCGACAATATGGGCCGCACGGTATTTTATGACCGGTACGGCAACCTGCTGGCCACTGAAATGCCGTCAGGCTATCAGCAGCGGCAACAGGTACAGCAACGCGACACCACCTACTATCCCCCGGCCCCCGGCGGTGAATATCGTGAGCCGCAGCGCGATTACGGTTATCAGGATAATGGAAGCGTGCGCGATTACCGCGAATATCGCGGCAATGGTTCCGGCGACGATGTCTATACCGGCTCGGTTCCCGGCCCGGGCGCCGTCGAAAGCGCGCCGCTCAACCAGCCGATGCCCGAAGAAAGCACCACGGCTGCCGTTCCGCAGCCGCAGCACCTGATCGAGCGCCACACGCCCGTCACCACACCGGTCAACCGGTCCCGCCAGGAGATCGTAGCACTTCAGACTTTCCTCGACCGCGAAGGCATCTCGCCCGGCGTGATCGATGGCAAGATGGGCGACAACGTCAACAAGGCGATTGCCGCCTGGCAGGACATGACCGGCGAAAAGCTCGACCCGAACAATTCCGAGGACATTCTCGAGCGTCTGCGCGCCTCCGGCGGCATGCCGATCGTCGATTATACGATCACCGCAGCCGATGCAGCCGGCCCCTATGTCGCTTCCATTCCGGATGACTATGCGGAGAAGTCGCAGCTACCCGCCCTCTCCTTCACCTCCACGTCGGAGGCGTTGGCCGAACGCTTCCACATGGACGAGACCTATCTGAAAGAACTGAACCCCGGCATCGATTTTTCCGTGCCCGGCACCATCATCAAGGTCGTCAATCCGGGGGAACCGAAAAAGGGACAGGTGGCCCGCATCGTCGCGCATAAGGGCATCAAGCAGGTCTTCGCTTATGGAGAGGATGGTGCTCTGATCGCCGCCTATCCCGCCACCATCGGTTCTACGGACACGCCTTCGCCAAGCGGCACGCACACCGTCGAGCGCGTCGCGCTTAATCCGGGTTACACCTACAATCCGAAGATCAACTTCAGGCAGGGCCAGAACGACAAGATCCTGCAAATTCCGCCCGGTCCAAACGGCCCTGTTGGCACAGTCTGGATTGCCCTTTCCAAACCGACCTACGGTATCCACGGCACGCCGGAACCCTCGAAGATCGGCAAGACCAACAGCCACGGCTGTATCCGCCTCACCAACTGGGATGCGACGGAGCTGGCAAAAATGGTCCGACCCGGCGTCGTGGTTGAGTTCGCGGAATAGGATTGACCGCGAAGACGAATTGCAAAAGCCCGGCGGATGTCATTCCGCCGGGCTTTTTCGTTGATGAATGTTATCCGCGCTTTTCAGTCAGGAAGTAAAGCAGCGCTGCCGCTGGTAGAGCAAAGCCGACCCAGGACGCAGCACCCCATTCCCCGACGGAATAGGCCCAGCCGCCGACGGCAGAGCCAATCGCACCGCCCATGAAAAATGTCGCCATGTAGACGCCGTTCAGACGGCTGCGGAATTCGGCGCCGAGCGTGAAGATGGCGCGCTGACCGAGCACCAGATTGGTGGTGACGCCGAAATCGAGAACGATGGCGGCGACCACGAGAATGCCAAGTGCCAGATGCGATCCTTCGGGTGCAAGATGCGTGACGGCGAATGACAGCGCCGCTGCCACCATCGCGGCAAAAGTAGCGGCATAGGTCCAGCCCCGGTCAGCCATGCGCCCCGCAATCGGGGCGGCGACGGTGCCTGCTGCACCGGCAAGGGCAAACAGCGCAATCTGGCCCTGGCTGAGATTGAAATGCGGCCCGCTCAGATAAAGCGGCGTCGTCGTCCAGAACAGGCTGAAGGCCGCAAACAGGAAGGCGTGATAGATCGCCCGCCGCCGCAGGATAGGCGTATGGGCGGCAAGCCTGCCCATGGAGGCCATCAACGCCCCATAACCCAGCCTTGCCTCAGGCACACGAACGGGCAAAAGGCGATAGAGCACAACGGCGAGAATTGCCATGACGCCAGCCGAAGTCAGGAACACACCGCGCCAGGAGACGACTTCCGACAGGAGGCTGGAGACCGGGCGCGCCAGCATGATACCCGCCATCAATCCGCTCATGACATTGCCGACCACCCGCCCTCGAACAGCGTGCGGCGCCATGTGCGCCGCATAGGGAACGATAACCTGCACCGCGACCGAACTGATACCGACCAGAAAGGCCGCAATCAGAAAAGGTGCCGCATGCGGGGCAAAAGCCGCCGCGAGGAGCGCAAGCACCGCCATCGAAACGGTGCTGACGACCAGCCTGCGATTCTCGACCAGATCGCCAAGCGGCACGACGAACAGCAGGCCGACGCCGTAGCCGATCTGCGTCAGGGTCACGATCAGACCGGTTGCGCCGGCAGACAGGCCAAGCTCCGCCCCGATGATGCCGGCAAGGGGCTGGCCATAATAAAGATTAGCCGCAATCAGTCCGCAGGCGGTAGCCAGTAGAAAAGTCAGGGCCGGGGAAATGGATGTTTCGTAAACATCCTCCCCTTCAACTACACGCGTCGTCATCATTTTCTCCAATATGGAAACGAATGTTTCCTAAATAGCCACAAAATTATTCGGCAAGTTTCAGGGCGATATCCACCACGGCCGTCATCTCTTCCAGACTGCGCCCGGTCTTTCCCACCACCCGCATCCCGTACATCATGCACAACATCGCTCTGGCGAGATCATCGGGATCAGTCTTCGACTGCACGGAACCATCCCTCTGCCCCTCAGCCACCAGCCGGGCAACGATCCGCTCCCTCGCCTTCACCGCCCGCTCGACCACGACAGCGATATCGTCGTCCAGTGCGGCAAGATCGGCGGCGGCGCCAACCACGAGGCATCCATCCGAACCGGTGGCACCGTGCGACCGTTCCGCATAAAACATCAGGCCGGCTCGCAAACGCTCGTAACCGGTATCATAACCGGCAACGGCGGCTTCAAACCGCTCCGTCTGCAAGGTCCTGTAGCGCTCCATCGTCGCGATGAAGATGGATTTCTTGTCCTTGAAAGCCTTGTAGAGACTGCCCTGCGCCAGTTCCATCGCATCTGTAAGATCACCGACAGAGGTGGCGTGATACCCGCGCCTAGAAAAAACACGGATTGCTCCATCAAGCGCGCGGTCAATATCGAACTCGCGCGGCCTGCCGCGATGGCGTTGTTCCGGGGAATTGGTGTGGCTGGTATCGGTCATGATCGCAATATAGGAAATGATCATTTCCAAATCAAGCAAAAATAATGCCCGCACCTCCAGCAGTCCGGGCATTGGGAGTGTTTTCAAGCCGCCTTGCGGGTGAAAAAGCGCGCGGGTTGGGTGCCCAACCGCGACAGGGGTTTCGGCAAAAGGCCTAGCAACTCGCTCGCGAATGCTTTCGCATTCTCCACCGCCTTGTCGATATTGCTGACCTTGTCCTTGTCGAGACAGAGAAGCGTTCCGCCATAATCGAAGATATCGCGATAAGCCGCTCTTTCGACAATCGGCGTATTCAGAACCGAAACGTTCTTCTCGGCCAGCAGCATTTTGACAAGCAGCAGCGAGCGGGTCGCCACCATGGCGTTGACCCGCGTCAGCACGATGGAGTGGGCGATCGCCTTGCCCATCTTGCGGTTCAGGAACTCGATATGGTCAAGAACCTCCGCAGCCCCACGCGCATCCATGGCGCAGCCCTGCACCGGTATCAGCACATGATCGGAAATACCAAGCGCCATGGTCAGAAGCGGGTTTTTCGCTCCCGGCAGATCGATGATGAAACAGTCGGTATTGGCATTGTTTTCGCGGATATGCCCCTCGAGAGACGCCATCGTCACATGCGAAATTACCGAGAGATTTTCGATCTCGCCTGATAATTCGTGCCAGCGGGAAATCCACAATTGCGGATCGGCATCCAGAACCGTCACGCGGTGGCCGCTGCGGGCAAGTTCGGTTGCCAGAAGCAATACGGCAGTTGTTTTTCCCGCGCCGCCCTTGGTGTTGGCAAAAGTAATGACAGGCATGATATCCCCTGATGATCAGAGCTGTTTCATGCTCATTCACGCACCGAACCAATCATGGTGCTTTCCATAACCTTAACGAACATGGTTAAGAAAAGACTAAGATCGTTTGTGTGGACAACAAAAAGCCCGCGATAAATCGCGGGCTTTTGCCATCTGATTGATCACGCCAGCTTTCGGCAGGAACCCACATCGTCCGCACGCAGGCGACCGGCTTTTAGATCCTCGTACTTCGGCAAGTTCAGGGAACTGCCCAGCCTTTTCTCAACGGTTGCACGATCAAGCGTAATCATGCGTCCGGCGCTCGTGAAGGACACCATGCCGTTCTTTCCAGAATACGCCATAGTCGCGCGCATTTCACAGAAATAGCGGTCTGAACCCCTGGACAAATTCCATCCCCGGATTCCCGCCTTAGTGCTCGACAGAGCTCCGACTTTGTAACCCTGACCGGAAAGTTCCTTGAAAGAAGCGGCCTGCGCCGCAAGGGGCAGGCTTAGAAACGCCACTGCGAGCAATGGCGAAAAAACTGAAAATCTCATGGCTGCCATAACTACCCTTTAAAAGCAGTCCTCAAACAATTTCCTGGTATTCTCCAGCGTCATCGGCACCGGATTGCCGCCGCAGCTCGGATCCTTGATCGCTTCTGCCGCCAGTTCGTCAATGCGGTCAGGCTTAATGCCCATGGCGGTTAGGTTATCAGGCACGCCGAGTTCCTTGCGAAGCTCCAGCACATAATCATAGAAACCATCGAAACCGCCCGAAATGCCTAGATATGCGGCAGCGCGGGCAATCTTGTCTTCGATGGCCGGGCGGTTGAAACGCAGGACGGCAGGCATGACCACGGCATTGGTCATGCCGTGATGGGTGTTATAGACAGCGCCGATCGGATGCGAGAGCGAGTGAATGGCGCCGAGACCCTTCTGGAAGGCAACCGCCCCCATCGCAGCCGCCGCCATCATATTGGTGCGCGCTTCGATATCCGTGCCGTCCTTATAGGCGCGTGGCAGGAATTCCTTGACCAGACGCAGGCCTTCAAGCGCAACGCCGGCGCTCATCGGATGGAAGAACGGCGACGAATAGGCTTCGAGGCAATGGGCAAAGGCGTCCATGCCCGTGCCTGCCGTGATGACCTTCGGCATGCCGACAGTCAGTTCCGGATCGCAGATGACGACGCCGGGCAAAAGCTTTGGATGGAAGATGATCTTCTTCACATGGGTCTGCGAATTGGTGATGACACTGGCGCGGCCAACTTCCGAACCGG
Organism: Agrobacterium sp. 10MFCol1.1; assembly: GCF_000381165.1. Classification (NCBI taxonomy): domain Bacteria; kingdom Pseudomonadati; phylum Pseudomonadota; class Alphaproteobacteria; order Hyphomicrobiales; family Rhizobiaceae; genus Agrobacterium; species Agrobacterium sp. 10MFCol1.1. The sequence continues at coordinate 435,783 of NZ_KB906074.1, read as the reverse complement.
TGCCCGCCGTCGTCGGAACCGCGACGATGGGCGCAATCTTCGAGGCGTCCGCCCGCGTCCACCAGTCACCGATATCCTCGAAATCCCAGACCGGGCGCGTCTGCCCGGCCATGAATGCGATGGTCTTGCCAAGATCGAGGCCGGAACCACCGCCGAAGGCGACGACGCCGTCATGGCCGCCATCGCGATAGGCTTTTACGCCGGCTTCCATGTTGATTTCGTTGGGGTTCGGATCGACGTCGGCGAAGATCGCCCGGCCGAGCCCAGCCTCTTCCAGTACATCGAGCGCATGCGCGGTAATCGCCATATTGGCAAGGCCGCGATCCGTGACGAGAAGCGGCTTCTTGATGCCGAGCGTCTTGCAGGCTTCCGCCAGTTCCTTGATCCGGCCACGGCCAAGCTTGACGGCGGTGGGATAGCTCCAGTTGGCGACGATATTCATTTCGTGACTTTCTTCAGATGGTAGGATTTCGGTCGGGTCAGGTTCTGGAAACCGAGAACGGAAAGCGAGCCGCCACGGCCCGTTTCCTTCACACCTGTCCAGCAGAGCGCGGGATCGAGATAATCCGCACGGTTCATGAACACGGTGCCGGTTTCGATCTCACGGCCGATACGCCCGGCACGCGCTGCATCCTGCGTCCAGAGCGAGGCAGTGAGGCCATATTTGCTGTCATTCATCAGGGCGATGGCCTCGTCGTCGTTTTTCACCTTCATGATGCCAAGAGCGGGGCCGAAGGTTTCTTCGGTCATGAACTCCATGGAATGATCGACATTGACGAGCACTTGCGGAGCGACGTAAGCGCTCTCGCCGTCATCGGCAGGGAAAAGCTTGGGATCGACCAAAGCCTTGGCGCCCTTTGAGACGGCATCAGCGATCTGTGCGCGCACCACCTTGGCGAAACGCTTGTTGGCCATCGGCCCGAGTGTCGTTTCCTGTTCCAGCGGATTGCCGAGCTTGTAGTTGGACACCCACGCCACGGACTTCTCGACGAATGCGTCATAGAGGTTTTCGTTGACGTAGATACGCTCGATGCCGCAGCAGCATTGCCCGGAGTTATAGGTCGCGCCATCCATCAGCGTATCGACGGCAGCGTCGAGATCAGCATCCTCCATCACATAGCCGGGGTCCTTGCCGCCGAGTTCAAGCCCGAGACCGGTGAAGGTGCCGGCAGCAGCACGCTCAATGGCTCGGCCGCCTTCCACCGAACCGGTGAAGTTGACAAAATTGAACAGGCCTTCGGAAATCAGCGCCGAGGTCGTGCCGTGATCGAGGAAGACATTGATGAAGACATCGTCAGGCACGCCCGCCTCGACGAAAGCCCGCACCATCCGCTCGCCGACGAGAAGCGTTTGCGCCGCATGTTTGATGACGACTGTGTTGCCGGCCATCAGAGCCGGGGCAACGGTATTGATCGCCGTCATGTAGGGATAGTTCCACGGCGCGATGACGAAGACCACGCCATGTGCTTCGCGCTCGATGCGGCGTTCGAAATTGCCGCTTTCCTCGATGACGAGCGGCGCCAACGCATCCGCCGCAATGGAGGCGACATAATTGGAGCGCTCGTTGAAGCCCTTGAACTCGCCGCCATAGCGAACCGGGCGGCCCATCATATGCGCCAGTTCCGGCACCACCTCGGCCACCATTTCGTTAAGGCGCGCCACACCTTTGAGAACCAGCTGAACGCGGTCCTCAAGCGGACGTCGCGCCCAGTCCTTCTGCGCCTTGCGCGCTTTCGAAACGGCGGCGCGCGCCGCTTCCAGCGACATCGCCTCCCGCTCGGCATAAACCGAGCCGTCGATGGGCGAGATATTCTGGATCATGGTCATGATGTTTTCCCGTAATGATTAGGCTCTCTCGAAACCGCGCGCCACTTCCCAGTCGGTCACGCGGCGGTCGTATTCTTCCTGCTCCCACCTTGCGGCGTGCACGTAGTGATCGACCACGTCGTCGCCAAAGGCCTCACGCAGCATTTTCGATCCGTCCAGGAAGGCGGTCGCGTCGCGCAATGTCTTGGGTATCTCGCGCACGTCCTTCCCGCCATAGGCGTCACCGACAAAAGCGGGCTCAAGTTCGAGTTTATTTTCAATGCCGTCAATGCCCGCCGCAAGAAGAGCGGCCATGGCGAGATAGGGATTGAGATCCGACCCGCCGACACGGCACTCGATACGGATGCCCTTGGTTTCCGCGCCGCAAAGGCGGTATCCTGCCGTGCGGTTGTCGAGGCTCCATATCGCCTTGGTCGGCGCGAAAGTGCCAGCCATGAAACGCTTGTAGGAATTGATGTAGGGCGCCAGGAAATAGGTGATGTCGCTGGCATGCGCCAGAAGCCCGGCAACATAATGCCGCATCACATCCGACATGCCGTGTTCGCCATCCTTGTCGAGGAAAGCCGGCTTGCCATCCAGGCTCCACAGCGACTGGTGGATATGCGAGGAACTGCCAGCGGCATTGTAGTTCCACTTGGCAAGGAACGTCACCGCCTTACCCTTCGACCAGGCGATCTCCTTGGTGGCGTTTTTGATGATGGCGTGCCGGTCGGCCATGGTCAGCGCCTCGGCATAACGCACATTGATTTCCGCCTGACCGGGAGACGCCTCGCCCTTGGAATTCTCGACCGGAATTCCCGCACCCTGCAGGCCCTTGCGCAGCGCCCGCATGACGTCCTCTTCCTTGGTCGTCTGGAAGATATGATAGTCTTCGTTGTAGCCGCTGGCGAGGTTCAGGTCCCTGTAGCCGCTGGCGCGTGCCGCATCGAAGGTCTGGTCGAACAGGAAAAATTCGAGCTCGGTGGCCATATAGGCCTTCAGCCCCATCGCCTCCAGCCGCGCCACCTGCTTTTTCAGCAGCGCGCGCGGCGAATGCGGCACTTCTTCATGGGTGTGGTGATCGAGCACATCGCACAGAACCAGCGCCGTGCCTTCCAGCCACGGCACCTTCCGCAGCGTCGAAAGGTCGGGCTTCAGCGTATAGTCGCCATAGCCCTTTTCCCAGCTTGAGGATTTGTAACCGGGAACGGTTTCCATCTCCATGTCGGTGGCAAGCACATAGTTGCAGCTATGGGTTTCCTCAAAGGCGCTTTCAACGAAAAACTCCGCCTGGAACCGTTTGCCCATCAGACGCCCCTGCATGTCGACAAGGCAGGCCAGAACCGTGTCGATGCGCCCTTCGGCCACATCCATCTTCAGCGCGTCGAATGTATAGCTCGTCATTTTGTCCATCCCTTTTCATGTGGCGAGCAGGCGGCCGGTATGCGGCCGCCCGTCAGTTCGAGCATCAGGCCTTTGCAGCCGCCGCTGCCATGGCAGCCTGCTTGTGCTCCAGCGCGAACTCCTCTTCCGGCGACAGGATGAGGCGATGGCGTCCGACAAAGGCGAAGTAGGCAATGGCAACCGCAAACCATACGGCTACCCACAGCACACCCTTGGTGAAGTTCGGATCCTGGATCTGATAGAGCAGCGTCACGATGGCGATGATGATTGTCAACACCGCGCCCGGAATGCCGAAGGGCGAGCGGAACGGCCGCTCGATATGCGGCAGATTTTTCCTGAGCAGAATGAAGGAAATCGCCTGCAGGATGTAGGAGAACATCGCACCGAACACGGCCATGTTCAAAAGCACGCTGCCGATGATGCTGCCGCCCTGTTCCGCACCCAGCGAGAACCAGATGACGAGCATGACCGCAAGGCCGACGAGCGCGCCGGCAATATTGGCAACGTATGGCGTCCGGTATTTCGAATGAGTGATTGACAGCACTGTCGGGAAGTAACCCGCACGCGACAGCGAATAGATCTGGCGGCCCTGCGCATAGAGGATCGTATGGAAGCTGGCGATCAGGCCTGTCAGCGCCACGAGACCAAGCAGCACCACGCCGCCATCGCCGTAGATCGCCTTGAAGCCATCCAGCAGCGGTTCAAGCGACGAGCTGAGATGAAAGGCGCCGACGCCCGGTAGTGACGGGTTCAGCAGCACGATCATGAAGGCCGAAACCATCAGCGTGATGACGCCGAGAATGATACCCTTGGGCATATCGCGTTTCGGATCAACGGATTCTTCAGCCGCCAGCGGCAGCTGCTCGATGGCGAGGAACAGCCAGACCGCAAAAGGCAGCGTGGCAAGAACGCCCGAAAAACCAAATGGGAAAAAGGAACCGTTGCCTTCCGGCAGCTCCACAGCCTTGCCATCAGGTCCGACACCGATATTAAGCGCGTAACGCGAAAAATCCATGTTCGGAATGGCGCTGACCCAGAAGAACACCAGAACGCCGAGTGAAATCAGCGTGATGACCAGGGTGACCTTGAAAGAAAGCTCAAGTCCGAAGACGTTGAGAGCAAGGAAGATGGCGTAGAAGGCTATCCACACGAAGGGTGAATAGGCCGGATCGAGGCCGAGAATGGAGTTCACATAGGCGGTGATGAAGGTAACGACGACCGCCGGCGTCAGCACATATTCGACATTCTCGCAAAGTCCCGTGACGAAACCGCCCCACGGGCCCATGGCCGTGCGGGCGAAGGAATAGGCGGCACCCGTGTGCGGCAGCGCCGGGCTCATTTCCGCAATCGAGAATGTCAGCCCGAGATACATGATGGCGATAATGATGCCCGCCACCAGCATGCCGCCCCAGCCGCCGGTGGAAAAGCCGAAATTCCATCCGGAAAAATGCCCTGATATAACCGCGCCGACGCCAAGCGACCACAGCGACCACACGCCCGCGTATCGGGATAGTCCACGTTTTTCGAAATAGGATGCATCAGCCTTCTTGTAGCTGACGCCTGATGATGAACCGTCCATGCCCTTCTCTCCTTAATAGAAAAAAAAGCCAGCCAGCCGTTATTGGCCGATTGTGCCCCCAGTTTCCGGCATCGCCCGGGAGGTTTCCCGCACTGCGCCGCACGCATCTGCTGTTCCCTTGCCGCTTCATGCCGTTCCGGCTTTTGTCGATTGCGGCAGTCTCATTGACGGTCGGCCGCGGTGTTTTCACCATAAGCCGCCCCATTGCTCCCTCACTCATCGATTGATGAGAGCGCCTTCCCCATAAGCTCGTGGAGAAAATCGGCAATTGCCGATTGGTCTCCTTCATTGGCGATCAGATCGTTGCGGATCTCGATCATGACGTTCAAAAGTCCGTCCGGCAGCGCATGCAGCCGCAATGTATGCGTTACACCGTCTTCCGGACCGTAGGGATCGTTGCGCTTTACCGTGAGCGCAGAACCCTCGGCGCCCACCAGCATCGCATCGGCCAGCCGGCTGTCAGTATCGTGCAGGATGCCGATCTGCACTTCACGGAACTGACCGTGATAGACCGGCGTGAAACTGTGAATGGTCACCACCACCACCTTGCGGCCGCGGTCCTGCCGCTCAGCAATAATCTCACTGACACGGTCGTGAAACGGCACGTAAAGCGCCGAGGTTCGGGCAAACCGTTCCGCATCGCTCAGATCGAGATTGCCGGGAATATTGTAAATCTCGCTTTTGACCGGCATGGCAGAAGGCGATTCCGGCGGCCGGTTGCAATCATATACCAGACGCGAAAACCGCTGATGAATGAGCGTGGCATCGAGCTTCTGCGAAAGCAGCCTCGCAACCGCCAAGGCGCCCGGATCCCAAGCCGCATGGCTCGAAAGCACGTCCGGCGAAAGACCAAGCGTACCGAGTTTTTCCGGTATGGTGGCTGAAGCATGTTCGCAGACGAGAACGACGTCGCCCTTTGCTGCGGCGTTCTCGACGCCGACAGCCTGTCCTTCCGCTTCCGTGAAAAACCGTGAACGCACCGTCATGCACGCATCCCGCCCCGAAACCTGCCATCCCGCCGATGACGAAAAGAATTCTTCACATTATCGCGAGTGTCAAATGGAATTTTGAAATTTTCTCTTCATTTTCCCCATTGACTCGATAGCTGGCACAGATGCTTATATTCGCCAATACACCGGCAAAAAGACCGGAAGGGGAAAGATTTGCGCAGTACGACGGCCACCGTGTCGGATGTCATCCATGCCCACTATGACGCGCTGACCCGTTCGGAAAAACGGCTGGCGGAGAGCCTTCTCGGCAACTACCCCGTCTCGGGTCTCGGCAGCATCACCACGATTGCCGAAAATGCCGGTGTTTCGACGCCGACGGTGGCGCGCATGGTGCAGAAGCTCGGATACAAAGGTTACCCGGAGTTTCAGGCCCATCTGCACCAAGAACTGGAAGCGACGATCTCCGGCCCGGTTGCCAAACATGACCGCTGGGCAACCAATGCGCCGGGTCTGCATATTCTCAACCGTTTCGCCGACGCCATAACGGGCAATCTGCGCGACACTTTGAGCGATCTCGACACCGCGGTCTTCGACAATGCCGCGAGGCTGCTCTCGGACCGCAAACGCAGCATCTATTTCGTCGGCGGGCGCATCACAGGCGCGATTGCCGAATATTTTTTCACGCATATGCAGGTGATCCGGCCGAAGACGACGCTGATGTCGTCCAACTCCAGCGCCTGGCCTCAATATATGTTGAATATGAGCGCCGGCGATGTGCTGGTGATCTTCGACATCCGCCGCTATGAGCACGACATGACGACGCTTGCCGAGGTGGCGAAGGCAAACGGCGTACAGATCATTCTTTTCACGGATCAGTGGACATCGCCGGTGGCGCGCCACGCGCTGCACACCTTCCGTGTGAAGATCGAAGCCCCCTCGGCATGGGATTCATCGGTCGTTACATTGTTTGTCGTCGAAGCGCTGATCGAAGCAGTGCAGAGCAGCACCTGGGATGAAACCAAGGAGCGCATGAACGCGCTGGAAGGCCTGTTCGAGCAGACACGTCTGTTCCGCAGGCCGGACCGGACATGAACATTAGTAGCCGGCACAGTGCTTGACGCGGAAACCGCCGGCTGATTGGATACCTGAAATCGCTACCAGCGCGATAAAGCGGGATAAAAACAAGCTGGGGAACATATCTGTCCAACACGAATGATGATGGGATTACCCCGCGATTGCAGGCACAAAGCCGGGTGATGGCGGAAAATGGGCGTAAAGTGACGGAATCCGGATAAATAAATTGCAATCCAGCCGTCACATTAGCTTCATCCAGAATCCGTATCAGCGTCCGTAATACGAGAACACGAAGAGGAGAAAAAAGTGATCTCTCATTGCCGTCGACTGCTTGCTGCCACCACCGCTCTGGTAATGGCCTCCACCGCGATCGCTGCCGCTGCGCCAAGCGCCGAACTGATCGCTGCCGCCAAGAAGGAAGGCATGCTGACCACCGTCGCGCTGCCGCACGACTGGTGTGGTTACGGCGACGTCATCGCCGCTTTCAAGGCGAAATATCCGGAAATCACCGTCAACGAACTCAACCCCGACGCCGGCTCTGCCGATGAAGTTGAAGCGGTAAAGGCGAACAAGGACAACAAGGGCCCGCAGGCTCCTGACGTTGTCGACGTCGGTCTCGCTTTCGGCCCGCAGATGAAGGCCGAAGGCCTGCTGCAGCCTTACAAGGTCTCCACCTGGGACGAAATCCCTGACAACGTCAAGGATCCGGAAGGTTACTGGTACGGCGACTATTACGGCGTGATGTCCTTCTTCGTGAACAAGGACCTCGTCAAGAACGTGCCGAAGGATTGGGCCGACCTGCAGAAGCCGGAATATTCCGGTCAGGTAGCGCTTGCCGGCGATCCGCGCGCTTCCAACCAGGCTATCCTCGGCGTTCTCGCCGCCGGTCTTGCCAGCGGTGCGAAGTCCGGCAAGGAAGCCGGTGAGGCTGGCCTGAAATATTTCGCCGAGCTCAACAAGGCTGGCAACTTCCTGCCAGTCATCGGCAAGGCTGGCACGCTGGCACAGGGTGCTACCCCGATCATCGTCGCCTGGGACTATAACGCGCTCTCCTGGAAGAAGACACTGAACGACAACCCGCCCACGGAAGTCGTGGTTCCGGAAAAAGGCGTTCTGGCTGGCGTTTACGTTCAGGGCATTTCCGCTTACGCCCCGCATCCGAACGCTGCCAAGCTCTGGATGGAACACCTCTACTCCGACGACGGTCAGCTCGGCTGGCTGAAGGGTTATTGCCACCCGATCCGCTTCAACGCGATGGTCAAGGCCGGCAAGGTTCCGCAGGAACTGATCGACAGCCTGCCGCCGGCAGCAGCCTATGAAAAGGCAATCTTCCCGACGCTCGAAGATGTCGACGCCAACAAGGCCGCCGTTACCGGCGGCTGGGACAGCGTCGTCGGCGCGAACGTGAAGTAACCTTTGAAAAATACACCCCGGCTTTTCAAAAAGCCGGGGTGCTTCTTTGAAAGCATTTCAGGTAAAACTCCCTAGGTTTTACCCCCGGAAATTGCACAAAACAAAGATCGAAAGTGCGTCTGACGATTCCGTTTTTACCGGACGTGCGATAATACAGAACTTTATAGACAGACCGTTTGAAAACGGCGTTTGGGGACCAGGCATGCCATCAACCAACACCGGCGGACCATCCGATGCGGGCAGAAAGTTGCCGCTTCATTGGTTAGGCGTCGTACCTTTTGCTGTTTTTGTTCTGCTGTTTCTGATTTTTCCGACGATGAAAATCGTGGTCGGTGCGTTCCAGCGTCCCGATGGCAGCCTGACGCTGGAAAACGTCGCCGGGCTTTTCACCTCGTCCATCCTCGCGGCCTACTGGATTTCGATCAAGATCAGCCTCGCCTCGGCGGCTCTTGGCTGCCTGATTGGTTTTGCCGTCGCCGCCGCCGTGGTTCTGGGCGGTTTGCCGCAGCGCATTCGCGGACCGCTCCTGACCTTTTCGGGCGTCGCATCGCAATTTGCCGGCGTGCCGCTCGCCTTCGCCTTCATCGCCACACTCGGCCCGGTCGGCCTACTCACCGTGTTTTTGAAGACGCAGATCGGCATTGATCTGAGACTCCTCGGCTTCAACATCCTGTCCTTCTGGGGCCTGACAGTCACCTATCTGTTCTTCCAGATTCCGCTGATGATCCTCATCATCACGCCAGCGCTTGACGGATTGAAGCGCGAGTGGCGCGAAGCTGCGGAAATCCTTGGCGCGACCGGCGTGCAATATTGGCGCATGGTGGCCTTCCCCATCCTCCTGCCATCGTTGCTTGGCACCATGTCGCTGCTGTTTGCCAATGCCTTCGGTGCGGTGGCCACCGCGATCGCGCTTACCGGCTCGTCGCTCAACATCGTGCCCATCCTGCTTTTCGCGCAGATCCGCGGCGACGTTCTCGGCAATCCGCATCTGGGTTACGCTCTCGCCTTCGGCATGATCGTCGTCACCGGCATTGCCAATGCGCTTTACATCTGGCTGCGCGCCCGTAGCGAAAGGTGGCTCAAATGAAGAAGTTCTTCGCCTGGGGCGCGCTGATCTTCGGCCTGCTCTATTTCGCCCTGCCGCTGATCGGCATGACCAACTTCTCGCTGAAAATGCGCCGCGGTGAATATTCCTTCGACGCCTATGGCAAGGTGCTCACCGACCCGCGTTTTCAGGAAACCTTCAGCTATTCTGTGGTGATGGCTCTCTTCACCATCGTTTTCGGTGTGCTGCTGGTGGTGCCCACGGCCTATTGGGTCCGCCTCAAACTGCCTGGCCTGCGCCCCTATATCGAATTCATCACGCTCCTGCCGCTGGTCATCCCGGCCATCGTCATCGTGTTCGGTTATATCAGGCTTTACAACACCTCCAGCTGGCTTCCGCTGACCGGCACGACCTTCGGCACTAACCTGCTTTTGATGTTCGGTTATGCCACGCTCGCCTTGCCCTACATGTACCGCGCCGTCGATACTGGTCTGAGGACCATCGACGTCTCGACGCTGACGGAAGCGGCGCAGAGCCTTGGCGCGGGGTGGACGACCATTCTGTCGCGCATCATCCTGCCCAATGTTCTGGTCGCCGTGCTGTCAGGTGCGTTTTTGACCTTCGCCATCGTCATCGGTGAATTCACCATGGCCGCCCTTTTGAACCGCCCGGCCTTTGGCCCCTATATGCAGCTGCTTGGCGCCAACCGCGCCTATGAACCGGCTGCACTTGCCGTGATCTCCTTCGGCATCACCTGGGGTTGCCTTGGGTTGATCCAACTCGTTTCACGCTACCAGAAGGGCGCGCCTCCCAAGGCCTGAGGACAAGATTTTCATGAGCTTTTTGACACTTAGCAATATCAAGAAATCCTTCGGCTCCGTACAGGTCGTCCATGATTTCAACATGGCCATCGAAAAGGGCGAGTTCGTCTCCTTTCTAGGCCCGTCGGGCTGCGGCAAGACCACCGTGCTGCGCATGATCGCCGGTTTCGAAATCCCGACCGGCGGATCGATCGTCATCAACGGCAAGGACCAGACGACGCTCAGACCGAACCAGCGCAATATCGGCATGGTGTTTCAGGCCTATGCGCTGTTCCCCAACATGAACGTCTACGAAAATGTCGCCTTCGGCCTCAAAGTCGCCGGCAAGCCGAAAGCCGAGATCGATGCACGCGTGAAGGAAATGCTTCAGCTCATCCATCTGGAGCATCTGGCGGATCGTTACCCCTACCAGATGTCAGGCGGCCAGCAGCAGCGCGTGGCGCTTGCCCGCGCATTGGCCCCGAAGCCGGAAGTGCTTCTGCTGGACGAGCCGCTTTCCGCGCTCGATGCCAAGATCCGCGTATCGCTGCGCGAAGAAATCCGCCAGATCCAGAGAAAGCTTGGCATCACCACAATTTTCGTGACCCACGATCAGGAAGAGGCCCTGTCGATCTCCGACCGTATCGTTGTCATGAATTCCGGCCGCGCCGACCAGATCGGCTCGCCCTTCGATATCTACAACAAGCCCGCGACCCGGTTTGTCGCCTCCTTCGTCGGCACGCTGAACCTGATCGACGCAACCGTCGTCGATTCCTCTACCAGCACAATTCGTGTCGGAGAGCAGAACGTGACGCTCCACAAGCCGGTCGATGTTGCAAACGGTGAAAAAATCACCCTCGCCTTGCGCCCGGAAGCAGGAGCTCTCGGGGCTGACGCGAAGGGAGACGTCGCTATTTCCGGTATCGTCACCTCAAGCCAGTTCCTGGGTTCGGTCATCCGAACCCGTCTTGATCTCGGCGGTTCGACCTTGTCTTTCGACATGTTCAACGATCCAGGCACCGCACCGCCCGCCCTTGGCGAACAAGTAACGCTTAAATTCGCGGCTGGTGATCTTATGGTGATCAAAGATTAAATGGCTTTTCTCCAGCGTCGGAAGCAGATAGAGCAGGTATAATTCAAATCTGCTTACCGACAATGTGAGGCCAGGATGCGCGCGCTTTTTTACGAACTGTTCGGCGAGACCCCGATTGTGGCATCCCTGCCTGATCCGGAACCGACCGACGGCGGCGTGGTCATCGAGGTGAAGGCGACGGGCCTCTGCCGCAGCGACTGGCATGGCTGGATGGGCCACGATACGGATATTCGCCTGCCGCATGTCCCTGGCCACGAATTCGCCGGCGTTATCGCTGCGGTCGGAAAGAACGTTACCAGGTTCAAGACAGGCGACCGTGTCACCGTTCCCTTCGTTTCCGGCTGCGGCCGTTGCCATGAATGCCGCTCCGGCAATCAACAGGTGTGTGAAACGCAGTTCCAGCCCGGCTTCACCCATTGGGGTTCTTTCGCCGAATATGTCGCCATCGATTACGCGGACCAGAACCTTGTTCATCTGCCTGATACGATGAGCTACGCCACTGCCGCCGGTCTCGGCTGCCGTTTCGCCACGTCCTTCCGGGCAGTGACGGACCAGGGTCGCCTGAAAGGCGGCGAGTGGCTGGCGGTACATGGCTGCGGCGGCGTCGGCCTCTCCGCCATCATGATTGGCGCAGGCCTCGGCGCTCAGGTCGTCGCCATCGACATTGCGGAAGACAAGCTCGAACTTGCCCGCCAACTCGGCGCAACCGCCACCATCAACAGCCGCTCGGTTGCCGATGTTACGGAGGCGGTGCGCGAAGTGACCGGCGGCGGCGCGCATGTCTCTATCGACGCGCTTGGCCACCCGCAGACCTGCTGCAATTCCATCAATAACCTGCGCCGGCGCGGGCGCCACGTTCAGGTAGGGCTGATGCTGGCCGATCACGCCATGCCAGCCATCCCCATGGCCCGGGTGATTGCCCACGAGCTGGAGATTTACGGCAGCCACGGCATGCAGGCATGGCGCTACGAAGACATGCTGGCGATGATCGATAGCGGCAAGCTCGCGCCCGAAAAACTGATCGGCCGCCACATCACCCTTTCCGATGCCATCACCGCCCTTCCCGCCATGGACCGTTTCCAGGAAAGTGGCATCAGCATCATCGACAGGTTCGAATAACAGTCACAGCCGGAACGTCCCGGAAAATGCCGTTTGTCTAGACGGCATCAGGCATTCCTGCGTCCGAACGGCCGGACTGCCATCCCCGCGCGATTTGGCGCGGCCTCCGGTCTTCTGGTCGGCGGTGCAACCTCATTGAGAGCGGGCGTATAATCCTGGGTAACTGGAGCACGTTGCTGACGTATGGTCGGCGGACGGGGTTCCGGTAATTCGACGACCGCCTCGATATCTTCCCGCTCGAGACGAGCGTTTCTGCTACCCGACCGATAGTACCAGCGAATACCCCTGCGCAGGAGCACGAACAGGCCCACGAGCAGCACAAACCCACCTATCAGTCTCCCTATAGGCTCAGCCGCCTCCGAAGCCGCCGCACGCTTTTTGCGGTCCTCGACGGTAGGGTCAAATCCAAGCATACTGGAAATGCCCTTAAGGCCCACCTCGTCCAACTTCACGTATTGGTCGCCATTATAAAGAACATAAGCGTCGCCACTACTGCTGTTCAGATAGCCGAGGTCAAAGAACTTCCCTTCCACCACGAAAGTCGTTTGATTGGGCAAGTCGTAGACCCTGTCGATCGTCTCACCGCGACTGAAGCCAGGCACCGCAAAAAACCGAAAACGCTTGGCATCGGCATCCACAGCAGACGCGAACAAAAATATGATGGCGACGTAAACCAGCGCAATCTGATTCATATCTTCCCCGCAATACAAAAATATCGGGATATATTTCTACAATCGCCTTAATATAAAATTTAATCGATGACTATTCATTTAATTACTTTGAAAATACACAGATGTAATTTTGATACTTATAATATACACCAATATAATATACTCCTCTTCCGCCGCAAACGGACGCACAGAAAAAGAAGCATCGATAAAGAGGATTGAAAATGCTGTTTCTCGACAGCGTGACCATGAAGGAAACTCCGGACCGAAGGGACGAATACCCCTTTACCGTTCCGGCGCTGCGCCAGCTGGAACGCCTCGAATTCAAGACGCCGATCACCTTTTTCGCTGGCAATAACGGCTCCGGCAAATCCACGCTGCTGGAAGGGCTGGCGGCCGGAATGACGGCCTATGCCATCGGCAATCATGGACAGGTTGCCGGCGACCTCTATCTTCAGCATGCGGAAACCGTGGCGAAGGCATTCTATTTCGCCCGCAAGAAATACCCGAAAATCCGCATGTTCATGCGCGCCGAAGACGTGCTTGGCTACATCCGCAAGCAGAATGAAGAGACCCTGGATGACTTTCGCTGGGAGCGGGAAAAAGCCCTGAAAAGAGGCGAAGATTTTCCCGAGGAACCACCGGACACTTTCATGCATATCGTTAGAAGCAACGTCATAGACCGGCGTTCGCATGGCGAGGGATTTCTCGATATCATGCAGCAGCGCCTGCACGGCGCCGGCCTTTATTTTCTTGATGAACCGGAAAGTCCTCTTTCACCGCAAAAGCAGCTGGAGCTTGCAGCCCTCGTCCGTCACACGGCAGATAGTGGTGGGCAGTTGATCATCGCAACCCATTCGCCGGTGCTCTTGGCCATTCCAGAAGCGACGATTTATTACTTCGACGAGAACGGCATCACCGAGCGTCTTTATGACGAGCTGGAAAACATCAGTTTCCTGCGGCGCTTTCTTGATCGTCCATCAAAATTCATGAGCGATTAGGAGCTGATAAGGCTTGAAATCGCGCATCGCTTGCCTCATGCCCATTAGCAACATGTGAATTAGAAAAAGAAGCAGGCTTATGTCTCCCACCACCACACCGGCAGCTGCCCGGCCCCTGAACAGGCAGGACTACAGAACTCTCGGCCTTTCGGCCCTCGGCGGCGCGCTGGAGTTCTACGATTTCATCATTTTCGTGTTTTTCGCCACCGTCATCGGCCATCTGTTCTTCCCGCCGGAAATGCCCGATTGGCTGGTGATGATCCAGACCTTCGGCATCTTCGCCGCCGGTTATCTGGTGCGGCCGCTGGGCGGCATCGTTCTCGCGCATTATGGCGATCGTTATGGCCGCAAACGCGTCTTCGCCTTCTCCATCCTGCTCATGGCGCTTTCGACGCTCGGCATGGCGCTGATGCCGACCTATGCCACCATCGGCGTTGCGGCCCCCATCCTGCTCATCGTCCTGCGCATGCTGCAGGGTGCGGCCATCGGCGGCGAAGTGCCGGGTGCCTGGACCTTCGTTGCGGAGCACGTGCCCTTTCGCCGCGTCGGGCTCGCCTGCGGTTTTCTGACGTCCGGCCTCTCTTTCGGCATCATGCTCGGTTCGCTGATTGCCTTTGCCATCAATTCCCTCTTCTCGGCAGCAGATGTGGCGGCCTATGCATGGCGCATTCCCTTCCTGCTCGGCGGCATATTCGGCCTGATTGCCGTCTATCTGCGCCGCTGGCTGGAAGAGACTCCGATCTTCATGGAGATGAAAAAGTCGAAGTCGCTGACGGACAAGCTTCCGCTTGGCCTCGTGCTGAAGCACCATATGCGCGGCGTGATCATTTCCGCGCTGCTGACCTGGGTTCTGTCCGCAGCCATCGTCGTTACCACGCTGATGACGGCAACCTTCCTGCAGAAGCTCTATGGCTACACACCGACGCAGGCGCTGGCAGGCACCAGCTTCGGCACGCTATTCCTCATCTTCGGCGTCATCATCGCCGGCGCATTGATCGATCGTGTCGGCTCCGGCATTTTCTTCATGGCCGCCAGCATCTTCTTCGGCATCGCCACCTTCACTTTCTACAGCTATGCCGGCACATCGCTCGAAACCATGTTCGTGCTTTACGGCGTCATGGGCCTGTCGGTTGGCATGGCGGGTGCAGTGCCCTATGTCATGGTGCGCGCCTTCCCGGCATCGGTCCGCTTCTCGGGCCTCTCCTTCGCCTACAACGTCTCCTATGCCATCTTCGGCGGGCTGACACCGATTGGCGTAACGATGGCGCTAGCCGTCAATCCAATGGCGCATGCGTGGTATCTGGTGTTCATCGCCGCCCTCGCCTTCTGCATCGGCGTTTACCTCTATCTGCGCGGCAGCGAGATCGAAAGCCATGTCGGCATAGAGGAACTGGCGGCCTTCAGGTCGTAAGCCCAACGACGACACAAAAAAGCGCGGGCAGGACCCGCGCTTTTTATTGCAACAACGGTGGCCGAAACGTCAGGCCGCGCTGTCGATCTCCTCGGCACCGTTTACCGGTACGTAGTTGAGCACGGGTCCGAGCCAGCGCTCTACCTCTACCAACGGCATGTCCTTACGACGCGCATAGTCCAGCACCTGATCGCGTTCCACCTTGGCAACACCGAAATAGTAGCTCTCGGGATGGCCGATATAGAGGCCGGAGACGGAGGAGCCGGGCCACATGGCATAACTCTCCGTCAGCTCCACGCCCGCCGCGTTGGTGGCGTCGAGCAGGGAGAACAGGGTTTTCTTTTCGGTATGATCAGGCTGGGCCGGATAACCGGGCGCAGGGCGGATACCGGCATAGGCCTCGCCGATCAGCTCATCGCCGGCAAGAGCTTCTTCGGGCGCATAACCCCAGAATTCCTTGCGCACCCGCTCATGCATACGTTCGGCAAAGGCTTCCGCAAAACGGTCGGCCAGCGCCTTGACGAGAATCGACGAATAATCGTCATTGGCCCGCTCGAAGCGTTCAGCAATCGCCACCTCCTCGATACCCGCCGTCACGACGAAGCCGCCGACATAATCGGCAACGCCGCTATCGACAGGCGCGACGAAATCGGAAAGCGCCACATTGGGGCGGCCGTCACGCTTGGAAAGCTGCTGGCGCAGCGTGAAGAAGGTCGCCAGTTCTTCGGAGCGGTTTTCATCCGTGAACAGCCTGATGTCGTCGCCCACCGCATTGGCGGGCCAGAAGCCGATAACAGCCCGCGGCCGGAACCATTTTTCCTCGATGATCTTCTTCAGCATCGCCTGCGCATCGGCATAGAGCTGCCGCGCGGCCTCGCCCTGTTTCTCGTCTTCGAGGATCGCCGGGTAGCGACCCTTCAGCTCCCAGGTCTGGAAGAACGGCGTCCAATCGATGTAACGGGACAGCTCCTCAAGGTCATAGGTCTCGAACACCTTGGTGCCGAAGAATTGCGGCTTCACGACACTATAGGTCGACCAGTCGATCTTGTGCGCATTCTCGCGGGCGCGGGAAAGCGGCAGACGCTGCTTTTCGCGCTCATTGCGGGCGTGCGCCTCCGCCACCTTGGCATATTCAGCCCGGATGCCGTCGATATAGGCTGGCTTCTGCTCGGCGGAGAGAAGTGCGGAGACGACGCCCACCGCGCGCGAGGCGTCGGTGACATAGATCGCCTGGCCCTGTTCGTAACGCGGATGGATTTTCACCGCCGTATGCACGCGGCTCGTCGTTGCGCCGCCGATCAGCAGCGGGATGTTGAAACCCTGCCGCTCCATTTCCGCCGCCACATGCACCATTTCATCAAGCGATGGCGTGATGAGACCGGAAAGACCGATCACATCGACCTTTTCGGCAATCGCCGTTTCAAGGATTTTCGTCGTCGGCACCATCACGCCGAGATCGATGATCTCGTAATTGTTGCAGGCAAGAACGACGCCGACAATGTTCTTGCCGATATCGTGCACATCACCCTTCACGGTCGCCATCAGCACCTTGCCGGCGGCCTTGTTCTGCTCACCGCCATTCAGGCGCTTTTCCTCTTCCATGTAAGGAAGCAGAACGGCTACGGCCTGCTTCATCACGCGGGCGGATTTAACCACCTGCGGCAAAAACATCTTGCCAGAGCCGAACAGGTCACCGACCACGTTCATGCCCGCCATCAGCGGCCCTTCGATAACGTGCAGCGGGCGGGCGGCCTGCTGGCGCGCCTCTTCCGTATCGGCTTCGATGAATTCGGTAATGCCGTTGACCAGCGCGTGTTGCAGCCGCTTTTCGACGGAAAGCTCGCGCCAGGAAAGATCCTGCACCTTCGCCTGCTTTTCACCCGTGCCGCGGAAACGCTCCGCCACGTCAAGCAGCCGCTCCGTCGCGTCGTCGCGGCGGTTCAGCACCACATCTTCGCAGGCCTCGCGCAGTTCCGCATCGATGTTGTCGTAAACCGCAAGCTGCCCGGCATTGACGATGCCCATATCCATGCCGACCTGGATGGCGTGGTAGAGGAACACGGCATGCATCGCCTCACGCACCGGCTCATTGCCGCGGAAGGAGAAGGACAGGTTGGAAACGCCACCGGAAATATGCGTCAGCGGCATGGTTTCGCGGATGGTCTTTGTGGCTTCAATGAAGTCCACGCCGTAATTATTGTGCTCCTCGATACCCGTGGCCACCGCAAACACGTTTGGATCGAAGATGATGTCTTCCGGCGACAGGCCCGCCTTTTCGGTCAAAAGCTTGTAGGCGCGCGTGCAGATCTCCACCTTGCGCTGATAGGTATCCGCCTGCCCGACCTCGTCAAATGCCATGACCACGACCGCAGCACCGTAATTGTGGACGAGCCGCGCCTGCTGGAGAAACTTCTCCTCGCCTTCCTTCAGCGAAATAGAATTGACGATCGATTTGCCCTGCACGCATTTCAGACCGGCTTCGATGATTTCGAACTTGGATGAGTCGATCATCACAGGTACGCGGGCAATATCAGGCTCGGCGGCAATGAGGTTCAGGAACTCCACCATCGCCTTTTGCGAGTCGATCAGGCCTTCATCCATGTTGATGTCGATGATCTGCGCACCGTTTTCCACCTGATCGCGGGCGACAGCCAGCGCCGCCGTGTAATCGCCGGCGGTGATCAGCTTGCGGAAGCGGGCCGAGCCGGTGACGTTGGTACGTTCGCCCACGTTGACGAAGGGAATGTCCTTGGTCAGCACGAAGGGTTCGAGACCCGAAAGCGACATGAAGGGCTTGTGCTCGGGAATGGGGCGCGGCTTGTAATCCTTGACGGCTTCGGCAATCGCCCGGATATGCTCGGGCGTCGAGCCGCAGCAACCGCCGACGATGTTGACAAGACCGTCGCGGGCAAAACCCTGCACCTGGCGCGCCATCATCTCGGGCGTTTCGTCATATTGCCCGAATTCGTTCGGCAGGCCGGCATTCGGATAGGCGCAGACGAAGGTGTCGGCCACATCCGAAAGCTCCTGCAGATGCGGACGCATGGCATCTGCACCAAGAGCGCAGTTGAGGCCGATGGTGAAGGGGTTGGCGTGTCGCACCGAGTTCCAGAAAGCAGACGGCGTCTGGCCGGACAGCGTGCGGCCGGAAAGGTCGGTGATCGTGCCTGATATCATCACCGGCAGACGGATGCCCTTGGCCTCGAAGCGCTCCTCGCAGGCGAAGATTGCGGCCTTGGCGTTCAGCGTATCGAAGATCGTCTCGATGAGGATGATATCCGCGCCGCCATCGATCAGACCGTCGATCTGCTCGCCATAGGCGATGCGCAGATCGTCGAAACTGACGGCACGGTAACCAGGATTGTTGACATCAGGCGAAATCGAGGCGGTGCGGTTGGTCGGACCGATCGCGCCCGCAACGAAGCGGCGGCGGCCATCTTCGCGCTCAGCTCGCTGGGCAGCACGGCGGACGATCTGCGCCCCTTCGCGGTTGAGATCGTAGACGGCGTTTTCCATCTCGTAGTCCGCCTGCGCGATGCGCGTCGACGAAAACGTGTTGGTTTCGAGAATATCCGCGCCCGCCATCGCATAGCGATAATGGATTTCTTCGATGGCATCCGGCTGGGTCAGGATCAGAAGGTCGTTATTGCCCTGCTGGTGACAGGCGCAGCCGATGAAACGATCACCGCGAAAATGATCTTCATCAAACCCCAGTCCTTGAATCTGCGTGCCCATTGCGCCATCGAGAATGAGGATACGTTCGCTGGCGGCCTGGCGCAGCGCGCGCAAAATTTCCGCGCCGTCGCGCTTTGCCCCTTCAGGGCCGAACAGATCGTCAAACACGGGCGCACTCCTCATTTCGATTTGCAAGATCGCAAGCCGTCAAGTCACATAAAGATATGTTTATGTCAATATATCTTCAAGGTATAGGTATGGCTTTGCGTCGTTGCGGCAGACTACGAAATTTCACTGACAGATGACAGGTTTATGCAGCAAGGATATAAGCCGAAGCAGCAAACCGTATGGAGGACGAAATGCCCGAGGACGACCACAACAACCGGAACTGGAACACCTTGCCATGGCATCGCCAGTGGCTGGTCAAACAGGCCGATGGGCTTTTCGACTTCTTCCAGTACAGCGCCGTCAATCCGGCCGGTGGCTTCTTCGATCTCGACGCAAAGGGTGCGCCGCTGCAGAAAAACGATCCCGTGCGCGGCATCCATGCCTCCGCACGCATGGTGCATTGCTTCTCCATCGGCCACCTGCTCGGACGGCCGGGCTGCGGCGATATTGTCGACCACGGCATGACCTACCTCTGGAACAATCATCGTGACAGCGAGCACGGCGGTTATTTCTGGCAGGTCAACGATGGCGGCCCGGTGGACGCCACCAAACAGGGTTATGGCCACGCCTTCGTGCTTCTGGCCGCTTCCTCCGCCAAAACTGTCGGCCACCCGCTTGCTGACAAGATGTTGGCCGACATCACCGAGGTTCTGGAAACGCGTTTCTGGGAAGAAAAACACGGCGCTATCGCCGAGGAATTCAACCGCGACTGGTCACCCATCGACAATTATCGCGGCCAGAATTCCAACATGCATCTGACCGAAGCGCTGATGGCCGCCTACGAGGCGACCGGCGACAGCCATTACCTGACAAAGGCCGAACGCATCGCCGATCTCGTCATCCGCCGCCGCGCCGGTGAGCTGGATTTCCGCGTGCCGGAACATTTTGACGAGAACTGGACACTCGACAAGGAGTATCGTGGCAACGAAATGTTCCGCCCCTCCGGCTCCACTCCCGGCCACTGGCTGGAATGGGCGCGCCTCATCCTGCAATTGTGGGTGCTGGGCGAACGCCGCCATGACTGGATGCCGGTGGCGGCAAAATCGCTCTTCGTGCAATCCATGGCGCTTGGCTGGGACCGCGAAAAAGGCGGCTTCTTTTATACGCTCGACTGGCACGACAATCCCGACAAGACGGCAAAGCTCTGGTGGCCCATGTGCGAGGCGGCGGGTGCAGCCCACTTCCTCAACGAAAATCTGCCGGCGGACGAATTTTACGAAGACAGCTACCGCCGCATCTGGAGCACGATCGCCAACAATTTCATCGACCACGACAATGGCGGCTGGCACGAGGAGCTGACGGAAAATCTGATTCCAGCCAACACGCTTTTCCCCGGCAAGGGCGACATCTACCACGCGCTTCAGGCCTGCCTGATCCCGCTATTTCCGGCAACGGGAAGTTTGACGAAAGTGATCAAGGAAGTCGGCGGCTCCTATTGAGGCCGCTGCAAGAATGAAGCATCTGACACGCTGCGTCATGCCGGACGTTATCATGCTGGACCCCGGATCAAATCCGGGGTGTCGGCATATCGAGGCGCCTCAAAATCCGATAGTTTCCTCGAAATCATCCCAGGACTGGTACATTTCATAACGGCCGATACCCGGGATCGGCACATGTCCGTAATAGGGTGAAAGCTGGAACTCGGCGGCAGCCTCACTTTTGCCGGCAATAGCGCTCACATAGATCGCGGAGGCGAGCCCGGTTCGGTTGGCGCCGTGTTCGCAATGGATGAGGATCGGTTTTTCAGCGTTGCGCAGCACGGCGACGAGCGTTTCCGCTTCCTCCACCGAGACCTTCTCGCTTGAACTTAGCGGATAATCGACCAGCCGGACGCCGTTGTTTTTCGCTGCCTGGCTTTCGGCGTCATACCAGCCTTCACGCTTTTCATCGCGCAGATTGATGATCGTCTTGATGCCGTAGGCCTTGGCATAGGCAGTGATGTCCTTGCCGCTCGGCTGGGCCGAACGATAAAGTTCGCCGGGAATGACCTCGTGAAAATTTCCGGTCAGCTGGCCAATGCCCATATGCGCGCCGGCCAGAACCGGCAGAGCCACCAGGCCAATGGCGGCAATTTTCAGAAACTTCAGAAGTATACGCAAAACCTAAACCCGCAACATTCATCGGACGGGTGGGCAGGTGGCATTGCAAATCGGCGAAAACAAGTCCCGCAACGGCGAAAGCGGCCTCGGCGTGACCGGCAACGACGCGGGCACCTTTACGAACCCCTTGCGAAACAAGGGGTTCAGGCGACAGCACGAAAATGTTCAAGAAACCGTGAGGGTCGGAAGCAGCGACAGCCGTTCAATCGAATTCCGCAGAAACGATGGTGACGCGCCATTCCAGCCGTTGCGGATCTACCGTTTCGTTGTTGCGCAGTCGGAAAGAGCGGCACGCGGCAAAGGTCTCCCCGGCCTCGATCCGCCTTTCACTCACCTGATAGGGATCAAAGGCGACGGAGGCGCGGAAGGCAGGCTCGAACCCTTCAAGCGTATAGGTCAGGCGCTGCACGGCAACATTATTGTCGTTGCGGAAGCTGACGCGGATCGGCAATGCCGCATCCGTGCACGCCGCATCGAAGCTAGCCGTCGCAATGACATGGTCGAGCCGCTGGCTGCCGCGCTGCCAGTCGTAAATGACAAAGGCGGCGGTGGTTCCCCAGATCACCAGCAGGCAGATGACGACCGGTTTGAGGTGCCGCGGAAACGCGATGAGGGTGAGAAGAAGAATGGCACTGAGAACGGCTCCGACAATCACGTCGCCCCTCCCCCATGAAAACTAACCCGCATGCGATCCTGTCCTCCCTTGCCCATTCCTGCCCGCAACATCAGCCCTATCCAGGTGTCGAAGCACCGGCATTGCCGCAGACAGGCACAACTCTATGGTCGTGCCCCTCGCTGTCAAGACAACCAAGCGTGACCCCGCTTCCGTTGCTTTGACAAGGCGGCGAAAGGAACCAAACGCCGTTGAAGGCGTTCGCCGCATCAGAACAGCATGACCGGGCGGTAAAAAACGTCGCGATTTGGGCAAGGGAGGCCGGCAACTCGAGGGAACAATCTGCCCCTTGGAACCGCCGATCTCCAACCCATATTAAATGCACCTAATATATGTTATAGAAGTCAATCAGCTCAGGGAGAAAAACGATGAAAACGCTGATCGTAACGTCACTCTTGGCCCTGTCCGCCAGCACCGCGATGGCTGCGGATGCCGTCTACGAAACCCCGGCGCCTCCGGTCGCGCAGGAAACCCTGCCGGTATTTACCTGGTCTGGTCCCTATCTTGGTATTCAAGGCGGCGCAGGCTGGGCGAACGGCGATTTTTCGGCTGGCGGCCCCGTCGCGTCGGATAGTTTCGATGGCGGCATTCTGGGCGCTTTTGCCGGTTACAATTACCAGTTCGACAATAATTTCGTCCTCGGTATCGAAGGCGATGTCGATTATAACTGGAACGACAATGACTATGCCGGCGTGAACATCGGCACCGACTGGCAGGGCTCCGTTCGTGGCCGTGTCGGTTACGCTTTCGACCGTGCCTTGATCTATGGTACCGCCGGCTGGACAGCGACGCGCGGCTTCATCGAAACGCCTGGCGCCGGCAAGGATAGCACCACGTTCAACGGTTACACCGTCGGCGCTGGCCTGGACTATGCCTTCACCGACAATGTGTTCGGCAGGATTGAATATCGCTACAATGACTATGGTGACAAGGACATCTTCGGCGTCAACACCGATTTCGACCAGAGCACCGTCAAGGTCGGCCTTGGTGTGAAGTTCTGATAGCGTCGACAAACGTCAGCAAAAGAGCCCGGCCAAGTGCCGGGCTTTTTCTTTGTCGGAACGCCGCACCAGCTTCGCCCTGAGACTGTAAAAACGTGGAAAATGTGAACATCGCAAAAATGAGATATTCACGGACCGTTCAGCCGGCCCGTGCCATCATGCGGGCATAATGAGCCTCTATCTCCCGAAGCAGGCTTATGGAGTAGCCCTCGATGAAAAAGATCATTCTTACAACCCTTGCCGCGCTGGTTGCCACCGGCAGCGTCTTCGCGTCCTACGGCACCGCTGCCGCGCAGGACTATCCCTATCGTCCGCGCTACGACCGTGGCGGCCCGCCCCCACCGCCCTATCGCGAACACCGCCGCCACAATGATGGTGCTGCGATTGCCGGCGGACTGGCTGCAGGCGTTATCGGCGGCCTGATCGGCGGCGCAATCGCCAACGGCGGCAACAGCGGTCCCCGCTACTACGAGCCACCACCGCCGCCCCGCCCACGCTGCTGGTTCGAAGACCGCCGCGTTCCCAATTCCTATGATGGCGGCTGGCACACCGAAAGCATGCGGGTCTGCGACTGACCCCATAGCTGAAAATCCGTAATGAACAATCCGATCAGTCTGAATGGCTGGTCGGATTTTTTGTTGGATGAGCAAAAACCAAGGAATGCGCAATGATCGATGATGTGTCGACTTGCTATACGGAATCGCACCAACCCGTTCAAAATATAAGGAAAATGGTGGGCCCGGAGAGACTCGAACTCCCAACCAAGCGGTTATGAGCCGCCGGCTCTAACCATTGAGCTACAGGCCCTTTCGGAAAAATTATCCGAAACACCGGCTTCGCAATGGTTCGAATCCGGTGGGTCACGCTCTAACGTAATTTTTACGGCCCGACAAGCCATTGATGCTATCGCAAGCTGCCGTCGCCGTATTAGCTTCACAATCTAAGGCAATACCCTGCAAAGGGACACAATCAACGAGGAAACACCATGACGACGACAAAGGCCCGCCTTTTCGCACTTAGTGCATTGACCGCAGCAGCAATGATGCCGCTTGCCGGTAATGCCCTTGCGCAGGATGCCACCCCGCGCGAAGCAACCATCAGTGTTTCCGGCGAAGGCCAGTCGGCAATCGCGCCCGATATGGCGATCCTGTCATTCAGTGTCGTCAAGCAGGCGGAAACGGCGGCTGCGGCTCTGACAGAGAATTCCAAGGCGCTCGCCGAGGTTCTGAAATCGCTGAAGGCGTCCGCCATCGAAGACCGCGACCTGCAGACCAGCAATTTCTCCGTACAGCCGCTTTACAAGCATTATGAGCCGAAAGACGGCGTTTACGTCGCACCGGAAATTACCGGCTATCAGGTTTCCAACGGACTGACCGTGCGCGTACGCGACCTGAAGAAGCTGGGCGAGATACTCGATACCTCCGTCAAGCTCGGTATCAACCAGGGCGGCGATATTACCTTTACCAATGACAAGCCGGAAGCAACCGTTACCGAGGCCCGCAAGCAGGCCGTTGCCGATGCGCTGGCCAAAGCTAAAACGCTGACGGAAGCGGCGGGCGTGAAGCTTGGACGCGTGATCCAGATCAGCGAGAACATGCAGCGCCCCATGCCGGTGCCGCAGACCATGATGCGCGCTTCGATGGCGAAGGAGGCCGACAGCGTGCCGATCGCTTCGGGTGAGAACAGCTACAGCGTGGTGGTCAACGTCACCTTCGCCCTGGGCGAATAAAACAGTCGGAGCGGCGGCATTGCCCGCCGCCCGCATTTGCCGAACGGCTGCGCGTAACCGCCACCCGAGAGGCCACAAAAAGAAACGCCCCCCGCCTGTCATGACAAGCGAGGGGCATTTTTTTTGATCCGCGCGAAGGGCGGGGGATTTCCGCGGATCAATATCAGCCGTTTAGCGACGGATCACCGGGCAACCACGCTCATTGGCGAAGAAGATGCGGTCAGGACCGCGACGGTCGAAGCCTGCAACCACGACACGGCGCGGCGATACATCGACAACGCGCGCGCGGCGAAGACCCATGCGGCTAGCCTTTTCCTCCGCAAGCCGCGGCGAGCAACCGTAACGCGGGCGGTCAGGACGGCCCCAACCCGGACCAGGACGATCGGGACGACCCCAGCCCGGGCCGCGGCCTCTGTCATGACCGTATCCATCCTGAACCTGAACTCTGAGCTGAACATCCGGGCCAGCCGAGGCAGCTGGAGCGGTGACGGAAATTCCGCCGAGGGCGATGAGGGCAGCCAGGCCGGCTTTTGCGAAGGTGCTGAACATGAACTCACTCCGTTTGTTTCTGCGCCGGCAGGGACGTCCCCCGGCGATTGACGAGACCCTAGACCCGCCCGCCTGAACGCCGACAGAACCGCATGTTCAGCAGACGTTCAGAGACATTAACGGGAAAACGAAAGGAAAAGTCGGGGCTTTTGACGGGAATCATGGGGAGATATGCAGAACGATTTCACGGCGGTGCGGCCGGTCGCGATGTTCGAAAAGATAAAGGCCCTGCCATGTGCCAAGGGTAAGCCTGCCATCGCTGATCGGTACTCCGATGGAAACCGCGGTCAGGGCCGATTTGATGTGAGCAGGCATGTCATCAGGGCCTTCGAGCGTGTGGACGACCCAGCGCATGGAGACATCGTCGGAAGGTGGCACGAGGCGGGAAAAAAATACCGCCAGATCACGCCGGACATCCGGATCGGCATTTTCCTGGATAAGCAGGGAGCAGGATGTGTGCCTGACGAAGACGGTCAAAAGGCCTTCGTCCACGCCTGCCTCCTTCACAAAGCGCTCGGCCTCGGACGTAAATTCGTAGAGCCCCTGCCCGTGGGTGGTGGTAATGGTCATTTTCTTCTGCGGCACGTTATTTCCTTTAGAAAATTCGGAACAAATTAGGCACTGCAAACGTTGGACCATGTCGAATTGTAACTGATGGCGAAAAGGCGTGCTTCCATGACATGGCGGCTGCCTTTAATAGAACGGAATACCGGCGTCACGGTTGCAAAAAACGGGGAAGGATTGGCACTATCAGAATGAACCATTCAGGCTTTCCCGTCTGCGGACGACTAAACTATTTTCAGTGCAAGACAGGCAAAGGGTGCGAGAGATAGATTCATGGCATCCACTGATTATAATGTCGACCTGACAAATTGCGACCGCGAACCCATCCACATTCCAGGTTATATTCAATCGCACGGCTGCCTGATCGCTTGCGACAACGCCATGCGCATGGTCCTGCGGCATTCGGAAAACTGTCGCGAGATTTTGCGCGTCGATGGCGATATCAACGGCAGAACCGCCGAAGAAGTGCTTGGTAAAAATCTTGTCCATGACCTTCGCAATGCACTCACGGTAACCGGCAGGACCACCCGCCCTGCCATGCTGCCCAATATGGAACTGCGCGATGGTCGCAGCTTCGATATTGCGCTCCACCGCTATAAATCCACGACGATCATCGAATTCGAACCGTCGGGGAGCGAGACCCAGCCGCTTGGCACCGCACGCAAGATGGTGGACCGCATTCGCGAGGCAGACACGGTCGAAAGCCTGATTTCGAGAACAACCCGGCTGGTAAAGGCGACCTTGGGTTACGACCGGGTGATGATCTACCGTTTCGAGGATGACGGTGCAGGCAAGGTCGTGTCGGAGGCAAAGCAGCCGGAACTGGAAAGCTTTCTCGGACAATATTTTCCGGCAAGCGACATACCGCAGCAGGCCCGCACGCTCTATCTTAAAAACACACTGCGCATCATCTCCGACGCCAGCGGAATACGAGTTCCCGTATTGCCCGCCATCGATGTGTCTGGTGAACCGCTTGATCTGTCATTCGCGCATTTGCGCAGCGTTTCTCCCATCCATTGCGAATATCTTCGCAATATGGGCGTTGGTGCCTCCATGTCGATTTCGGTGATCGTCGATGGCGCCCTGTGGGGCCTTATCGCCTGCCACCATTATTCGCCACGCGTTCTGACGATGTCGGTCAGGATCGCCGCAGAAATGTTTGGAGAGTTTTTCTCCATGCATTTGCAGGTCCTTAAGCAGAAGCGCAAACTCGATACCGTCAACCACGCCCATGCCGCTCTCGACCGCTTCCTGCGGCTCGCCGCCCATCACGCGCACATCGAGGAACTGCTGATCGACAGTTTCCAGGATTTTGCCGATCTGATGCCATGCGACGGCGTCGGGCTTTGGGTGGACAACAACTGGCACGGCCACGGCGCAACGCCGCCCGCGGATGCCATTCCAAGGCTGGCGCGCTTCGTAACCTCTGTCAGTGAGGGAAGGGTCTGGGCAACCCATGCCATCTCGCAAGCCATACCGGAAGCGGAGATTTATGCAGATATCGCAGCCGGAATGCTCGCCATTCCGCTGTCGCAGGTCAAAAACGACTATCTGCTGTTTTTCCGCAGGGAGATCGTGCAGAACCTGAACTGGGCCGGCAACCCGGAAAAATCCTATGAGACCGGTCCGCTCGGCGATCGTCTCACGCCGCGCAAGAGCTTCGCGATCTGGAAGGAGACCGTGCGCCTGCAGGCGCAGCCATGGTCAGATGCGGACCGGGAAATTGCCGAAGCCGCAAGAATAGCGTTGGTCGAGGTCGCATTCCATCACAGCGAGCTGATGGCGGGCGAAAGGGAGCGCGCGGAAGTGCGCCAGCGCATGCTGAACGAGGAACTCAACCACCGCGTCAAGAACGTTCTCGCCATTATCAAATCGCTGGTCGGCAATCCCTCGCAGGAGGGTAAAACCCTGCAGGAATATGTCGGTGCGCTGAAGGGTCGTATCCAGGCACTGTCCTTTGCCCATGACCAGATCATCCGCGGTGAAGGCGGCGGGTCGTTGCGCGACCTGCTGGACGCCGAATTGTCGCCGCACCGTTCAGCCGAGGCTATTGTTGATCTCGCCGGACCACAGGTCACGCTCGATTCGCGCGCATTTTCCGTCATGGCCCTCGTACTGCATGAACTGGCGACGAATGCTGCCAAATACGGCGCGCTTGCTCAGACCGGCGGAAAACTGGATCTACGCTGGGAAGTCGACGAAAACCGCGATTGCCTGATACATTGGCGCGAAACTCTGCCTACCAAGCTGCCCACACCATCACGCTCCGGGTTCGGCACGGCGCTCATCAGCCGCAGCATCCCCTACGATCTGGGCGGACGCAGCACCATTCGGTATTTGCCTGATGGACTGGAGGCGGAAATTCTCCTGCCCTCCCGCCATATCTCAGCAGTCATGACAGCTTCCGAGATGAAGACGGAGGATGACGCCGCAACACAACCCAGACGGTCCAACCGGGAGGAAACGTTGAAAATATTGCTCGTAGAAGACCAGATGCTGATCGCCATGGATGTGGAAAACATGCTGGAAGACAACGGCATCAAGACAATCGAAACCGCGACCTCCTCGGCAATGGCCATCGAGAAGCTGAAGAGCTACGTGCCGGATGTGGCTATCCTCGATATCAATCTCGGTTCCGACACCTCCATCGCCGTCGCACGCGAGCTTCACCGCCGCGGGATCCCCTTCCTGTTCGCCACCGGCTATGCCGATGCCAGCATGGTGCCTGACGACTTCGGCAACGTGCCTGTCATCAGGAAGCCTTACGACGAGGATGCGCTGATGGCGGGTATCGGGCTGTTGGTCGGTGATACGGAGAGGGTGTAAACTCCCAGCCCTGCTGACCGACACATTTCCAGACTTGACGTCATCCTTGTGCTTGTCCCGAGGATTTAAACACGTCTACAAAATCAGTCGGTTGCATGTCCTCGGGACAAGCCCGA
The DNA here is from genome assembly GCF_000381165.1 of Agrobacterium sp. 10MFCol1.1. Taxonomy (NCBI): domain Bacteria; kingdom Pseudomonadati; phylum Pseudomonadota; class Alphaproteobacteria; order Hyphomicrobiales; family Rhizobiaceae; genus Agrobacterium; species Agrobacterium sp. 10MFCol1.1. The sequence goes on along the minus strand of NZ_KB906074.1, from coordinate 407,020 downwards.
GGACGACGGAGTGGCGGACGGAAACCTTCGTCAGCAAACCGAAAGTTTAAAAAACTAGCCTTCATTGAAATCGGGTGAAGCCCCGCTTTTTCGCCTCATCCGGTGTTAAGGCGTTCCCAATTTTAAACCGGAAGGCCGTCACGGCGTAGTTATCCAGATCGACCTCGCACTGAAAAGACACATCGTGCCAGCTATTGCCGGTGTTGAATGCGCCGCCGGAAGCATCAATCGAATTCCCCGATATCCTCCCGCCCGTATCCGAATAGGGTATCATGCCACGGGCGGCAAAACCCGCGCCCTGAATTTGCGCCAGAGCCTCCGTGCTGCAAAGCTGAACAATGCGGCGGCGGGGCGGCAGATCACCAAACATCTGGCGTCTTTGGGCCGGAGAAAGCAGCGACGAAGACAATAATTGTTTCGCGGCCGGAAGTTTCGCGGGCTTCTCCTTTACCACCTCGGCAGGTTTTTCGTCAGCCGGTTTCTCCTGCGGCACAGGCGCCTTTTCCGGCTCAGCCTCTTGCTTGACGGGTGAAACCGCAATTTCGCCCTGTTCGGCGGACGCCTTGAGATCGCCGTTGTCGGCAGATGGCGCGGGCTTGTCCTCAGCCGTCTTTTCAGGCTGGCTTTCAGGCTCCTTGGAAGGGTCGGCCTTGTCCGCTTCCTCCGCCTTACCTGGCTTGTCCTCTGGGTCCGCCTGCGTCACCTCCGGCCGCATGGCGATCGCCGGCAGCGTCGCGTGCAAGGGCGGCGAAGGTTTCGGCTCGTCTGCCGGCGGAGCGGGCGGCGGCGGTGGAGGCTGCGGCTTTTCTTGCTTTGCCTGCTCGGCGGCGGGAGGCTTGGCTTCCTCCGGCTTCTTTTCCTCAGGCGGCGGCACCAGATCGACGCTGATGCTTTCCGGCTCCTGCGGTTCGGCTATGCGTTCGGGCAGTTCAAAAAGAAAGATCGCGACCACAGCCAGATGCAGCAACACGGAGACGGGCACCGCCCATCCCTTCCCTCGCCATCTGCTTGCCGAAACCTGTTGCATGTTATCGAGCCAAATCGAACCTGAGCATTTCCGAAAAAGCGGAACGCTTTGTTTTCACACATAAGGCTTGTCGCAGAGATCGCCAGTGCGGGAAACAAAAAACCCGGCCAGAGGTGACTGACCGGGTTCAATTTTAAAGCAGGCAAAGGCTTAGCTGTCGAGGAAGCTTCTGAGCTTTCTGGAGCGGCTCGGATGCTTCAGCTTGCGCAGTGCCTTCGCCTCGATCTGACGAATACGTTCGCGCGTGACCGAGAACTGCTGGCCGACTTCTTCCAGCGTATGGTCGGTGTTCATGCCGATGCCGAAACGCATGCGCAGAACACGTTCTTCACGCGGCGTCAGCGAGGCGAGAACGCGGGTCGTCGTCTCGCGCAAGTTGGCCTGAATGGCGGCGTCGATCGGCAGCAGCGCGTTCTTGTCCTCGATGAAGTCGCCGAGATGCGAATCCTCTTCGTCACCCACAGGGGTTTCGAGCGAAATCGGCTCCTTGGCGATTTTCAGAACCTTGCGCACCTTTTCAAGCGGCATGGCCAGCTTTTCCGCCAGCTCTTCCGGGGTCGGCTCGCGGCCGATCTCGTGCAGCATCTGGCGCGAGGTGCGAACGATCTTGTTGATCGTCTCGATCATGTGAACCGGAATACGGATCGTGCGCGCCTGGTCGGCGATCGAACGGGTGATCGCCTGCCTGATCCACCATGTCGCATAGGTCGAGAACTTGTAACCACGGCGATATTCGAACTTGTCCACCGCCTTCATCAGGCCAATATTGCCTTCCTGAATGAGATCGAGGAACTGCAGGCCGCGGTTGGTATATTTCTTGGCGATGGAGATCACGAGACGCAGGTTGGCCTCGACCATCTCCTTCTTGGCGATACGCGCTTCGCGCTCACCCTTCTGTACCATGGAAACGATACGGCGGAATTCGGCGATGGAAATACCGGTTTCCGTCGACAGATTTTGGATTTCCTGACGGATCTCGCGAATCGTGTTGCTTTCCTCGCGGGCGAATTCCTTCCAGCCGCGGGCGGCCAGATTGGCAATCGACTTCATCCAGTTCGGATCGAGTTCCGCACCGTGATACTGCTCGAGGAAGCTGTCGCGCTTGACGCCATAGGATTCGGCAAGGCGCAGCAGCCGGCCTTCGTTCTGCATCAGACGCTTGGAAATATCGTAAAGCTGCTCGACAAGGCTGTCGACACGGTTCTGGTTCAGCGACAGCGACTTCACAGCCGTGATCAACTGGTCCTTGAGATCCTTGTAGCGGCGCTCCTGACCGGAGGACAGGGTCCCCGTGCAGGCAAGGCGAGCCTCGACCTGCTGGTCCTGAAGCTTGCGCAGCTTCTTGTAGGTGTCGGCAATGGTGTCGAGCGTTTCCATGACCTGCGGACGCAGCTCGGCTTCCATCGCAGCAAGCGAAAGGTTGGACTCGTCGTCGTCCTCTTCTTCCTCTTCCGGCGGCAGGCCATCGCCACCCACATCAGTCACATCCTCGTCACCGGAAGGCGCACGCAGTCTGCGGGTCTTTTCCTTCTCTTCGGCGGCCTTGCGATCCGCCTCGATCTTTTCCGGGCTCTGGAACTGCGGGGCAGCCTTGGCTTCCGGGCCGGAATAGGTGGTTTCGAGATCGATAATCTCGCGCAGCAGCGTCGTGCCTTCGTTGAGTTCGTCGCGCCAGATGATCAGCGCCTGGAACGTCAACGGGCTTTCGCAAAGGCCGGAGATCATCGTTTCGCGGCCGGCCTCGATGCGCTTGGCGATGGCGATTTCGCCTTCGCGCGACAGAAGCTCTACGGAACCCATTTCGCGCAGATACATGCGCACAGGATCGTCGGTACGGTCGGTCGGTTCTTTTTTCTTCGCGGTCGCAAGCGCGGTACCGCCGGAAGGTGCCAGTTCGCCGCCTTCGGACTCTTCGTTATCGGAATCGTCGCTTTCGGCTTCGCCCGGTGCTTCCTCGGCATCCTCGTCCTCGATAACGTTGATGCCCATATCGGACAGCATCGCCATCGTGTCTTCGATCTGCTCGGACGTCACTTCTTCGGACGGCAGGACGGAATTCAGCTCGTCCATCGTCACATAGCCGCGCTTCTTGGCGGCCTTGATCATCTTTTTGACCGCGTCATCCGAAAGATCGAGAAGCGGACCGTCCGTCGCACCGTCGCGTTCGTTTTCTGCTTCTTCGTTTTCTTTGACTTTGGTTGCCATCTATCTCGTCGCTTTCCCTGACGCTAACACCTGTTCCGCCGCATAGCCGTTCGCCTTGAGAGCATCCGGCTGATAACAGCGAATCACTGTCAGACACCTAACGGAGTGATCTTTAATTGCCGATTAACCACGGCAGCCTCAGGCAGAATGCAAAGACAGTGCACCCGAAAATGCTTGCTCATGCAATTTCTATCCGCCAAGGCTCATTCCACCTTACTATTCCTGAATTGGTGATTCCCGCTATTTCCCGCCCCGTCAAGCCTTTGAGGGCGAGACAGCCACGGAAATTCATAAAAAGGGCCGCATTTTGCGAGTTATCACCAGACTACCCCCTATTTAGGGCGCTTGCAGCAAAAGGCAACCCCACACGTCTTTCTATTCTTGGCCGCAGTCCTCAGCCATGGCCGACAGCCGGACCCTTTACCCGGCCGGACATGACGCCGAAACCATCGATGATCGCTTCCTGATTTTCCATTCGGCCGATTTCCAGCTGAACTTCGGCCAGCGCCCGCACCAGAAGCGTGCCGCGTTCGTCGTCCGTCGCCTCGCCTATTTCCCGCTCCAGCTCGCGCTTCTGCCAGAGCAGGGATTTCGTCCTCTTGTGCAGGGAAAGCGCCTGCACATATCCCTCACGCGCATCTTCCAGCGCCGCCTGTTCCGTGGCCGTCCACAGGCGCGCATTGCGCACCTGCTGGTCCATGGTTTTCAAAAGAACCTCGAAACCCTGCTGCGACAGGCGCTCGATCAGCCCTGCCCGCGAAATCTCGGCCGCACTTTCCGCAGCAAAGGTCAGCACAGTCGACCACAGGCGTTGCAGATCGCGGTTCTCGTAATCGATCGCGGCGATCTCGTCATATTCCTCAAGCAGCAGTTCGGGATGGTTGACGATGGTGATGGCGAGAACGCTTTCGCGAAGTGAAGGCTTGGTCTGGTGCCCCCTGACCAGACCCGACTGGGTAAGCCGGTCGGAAATGTTGCTGGCCGGCGCAGCCATGGCTCCACCCCGTCCGGAAGCGTTCCTCTGGAACCCGCGCCCATTACCCTGCTGGCCATCGCGGCGGAAATTTCCACCCTGCGAACCGCCCTGCTGAAAACGCGGCTGGAAGAAGGCATTGAGCCTGTCGCGCATATCCTGCTGGTAAAAACGCCGCACCGCCTCGTCGCCGATGACGGCAACGATCTGCCGCAGCCGGCTTTCAAGCTGGGCACGCTTTTCAGGCGTATCGAAAGTCACCGAAGACGTCTCGCGGCTCCAGATCATCGCCGCGAGCGGTTTTGCCTCGGAAAGCACACGGTCAAAAGGCGCACGCCCCTCCAGCCGCACGAGATCATCAGGGTCTTTTCCGTCGGGCAAAAGCGCAAAACTCACCGAACGATCAGGCTTGATATGCGGCAAGGCGAGATCGGCTGCACGGTTGGCGGCACGAATGCCGGCGCCGTCGCCATCAAAGCAGAGGATCGGCTGCGGCGACATTTTCCACAGGAGCTCAAGCTGGCTTTCCGTCAGCGCCGTGCCGAGCGGGGCGACAGCATTTTCGACACCCGCCTGATAAAGCGCAATGACATCCATATAACCTTCGACGGCAATGACGGTCCCACCGGAAGCCTGCGAGGCGCGCCGCGCGCGGGCGAAATTGTAGAGAACATTGCCCTTGTGAAAAAGCTCGGTCTCGTTGGAGTTCAGATATTTGGCCACTGCATCCGCCGCCATGGCGCGGCCGCCGAAAGCGATCACCTTTTCGCGCGACGACAGGATCGGGAACATGATGCGGTCGCGGAAGCGGTCATAGGAAACCGGCACGTTTTCATGCACCACCAGCCCGCAGGCTTCCATCTGTTCGCGCGCCACACCCTTGCTCGCCAGATGCTCCTTCAGCGCATTGCGGCTATCTGGTGCAAAACCGAGCCTGAATGTCTCGATGGTGCGCCCAGTCAGCCCGCGATCGCGCAGGTAAGCCCGCGCCCGCGCACCAAGCGCGGTCTGCAACTGATCCTGAAAGAACAGCGTCGCCATTTCCATGACGTCCTGCAAAGAGGTGCGCTCGCGCTCGCGCTTCTCAGCCTGCGGATCGGGCTGCGGCATGGAGATGCCGGCCATGTCGGCGATCTGCTGAACGGCTTCGGGGAAACTCAACCCCTCGAGATCGGTGAGAAACCGGAAATGATCGCCGGAAACACCGCAACCAAAACAATGGTATCGCCCCTTGCGATCCTCGCAATGAAAACTCGGGCTTTTTTCGCCATGGAACGGGCAGCAGGCCCAATAATCGCCCCGCGGCGTATTGGTCTTCTTCTTATCCCAGGACACACGTCTGCCGATCACATCGGAGATGTTCACGCGGTCGCGTATCTCATCGAGAAAAGAATTGGAAAATCGCATGGGTTACCTGTTCGAGGCCAGTCTTTCATATAAGCGCAGAAAGGGGTCAGTACCAAACCCAAAGAACCGGAATACCCGATATTCACAGGCCATCGCACTAAAACCGCATCGCCGCTGTCGCCCGCTTCGGGCAAATTTATGGCAGCGCATCATCACAAAAAATTATGTTTTTGTAATTTGAGCCAACCGTCGCCGAGGTATAAAACATATTCAAAGGCAGCGCCCGGACATTCTCATAAAGCTGCTGACGCCCGCAGGCACGTCCCCCGAAAAACGCCTGCGCGTGACCGCATTTTGATCCGCCGAAATGCGCCTTCGTCGGCAGCAAAAAGGCAGGGCAGCCATGGCTGCCCTGCCTTTACTTTTTCCGAACGGGCGAAAACTACTTCAGCAAATCCTTGACGACGCCGGAGGCTTTCGCGAAGTCGATCTGGCCGGGATAGCGCTCCTTGAGCGCATTCATGCACTTGCCCATGTCACGCAGGCCGGAGGCGCCGGTTTCGCTGATGACGGCCTGGCACAATTCGCGCACCTTTTCGGCCGGAATTTCTTCCGGCATGAATTCCTTGATGATGACGATTTCCTCGCGCTCCTGAGCGGCAAGCTCGGCGCGACCGGCACCATCATAGATGCTGGCGGACTCTTCCCGCTGCTTCACCATCTTGGTCAGGATCTGCATGATCTCGTCGTCGGTGACGGGGTCCTTGCCCACGCCGCGATTGGCAATATCGCGATCCTTGATGGCCGCCTGGATGAGACGCACGGTCGATGTACGCCGGGCGTCACGAGCCTTCAGCGCGTCTTTCAGAGTATTAGCGAACGTGTCGCGCATCATTTCTTCTTCTCCTTGGGAAAGTGCATTCCGCAGCTTCTCGACACGGAAACTTTCCACCTTATTTTTCGAAACGACATAACCGAGCAAACCCGCTCAAGCAAATCAAATGCATAAGCCCTTGAATGTGCGAAGGTTTAATTCCGCGTAAATCTCGAGCCTGCGGTTGACCGTTTAAGCAGCTTTCGTTATTTTCCGGCACCTGCACGAGATTTTAACGAAGGGTCAAAACGCGAGTTTTTCGCGCGCCCCTTTATGTCACGAAGCCTGCGACAAAAAATGGCCCCTCTCCCCCTGCCTTTCAAGAGGCGGGGTGCGAAGCGGCAGAAACGGAACGAGATGACCGAGACAGCGCCCTGGACTACCCGCAAACCGACCGCAATGCTTGTTCTTGCCGATGGCACAGTGATCGAGGGAACGGGGATCGGCGCAACCGGCAAGGTACAGGCGGAAGTCTGCTTCAACACCGCACTGACCGGTTACGAAGAAATCCTGACCGATCCGTCCTATCTCGGCCAGATCGTCACCTTCACCTTCCCGCACATCGGCAATGTCGGCACCAATGAGGAAGACATCGAAGACCTGACGCCAGCCGCCCGCCGCGGCGCAGTCGGCGTCATCTTCAAGGCCGACATCACCGCCCCTTCGAACTTCCGCGCCGCCAAGCATCTGGATGCCTGGCTGAAAGCCCGCGGCGTCATCGGCCTTTGCGGCATCGACACGCGCGCGCTGACGGCATGGATACGCGAAAACGGTGCACCGAACGCGGTGATCGCCCATGATCCCAACGGCGTGTTCGACATCGAGGCGCTAAAGGCGGAAGCCAAGGCATGGAGCGGTCTCGTCGGCCTCGACCTCGCCATCGAAGCCACATCCGGCCAATCCTCCACCTGGACGGAAACGCCTTGGGTATGGAACGAGGGTTACGGCACGCTGAATGAAGCCGATGCGAAGTACCATGTCGTCTGCGTGGATTTCGGCGTCAAGCGCAACATCCTGCGCCTCTTCGCCGGTCTCGATTGCAAGGTCACGGTGGTTCCGGCCCAGACATCCGCCGAAGACATTCTGGCATTGAAGCCGGATGGCGTTTTCCTTTCCAACGGTCCGGGAGATCCGGCCGCGACAGGCGAATATGCCGTACCGGTCATTCAGAGCCTCATCAACAGCGACCTGCCGATCTTCGGCATCTGCCTCGGCCACCAGATGCTTGGCCTGGCCGTCGGCGCCAAGACTGAAAAGATGCACCAGGGCCACCACGGCGCCAACCATCCGGTCAAGGACTTCACCACCGGCAAGGTGGAAATCGTTTCCATGAACCATGGTTTTGCGGTTGACGCCAAGTCGCTGCCTGATGGCGTCGAAGAAACCCACACGTCGCTGTTCGACGGCACCAATTGCGGCCTGCGCATCGTCGGCAAGCCGGTCTTCTCCGTCCAGCACCATCCGGAAGCATCGCCCGGCCCGCAGGACAGCCACTATCTCTTCCGCCGCTTCGTCAACCTGCTGCGCGAGAGACAAGGTGAGGCAGCGCTCGCCGAGCGCTGAGACATCTTCGGAAAATCAGGAAAAATATACGGCCCGCTTTCAGCGGGCCGTTTTCATTTCACGCTTCACCAGAATGACGAAACGTATAGTCAGGAGAACGGCCGCCGTCGAAAGGCCGATCACGAAACCGAACCAGACGCCACGTCCGCCAAAGCCGAGCGGAAAGGCCATGGTCCAGGCCAGCGCCAGCCCGATCGGCCAATAGGAAATCAGCGCCAGCATCGCCGGAATGCGCGCATCCTTCAATCCGCGCAGCAAACCTGCTGTCACGGCCTGGATACCATCGACCAGCTGGAAGATGCCGGCGATCACCACGAGGCTGCTTGCGTAGGCAAGCACTTCCGCCGCTTCCGGCAACTTCGCGTCAAGAAACCACTTCGCCAGAAATTCCGGAACAGCCGCAAACAGGATGCCGCCGCAAACGGCAATACCGCAGGCAATCGCGTAGACCATGATGGCGGCGCGCACGAGGTTCCTGAAATCACCCTGACCGAACGCGACACCGACCCTCACGGTCGCCGCCTGCGACAGGCCGAGCGGGATCATGAAAGCGATGGAGGCAAGCTGCAGGGCGATGCCATGCGCCGCAAGCTGCACGGTGCCAATCTGTCCCATCAGGATCGAAGCCGCCGCAAACAGCGTCACTTCGGCAAGGATGGTGATGCTGATAGGCAGGCCAAGGCGCAGCACTTCGAACAGCGCATGCCAGTCAGGCCGCCAGAAGCGCACGAACAGCTCGTATTTCCTGGTTTCCTCACGCGTCTGCACATAAGCGACGATGAAGATGAAGCTGAAGGCATTGACGATGACGGCAACGACAGCCGCGCCGTTCATACCCATCACCGGCAATCCGAAATGGCCGAAGACCAGCGCATAGGCCATCAAACCGTTCATCACCAGCATGATGATGGTGACATACAGAATGATGCCCGCACGGCCGATGGCACTGACAAGCCCGCGCAGCACGTAAAAAAGCAGCGCCGGCAAAAGGCCGAACTTGGCGATGGCGAGATAATGGCCGGTCAACGCCGCAACTTCGGGGTTTTGTCCGAGATAGACCAGAATGCGCTCGGCGTTGAAGAATATCGGCAGGGCAAGAATCCAGTACGCGATTGCAACCCACATGCCCATGCGCAGCGAGCGGCGGGCAGCCGTCGCATCGCCCTGCCCGTAAGCCTGCGCTACCATTGGCACCACGGCCACGGAAAATCCCGAGCCGAAAATGAAGACAACGAAGAAGAACTGCCCGGCCAGCACCATGGCCGCCAGCTTCTCAGCTCCGAGCTGACCGACGATGACCATATCTGTAGTGTGGATGCCAAGCTGCGCGAGCTGCGCACCGACAAGCGGAATTCCAAGCGCAAGCGTAGCCTTGAAATGCGAAAGCCACGACCCCGATCCAGAGGGAACGGTTTCTGCAACAACCGACGAAGACATTGTAATTCACCTGAATTTTGGCCATTGCCCGCGAATTGCGCAATGGCAGCAGGTGATGAATAAAATATTCCCTTCCTGCACGCAACCTTTGCGGATCAATGATCAAAATTTACGCAGAGCGGCAATTTTACGTCCACTTGGGCCGAAAAGGCCTGACATATAACAAATTTAGCCGAATTTTACCATTTCACTTTACGCATTAGAATATCGCGAAGTTCTTTCAAACCATAAGCTGCATGACGCAGAATATTCCCGCCATTGAGGCATGTCTTTCCCATTATTTTCCAAGATGAGCCGAATGGGCACATCTGGTTCCAAGGACGTGTAGCTTGCCCAAAAAAACCAATCTCATGACGCGCATTCTGTTTGCGGCGTCATCGCTTGTCGTCGCCGCTTTTGCCGGCTTTTCCTTCTATATCGACAGTCTTCAACACCAGGTGACAACGCAAGCCGTGGCGGAAAATATCGATTCGTCCGGCAAGCAGGCAGCGCAAAGCATCGCCAACTGGCTGAACGGCCGCATCATGCTGACCGAAACGGTTGCGAAGACGCTCGCCAAGCTCCCAGATGACGACGCCAAGCTGCAGTTCCTCCAGAACGACGTGCTGACGGCTCAGTTCATGTCCACATATTTCGGCAATGCCGAAAGCGGCAGTTTCACGACTTTCCCGAAATTGCCATTGCCGGAAGGCTACGACCCGCGCAAGCGTCCCTGGTATCTGGACTCCGTCAAGGCCGGCAAGCCAGTACTGACCGAGCCCTATAGCGATGCGTCGACTGGCGGCCTTATCATCACTGCCGCCATTCCCGTGTCCATCGGCGGCAAGCTGGCCGGCGTGACGGGTAGCGACTTCTCGCTGGATTCGCTGGTCACGATGATCAAGTCGGTGGATGCCGGCAAGGATGGATACGCCTTCCTCGTCAGCAAGGACGGCAAGATCCTCATGCATCCCGATGCGAAATTCGTCGACAAGCCGCTGACCGATCTCTTCAAGGTTGATACACCGGCAATTTCTTCCGCGATTTCGCAAACCGAGATCGACGGCAAGGGCAAGATCACCAGCTTCATTCCCGTCGCCGGTCTGCCCTCGGTCGATTGGTATCTCGGTTTCGTTGTCGATTCCGACGTCGCCTACAGCGCGATCGGCCAATTTCGCCTCGCGGCAACCATCGCCACGATCCTTGCCGCCGCGATCATGATCGCCCTGCTGGCAACCGTTCTCAGCCGTTTCATTGTTCGCCCCGTCACGCAGATGACTGCTGCCATGGAAAGGCTTGCCGCCGGCAATCTCGATGTCGCCATTCCCGGCCAGGAGCGCAGTGACCAGATCGGCTCGATGGCTGCGGCGGTTGCCGTATTCAAATCGAACGCCACGGAACGTCTGCGTCTTGAAGGCGACGCCGAACAGAACCGCACGCTTTCCGAACAGGAGCGCAACGACCGCGAACGACTGGCGGCGAAAGACGCGGCCGACATCCAGTTCGCAGTCGATTCGCTGGCAAAGGGACTGACGCACCTTTCGAACGGCGACCTCAACTACCGGATCGAGACACCTTTCGTGACCCGCATCGACCGCTTGCGCGACGACTTCAACAACTCGGTCGCCAAGCTGAACGTTGCCTTGAGCACAGTCGGCCAGAATGCACGCGCAATCGATGCCGGTGCTGGAGAAATCCGCCAGTCTGCCGACGACCTGGCCAAGCGCACCGAGCAGCAGGCCGCCTCTGTCGAGGAGACTGCGGCCGCGCTTGAGGAAATAACCACGACGGTCAAGGATTCCGCCCGCCGTGCCGAAGAGGTAGGCCGTCTGGTAGACCGCACGCGCAACAATGCCGAGCAGTCCGGCATCATCGTCGAGGACGCTGTTCGCGCCATGGAAGGCATCGAAAAATCGTCGTCGGAGATCAGCAACATCATTGGCGTGATCGACGAAATCGCTTTCCAGACGAACCTGCTTGCGCTGAATGCCGGCGTGGAAGCCGCCCGCGCCGGTGAGGCAGGCAAGGGTTTTGCCGTCGTCGCACAGGAAGTGCGCGAGCTTGCCCAGCGCTCTGCAAATGCCGCGAAGGAGATCAAGACGCTGATCAACGCCTCAACATCGCAGGTGCAATCCGGTGTCGATCTCGTCGGCAATGCCGGCAAGGCGCTGGAAACCATCGTCCGCGAAGTCCAGGAGATCAACCGCCATATCGACGCCATCGTAACGTCGTCGCGCGAACAGTCCACCGGACTTCAGGAAATCAACACCGCCATCAACACCATCGATCAGGGCACCCAGCAGAATGCCGCCATGGTCGAAGAACAGACTGCGGCAAGCCACGGCCTCGCCTCGGAAGCGGCGGCGCTCAACGAATTGCTTGCGCAGTTCCAGCTCGCCACGGCAACGCGGCGGCAGGCTGAATATGGGCGTGCTGCGTAGACCGAAAATAGCTCACTGGTGAGACAATCGCACCGTTACCCCGGATCCAGTCCGGCATGACGGAGGAGACGTTTCAGTCTTCATTATGGCCGGAGCGATCCGGCCATTTTTCTTGTCCGCCCTCAGCACGCGAAAAACCCTGTTCCCGCCACTCACACGATCAGCTAGAGCTTGATCGATCATGATTTGCGGAGGGATCTATGCTGGATTTGATTTGGCGCGGTATTGCCATGGGGGTGGGTGGCACCGTTTTTATGGATATATGGGCGATTGTGCTGCACCGGTTTTTCGGCCAGTCCGCCCCGAACTGGGCACCGGTCGGCCGCTGGTTCTGGCATGTGCCGAAAGGCAGGATATTTCACGACAGCATCGCCACGGCTGAACCCTACGAGCATGAACTGGCGCTCGGCTGGGTCTCGCATTATGCCGTCGGCATTCTCTATGGCGTCATTCTTGCTCTGGTGGTCCCGGCCGCCTGGTTTGCAAACCCGTCCTTCATAGCGCCGTGGATCGTCGGCATCATAACGGTGGGCGCTGGCTGGTTCCTGCTGCAGCCGGGACTCGGCATTGGCTGGGCCGCATCGAAGACACCGAATCCCACGAAGGTTCGCCTACTCAACCTTGTGGCCCATACCATCTTCGCCCTCGGCATGTATGTCGTGGCGCTCTTGATGCGCTAAACGAAAAGGGGGCTGAAAAGCCCCCTCTCCTCAGATATTCGCCGAAAAGGTGTCGCAGTCCTCGACGCGTCCGTTCTGGAAGCCGCGCTTGAACCATTCCATGCGCTGCGCCGACGTGCCGTGGTTGAAACTGTCAGGCACCACATATCCTTGAGTCTGCTTCTGCAGGGTGTCGTCGCCGATCTGGTGGGCAGCGTTGAGCGCTTCCTCAAGGTCACCGGTTTCCAGAATGCCCTTCTGTTCGGTGAACTTGCCCCAGATACCGGCATAACAATCGGCCTGAAGCTCCACACGCACCGACATCTTGTTGGCGTCCACCTGGCTCATGGACTGGCGGCGGCGGTTGAACTCCGGCAGGACACCGGTCAGGTTCTGGACGTGGTGGCCCACCTCATGCGCAATAACGTAAGCCTGCGCGAAATCGCCAGACGCGCCGAAACGCTTGTCCAGTTCACTGAAGAAACTGGTGTCGAGATAGACCTTTCGGTCACCAGGGCAATAGAACGGGCCGCTGGCCGCAGAGGCAGAACCGCAGGCAGACGCAACCTGCCCGGAAAACAGCACAAGGGTCGGTTTCTGATAGGTCTCGCCGGCGGACTGGAAAATGCCGCTCCACGTATCTTCCGTCTCAGCCAGCACGGTGCGCACGAAAGCCGTCGTCTCGTCGGACGATTGGCCCTGCGGCCGAGTGCCCGCCTGCTGGCCGGATTGCTGCGTGGTACCGCCCCCATCCAGTGAAATGTCTCCGCCCGAAAGCAGCGTCAGCGGATTGATGCCAAGCACCCAGCTTATCAGCAGGATCAGCAGAAGACCGCCAATGCCGATGCCGCCGCCGCGGCGCCCGATCGGCACGCGCATTCCGCCACGCGAAAAAGGATCGTTGCCGGATGGCCCCGATCCCGCCGACATGCCGCGCCGATCCTCGATATTGTCCGACTGGCGGCGCCCTCTCCATTCCATGCTTTTCTCTCCGCAAACGTCGCCTCAACAGGCAACCTTATAACGGCACTATAATACATCTTGTTCCGGAAGAAAGCGGAGGTGGGTGCATTCGTTCAGGAGGCTCGCCGCCTTTGCGTGAAGACGGTCAGAGACAGCAGGGCAAACGCGAACACGCCCGCGAAAAGCACCACAAGACCCGGCTGACCGTCACCGAAAGCAACCTCGTGAATGATCCGCCCCGGAACGAAGGTGAAACCGCCTGCGATGACGATACCGCCGAGATAAACACTCTGCATGATCCTCATATGGCGCCTGATTTCGCCCCTGCGCGCGAAAAGGACCGATTGCAGACAGCCATATATGGTGAGAACCGATAAAAGATGAATCGGGCTGAAACCGTAAAACACCCTCAATTCATGGATGAAGAAGGTCGAAACGGACGTCATGACCATCAGCGTCACCCAGATCCTGCCGAGTAGCCGGTGGATGGCGGTTCCTTTGGGGCGAAGGAAAATGAAGGCGCCGAGAATCGCGGCCGGAACAACGGTGGCGACATGGAATTGCACGGCAAGCGGTGCGTCTAGCAAAGGCTGAAGTGACATGGTGAAGCGTTTTGACCCGGTTGAAATTATCGCTAACTTCGGCAAAACATGCGCGAAAGAAAAACGCATTGGCGTCAACCGCAGGAAAACTTCGTGGATCACCTCTCTTTGCAGTCCACGCTTCGTGAAATGCACGCCATCCTGCAATCGCGCAGACTGTGGCTGACCTTCCTTGCCATATTGGCGATCTTCATTCTGACCGGCCCTTTCGGGACAAGTGAGACCATGAGTTTCGCCGACCGGCTGCTTTACTGGACAATCGTTCAGGCTGGCGCATGGACGTTCGCAATATCCTTTTCCATCCTCGCCAACACCATCCTTGCCAGCAGCATTGAAAATATGCTGACACGCATGATGATCGGCTCGCTGACGGCAGCCCTGCCCATCGGGCTGCTGCTTTCCATCATGAACCAAATCTTTTCCGGCAGGGAAATGGGTTTCGCCGCCTTTCTGAAAAGCAGCATGTCGGCCCTGCCGCTCTGCGCCATCTTTTGCCTGCTGAGCTACCTCACGGCCTGCCAGTCACGCGCAACGGCAACGGATGCCGTTGCGGACCCGAATGGAGATGCCAAAGGTGAGGTGAAAAGCATCGCGCCGCTGCTGGAGCGGCTTCCGCCGCAAAAGCGCGGAGAATTGCTGCGGCTGTCGGTGCAGGACCACTATACCGAAATCGTCACCACGCGCGGCCATCAGCTCGTTCTGCTGCGTTTTGCCGATGCGCTGAAAGAAATAGGCCTCACGGAAGGCTTGCAGGTGCACCGTTCCCACTGGATTGCCATTTCCGACGTCGTCTCGTTGCGTAAACAGGCTGGCCGTCTGCACGTCATTACAAGAGACGGTTCGGAAATACCCGTCAGCCGCTCCCATAGCGCGGCCGTCCAGGCCCGTTTCGCCGCGCATACACCGGCGGGTTAAGAGTTTCTGTCGATTCCGGAATTTATGGGGTTCCGTTCTCAAAAACATTTGCCTATAAGCCGCTTCTAGCCTGAAAACTTTGAATTGCGCGCCCCGGCCGGTGATCTTTCACCCTGGCTGGTGTTTTGCGCAACCAAAACGCGGAACGAGAGAGCCATGCCGAAGCGCCAAGATATCAAGTCCATCCTCATCATTGGCGCAGGACCGATCGTCATCGGCCAAGCATGTGAATTCGACTATTCCGGCACCCAGGCCTGCAAGGCGCTGAAGGAAGAGGGTTACCGGGTCATTCTGGTCAACTCCAACCCGGCCACCATCATGACCGATCCGGGCCTCGCCGACGCAACCTATGTCGAGCCGATCACCCCGGAAGTCGTCGCCAAGATCATCGCCAAGGAACGTCCGGACGCGCTGCTTCCCACCATGGGCGGCCAGACCGCGCTCAACACCGCGCTGTCCCTGAAGCGCATGGGCGTTCTCGACCGCTACAATGTGGAAATGATCGGCGCCAAGCCCGAAGCCATCGACATGGCCGAAGACCGCGCCCTCTTCCGCGAGGCCATGGCTCGCATCGGCCTCGAAACGCCGAAGTCCATGCTGGCCAACGCCACTGAAATCAAGGACGCCGACCGCAAGAAGCACGAAGCTGCCCGCGCCGAACTCAAGGCGAAGCTTTCCGGTGCGGAACTGGACAAGGCGCTGGACGATCTGGAAAACCAGTGGAACCTTGGCGAGACCGACCGCAAGCAGCGTTACATGGCGCATGCGATTGCAATCGCCGCCCAGGCGATCGACCATGTCGGCCTGCCCGCCATCATCCGCCCGTCCTTCACGCTCGGCGGCACTGGCGGCGGCATTGCCTATAATCGCTCCGAATTCTTCGACATCGTCTCGGGCGGCCTCGACGCTTCGCCGACCACCGAGGTGCTGGTCGAAGAATCGGTTCTCGGCTGGAAGGAATATGAGATGGAAGTGGTCCGCGACACCGCGGACAATTGCATCATCATCTGCTCCATCGAAAACATCGATCCGATGGGCGTCCACACCGGCGATTCCATCACCGTTGCGCCAGCGCTGACGCTGACCGACAAGGAATACCAGATCATGCGCAACGCCTCGATTGCGGTGCTGCGTGAGATCGGCGTGGAAACCGGCGGCTCGAACGTGCAGTTCGCCGTCAACCCGAAAGACGGCCGCCTCGTCGTCATCGAAATGAACCCGCGCGTTTCGCGCTCGTCCGCTCTCGCCTCCAAGGCAACCGGCTTCCCGATCGCCAAGATCGCCGCCAAGCTCGCCATCGGCTATACGCTCGACGAGCTGGAAAACGATATCACCGGCGGCGCGACGCCTGCCTCGTTCGAACCGTCGATCGACTACGTCGTCACCAAGATCCCGCGTTTCGCCTTCGAGAAGTTCCCGGGCGCCTCGCCGATCCTCACCACGGCCATGAAGTCCGTCGGTGAAGTCATGGCCATCGGCCGCACCTTCGCAGAATCGCTGCAGAAGGCGCTGCGCGGCATGGAAACCGGCCTCACCGGTCTCGATGAAATCGAAATCCCCGGCTTCGAAGAGGGCGAAGGCTCCAAGAACGCCATCCGCGCCGCCATAGGCACACCGACGCCGGATCGCCTGCGCATGGTCGCCCAGGCGCTGCGCATGGGAATGACGGAACAGGAAGTCCACGAAAACTCGAAGATCGACCCTTGGTTCATCGCCCAGTTCAAGGCAATTGTGGACATGGAAGCCCGTGTCCGTGAGCAAGGCCTGCCGCAGGACGCAGAGAACCTGCGCATGCTCAAAGCCATGGGCTTTTCCGACGCCCGCCTGGCAATTCTGACGGGCAAGCGCCCGAAGGAGGTGGCCGAACTGCGCAACAGCCTCAATGTTCGCCCGGTCTTCAAGCGCATCGATACCTGCGCGGCAGAATTCGCCTCACCCACCGCCTACATGTATTCGACCTATGAAATCCCCTTCGTCGGCGCCGCCCGCTCTGAAGCGCAGGTTTCCGACCGCAAGAAGGTCGTCATCCTCGGCGGCGGTCCGAACCGTATCGGCCAGGGCATCGAGTTCGACTATTGCTGCTGCCATGCTGCCTTCGCGCTGAAGGATGCAGGCTTCGAAGCGATCATGATCAACTGCAACCCGGAAACGGTTTCGACCGACTACGACACTTCCGACCGCCTCTATTTCGAACCGCTGACGGCCGAAGACGTGATCGAGATCATGCGCGCCGAACAGGAAAAGGGCGAGTTGGTCGGCGTCATCGTGCAGTTCGGCGGCCAGACGCCGCTGAAGCTGGCCGAAGCGCTGGAAAAGAACGGTATTCCGATCCTCGGCACCGCGCCTGACATGATCGACCTTGCCGAAGACCGCGACCGCTTCCAGAAGCTTCTGATGAAGCTCGACCTCGCCCAGCCGAACAACGGCATCGCCTATTCGGTTGAACAGGCGCGCCTCGTCGCTTCGGAAATCGGCTTCCCGCTGGTCGTGCGTCCTTCCTATGTTCTGGGTGGCCGCGCCATGCAGATCATCCATTCGGAAGGCCAGCTCCAGACCTATCTGCTCGACACGGTTCCGGGCCTCGTGCCAGAGGACATCAAGCAGCGTTACCCGAACGACAAGACCGGCCAGATCAACACCCTGCTCGGCAAGAACCCGCTTCTGTTCGACAGCTACCTGACCAACGCCGTCGAAGTCGACGTCGATGCACTGTGCGACGGCGAAAACGTCTTCGTGTCGGGCATCATGGAGCACATCGAAGAAGCCGGTATCCACTCGGGCGACTCGGCCTGCTCGCTGCCGTCCCGTTCGCTGAGCAAGGAAACCCTCGACGAGCTGGAACGCCAGACGACGGCGCTTGCAAAGGCGCTCAACGTCGGTGGCCTGATGAACGTTCAGTACGCGATCAAGGACGGCACGATCTACGTTCTCGAAGTCAACCCGCGCGCCTCGCGCACGGTGCCCTTCGTTGCAAAAACCATCGGTGCGCCGATCGCCAAGATCGCTGCCCGCGTCATGGCCGGCGAAAAGCTTGATGCGGCGATTGCCGCTTACGGCAAGAAACCCGACCCGCGCAACCTGAAGCACATCGCCGTCAAGGAAGCCGTTTTCCCGTTCGCCCGCTTCCCCGGCGTCGACATTCTGCTCGGACCGGAAATGCGCTCGACCGGCGAAGTTATCGGCCTCGACACCGATTTCGCACTCGCCTTCGCCAAGAGCCAGCTCGGCGCCGGCGTCGACCTGCCGCGCTCCGGCACCGTCTTCGTCTCGGTGCGCGACGACGACAAGGACCGCGTATTGCCCGCAATCCGTATTCTGGTCGAGAGCGGCTTCAGGGTACTGGCAACCGGCGGCACCCAGCGTTTCCTTGCTGAACAGGGCATCAACGCCGAGAAGATCAACAAGGTGCAGGAAGGTCGTCCGCATATCGAAGACGCCATCCGCAACCGGCAGGTCCAGCTGGTCATCAACACCACCGACAGCAACAAGGCGATTTCCGACTCGAAGTCGCTGCGCCGCGCAACGCTGATGCAGAAGGTGCCCTACTACACGACGATGGCCGGTGCGGAAGCAGCAGCCCTTGCCATCAAGGCGCTTAAGGCCGGCAATCTGGAAGTGAAGCCCTTGCAGAGCTACTTCCTGTAAAATCAGCCGACAACGAAGATCATGGAAACGCCGCGGGTCATGCCTGCGGCGTTTTGCATTGTCTCACAAAAAGCTCAAAAGCCTCACGCCGCCAGGGCTTCGCGCACGCAATTGCGCCCATCCGTCTTGGCGCGGTAAAGGGCGCGGTCCGCCATTTCCGCCAGGGTCTGAAGATCGCAGCGTGCATCTCCGCTGGTTGCGACGCCAATGCTGATCGTCACACCGACACGCAAACCGCCGCAATCGACTTCGGTTATCGCAATCGCATCGCGAATGCGTTCTCCGATCATGCAAGCCTTTTGAACACCGGCACCCGGCAGGAAGATGATGAACTCCTCGCCACCGTAACGCGCCAGCACGTCACCACCGCGTATGCTGCCGCCGATACGCTTCGCCACTTCCTGAAGAACGCTGTCGCCGACGGCGTGGCCGAAGCGGTCGTTGATTGATTTGAAGTGGTCGATATCGAGCAGCATCGCCGCATCGTTGGGACCCGGCACCGCCGGCATGGCCTGGAAGAAAAAACGACGGTTCTTGACGCCCGTCAAAGGATCGGTGTTGGCGAGAACCAGCAATTTGCGCTCTGACCGCTCGGCTACCAGCATCATCACGAACAGCGCAATGGCGAAGTTCAACATGATGATCAAGAAAAACGCATTGACCAGATCGATGGCGGCGTATTGGGGCAAAAGCACGCTCTTTGCCACCGACAACGAAATCAGGCCGGAAATACCCGCAATCGCGCCCAACGCGAAGCGGGACAGGAGTGGCTCCTTGCGCCACCGCGCAAAAAGCCCGCCCGCTCCCGCAAGATAGGCCACAGCCGCACAACCGTTGAACAGGGCCGCACGATAAGCGTTATTGTCAGCCACCTGCTGTGCAAGGACAATTGCCAGCAAGGCAATCAAACAGACAGCTGATACTGTCCCCCTGCTGGCAGCACGTCCATCGCTCACGATTTTCAGGCCAAGCCAGATCAGCGCATAACCCACGATACCGAAGACGATGCTGCCGAATTGCCACAAGGCCGGAGACATTATTCCCCATTCGCCGTACCCAGCGAGCGTGGAGCCGGCAGCCATGGCTGCGAAGCCTGCTGCAAGAGCTGTCGGGCCGTGCAAACCACGATTTGTGAGCTTCAGATATATAAAACTCAGCATTCCAACAATGTAAGAACACTTTTGCATCAGTATCACTGTTGCAAGATCTAGTTCGCCGAGCATCATACATCCACGCAATGAATAAATATAAATATCTGAATTATGGTATCAAGTATAAAATTTCAATAAAAATAACCAATAAACAAAAATTTAATCATATCGATGAAGACAGCGATGATCATCCAATATAGCATAGCAACACACAAAACAGTCTATTAGAATAATCTTATAAAATCAATTTCATTCCTGAAATTCTGCATTTCCGCCTCCTTCTGCTGCGAGTCGGGAAGGCGAAGAAGATAGGAAGGGTGCACCGTGACAAAAAGCGTCCGCTCCTCCTGGATCGGTATCGGGCGACCCCGAACCTCGGACACCTTTTCCTTTCCGCCTGTCAGCGCATAAAGCGCAGTTGCACCCATGGCAACGATAAGCTTCGGCCGTACCAGCTCGATTTCCTTGTTAAGCCACCAGCGGCATTGCTGCACCTCGCCCGCATCCGGCCGCTGGTGAATGCGCCGCTTGCCGCGGGCCTCGTATTTGAAGTGTTTGACGGCGTTGGTGACATAAAGCTTTTTGCGGTCAATACCGGCTTCAACCAACGTCCGGTCGAACAACTGACCAGCGGGACCGACGAAAGGTTTTCCGGCAAGATCCTCATGATCTCCCGGCTGCTCCCCGACGATCATCACTTTCGCATCTTCAGGTCCCATGCCGAACACTGTCTGCGTTGCCTTGCAATGCAGGGCGCAGCGCGTGCATTGGCC
This sequence comes from Agrobacterium sp. 10MFCol1.1, assembly GCF_000381165.1. NCBI lineage: Bacteria > Pseudomonadati > Pseudomonadota > Alphaproteobacteria > Hyphomicrobiales > Rhizobiaceae > Agrobacterium > Agrobacterium sp. 10MFCol1.1. The sequence continues at coordinate 386,466 of NZ_KB906074.1, read as the reverse complement.
AGCCTCCCGCGCCAATGAAGCGAGCGTACCGTCTGGCGCCGCTGGCGGCTCTTCACGCGCCGAGGCCGCGGCCTGCAGGCGGTGATGGAATGGTTGCGGCTGGCTAGCAGCCTTCGCCGCCATCTCCAGCACCCGCGCCTCGGCACCGAGAACGAGACCTGGAATAAGCTCGGCTTCCGGCAAATTTTTCCAGTATTTCTTTGGCATCTCTGCCGTCATCGCTTTTATCTTCAGACGCGCCGGATTGAATATGTTGGCATAATAGGTTCGCCACAGCTCGTCCGTTTCATCCGTCAGCTCAGGCTTGGACGCGGCCTGCCGCGATGTCTCCAGCACGTTTCCGTCCCACCGCGCGGAGCCGTTCGGTGTTGCGATCAGCCAGTCCATATCCGTGAACCGCCGCTGGAAAAACGGGGCCGTGCGCTCTACGATGAAGTGATCCGGCTCGAACCATGCGACGAAGCGCCGCCGCCCGCCCTGCCCCTGCGGCAAGGATAATTCCTTGAAGCGAACAAAGGCCGTCATCTTGTGACAATCGCGGCGGACCGATTTTTCAAGCTGCCGGGCTTCGGAAACATCCGCATCGGACTTGAACTGTAACAGGGCGCGATCCCGCTTCAGCCGCCACAGCAACCGGTAAAGCAGTGCGAAACGACCCGGATCGCTATGACAGATAATCGCTTGCGCCAACGTCACGAAGGAGGCTGGAACGGACACCTGCACGTCATCCGCACGGGCCGCCGGCAAAGGCTCTCCGGCAAAATCGAGAAGCCCGGCTTTCTCATCCCGCAACCGCCAGTCAATCGCCTCCGGCGGCACATTGGCGGCGAGAGCCGCGCGCGCCGCATCACGCCACTCGCCGAAATCGCCCCGCCCTTCCAAAACCGGGCCGTACATCACAGCAGCGATAATTGTTCGGGCTGCGGAGCAAACATCGCTCGCAAATCCGGCCGTTCAGTCAGCTTGCCCGGCGTCCAGCCCTCGGCAACGATGAAGGCCTTCACCTTTTTCAGGGAAACGCCGAAGCGGGCGATATCCTCCAGCCGCAACCGTCGAAACCGGCGTGAAGACAGGATCGAGGCGACCGTCTTGGTACCGAAGCCGGGCACGCGCAGCAATATTTCGCGATCCGCCACGTTCACGTCCACTGGAAAACGGTCGCGATTTTTCAGCGCCCAGGCAAGCTTCGGATCTATATCGAGATCGAGCATTCCGTTACCGCCGATCGCGGTTATTTCACCAATGTCGAACCCATAAAAACGATAAAGCCAATCGGCCTGATAAAGCCTGTGTTCCCGCATCAAAGGCGGCTTGATGAGCGGCAGGTTCTTCGACGAATCCGGAATGGGGCTGAAAGCCGAATAATAGACGCGTCGCAAACCATAGCTGCCATAAAGCCGGGCGCTGGTGGACAGAATGGTGCTGTCATCAGCCCCATCCGCCCCAACGATCATCTGCGTGCTCTGTCCGGCAGGCGCAAAACGTTTGGTCTTTCGCGTCCTGACGGTCGGCTCCCCCGCCTCCTCGATCTTCAGGCGGATATCAGCCATCGAGCGGCGAATATTGGCGGGCTGCTTTTCCGGCGCAAAACGGCTGACGCCGCTATCAGTCGGCAATTCGATGTTGATCGACAGCCGGTCGGCGTAAAGCCCCGCTTCCTCAATAAGCTTTGGCGATGCTTCGGGAATGGATTTCAGATGGATGTAGCCGCGAAAGCCATGCGTGACGCGCAGTTCCCGCGCCACCCGCACCATCTCTTCCATCGTATGATCGGACGAGCGGATAATGCCGGAAGAGAGAAACAGCCCCTCGATATAGTTGCGCCGATAGAACTCCAGCGTCAGCCACACCACCTCCTCGGCAGTAAACCGCGCCCGCTCGACATTGCTCGAAGAACGATTGATGCAATAGGCGCAATCATAGATACAGAAATTGGTGAGCAGTATCTTCAGGAGCGAAATGCAGCGCCCGTCCGGCGCATAGGCATGGCATATGCCCGACCCCTCCGTGGAGCCAAGTCCGCCGGATGCAGCAGAGCTGCGTTTCGTCGTGCCGCTGGAGGCACAGGACGCATCGTATTTGGCCGCATCGGAAAGAATGGCCAGCCGTTGCCTGATTGACTTCTTCATGGTTATGTTCACTATATGTTCCATTGAAAAATGTCAATCTCATCTGTTAAAGCCCTGAACGAATGCAAGAAAATGCCCGTCTCAAATTTGCTGGCATTTCGTTGTCGTCTTCTGATATAGTCGGCTTAGTTATGATTTTGGCATGGTTCCGGAGTTCCCCTCCGGAACCTGTTTCTTTTTGTGTCTGCAAGTAAAGCGACAGGACTGCGAAGGATAAAAAAATGGTAGAAAAAGTACCGATGACGCACGGTGGATTCATCAAGCTGCAGGAGGAGCTGCGCTTTCGCCAGCAGGAGGAGCGTCCCCGTATCATCGAGGCAATTGCGGAGGCGCGCGCCCATGGCGACCTTTCGGAAAATGCCGAATACCACGCTGCCAAGGAAGCTCAGAGCCATAACGAAGGCCGCATCACTGAACTCGAAGACTTGACCGCACGCGCGGAAGTCATCGACCTTTCCAAGATGTCCGGTTCCAAGATCAAGTTCGGCGCCACCGTCAAGCTGATCGACGAGGATAGCGACGAGGAAAGAATCTATCAGATCGTTGGCGACCAGGAAGCCGATGTGAAGGCTGGACGCATTTCCATTTCCTCGCCCATCGCCCGCGCCCTCATCGGCAAGGAAGTCGGTGACAGCATCGAAGTCAACGCACCGGGCGGCGCCAAGGGTTACGAGATTCTCGCCGTACAGTGGGGCTGATCTGCCCTTTCATGCAATGCGCCCCTCGGGCGCATTGCATTGGTATCTTGAACTGAACATCCTGCCTTAGCCGCAAAGACGGAAGCCCATCTTGTCCCACGCCAGTCTGAAAGATGTGCAGGTGCTTGCGCCGAACTTCAAGCGCAGGCTCTCCGGCGTTACCTCCACCATCGTGCAGCTTATTCCGGTACAAAACCGGCTGGGTCAGAAAGTGGCCGTCATCGGCCCGGGCCTGCCGCAGCATCTGACACATGTTCGCTTCCGTGATCTGTGGCGGCTCTGGCAAAACGGCCCGCTCAGCGGTCCGCGCATCTGGCACGCCCGCCGCAATCTCGAAATGTTGCCGGGCATTCTCATGCGTGACGTGCTGCGCATGAAGGTGAAGCTGATGTTCACCTCGGCGGCGCAAAGGCGACATTCCGCCTATACCCGCTTTCTGATTTCAAAAATGGATGCGGTCGTCGCGACAAGCGGCCGCTCGGGCTCGTTTCTGGAAGTACCACACAGCGTCGTCATGCATGGCGTCGATACCGAGCTGTTTCATCCCGCAACCGGCCCGGAGGATACGATCGCTTCGACCGGCCTGCCGGGGCAATTTCTCATCGGATGTTTCGGACGGGTGCGCCACCAGAAGGGAACAGACCTTTTCGTGCGCGCCATGATCGAACTTCTGCCCGACTATCCCGAATGGACGGCCGTCATCTCCGGCCGCGTGACCGCAGAGCACAAGGCCTTCGCCGACAAGCTCATGGCCGATGTCGCAGCAGCCGGTCTTGCGGACCGCATAGCGTTTCAGGGCGAGGTGGACGACATCAAGCCCTGGTATCGGCGGCTAACCCTCTATGTCGCACCGTCACGCAACGAGGGCTTTGGCCTGACACCACTGGAAGCAATGGCTTCCGAGACGGCTGTCGTTGCCAGCAATGCCGGCGCTTATGAGGAAATGATCGTCAAGGGCGAGACCGGCATGGTCGTTGAGGCCGGCGACTACGCGTCCCTGCGGGATGCCATTAAAACCTATCTTGCCGATCCTGCTCTCGCCAGGGACCATGCCCGTGCCGGACTTTCGCATGTGCGCACTGCATTTCCGCTGGAAAAAGAGGCGACGAGCCTCGGCACGATCTATGACGCGTTGCGGCGCGGGTAAGCGCCGGCGCAATCACTCAAAGGTCCGCCGATCAAATTTCCACCAGACCGACGCGCTTGACCTGACGGATGGTGAGCATGGTGCGCACGGTGTCGACGTTTTCGTCCGCTGTCAGAACCTCGATGACGAAATCCTGAAACTCGGTCAGGTTTCTGGCGATGCAATGCAGAAGGAAATCGCTTTCGCCGGATACCATCCAGGCCTGGCGCACCAGCGACCATCCGGCCGTCGCCGCTGCAAAGGCTTTCAGATTGCTGTCCGACTGGCGTTTGAGGCCGACCATGCAGAAGGCAACCAGATCGAAACCGAGCTTCGGCGCGTTCAACATGGCGTGATAACCCTCGATCACGTCGGCTTCTTCCAGCTTGCGGACGCGCCTGAGGCACGGCGGCGCGGAAATACCGACCCGTTCGGCCAGCTCCACGTTGGTCATGCGCCCGTCGCGCTGCAATTCGCGCAGGATTTTCAGATCGATGGCATCGAGTTCGACGCTGGTCACGGAGAGGTTCCTCGTTAAGCCGGAGAACTTCCTTGTACTACCAGGCGCAGGATTCGCAACAATATGCCGCCGGCCGGTCACAAAATTGCGCGCGCATCCACAACTGCCTTGTTGGTAACGCAAGGCTGCCCTTGAATAAAGGCACTAGACAACCTTAAATACCGGGCAACGAAGGGGTTGCGGCCTGTCCACCGTGCTGCGGCTGGAATGTTCTGCTGCCGAAAGGCCCCGCTACTTTAAAAAGGATTGTTTCCATGTCTGCCCGCCACACCAAGGTATTGATCATTGGCTCTGGTCCCGCCGGTTATACCGCGGCGATCTACGCGGCCCGCGCAATGCTGAAACCCGTGCTGATTGCCGGCATGGAACAGGGTGGCCAGCTGATGATCACCACCGATGTCGAAAACTATCCGGGCTTTGCCGATCCGATCCAGGGCCCCTGGCTGATGGACCAGATGCTGAAGCAGGCGACGCATGTGGGTGCGGAAATCGTCAGCGACCTCGTGACCGAAGTCGAAACCAACACGCGCCCCTTCGTGGTCAAGACCGATTCCGGTCAGGTCTGGACCGCCGACACGCTGATCATCGCAACAGGCGCAAAGGCCAAGTGGCTCGGCATCGAGAGTGAGCAGCACTTTCAGGGCTTTGGCGTTTCCGCCTGCGCCACCTGCGACGGTTTCTTCTATCGCAACAAGGATGTGATCGTGGTCGGCGGCGGCAACTCTGCCGTGGAGGAAGCGCTCTATCTCGCCCATATCGCCAAGTCCGTAACCGTCGTGCACCGCCGCGACTGTTTCCGCTCGGAGAAAATCCTTCAGGAACGGCTCTTCGCCAAGGAAAACGTCAAGATCCTGTGGAACACGGAAATCGCCGAAATCACCGGCGCTCCCGCCAAGCCGCCAATCCCACCCTCTGTTTCGGGTGTGCGACTGCGTGACACCAAGACCGGTGTGATCAGCGATACGCCCATCGACGGCGTCTTCGTCGCCATCGGCCACGCGCCGGCCGTCGAACTGTTCAAGGGCAAGGTGAAGCTCAAGGACAATGGCTACATGTGGACCGCGCCCGATTCCACCGCTACCGACGTGGAAGGTATTTTCGCCGCCGGCGACGTTACCGATGACATATACCGTCAGGCCATCACCGCCGCCGGTATGGGCTGTATGGCCGCCCTCGAAGCAGAACGGTACCTCACCGCGCAGCAGCCGCTTGCGGTAGCAGCCGAATAACCGAAAGGCAGGATAGGCATGGCAATGCCATTGGACTGGGATAAACTGCGCATTTTTCATGCCGCAGCCGAAGCGGGGTCTTTTACCCACGCTGCCGACAAGCTGCATTTGTCCCAGTCGGCCATCAGCCGCCAGGTCAGCGCGCTGGAACAGGATGTTGGCGTGAAGCTGTTTCACCGCCACGCCAGAGGTCTTATCCTCACCGAGCAGGGCGAACTGCTGTATCGCACCGCCCATGACGTGTTGCTAAAGCTCGAAACCGTCAAGATGCAACTGACCGAAACGACGGAGAAGCCGAGCGGCAAGCTGCGCGTGACGACGACGGTTGGTCTCGGCCAGGGCTGGCTCACGGACAAGGTGCAGGAATTCCTGCAGCTCTATCCGGAAATGTCGATCCAGCTCATCCTCGACAATGAGGAGCTGGATGTGAACATGCGCCACGCCGATTGCGCCATCCGCCTGCGCCAGCCGCAACAGTCCGACCTTATCCAGCGCAAGCTGTTCACGGTGCACATGCACGTCTATGCGGCGCCGTCCTACATCAACCGCCACGGCGAGCCGCAGTCGATCGAGGATCTGGACAACCACCGCATCATCTCCTTCGGCGAACCGGCACCCAACTATCTGCTTGATGTCAACTGGCTGGAAAATGCGGGACGCTCGTCGGACAACACCCGCATTCCGCATCTTCAGATCAACAGCCAGACCTCGATCAAGCGCGCCTGCCTGCTGGGAATAGGTATCGCCTGTTTGCCGGATTACATCGTCGGGCGCGATCCGGGATTGATTCAGTTGTCGCTTGCCGCCGATATTCCATCGTTCGACACCTACTTCTGTTACCCGGACGAGATGAAAAACGCTGCAAAACTGAAAGCCTTCCGCGACTTCGTCGTTGCCAAGGCACGGAACTGGAACTTCTGACGTTTAAATAGGCCAGCGCCACAAAATATCATACTAATTCATGGAGTTGGCCTTCCCAAGATGGCGGCGCGCCAGACGCGCCGCGCTTCAGCTTTGCACATAAATTATACCGGAAATATCTAGACCTGCATCTTACGCATGCCTGACCTGCACAAAAAAGAGTTGTTTCGTGCACAAAAAAGCACCATATCGCTCTCAGTTGATGCACACGGTGGCTTTTCCTCCCAGTTCCACCGCATCAGCTGTTCCCCTCTGGAGGTTTTTGACCTTCACACTTAAAGGGCCCTGGATTTATCCGGCGGCCCTCTTTTTTTACCCGCAAGAATTTTCTCCAATTTGGCGAAATATCGCATGATGCAACCTTGTTTTGCATTCTTGCCACTCCCATATTTCAATCAGCTGTCACGCCTGCCTATGCACGCGACAGCTGTTCCCCTCTGGAGGTTTTAACCTTCAAACTCATTGGCCGCGGAGAAATCCGGCGGCCATTTTTTTGCGCGCTGTTCTCGGCTCGGGTGACTACCTCACAGAGACGTGAATTGTATATCGAAAACTATCGATATAAATATCGGGCATGTCAGATATTAGAGAAACGCAGATGAACCCGGAGGAAATCCTCAAAGCCCTTTCACACCCCGCAAGGCTGAAGTTCCTCGAGTGGCTGAAGAGCCCTGAAAGTCACTTCTGTCAGGACCATCCGCTCAGCATGGGCGTATGCGCCAATCAGTTCCAGATCAGCGGCCTGTCGCAATCGACGGTCTCCTCACATCTGGCGGTTTTGCAGGCAGCAGGCCTGATAAGGTCAAAGAAAGTCGGGCAATGGGTGTTTTTCGAACGCAACGAGGAAACCATCGACGCCTTCCGCAATTATCTGCAAGCCAATCTTTGAGCCTCCCAAGCTTATAAGACCGGGGCGTCGGACCGGAAACTGCAAGGCGGTTTTCTCTCTGATGCCCATACATTAGGAAAGCGCGCCAGCCGCGCAATTTCGCCAACCGACCAGAAAGTGAAGTCGCATGACAAGTCTTTTCGAACCGGCACAGGCCGGCGATATCGCACTCGCCAACCGTATCGTCATGGCTCCCCTCACCCGCAACCGCTCGCCGGGGGCAATTCCCAATAATCTCAACGCCACCTATTACGAGCAGCGCACAACAGCCGGGCTGATCGTGACCGAAGGCACGCCGATTTCCCAGCAAGGTCAGGGTTACGCGGATGTTCCGGGCCTCTACAAGAAGGAAGCGGTTGAGGGCTGGAAAAAGATCACGGATGGCGTGCATGTCGCCGGCGGCAAGATCGTCGCGCAGATTTGGCACGTGGGACGCATTTCCCACACCTCGCTCCAGCCGCATGGCGGACAGCCGGTCGCCCCTTCCGCGATTATCGCCAAGTCCAAGACCTATATCATCAATGATGACGGCACCGGCGCGTTTGCGGAAACCTCCGAGCCACGCGCACTGACCATCGACGATATCGGTCTTATCCTTGAAGATTACCGGACCGGCGCGCGCGCCGCACTTGAGGCCGGTTTCGACGGTGTCGAAATCCATGCCGCCAACGGTTATCTGATCGAGCAGTTCCTGAAGTCCAGCACCAACCAGCGCACCGACGAATATGGCGGCTCGATCGAAAACCGCGCCCGCTTCCTCCTCGAAGTCGTCGATGCGGTTGCGGAAGAGATTGGCGCAGGCCGCACCGGCATTCGCCTGTCCCCCGTCACGCCCGCCAACGACATTTTCGAGGCCGACCCGCAGCCACTCTATAATTACGTTGCGGAAGAACTCGGCAAACGCAATCTCGCCTTCATCCATGTTGTTGAAGGTGCGACCGGTGGTCCGCGCGACTTCAAGCAGGGCGACAAGCCCTTCGATTACGCAGCCTTCAAGGCCGCTTATCGCAATGCGGGCGGCAAGGGCCTGTGGATCGCCAACAATGGCTACGACCGTGAGAGCGCCATCGAGGCGGTGGAAAGCGGCAAGGTTGATGCCGTGGCCTTCGGCAAGGCCTTCATCGCCAACCCGGATCTGGTGCGCCGCCTCAAGGACAACGCGCCGCTGAACGAGCCGAACCAGCCGACCTTCTATGGTGGCGGGGCTGAAGGCTATACCGACTACCCGGCTCTTGGCTGATCAGTGCTAAACTTGAAACGCCGCACCGCTCCACAGCGGTGCGGCGTTTTGCCGTTTCAGGACAGGCCTCGCGCCTGCCGCGCAGCAAAGTCTGAAAATGCGCCCATCACGAAGGCGTTGGCCACATGCAGCGCCTGCAGAAAGCCACTGCCCGTTTCCCGACCGATGCTCATCAACGCCACCTGAAGGCAGTAGAGAGCGAGCAGCACGAGCGCGCGCCCAAGGTTTGGCCGGAGTTCATCATGACGAAGGGCGAGCACGACTAGAGATACAATGGGAACGGCGATCAGCATGCCAAGCCCTTTGTGAACCACAAGCAGCGATCCGTCATAATAGATCGACAGCCCGGCCAGCAGCACCTGCGCGAAAATCAACACCGGCACGCCTGCCGAAATCACGGCGAACATACGGCGCCGCCGGGAAAATCCATTAGCCACTGTAACCATCACACCCTACCCCCGGCATCGGTCGCATGATGAAGGCCCGCCGGTTGCTGCACCTCGGCGAGACACCCAAGGCTCGCCAGTGTTTCCGATACTGCCGCATCGATCGGCGTTCGCGGTTCCGCGCCGAGGAATTCGACAAGCTTGCGGTTGCTCATCCGGATCGGCATCTGCCACAGATATTTCATTTCCATGACTTCGCGGAACAGGGGAACGAACGGTGCAGCCAGCCCGACGGCTAACCACGAAAGCCGCCGCATCTTGACCGGATGGCCGACGGCCCGCTCGATTGCCCCAACCAGTTGCAGCCCGTCGAAATCCCAGACACCCTCCATGTGGTAGACGGCAAACGTCTGAAGCTCGTCCGAGCGATCGAGCAGCCGTCCGATTATCTCCGCAACATCCGGCAGATAGGCCCATTGATGCCCGGCATTCGGTACTGCTGGATTCTGAACACTGCGAACCGGCTTGCCCGGTCGCACCAGCATCTGCGAAAACCAGTTGTTCTTCGCGTCAGGACCAAAGAAATCACCGGCGCGGACGATCAGGACCGGCACGCCGCGCATCGACGCCATTTTCAAACGCCGCTCCATTTCAACGCGCAAGCCGCCCTTGCGGGTGAAAGGCTTTTGCGGACTGTCCTCCGTCAGAAGCGGAAAGGCATCCGGGCCAAAATTATAGATGCTGCCTGGAAACACGATCCTTGCCCCGCAGGCCTCGGCAGCGGCAATGGTATTGTCGAGCATCGGCAGCACTTGGCTGTCCCAGTTGCGATATCCCGGAGGATTGACCGCATGGACGATGAGCCCGGCGCCTTTTGCCGCCTTCACCACATCCTCCCGGTTCATGGCATCGCCAGTCACGCGCTCGATGCCATCGACGGCATCAACTGGTGCCGATCGGCGAGTCATCGCCCGCACCCGCCAGCCGCGCTGCAACAACATCTTCGAGACATGGCTGCCGACGCCACCATTCGCCCCAACAATCAGCGCCAGAGGCCGGTTATTCTCTGCTGTATTTGCGTGGATTTCATATATCATTGCCAGTACTCCTTCTTCTGGGCTGGAGTATCGGGCCATCAGGCGATATACGAAATTGTCCAAATGAGTGGAGCCGCTATACAAAATCTTATAATCAGAAGCCGCGATGTCAGCTGGGATTTTTACCGCACCTTCCTCAGCGTGCTGCGCGACGGCTCGCTTTCCGCCGCCGCCCGCGAACTCGGCATTACCCAACCGACAGCTGGGCGCCATATCGGAGCGCTGGAAGAGGCCATCGGCTTTCCGCTGTTCATCCGCTCGCCGCACGGGCTGATGCCGACGGAAGCGGCGCTGGCGCTCCGGCCCTATGCGGAAAATCTGGCGGCGACGGCCGCCGCCCTTATGCGGGCGGCCTCCGGCGAGGTCGGCAAGATCGAAGGAACCGTTCGTATCAGCGCATCGGACATCATCGGCGTTGAAATGCTGCCGCCGATCATCGCTGCCATGCAGGAGATTCACCCCCGGCTTGAAATAGAACTTTCACTCTCCGACACGCTGGAAGACCTTTTGCGGCGCGAGGCTGATATCGCCATCCGCATGACCGAACCGCAGCAGGATGCCATCGTCATGCGCTATATCGGCAATTTCCGTCTGGGATTTCATGCCACACGCGACTATCTGGCAAGAGCCGGCATCCCGAAAAACATGGAAGAACTGAACAACCACCGTATGATCGGTTTCGACCGCAAGACGCCTTTCATCAGGGCGGCGATCCAGCGCATGCGCTCGCTCGATCCGGAAATACCCGATATCGAAGAAATTTCCTTCGAAATTCGCGCCGACAGCAACCTCGCCCAGCTTGCCATGATCCGCGCCAGCGCAGGCATCGGCGTCTGTCAGATCGGCCTGGCGCGCAAGGATCCGCGGCTTGTCCAGGTCCTTCCGAAAACCGACATCCCGCTGCACGCATGGGTCGCGATGCATGAAAATCTCAAGACCTCGCCGCGATGCCGTGCCGTGTTCAGCGCCCTTGTCGACGGCCTGAAGGCCCACCTGAAGGAAACCGATCCGGGCGCCCCGCCGCAACGACGCTAGCGCCATTACAGCATCGATGCCGCACGGCCTTGCGCCCGCAAATCCGCAAGACAGACCGGCGAAGCATGGAGGGTGATGCTGTTCTCACCGGAAATGTTGACGCACTCCATCAAAACGGTCTGGCCGGCGGTGAAATCTTGTCGACCACTTCCGCCTCCGGCCGGTCGCCGCCCTGGCTGTATTCCTCATGCCACTGGCCGCGTTCGTCCTGATAGCTGATTTCCTCGTCATCGCCGCCCACCTGCTGTTCGGCAGCAACGATGCGCGCGGCCTCGACCGCATCGGCATAGGTAGGAAATGTTTCGGAATAAGCGCCGTTCATGCGGTAGGCGAAGCCACCGTCATGTTCCACGACTTCATATACCACTTTTGTCATGCATGTTCCTCCTGTTTCAGTAGGCGACATCGCAACCACAACCGCGCTTCAAGCATTGCACCCAACGGGGGACAACACGGCATGAGCAGCATGTCCTTGACCGTACCACTATCCTACCAAAAGCACTCAAGCGCAAATCCTGCTTGATCTTAACGACGATACGTCACAGCCTCACACTCTCAGGGGAAGGGAAATCGATGGCGGGTTCTATTTTAAAGCAGGAGCGCATGTTGCTGCTGGCAATACCGGTGGCAGCCGTCGCCTATATGGCCGAACATGCGATATTCGAGGCCGGCAAAACGGCGTCGCTGATTGCCGCGATCGCCCTGATCGGGATGATCGTTCTGGTGTCGATGCGGGTTGCCCACCACGCCGAAATCCTCGCCGCCAAGGTCGGCGACCCCTATGGCACGATGATCCTGACGCTATCTGCCGTGGCGGTGGAAGTGCTGATCCTTGCCATCATCATGAGCGAATCCAATTCGCCGACGCTCGTGCGTGACACGATCTATTCCGCCGTGATGATCGACATCAACGGCATTCTGGGACTGGCCGCCCTGCTGGGAGGCCTTCGCCACGGCGAGCAGCCCTACAATGACGATTCAGGCAAGACGTACGGCGTCATGATCCTGACTGCCATGGGCATCTCGATGATCGTGCCGGAATTCATCCCAAAGGAAAGCTGGCACGTCTATTCCGCCTTCACCATCGTCGCAATGATCGCGCTTTATGCGCTGTTCCTGAAAATGCAGGTTGGTCCGCACAGCTATTTCTTCAGCTACGCCTATCCCCGCAAGGCTCATCCCAGCGGTCCTCCATCCGGCGATCACACGGAGGACGAGGAAGAGGGCAGCGTGCCCCTCTCCATCGGTCTCATCGTCGCGGGCGTCGTGCTGATCGGCGTGCTGGCGGAATTCATGGCGGCCTTCCTAAGCCAGAGCCTCGAGGGCACAAGCGCGCCACCGGCACTGATGGCCGTCGTGGTCGCGACGATCTCAGCATCACCGGAAATCCTGACCGCGCTCAGGTCCGCATTGCGCAACCGCATGCAGGCCGTGGTCAATATCGCCATGGGCGCATCGCTTTCGACGGTCATCCTCACCGTCCCTGTGATGGAGGGCATCGCACTCTACACCGGTCAGCCGTTCATCATGGCGATGACGCCGGTTCAGACGGTCATGGTCTTCATCACCCTCATCGCCGCCGCCATCAACCTCAATGACGGTGAAACCAACGCGATCGAGGGAATGACGCATTTCATCCTCTTCGCCACCTTCATCATGCTGCTGTTTCTCGGGCTTTAGCCGCAACAAAAAAAGCCCGGCATCGCTGCCGGGCTTTGTTATTCAATATCCTAGACCGATCAGCGGCAATCGGCGCAGAAGCGCTGGATGCGCTTGCAGGCCTCTTCCAGCAGTGCTTCCGACGTGGCGTAGGAAATGCGGAAGTTCGGGCCGAGGCCGAACGCCGATCCCTGCACAACGGCAACACCTTCGGCTTCCAGAAGCTCGGAGACGAAATCCACATCCGACTCGATGACCTTGCCGGACGGCGCGGTCTTGCCGATCATGCCGGCGCAGGACGGATAGACATAGAATGCGCCTTCCGGAGCCGGGCAATTGATGCCTTTCGCCTGGTTGAGCATGGAGACGACGAGATCGCGGCGGCCTTCAAAAATCTTCTTGTTGGCCGGAATGAAATCCTGCGTGCCGTTCAGCGCTTCGACAGCCGCCCACTGAGCAATCGAGCTGGCGCCCGAGGTCTGCTGGCCCTGGATCATATCCATGGCCTTGATGAGCGGCAGCGGGCCGGCTGCATAGCCAATACGCCAGCCGGTCATGGCATAGGCCTTGGAGACGCCGTTCATCGTAAGCGTGCGGTCATAGAGCGAAGGCTCCACCTCAACCGGCGTGACGAATTTGAAGTCGCCATAGGTCAGGTGTTCGTACATGTCATCAGTCAGCACCCAGACGTGCGGATGTTTGACCAGCACGTCCGTCAATGCCTTCAGCTCGTCATGCGAATAGGCAGCGCCCGAAGGGTTGGACGGCGAGTTGAAAACGAACCACTTGGTCTTCGGCGTGATCGCCTTTTCCAGCGCTTCCGGCTTCAGCTTGAAATTGTCTTCGAGCGTCGTGTCGACGAAGACAGGCGTACCGCCGCAGATCGCCACCATTTCCGGATAGCTGACCCAGTAAGGTGCAGGAATGACGACTTCGTCACCCGGGTTGAGTGTCGCCATGAAGGCGTTGAAAAGGATCTGCTTGCCACCGGTGCCGACGATGGTCTGCTCCGGCTTGTAGTCCAGACCGTTTTCGCGCTTGAACTTGTCGGCAATCGCCTTGCGCAGTTCAGGAATACCTGAAACGGGCGTGTATTTCGTTTCGCCGCGCTTGATGGCGTCAATGGCGGCTTCCTTGATGTTTTCGGGCGTATCGAAATCCGGCTCGCCGGCGCCAAGGCTGATCACATCGCGGCCCTTCGCTTTAAGCTCACGGGCTTTCTGGGTAACAGCGATGGTGGCGGATGGCTTTACGCGGGAGAGAATGTCGGCAAGGAAGGCCATTTTTAATCGGTCCTGTTGTGGTTGACATCGGCAGAGGCGGAAAATCCTGTCTTCTGCGGCATTTTCTATGTCGAAAGACAGGCGCTCTTTCAAGGTCAAAAGCAGCATATGTGACACGGGGAAGAATTTAAACCTTCCTTAACCCGGAAGTAACGCTTGATGCGCTATATTCTCCGGCTAGAGGTCGTGTCTCTGTAGCTGGTTGAAAAATGGCGCCCAAAAGCATCTTTTCCAGTCTTGTCCGCGAGGTCGATGGCACATGGTCCACGGCCTATGGCACCTTCAACTTGAAATCCGCCCTGCAGCCCATCTTTCGCCGAACGATGAACGGCGCTCTCGACATCGATTCCTTCGAGGGTCTGGTGCGTCCCCATCGCAACGGCGAACCTGTGACACCGGGTGAATTCTTCTCGCTGGTGGCGCCTGAAGATATAGAGAATATCGACAGTATTCTGCGCACGATCCACATTCTCAATACCGGCAGGCTCAATCGTTCGCGCGCCCGCGTCTTCGTCAACTTCCATCCGGGCCTGTTCCAGACCCCGGCCAAGATGCGTCAGGAAGTGGAGCGCATGCGCCTTACCGCCCACGAGGCCGGCATGACGGCAGACCGCATCGTCTGCGAAATCTCCGAGAAAAAAGTCTCCGATACGCAGATGGTCGCCGACTTCGCCTATCATATGCATGACATCGGTTTTCGTGTGGCGCTGGACGATTATGGCGCGGGCGATTCCGACATTGACCGGGTGAAACTCATCAAGCCGGACTATGTGAAATTCGAGGCAGGCTGGGTGCGTGATTTCATGCAGAATTCGGCAGGGGCCGCCCTTCTGCGCGTCATCGTGAGCCAGTTTCGCGACGATGGGATAGAGCCGGTGTTCGAAGGACTGGAAACCGGCAGGCAGGTGGATATCTGCGAGGACCTCGGCGTCCTGCTGATGCAGGGATACGTGTTGGCAAAACCCGAACTAGCGCCGACGAGTTTCGACGCTCGCTTTCCCGAACTCGGCAGCGGATATTTTTCACCCTCGCCAAGGTCGGATAGAAGCACTGCGACACCGGCATTCCCGCGTGAAGACCGCCCAGCCGAGCCGCATACCCTGCGCCAGACCAGAACCTTCGGAAAACGCGGCCTTTGAGGCGGTTGACAGCGAAATTGTCCCGAAATCGGCTTTGCCACGATATTGCCACAATAAATACTGCGGAACGCCTGAATTCGGTCTCCAAGCCGTCCATTTCGAAGCCTCTTTTATCCTTTGAGAACAGGGACAAGAGGCGATCGCCATGTTTACCAACGACAGGACATCAGTTGAACGGTTAAGGGCGCAGAGAACGCTGTTTTCCCTCTGGATGGCCATTGCCGCCTTTCTTGTCGTCGTCACCATGGCCGCCGGGATCGCAACCTCGGCCAATGCGGCCCCTCAGGCAATCGACACCCTGCAGACATCCTCTATTCCGCAGGTGACGGCAACCGCGCGGGCGGGCGGGCACCTGTTGCTGGTTATCTTCTCGGCCGCAGCCTTCATCAGCCTCGGCATAGGCGGCCTCGCGCTTACCCGGCGAAGCCTGAAGGACGAGGCCCGCCGCCACAAGTAAGCCGCCCTCTCCTCGACTTGCGGCATCGGCGTGTTGCTGCTAAAGCACGGGGGAAGTCGTCAGAACGACGTTTCAAAAATCCCCGAAATGCCAAGGCCGCGACGGAATGATCTTCGGGCCCCTGCTGTGCTGGTGCCATCAATGACGCGTATTCAGGCCAACATGCTGCTTCTGCTCGCCGCGGCGATCTGGGGAGGCGGTTTCGTCGCACAATCATCCGCCATGGCCTCGATCGGGCCATTCTGGTTCGTCGGTCTGCGCTTCGCCATTGCCGCCATCGCCGTGCTGCCATTCGCCCTGATGGAAAACCGCTCGAAAAAATCGCCGCCACGTCGCAGGGAAATCGGCGGCTTCATCCTTGTGGGCCTCGCCCTGTTCGGCGGCGCGACGACGCAGCAGGTCGGGCTTTTGACTACAACCGTCACCAATTCCAGCTTCCTGACGGGACTTTACGTCATCTTCGTGCCCGTGATTGCCGTCGTTCTTTACCGGCGCCATCCCCACTGGATCGTCTGGCCCGGCGCCCTGATGATGCTGGGCGGAATATTCCTGCTCTCGGGCGGCGCATTCGAGGCGCTGACGCAGGGCGATATTCTCAGCATCATCTGCGCCTTCTTCTGGGCAATCCAGATTACGCTCGCAGGTCGTTTCGTTTCCGAAAGCGGACGGCCGCTTGCGCTCTCATGCACTCAGTTTGCGATTTGCTCTCTCTTGAGTTGCATGATCGGCCTTGCGGTAGAACCCATCAGCATGGCGTCCATACAGGGGTCGCTGGCGGAAATTCTATACGTCGGCCTCGTATCCTCCGGCCTCGCCTTCGTTTTGCAGGTCGTCGCCCAGCGGTATACGACCGCGCCGCAGGCTGCGATATTTCTCTCTTCAGAGGCGCTTTTCGGTGCCTTGCTGGCGTCGATTTTCCTGAAGGAAACCATTTCCAACGCCGGTTATATCGGCTGCGTGATTATTTTCGCCGCTATATTGATCGTCGAACTGGTGCCGGAACTGACGCGTAAAAGGCAAAAAACCGTCGTTGGAACGGCCTGACGCAGAAAGAACTGATTTTTCTGTTTCGAGGAAAAATCGTACCACCGCATTCAAAATTTTGCCCGGAAACCGAAGGCAACCGGCAATTATTTCATCAATTATCAAATATGCGGAAAAAATGTGCGACTACGCGCAGGAATTCTACCGCAGGTTTTTATCCGACAAAAAGCCCGTGAAAACTTTTGCTTGCCAATTTTCCATAAACGCAGCAATCTACTGCGGTTCGGGCAATTTGCGAGCATGGGAAGGCCTATAAATTTGCGCACTGGGGACGCTATAAACCTCGGGCGGTGGGACGAAAAACGTTGGATGAGAACGCCATTACTTCCCGCTGTGAAGGTCCTTTTTCTCAATAGTCAAGAGCTGCCTGCCAACGCCCTCGCGGGGCAAAACTGTAATGCTGCCTGTAGCTGAACGCGGGCAGAGCGAAAAGGACCTGATGCATGGCCGAAACTGGCACCGTAAAATTCTTCAACACAGACAAAGGCTTCGGCTTCATCAAGCCAGACAATGGTGGCGCTGATATCTTTGTTCACATCTCTGCCGTACAGGCTTCCGGCCTGTCCGGACTTTCAGAAAATCAGAAAGTGAGCTTCGACACGGAACCGGATCGTCGCGGCAAGGGCCCGAAGGCAGTCAATCTGCAGATTGCTGGCTAACCCTAAAACGGCTTTCATTTCTAGTTGAAGCCCGGCAGGAATGCCGGGTTTTTTTATGCCCAATCCGGAGGCGTCAATACGCGCCCGGAAACTCAGATCCCCTTGAGATAGGGGTTGGTGCGCCGCTCATCACCAAGCCGCCCGCCGGGGCCATGGCCGCAGATAAATCCGACATCATCCCCCAGCGGCAGCAGCTTGTCGCGAATGGACGCCATCAATTGCTCGTGGTTTCCGCCCGGCAGGTCGGTACGCCCCACCGACCCCGCAAACAGCACATCGCCGACATGGGCGAATTGCTGGTCGCGATTATAATAGATGACGTGACCTGGAGCGTGACCCGGGCAATGGTAGACTTCAAAGACATGATCCCCGAACGATACCGTGTCGCCCTCATTCAGCCACCTGTCCGGCAAAACGTTCTGAAGGCCGCTTATGCCGTATTTCTCGGCCTGCGTCTCGATCCTCTCGAGCAGCGGTCGATCGTCCTCATGCGGGCCGATCACCGGCAGGGAAAGCTTCTCGCGCAGTTCCTTGGCGCCGCCGGCATGGTCGAGATGGCCGTGCGTCAGCCAGATTTCCTTGAGAGCGATGCCGTTTTCGGAAACCACCTGAAGAATGACATCCACATCCCCACCGGGATCGACGACAACGCCTTCCTTCGTATCCTCATCGAAGAGAATGGTGCAGTTCTGCTCGAACGGCGTGACCGGAATAATGCCCGCCTGCAACTTTCCCATATCCCGTGTCTCCCTGTCTGACAAATCCCGCCTCCTATAGCCTGCGGCAGGTTCCGGCACAATGGCGGAGGAAAAAGCAACGGTTTCCGGTGACCTTGCCACTTTCAAAACCATGAGTTAATTCAATTAGATATCGGATATTTTCCCGCTCGAGACGGGAGGTGTCTGTGAAAAATGTGGAACGCCCTGAAGGCTGCGACGTTGTAGGTCCAGTCTTAAAAGGAGTGAGACACATGGACAAGACGCTTAAAATGCTCATGGCTGGCGGCGCTTTCGCCCTGATGGCCGGTTACGCAAACGCCGCCATGGTCGCCACAACAGCATCGGACGTTTCCGTTCGTTCGGGCCCAGGCGAGGATTATCCCGAGCTTGGCCTTGCCACCCGTGGCAGCAACGCGGTTCTGGATGGCTGCATGGACGGCAGCAGCTGGTGCCGAATCGAAGTCAACGGCCTGCGCGGCTGGGCACATGCGGATTATCTGAATGTCATGTATGAGGGCTCTCCCGTCATTCTCGAACAGCGCCGCTCCGATATCAGCGTGCCGGTCGTGACTTACGAGAAGACCTCGAGCGTACAGGCAGAACCCAACCCCGGCGACCCGAACCTTGGCCGCGTCGGTGAAGTCAATCCGCCCGAAACAGTCATGTCCTATATTGACGAGCACCCTGCGGACACTGTCACCTTTGATGGCGAGGTAGCGGTCGGCAGCACCCTGCCCTCCGATACCCGGCTAGTGGAAATCCCTGATTATCAGTATCGCTACGTTCAGGTGAACGACGTGCCGGTTCTGGTGGAACCATCGACGCGCCGGATTGTCTACGTCTACCAGTAGACGTGAACTCGATACCGGCAGCATGAAACCAATAAAGAGCGCGGGCTTTCCGCGCTCTTTTCTATTTCCGGTAAAGGCCAGTCAGGATTCCAGTTGCACCGGCACCCGCAGCATATTATCCACCGCAACAGAAAATGATCGCGGCATCCTCCCGAGCGGACGCATTTTCGGCTATGTTTACAGAATATTGGCGCATCGACGCATGTCAGCCGCAGAATATGAAGGAACCGCAGTGCCACCGCAATCGCTCAAAACCGCAGCCGCCAGGCAGACACCGGCACTCCCGAAGGTTGACGACGGCAAGATCGACTTCGATACGATAGAGGCGCTGTTCTTCGCGTATCGCGATTTCGTCTCCGATCCAGATGTCATTCTTTCGAAACTGGAATATGGGCGCGCGCATCACCGGGTGGTCTATTTCGTCAGCAGGCAGCCCGGCATGACGGTGGCGGATCTGCTCGACACACTGCAGATCACCAAGCAGAGCCTTGCCCGCGTGCTCAAGCAATTGATCGACGACGGTTATATCCGCCAGATGGCTGGCCCGGAAGACCGCCGCCAGCGCAGGCTCTATCCGACGCTGACAGGGCGCGAACTGGCGCTGGCGCTGAGCGAGCCGCAGTCGCGGCGGATCGACCGTGCGCTGGAAGGGCTTGGACCCGACGCCCGCGCTTGCGTTCGCAAGTTTCTGGCGCAGATGCGCAGCCCGACACCGGGGGAAGGCGACTGACGATGGCCACGGCAACGACAAAACTCCCTCCCGCCGATGACGATGCGGCCCACCTTCTGATCGTCGATGACGACGCACGCATTCGCAATCTTCTGCAACGTTTCCTCGGCGACAAGGGATACCGCATCTCCGTCGCAGCCGATGCGGCAGAAGCCCGGCGCAAGATGGTCGGCATCCGTTTCGACCTTCTCATTCTCGACGTGATGATGCCGGGGGAAAACGGGCTTTCGCTCACCCGCTCGCTGAACGAGAACAAATCCGTGCCGGTCATTCTCCTGACCGCCCGCTCGGAGGCGGATTCGCGAATTGCTGGGCTGGAAGCCGGCGCGGATGATTATCTCGCGAAGCCTTTCGATCCGCGCGAACTTGTCCTTCGTATCAACAACATCCTGCGACGCAACACTTCGCCGGATACGCCCAAGATCGAACAGATCATGTTCGGCCCCTACAGCTTCTCTATCCCCAGGAAGGAATTGCGGCGCGGCCCTGAAACGATCCGCCTGACGGATCGCGAACAGGAGATCATGCTGCTCTTTGCGCTTCGCGCCGGCGATACCATTCCACGGCACGAGCTGGTCGAGGCGGAATCCGAAGTGGGCGAAAGAACAATCGACGTGCAGATCAACCGCCTTCGCCGCAAGATCGAGGACGACCCTGCCAACCCGGTCTATCTGCAAACGGTGCGTGGCATCGGCTACCGCCTGAGCGTGGATTGACAAGGACAAACGAAAGGCGGGCGCACAGCCATGGCGAGCCTCGATTTTCTAATCACTGTCAGGAATAGCGGCGTAGCGAAGACCTGGCGCGCATTTACCAGATGGCTTCGCCACTGGCTGCCCACCGGGCTTTATACGCGCTCGCTGCTGATCATCATCCTGCCGATGATCCTGCTTCAGGGCGTTGTCGCGGCCGTTTTCATGGAGCGACACTGGCAGCTGGTTACCGAGCGCCTTTCCTCAGCCGTAACGCGCGATATCGCAGCGATCATCGAGCTTCTGCAAACTGATGAGGAAGAAGACGACTATCAGCGCGTCATCCGCATCGCTCGCGAGAAGCTGGGCCTCAGCATCTACATCGAGCCGAAGGCCGATTTGCCGGCCCCGAGACCAGAACCGTTGTTTTCCATTCTGGATACGATCCTCGCCAATCAGCTGACCCAGCAAATCGGCCGGCCATTCTGGATCGATACCTATGGCAACGGTTCCCTGGTTGAAATACGTGTCCAGCTCGAAGACAAGACGCTCCGCGTCTTTACCAGTCGCAGCGCCGCTTATGCCTCCAACACGCATATCTTCCTTGTCTGGATGGTCGGTGCATCGCTGGTCCTGATCGCCATTTCCATCCTGTTTCTGCGCGGGCAGATCAAGCCTATCGAAGCGCTTGCCAAGGCAGCCGAAAATTTCGGCAGGGGCCAGAAGATCAGCGCCTATTCCCCACGCGGCGCAGACGAGGTGCGGCGGGCGGGACTTGCCTTCATATTGATGCGCGAACGCATCGAGCGGCAGATGGAACAGCGCACTGCCATGCTGAACGGTGTCAGCCACGACCTGCGCACCATCCTCACCCGTTTCAAGCTGCAACTCGCGCTTGCCGGCGACAATCCTGATCTGGAAGGGTTGGACAAGGATGTCGAGGATATGCAGTCGATGCTGGAGGCCTACCTCACCTTTGCCCGCACCGATGTCGAGGAGGATGTCGGCACGCTTGAGCTTCCGGCACTTCTGGAAAAAATCGACTATGATTTCGAGCTGCACGGCAAGAAATTCAGCTACGAGCTTTATAATATCGACCAGATCATCGCGCGCCCGAATGCCCTCTCCCGCCTCGTCGCCAATCTCGCGGAGAATGCCCGGCGCTATGCCAGCAAGCTCCATATCGACATCCGCAAGGCTCCACGCTCCATCATCATGACGTTTGATGATGACGGGCCGGGTATTCCGGAAGCGTCAAGGGAGGATGTCTTCAAGCCGTTCTTCCGGCTGGACGAGGCACGCAACCTCAACGCCTCTGGCACCGGGCTCGGCCTCTCCATCGTCCGAGACATCGCCCGCAGCCATGGCGGTGACGTATCGCTGGACGACAGCCCGATGGGCGGATTGCGGGTAATCGTCAAAATTCCGGCGTAGAGCAGCGGAGAGAAAAATGTGATGCGGCTCGCCCGCATCCGTCATTCCAGCCTTGAACCGGAATGACGGAGAAAGAATGTTCAGCCTGCGCAATCTTCGGGTTGCGTGTTGTTGCGCTTTCTCAGCACATTTTCTCACCGTTCGGCACCGGCCGCTCGACCGCGGCAAGCACGATGTCGCCGTTGCCATCGGCAAACCCCAATGTCAGAACTTCGGAGCGGAACGGGCCAATCTGGCGCGGCGGAAAATTCACCACACCCAGCACCTGCCGGCCGATCAGACTTTCCGGGGTATAGTGCACCGTGATTTGCGCCGAGGATTTCTTGATGCCGATCTCGGGGCCGAAATCGATCTTCACCTTGATCGCCGGCTTGCGTGCTTCCGGAAATGGCTCTGCCTCAACGATCGTGCCGACACGGATATCGACCTTCTCGAAATCGGCATAGGAAATTTCACTGCTCATGCCATGCTCCCGCCAGCCTGCTCGTCTTCAACCAGCCAGTTCTTCGGCGCGATTTTTCGCCGCAGCGATCGCCTTGTCAAACAGGGGCTGCATGCCGTCTTCGGCCATCAGCACCGAAAGTGCTGCGGCCGTTGTACCGCCCGGCGAGGTAACGTTCTGGCGCAGGCGCGCCGCCTCGTCAGAAGACTGATGCAGGAGTTCGCCAGCACCGGCCACGGTTTCACGCGCCAGCCGCATGGCTATATCCGCCGGCAGACCTGCCTTGCGACCGGCTTCCGCCATGCATTCCACCAGATAGAAGACATAGGCCGGACCGCTTCCCGAAACCGCGGTAACCGCGTCGATATCGCTTTCGGTTTCCACCCATTCGACCGGACCGCTGACCTTCAGCAATCCATCCACCACGGCTTTAAGTGCCGGCGTTACCAATTCGTTGGCATAGGCGCCCGTCACGCCACGGCCAACCATGGCCGGCGTGTTCGGCATGGCCCGCACGGCGGCGACCGAGCCGAAATGCGAAACGAAAGTGCCGATGGTGGTGCCGGCCGCAATCGAAACCACGACGGTCTCGGGTCCGAGCAAGGGCTTGAGGGAGGGTAGCACTGCTTCCATCATCTGCGGTTTTACCGCGACAAACAGAATGCCCGCCTTCACGCCGTCAGGCACGCTTTCGCTATGCGTGGCGCCCGCTTCCGCAATTGTCGTGCGCATGGCGTCGGAGGGGCGCGGATCGATGACGATAACCTGCGAACCCGGCACGCCCTTTTTCAGCCAGCCCGAAAGCAAAGCGCCGCCCATATTGCCCGCCCCAACGAGGACGAGAGGACCGGAAGCCCTGTAGACCATTTTCACGCTTCTCCGACGGTCTCGAACATGACCGCTTCAATTGCACTTTTCGCATCCAGCCCTGACCATACGACGAACTGGAATGCCTGATAATATTGTTCGCATGCCTCAAGCGCGCTGGAAAGCAGCACTTCCACCTGCTGGTTGTTAGGCTCCGCACCGCCAGCCAGAAGCAGCGACTGGCGGAAGATCACAACATCTTCCTGCCGCCACAGATCGAAATGACCCATCAGTACCTGGCCGTTGACCTGAGACAACAGGCGAATGACTTCGTTGACGCGCTGATCGGGCACCTTGATGTCGAAGGCGCAGGCCAGATGCAGTGCCTCGAAATCTTCCATCCAGGAAAAGGAAACGTGATAATCGGCCCAGTGGCCCGCCACCGTCATGGCGATCTCATCTTCGCCGGAACGTTCGAACGACCAGTCGTTCGAGGCGGCGACAATCTCGATCATGTCCACGGGATTGGACTGGCGCTCAATTTCAAATTCTATCAGGCTCATGCGGCACCTTCTCATCCGGTATGGATGTTCTGTTTTGAACGCCGGGCACAAAACGCACACACAAACCGGATTCAACACTTGAGACGATTGCCCGACACCAACAGAGTTACACATTCACCCTGTGTGGAGCTTACCAGGTTCGTTTCGAATCATCATTTAAAATCAGTGTATAATGGCCGAGTCCTGCTGCCACCCCTCGGGCAGCATTTTTACTTTTTGAACAGTGGATATCTTCTCCCCCATCACCTCAGGCGAGATACATAAGCGACTCTGGCAATTGCGTTTTTTGGAAGTGTCCACAGGCCTCAAAAAATTAACGATGGAGGCAGGTCCGGATCGACAGGGAATAATTTCGGGTTGCATGGCCCGCAAACAAAAAGCCCCGGAATCGCAGGCGATCCGGGACCTCTTGATGAAAAAGCGCGAAAAGAATCAATCCTTGGCAGCAGAAAGCTTTGCTTCCAGAGCCTCGATGCGAGCGCGCAACGCATCGTTTTCATCGCGCGCCTTGATCGCCATCTCGCGCACCGCGTCGAATTCCTCGCGCTTGACCACGTCGAGGCTGTTCAGCCAGCGATCCGCCTGTGCGTGCAAGGCAGCCTCGGCCTCCTTGCGCATTCCCTGCGCAGCGCCCGCCGCATCGGTCATCAGCTTGGCGAATTCATCCAGAAAACGATTGGTGCCTGTCGTGGTCATGGCCCTGTTCCTTCGTCGGTTCAGGGAGCGTTCCGTTCCCTGCTGTTGATGCCTTTCAGGTAGGCACTCGACAGCCGCCTTGCAAGCAAAATCGAAAAATCCGCATGGCTTGCAATGGCCTTCGGCATCGCAAAGCGTCCCTTGAAGAATAATCTTGACCGGCGCTGCGGCAATCGCCATTTTCCTCGCGTAAAGAGACCGGAGAGCATCATCGCCCGGCTCCTTGAGGCAATGGGTCATTCTGTTGTCCGCCCAGCAACGATGACGGAATATACGGATTGTTAGCCGCTCCCACCCAACTTGCCATCATGCCATTTCCGAATATCGATCCGGTTGCCCTGTCTCTCGGGCCTCTGGCGATCCATTGGTACGGCATTGCCTATGTCGCCGGCATCATGCTCGGCTGGTTTTATGCCCGCCGCCTTGCGCTTACGCCTCGCCTGTGGCCAAACGATACATCGCCAATCTCGGCGCAGCATCTTGACGACTTCATCCTGTGGGCAGCCGGCGGCATCGTGCTTGGCGGGCGCATCGGCTACATCCTGTTTTACGATCTTGGCGCCGTCGCCGCAAACCCTATAAGAGCACTTGAGATATGGAACGGCGGCATGTCGTTCCATGGCGGCCTGATCGGCACGACCATCGCCATGATCCTCTTCGCCCGCAAGAACGGCATCCCTGTCTGGAGCATGTTCGATATCATCGCAGCCGTCGCACCTGTCGGCCTGCTGTTCGGACGCATCGCCAATTTCATCAATGGCGAATTGTGGGGACGTATCGCCGACGTTCCCTGGGCCGTCGTGTTCCCGACCGGCGGGCCGTTTGCGCGTCACCCCAGCCAGCTTTACGAAGCGGGACTTGAAGGCCTCGTTCTCCTCGTCATTCTGGCGGTCACCATCTACGTTTTCAGGGCGCTCAAGACACCTGGCATCGTAACCGGCATCTTCGTTTGCGGTTATGCGCTGTCGCGCATCTTCGTGGAATTCTTCCGCGAGCCGGACGCCCAGATCGGTTATCTCGCGGGCAACTGGCTGACCATGGGCATGGTACTCTCCACGCCGATGTTCCTTCTTGGCCTCTGGGCCGTCTTGCGTGCGCGGCGCGCGAAAATACGCGCTTAAGCGGAATGGCCTGCCATGACGACACCGCTTGCGCAACGCATCAAATCCCTCATCCGCCTGAACGGCCCGCTCAGCGTCACCGATTTCTTCTCGCTTTGCCTTGCCGATCCTGAACACGGTTATTACCGGAGCCGCGAGCCTTTCGGCCGATCGGGCGATTTCATCACCGCTCCGGAAGTCAGTCAGCTTTTCGGCGAAATGCTCGGCGTTTTCGTGGTTCACGCCTGGCAGCGCCATGGCGCACCCGCAGATATTCGTCTGGTGGAAATCGGCCCCGGCCGTGGCACCATGATGTCTGACATGCTGCGCGTCATCCGCCGCATCGCCCCACCGCTTTACGAGACGATGCGGGTGCATCTGGTGGAGACCAGCCCTCGCCTTTGCGCCATCCAGAAAGAGACGCTCGCTGCGCATGCCGAACGGCTGACATGGCATGACAGTTTCGATGCGGTGCCGGAAGGTTTCCTGCTCCTCGTCGCCAACGAGCTTTTCGACGCCATCCCAATCCGGCAATTCGTGAAGACGCCGCAGGGTTTCCGCGAACGGGTGGTCAGTCTTGGTACCGATGGTGAACTGGTCTTCTCGACTGGGCTTGCCGGCATCGACCCGACGCTGCTGCCGCCCGGCCCGGAACGGCAGCCAATTGGCAGCATATTCGAAATCTCACCCGCCCGCGAAGCCGTAATGACCGCAATCTGCCAACGCCTGTCCGCATATGGCGGCACCGCACTCGCTATCGACTACGGCCATCTGGTCGCCGGATATGGCGACACATTGCAGGCCATGCGCAACCATGCCTTCGACCCGCCGCTTTCTCATCCCGGGCAAGCCGATCTGACCAGCCATGTCGATTTCGAAAGCCTTATCAGGACGGCTGAGGCAAACGGCGTTCATGTCAACGGCGGCATCAGGCAGGGCGACTTTCTTTATGGTCTTGGCCTGAAGGAACGGGCAACCGCCCTTGCCGCGAAAGCTACACCCGATCAGACGCTTGAAATCGCCGAAGCGGTCAACCGTCTCGCTGGCGAAGGGGCTGGCAGGATGGGGGAACTTTTCAAGGTCATCGCCGTTTCAAGTCCCGCGCTCCATCTCATGCCGTTTCGCGCGGTGGATTGACAGTGCAATCACCTCTGGGCCAACATCGGCCCAGAACGAAGCAAGCGAACGCAGACACACTGCACCAGACAAACGCCGCGCAACGCCGCGGCAACAGGAAACATCTCGCTTAACGCATCCCACTGGCCAACAGCGACATTCTCCAAGGAACTCCCGCACCATGCAGAACGAAACGCTGCCGCTCCCCATCCAGAGCCCCCTGCTTGCCGCCTTGAGTGAAAACCGTGTCCGTCACGGTTTCTTCACCCGGCAAGGCGGTGTCTCCGAGGGGCTTTATCAGGGCCTCAATGTCGGCCTCGGTTCGAATGACGAGCCGGAACTGGTGCAGGAAAACCGCCGGCGCGTCACGCAATGGTTCGGCTTGTCTCCGGAACGTCTCGCCACCGTGCATCAGGTCCATTCTCCTGATGTCCTTGTGGTCGATGAAAGCTATGACGGCAGCCGCCCGCAGGCCGATGCGATGGTAACGGCGACACCGGGTTTCGTGCTCGGCGTTCTGAGCGCCGATTGCGGCCCGATCCTTTTTGCTGATGCTGAAGCGGGCGTTGTGGGTGCCGCCCATGCCGGCTGGAAGGGTGCATTGTTCGGCGTGCTCGAAAACACGATCGAGACCATGAGGAAGCTGGGCGCCAGCCGCGAGCGCATCTCCGCCTCCCTCGGCCCCTCCATCAGCCAGGCCAATTATGAGGTCGGGCCTGAATATGTGGCGCGCTTCACCGATTTCGATCCCGCCTATGCGGCCTATTTCACCGCTTCGGACAAAGGCGGCCATGCGCTATTCGACCTCAAGCAATTTACGGTGGACCGGCTGGTCAATGCGGGCGTGAGAGCGGAAAACCTCGGCCTCTGCACCTATCCCGATGAAGAACGCTTCTATTCCTACCGACGCACGACCCACCGTGCCGAGCCCGACTACGGGCGGCAGATTTCCGCAATCGCAATTCTGGAGGACTAAATGGCCCTGCACTTCGAGCTCTCGGAATTCGATGCCCGCCGCGAACGGCTGATTGCGAAGATGGCGGAAGAGAAGCTGGACGCCATTCTGCTTTTCGCCCAGGAAAGCATGTACTGGCTGACCGGCTATGACACCTTCGGCTACTGCTTCTTCCAGACGCTGGTGGTCAAGTCGGACGGCTCCATGATGCTTCTGACCCGTTCGGCGGATATGCGGCAGGCCCGGAATACTTCGACGATCGAAAATATTCTCGTCTGGGTCGACCGGCCCAATGCCGACCCGACGCTCGATCTTAAGAACCTCCTCAGCGATCTCGATCTCCTTGGCGCCAAGATCGGCGTGGAATACGACACCCACGGCATGACCGGGCGCGTCGCCCGCTTGCTGGACAACCAGCTTGCCAGCTTCTGCCAGATGATCGACGCCTCCTATCTGGTCAGCAGCTTGCGGCTCATCAAGAGCCCAGCCGAGATCGCCTATGCGAGGAAGGCAGGCAGACTTGCGGACGAGGCTCTGGACGCTGCACTGGAGCTCATCAAGCCCGGTGCGGACGAAGCCTCGATCCTCTCGGCAATGCAGGGAGCGGTTCTGGCCGGCGGCGGTGACTATCCCGCCAATGAATTCATCATCGGCTCCGGCGCGGACGCGCTGCTGTGCCGTTACAAGGCCGGGCGTCGCAGGCTCGATGACAAGGATCAGTTGACGCTGGAATGGGCGGGTGTCAGCGCCCACTACCACGCCGCCATGATGCGCACGGTGGTGATCGGCGAACAGGACTTCCGCCAGAAGGAGCTTTACAGCGCCTGCCTGCAAAACCTCACCGACATCGAAGAGGTGCTGCGGCCCGGCAAGACCTTCGGCGATGTCTTCGACGTGCACGCCCGCGTCATGGACGAGCGTGGACTGACCCGCCATCGTTTGAACTCCTGCGGTTATTCGCTGGGCGCGCGTTTCTCACCGTCATGGATGGAGCATCAGATGTTCCATGCCGGCAACTCTCAGGAAATCGCCAGCGATATGACCCTGTTCGTGCACATGATCGTGATGGATTCCGATTCCGGCACCGCCATGACCCTCGGCCAGACCTACCTCACCACGGAAGGCGCACCGGAACCGCTCTCGCGCCATAGCCTCGATCTTCTCACAGCTTAAATCTGCACCGGGTTTGACAGAGCGGGAAAACCGGCCCTACATTGCCGCCACCTTGGGCAAGAAGGAGCGGAACATGAGAGGAAACGTCGCATGAGCCGGACGGGGTTTACCCGCCCTTTCCAGACGTTTGTCGTTTCGGTCCTCGCCATTCCGGCGCTGGCGTTGACCCTGTCGGCCTGCAACACCACGGAGGCGCTGACGCCGCAGGTGGATGTCGGCCATAATAGCTCGCAATCGACACCGGTGACGCAGGGCGATCTCGACCAGATGGCTGCCGCTGCCGACCGCGCGCCCGCAGGCGCACCGGCAACCGCCTCTTCCGTGCCCGCTTACGCACCGCAGAACTCCCTGCAGGCGCAGGCACAGGCGCTTTCCAACGGCAATGAGTACGGCGAACCTCTTGGTCAGACACAGTCTACCGGACAATCTGCAGGCCACTCACCCGCCAGCACCCAGCCGCCGCCTCCACAGCAGACGGCTGCACTTGCCCCCGCCGCTTCCGGCAACACCATCCGCTTCCTGCCGATCATCGGCGCGCCCGTTCAGGCCGTCACGCCGCTTTCGCGGCAACTAGGCGCCGAGGCGCGGGCAAAGGGGCTGACAATCCGCGCCTCGAACGACAATTCGGCAGAGAACATCCTCAAGGGATATTTCTCCGCCTTCGCCGATGGCAGCAAGGTCAACATCATCTACGTCTGGGACGTTCTGGATGCCAATGGTGTCAGGCTCCATCGCCTGCAGGGGCAGGAAACGGTGGCAGCCAAGGGCAGCGATCCCTGGGCCGCCGCGACCGACAGGGTCATGCAGGATATCGCCGCAAAAACGCTCAACGAGTATTCGTCATGGAAGCAGTCTCAAAGGGGATGAGATGAAACGGCGGGAGAAGTCACAGAGATTTCATGAAAATCATTGCGAAAGCACGGAGTCCTCTTGCAATCGGAAGCAACAACGCTATTAAGGCGCGCATGGCAACAAGGCGTATCCGGCAAAGGCTTTTCAGCCGGATGTTCCTCCCCTTGAACGACGCTTGGTTACGGCAGACACTTTCCCGTGGCGCAAGGCGATTGCATGGAAACAGGCGGGCGCAATGAAGGTTTTCGCAGGCAATTCGAACCGGCACCTTGCCGAAGCGATCTGCAAGTATCTCAACGTTCCCTTGGGAAATGCCACCGTAAAGCGGTTTGCTGACCAGGAAATTTTCGTAGAAATCAGTGAAAACGTGCGCGGGGAGGACGTTTTTCTCGTCCAGTCCACTTCGTTTCCGGCAAACGATCATCTGATGGAACTGCTCATCATGATCGATGCCATGCGCCGCTCCTCGGCAAAACGCATCACGGCAGTACTTCCCTATTTCGGTTACGCCCGCCAGGATCGCAAAGCCGGCCCCCGCACACCGATTTCCGCCAAGCTCGTCGCCAACCTGATCACCGAAGCCGGCGCCGACCGCGTTCTGACGCTCGATCTTCACGCCGGCCAGATCCAGGGCTTTTTCGATATTCCGACCGACAACCTCTTCGCAGCGCCCATTCTGGCCCGCGATATCAAGGACCACTACGACACCAACAACGTCATGGTCGTTTCGCCTGACGTTGGCGGTGTGGTGCGCGCCCGTGCCCTGTCGAAGCGTCTGGACTGTCTGCTGGCCATCGTCGACAAACGCCGTGACCGTCCGGGTGAATCCGAAGTCATGAACGTCATCGGCGACGTATCCGGCAAGGACTGCATCCTGATCGACGATATCATCGATTCCGGCGGCACGCTCTGCAATGCTGCCGAAGCGCTGTTGAAAAAGGGCGCAACCAGCGTCACCGCCTATATCACGCACGGCGTGCTTTCCGGCGGCGCCGTTGCCCGCGTGGCTTCATCGAAGCTGCGCGAACTCGTCATCACCGACAGCATCCAGCCGACCACCAGCGTCCAGTCCGCGCACAATATCCGCGTGATCAGCACTGCGGGCCTTCTGGGCGAAGCGATCAACCGCACCGCGCAGGAACAGTCGGTTTCCGGCCTGTTCGACTGAAGCAATCGTTTCTCTCGTACATCTGCAAAATCACTGCATCCGCATACTGTCACCCCGGATTTAGTCCGGGGTCCAGTGCGATCAAGTCTTTGATCGCGTGAGACCCATTCTTACGGCGCGTCCGCGCCGTGGCTGGATGCTGGTTAAAGTTTGGCATGATGAGAAGAAAGCTTATCAATTTTGCCAGCTATCTCAGCATCCGCAGAGATAGCAGCACTCCATCTGCACCACTCAGGAAGATGCCGTGCCCGCATCCGGCGGTCGTTGCAGCCGTGTGGCGGCGGCCTTGATTTTCGGCCACCAGCGCCGAGCGCGGGTGCGAACAGCATGGCTGCCATTGCGCCAAAGGCTGATGGCATCGGCCGTAACGGCATCGCCGGTAAATAGATGACGATGACGGGCAATTGCCAGCGCCCGGTAAAGGAACAGCGTCGTCAGTGCGGAAAACAGCACGGACATCACCACATCGCTGAGAAAATGCCCGCCAGCTGCAATACGCAGACCGGACATGAGGATGATGGCGCCGGCGGCAGTGCTGCCCATGAAAAGACGCCCGCCCCATTGCAGGCGGTTCCAGACAAGCGCGCAGAGCGGCAGGAAAAAGCTCGCTATGAGCGCCGTTTCCCCGGAGGAAAACGAACAGTTTGAATAACATTGCGTGCTGAACTGGAAAGGCGGCGTAAAAAGCTGATGTCCACCGAAATCGCTGACGCTGAACGGGCGGGCGCGGCCGATATTGGCCTTCAGCACCCCGTTTACCAGAAGCCCGGCGCAGAGCACCACAGGCCCGCAGAGAAAGGCCCAGACGCGCCAGCCGGTGCGCTGCAGCGCGCCCAGCCTGATGTTGCCGACCAGAACGATGAAGGCCAGAAGTGCGGCCAGTTCCGTTAACTCCCGCAACGTATCGCGAAACCATTCCGGAACCGGCAGGCTTCCAGCCCACAGGCGCGCTTCGGGCGAGAAAAACAGGGAAGAAAACTCGAGGTCGATGGACGGGAAGGTCGCGAACAGGATGACGAGCGCCAATGTGGCGAATGTAACCCAGATCGTGATCCGCATATGCGAAAGATCATTGTCCATCGGCAACCCTCGGGATGCATTGTGGCGGCAGACGCCAGAGACCGATTTCCTTGCCCTCGAACGAGCCCGGCCCGGCAACCCATGTCGACAGCGGCGCCTCGCCATTGAGACAGCCCGGCAGGCTGTCCGCCCTCGCAAGATAGACGGGATTTGTCGCCTCTCCGGCTTTCAGTGGGTAAAGAAGCGCGTAGTGGCTGGAAGGAACGCCAGTTTCAGGCAGAGCGCGCGGCATGAGCAGCTTTTCGTCCCGCAGCTGATAAAAGAGCTCGGCCAGAATGGAGCGATCTGCAGCGACGATTGCATCCGCCCCCGCCTCTCGCGCTCTTGAAAGGCCGGTCGACACAAGCTCCGAGCTGCCGAGATAGCGCTTCATCGCCAGGTCGCCATTTGGCAAGCGCAATTCCGTTCCGGCAATCGTCATCAGCGGCAGTGCGATGGCAACGATGCCGCCGAGCACAAGGCTGGAAACGGTTAGCCAGCGCCGGGATGCCAGGACAGGCACCGCCAGAAGCACGCCCGCGGCATAAGCCCCCACCGCCCAGTTGGCGAGCGCCCGCGACATCAGCCCCTGTGCCGTGATCAGAAGCACGATCGGCACCGAAAGGGCGACAAGCGCCCGGGTTTCAGCGGTTTTCGCCCTGAACGTCGCGACGATCATGCCGATGAAGACGAACGGCCCGACAACACCCGCCTGCGAGAAGAAGAACTCGAGCGCCGGACCAATTTTCAGCTTAACGCCATGCCAGTTGGCATTGTCCGCCGTGTGGCGCGCGGTCATGAAATCATGCGCAGCATTCCACCAAAGATTGGGAGCGATGACGGCGGCGCAGACAACTACAGCAATACCGGCGTCACGCCAACGGACGCGCCAGCCCACGCACAGCCAGCCCGCAGCGATGAAGCAGGGCAGAAAATAGATCATCGCATATTTAGACATCAGCCCTAGGCCGAAGCTTAGACCGAGCGCAATGCTCCAGAGCATCGCGGACACACCGGCAGCGCGTGCTTCCGCAAGCTTGCGCACGCAGATCATCGACAGCACGATGAACAGCATCATCGGCGTATCGGTCGAGATCAGCAGACTGCCGAGCGTCACGGCGGGCAACGTCAGATAGATGACGGCAGCCAGCGAGGCGAGCTTCGCATCATAGATCATGCGCCCGAGCGCAAGGATCGCCGCGGCCGCTATGCCATGGATGACCGGCGCGGCGAGCCGCACGTCGAAGGTGCTCTCGCCACCGCTCAAAGTGGTGGCGGCGCGAATGATCCAGCCGATCAGCGGTGGCTTGGAATAGGCGCCGAACGCCATCTCCCGGCCCCACAGCCAATATTGCGCCTCATCAACGAAAAGATCGGTGCGGTTGAAAGCAAGCCCGACGACGCGCAGCACGGTGACGAGCACGATTGCCGCAAGCGCAAACGTCATCCATTGGCGCTGCTCATTCGCCTGCGCGTAAGGCAGAGCTGCGGCCTCATGCATGCTGGCGGCGTTCTGCATGGATCAACCAGAGATTTCGGGCATAAATGAACAGGCCGGAGGCCTGTCCCAGAATGAAAACCGGATCGCGACGCCAGATCGCGTATAATAGCAGCACAAGGCCGCCGACGATGGAGAAATACCAGAAGGCTACCGGAATGACCGAGCGGTTCGCCCGTTCCGACGAAATCCATTGAACCAGAAAACGCATGGTGAACAGCATCTGGCCCATAAAGCCGGTGCAGACCCAGAGAAATTCCTTCCAGCTGTTCACATGCAGCATGGACCATAAGGCTGGTGCGTTCACGGCGATGTCTCCGTTTTGAAGGTTTCGGCCCAACTTGCCCGCTTGCGCCGCCGCAACAGCCAGGCAACGCCGATCAGGTCGTGGATGCCGACAAGCGCGCGGCCGATATTGGTATAATGGGAATTGCCATGCAGGCGCGCCCGGTGCGTGACGTCGACATGGGCAACCTGCCAGCCGTCGCGATTGAAGAGCGCCGGAAAATAGCGGTGGTGGTGATCGAAATAGGGCAAGGCGAGATAGGCGTCGCGACGGAAAGCCTTGAGGCCGCAGCCGGTATCCCGCGTGCCGTCCTTCAATATCCGCGCCCGCAAGCCATTGGCGAAGCGGGAGGAAAGACGTTTTGCAAGCGTATCGCGCCGGCCGACGCGCTGGCCGGCCACGAGCGCAAGCCGGCTCGGCGCGTTCGTGGCAAGAAGCGGCGCAAGAAGCGCCGGCAGATTGTCCGGCGGGTTCTGCCCGTCTCCGTCAAGCATACAGACAACCGGCGCGCGCGCTGCCTGCACACCGCTGTGGATCGCAGCCGATTGCCCGCCCTGCCGGTCATGCCGCACCAGCCGCAGCATCGGATAACGCCCGGCAAGCGAAAGCGCCACATCCGCCGTGCGATCGGAAGATGCGTCGTCCACCACGATAATCTCGAACGGACCGACCGGCTGGCAGGCAGCAACGATCTCAGCGACAAGCGTTTCAACGCTCGCTTCCTCATTGTGCATGGGTACGATAACCGCGAAATCCGGGATCGATCTCAAAGGGGCTCCGTCATATCCAGCCGCGGGTGTTCCGCAAACATCGTCGATAGTGGCAAGAGCAGGAGCGCGAAAAGCTTGCATGAATATGAACAGCCGTTGAACTTCGCACGGTATGCGCCTGTTCCATTGCAGTTTTATTACGGAGAATGGCCGGCCAGGGCCTTGGATTTTTTCACGGTATGCGGGAAATAATCATACAATTCCCCGCCAAGCTTAACGCGACCGTAAACAATTGTTGCGACGGTACCGCAACGTTCTTTTGGGGGGAGGAAACAGGATGCCGGGTGCAAATCCGACTGCTGTCAAAGCTAAATCATTGTCAACAAAGGCCAAATTCGCAGCACTCGTCACGGGCGCGACGCTGGTTTCGTGCCTGGCCGTTGGGCTGCTGTCATACGAAATGGGCAAGTCCGGCCTGATCGACGCCAGCAAGATCAGGCTCGAGACGGTTGCGGGAAACCAGTCCAAACAGCTTGATGCCTATACGCTGCGCGTCGAACAAAGCATTTCCGAGCTGTCGCAGAACGCTGCGATCGCTCAGGCGCTGGAAACCATGACCACGGTCGTACCGACGGAAAAGGATGCGATCATTCAGGCATTCCGCCGCGAGGGCGTATCCGAGGAGGAGCGCGCCTCCTTCAACGGTGAAGGCTTGCGGCTGCTCTATGCCATTCGCCACGCCACGATCAACGCGGCCATTGCCAGCGTCTGGCGCAACACCCGGGTCAGCGACATCTACGTCATCGACAAGGCAGGCCTCATTATCTATTCCGTGACAAAGGGCAAGAACTTCCTGACCAATGTGACGGAACCGCAAAACGGTGCGATCAAGGAATTGTTCGACCGCATCGAGGCCGGCAAGGACGGTGTCATCAGCACAACTGGGTTCAGCGATGGCGGCACCAATGACTCGGCCCTGATCGGCATGCCGCTCGCGGTCTCGAACTGGGGCCAGTTGCAGCGCAAGGGCGCCGTCATCATGCGCATTTCAGCAGACCGTATCGGTGCGGTGGTAACACCTGAGGAAACCGGCAAGTCCATCGACGACGCCGTTCTTCTGAGCGCTGACGGCAAACTTCGCGCGGGCGTGCTCTCCGGTGGGGCTGGAGTCGCCGTTTCCGAAAGTCTCGCGGCACTTACAGGTGCCAGCGAAGCCGGAACGGTCATGGCGAAGACCCCTGCGGGCAGCATCTTCTACGCCTATCGTCCGGTCTCCGTTTTCGGACAGAAGCATCTTCTGGCCATCGGCCAGCAGGAGAGCAAGGTGCTGGCAGCGGCCAATGATCTCGCCTTCTGGGCAACGCTTGCGACACTTGCGGTGCTTGCCGTCATGACACTCATCGGCATTTTCGTTTCCGCCAGCTTGACCAAGCCGCTGACCGGCCTTGCCGGGTTGATGGAACGTCTGAACGGTGGTGACCATAATATTGAGATCAAGGCCGTTTCCCGTGGCGACGAAATCGGCACCATGGCGCGCGCACTGGAATCCTTCCGCCAGGGCATTCTCGACAAGCAGCGCATGGAAACCGAGTCCCATCGCAAAAGCGAGGAACTGGACGAGGAACGTGCCCAGCGTGAGATGGAAAAGGCAAGAAGTGCGAAGGAGCTGGAAGAAGCAGTCGATGCGCTTGCGACCGGCCTTGCCAATCTTGCTGCGGGCAGGCTCGATCTTCGCATTGAAAAACCTTTCGTGCCGTCGCTCGACCATCTGCGCGTCGATTTCAACAACTCCATAGCGGGGCTGGATGCGACGATCTCAAGCATCGGCGAAAGCGCCAATGCCATCCGCTCAGGCTCCGGCGAGCTGAAAAGCGCATCGGAAGATCTGTCGCGGCGCACGGAACGCCAGGCGGCCGCCCTAGAGGAAGCCGCCGCCGCACTTGGAGACATGACGCAGGCCGTCAACGTTTCCCTCTCCCGCTGCGACGTCGCAGTCGGAACGACGGCGGAAACCATGCAGGATGCCCATAAATCCACCGCTGTCGTCAAGGAAGCAATCGTCGCCATGGAGCGTATCGAGACGTCGTCGTCCAAGATCCGCCAGATCATCGACGTCATCGACCAGATCGCCTTCCAGACCAATCTCCTGGCGCTGAACGCCGGGGTTGAGGCCGCCCGCGCCGGTGAGGCCGGAAAGGGCTTTGCGGTCGTGGCACAGGAAGTGCGGGAACTCGCGCAGAAATCGGCGGCTGCCGCACGGGATATCACGACGCTCATCGCCACCTCTGCGGGCGATGTGGAAAGCGGCGTGGCACTGGTGCTGAAAACTGGAGAAAGCCTCGAGCAGATCCAGAAACGCATCCAGTCGGTCAACGATCAGATCGGTGAAATCGCCACAGCATCACGCGAACAATCCGGCCGCCTCGGCGAAATCAACGCCTCCGTCAACGAACTCGACCATGTGACGCAGCAGAACGCGGCGATGGTGGAGGAAACGACGGCTGCGGCCTTCTCGCTCGCAAGCGAAGCTGATGGCCTGACCGAACAGGTGGGCCAGTTCTCCGTAGGCGCCACCCGAAACCGCGACCAGCGTTACGCGGCATAGTCCGCAGTAAAAAAAGGCCGGAGGCAAAACCTCCGGCCTTTTATTTTTCCTGAACTTCATCCGGGTTCCCAGGGACCGAAGCCCCTGGGAACTCGCCGGCGGCCGGAAATCAGGAAGATCCGTCGCCGGCTTCCGGGGAGGAACTCAGAAGAAGCCAACCTTGTTCGGGCTGTAGGATACGAGCAGGTTCTTGGTCTGCTGATAGTGATCGAGCATCATCTTGTGGGTCTCGCGACCAATGCCAGACTGCTTGTAACCACCAAAGGCGGCACCGGCCGGATAGACGTGGTAGCAATTGGTCCACACGCGGCCCGCTTCGATGCCACGACCAGCGCGATAGGCGATATTGGTATCGCGGCTCCAGACGCCAGCGCCAAGACCGTAAACCGTGTCATTGGCGATTTCGAGCGCTTCTTCCACCGTCTTGAAGGTGGTGACCGAAACGACAGGACCGAAGATTTCCTCCTGGAAAACCCGCATCTTGTTGTTGCCTTCGAAGACCGTCGGCTGAATGTAATAACCGTCCTTAAGATCGCCCGTGAGCGTCTTGCGGTCACCGCCGGTCAGAACCTTTGCGCCTTCCTTCTTGCCGATATCCAGATAGCGCATGATCTTGTCGAACTGTTCCTGCGAGGCCTGCGCACCCAGCATGGTCGACGGATTGAGCGGGTCGTCCTGGCTGATGGCCTGAACGCGCTTGATCGCCTTTTCCATAAAGCGGTCGTAGATCGATTCATGCACCAGCGCACGCGACGGGCATGTGCAGACTTCGCCCTGGTTGAGCGCGAAGAAGGCGAAACCTTCAAGCGCCTTGTCAAGGAAAGCGTCGTCTTCATTCATCACATCGGCAAAGAAGATGTTCGGCGACTTGCCGCCCAGTTCCAGCGTGATGTTTGTGACATTGTCGGCCGCATAACGCATGATTTCCTTGCCGACCGGGGTGGAGCCGGTGAAGGCGATCTTGGCGATGCGCTTGCTCTGCGCCAGCGGCTTGCCCGCTTCAACACCAGTGCCGTTGACGATGTTGAGCACGCCCGGCGGCAGTAGGTCTTCGATAAGCTCCATCACCACCAGAATAGAAGCAGGCGTCTGTTCCGCCGGCTTCAGTACCACGCAGTTGCCGGCGGCGAGTGCCGGTGCAAGTTTCCATGCGGCCATCAGGATCGGGAAGTTCCACGGAATAATCTGGCCGACGACGCCGAGAGGCTCATGGAAATGATAAGCGACCGTGTCATTGTCGATTTCGCCGATCGTGCCTTCCTGCGCGCGGATGCAGCCTGCGAAATAGCGGAAATGGTCGATCGTCAGCGGAATATCGGCATTGGTGGTCTCGCGTAGCGGCTTGCCGTTATCCCAGGTTTCGGCCCGTGCGATGAGATCCAGATTGTCCTCGATGCGCTGGGCGATCTTGAGCAGGATGTTGGAACGTTCGGTAACGCTCGTCTTGCCCCACTTCTCCCGCGCCTGGTGGGCGGCATCCAGTGCGAGTTCGATATCGGCCGCATCGGAGCGCGGAACCTCACAAATCTTGTGACCCGTTACCGGCGACAGATTGTCCATGTAGCGGCCGGATTTCGGCTCCACCCATTTGCCGCCGATGAAATTTCCGTATTTCAGCTTGAAGGGCGCTTCGCCAGCTTTGTGCTGAACCTGAATATTCATGATTTCATCCTCCCTTATGAAAACGATCCGCGACGGACCGCATGACAGGAAGGTGGGCCTAGATGATCGTGGCGGGTAGTGGCACCGCGCGGTTCCGCAGCGCACATTGTCTCACATCTGCGACAAACCCGCTCCGATCCCGCTGAATTGAGCGGGTATCGTCTCTTATAGCCTCAATGCACGTCGAATTTCTTCATCTTGCGATGAAGCGTGGCGCGGCTGATGCCGAGCAGGGACGCGGCCTGCGTGACATTGCCATTGGTGCGCGACAGAACCCGGCGCAAAGCCGAACGTTCCGCCTCCTCAAGATCGGAACCGCCGTCGTGACGCTGTTCCTGCAAGACATCGGCGGCGGGCAGCCCCTGCGCAATGCGATGGTCATCGAGCTTCAGCGCAAGGCGCGCCGCGCGCGTCGCCCCAAGCACGAGATCGTCCTGATCGACGGCAAGCAACGAAAGTGCCGGACTGAAACCCGTAGGCACCACGACGATGCGCGCGCCGGGAAAGGCCCGGCGGAAGAGATTGCCCTCGATACGCTGGGCCGCATCCCGCACCGCCTGCGTGACGAAAGAAAACGTCATTTCGTTGATGTCGTCGCGGCACGTGGAAATATCGAGAGCGCCCGTCACCCGGCCGGTATGGTCGCGGATCGGGGCCGTGGTGCAGCACAGTTCCGTGTTCGATGTGAAGAAATGCTGATCGCGATAGACCACCACCGAACGCTCGTCGGCAAGTGCCGTTCCAATACCGTTGGTTCCGACGCTCGCTTCGCTCCAGACGGCGCCGGACCAGAGACCGAGCGCCCGAAAATCGCGATCGTCACCGGCAGCACCCCGGCGCTCCAGCGCGACGCCCTGGGCGTCTGTCAAAAGCAGGCAGCAGCCGGATTTGCCGACACTGTGAAAAATACGGTCGAGTTCATCCGTGCTTTCGGCAATCAGGCCCGCCGCACTTTCGCGTGCACGGCGGAATTCGACGTCGGTAAGAAAGATCGGCTTGCGGTTTTCCTCCGGCGCAAGACGGTGCGTGACCATGCAACGGCGCCATGAGGCGATGATCGGAGAACTTGCGGCTGCGGAACGTTGGCGCGCTGTTTCATACACGCGGTCCGCATGGGCGATGTCTGTCGGCATTCGCTCCTCCCAAAGCTTTTCGGCAATGGTGCGCTGGAAGCGTTCACGTTTCAACTAAAAACTTTGCGACCCGCATCCGTCAGCGCAACCGCGGGCTGCGCCTGATATCATACCGCCTTGAAATAGCGTTGGCCGGTGGTGGTGACCTCCGGCTCGTCCTCCGTCGAGAGGAACGTGTCGTCGACGAGATTGGCGATGGAGGTCAAGGGACCGGGCCTGCCGAAGAAGAAGCCCTGCACCTGCAGGCAGCCTTCGCGGCGAAGGAACTCGATATGGGCTTTGGTCTCGACACCTTCCGCAAGCACCGGAATATTGAGGCTATGCGCCAGAATGAGCGTGGAGCGAACGATCGCCTCCGACTGAACATTGGTCGACAGGCCATCGATAAAGGCCCGGTCGATCTTGATCTTGTCGAAGGGAAAGCTCTGCAGGGTCGAGAGGGAGGAATAGCCCGTGCCGTAATCGTCCATGGCGATCTTGACGCCGAGCGCCTTGAGTTTGCGGATCGTGATCAACGCGTGGCGGTGGTCGGCGATGATGCTGCCTTCGGTGATTTCAAGCTCAAGCCTCTCAGGCGCAAGCGCCGTCTCCCTAAGAATCTTCTCGACCTTCTCGGGGAAATCATTGTCCGCAAGCTGCTGCGGGGCGACATTGACGGCGATGGAAAGCGATTTTTTCCAGAGAGCCGCCTGCGCGCAGGCTTCGCGCAGAACCCATTCGCCCAATTCGACGATAAAGCCGGTCTGCTCCGCGATCGGAATGAATTCGACGGGCGAGATCATACCGCGTTCCGGATGTTTCCAGCGCAACAGTGCCTCGAAACCGACGATGCTGCCGCTCTTGGTATCATTCTGCTGCTGGTAATAAAGCTCGAACTCGCTGTTGGCGAGACCGCTGCGCATGGCCACGGCAAGCGCGTTGCGTTCGCGTGCGGCTTCATCCATGGACTTGTCGTAAAAGCAGATCGTGTCGGAATTCCCGCCTTTTGCCCGATACATGGCGACATCGGCCTGCGCCATCAGCGTGTCGGCGTCAATGGCGCCGGTATTGCGCACCGATATGCCCACACTCGCGCCGACCGAAAATGTCTGCCCATTCCATTCGACCGGCCTGCTGATCTGCTCGATCAGCCGCTGGGCGAATTCCGCACCATCGGCGCGGGTATAATAGGAATGGGTCATCGCCACGAATTCATCCCCGCCCATACGCGCCAGAAACTCCCCGGCTTTCAGAACGGAACTTGCGCGGTCGGCAATGGCGCGCAGCACGGCATCGCCCGCCGCATGGCCGTGAACGTCGTTGATTTCCTTGAAGCGGTTGAGATCGATGGACAAAAGCGCCGTGTGCGCGCCCATGGAGAGATGGCGCGTGCGGCGGTTGAGATGTTCGATAAATGCCGCGCGGTTCGGAATGCCCGTCAGCGGATCGTGGAGCGAAAGATGACGATAGCGGGCGACCGCCTGCTGGGTGGACTGGGCGTCGATGACATAGGTGGAAAGCCCGAGCGCCAGCAGGAGAAGCGTCACGGCGATGGCGCCCCCACCCATGATGGCGGGCGGCAGCAGACTTTCCGAAATGACGATGCGCGGATCGAACTCGAACAACATCGAGGCCATGCCGGTGTAATGCATGGAGGCGATGGCCAGGATGAGGAACGCAACCGAGCTATATTGGCAAAACCGGTTGACTGGGCGCGCGATGCGATTGACCGCGAGCGCGCCGAATACAGCCCCGAGGACCAGCGAAGCGATGACGTAGGTCTGGTTCCAGAAAATCATGCCCTGAATCTGATAGGCAGCCATGCCGGTATAATGCATGGCCGCAATACCGAGACCGACTGTCGCACCACCCGCTTCCACCAGGGCCGTGCGTCCGCCATAGGCGGAAATGGCAAAGCCGGTTGTCGTTGTGGCAATGGCGATAAGAAGCGAAAGCCCGGTCAGATAGGGATCGTAACCCACCTCCCCGGCAGCGACATAACCCAGCATCGCCACGAAATGGGTGGTCCATATCGCCGACCCACCATTGACACCAGCCAGAAACAGCCAGTTGACCTTTTGCCAACCCCTCGCCTGACGCGCCCTCGAGAAAAGACGCATCGTGACGAAGCTCCCCAGCATGCAGACGAGGACCGCTGCTGTGGTGTATCGGAAGTCATGATCGACGGTAAGGCACTGGAGAACTTTAAGCATTGTCATCTACGCAATTGGAATTCCAGGCAGCCTTATCACTTGCCAAGTTTGCAGCCGGTTTATATGAATGGATAAGCATATATTAAAAGTTGCAATGCACGAGTGAATTAGACAAGTCTAATAAAATCGCAGCATAGCATCCGTGGAAAACGGCCGCTCTTGTCTTTGTCTTCCGTTTGTATTATAGCGCCCGCACCCGTGTAGACACCCTTGGAGGCAACGCGGGCGAGATGGCTTTTAGCCTCTCCAGTTCAGCGCCTGCGGGCATGAACTCTCCATATAACCTCGAAAGGAATTGCCATGAGCAAAGAATCGTATGAGCTCAAGGCCGAGGCGCGCGAACGAGTTGGTAAGGGGTCCTCTCGTGAACTTCGCCGCAACGGTTTGATTCCCGCTGTCATCTATGGTGACAAGCAGGCCCCCATTTCCATCGCTCTGTCGACCAACGAAGTAACCAAGCGTATCCACGCTGGCGGCTTCATGACGACTGTGGCGGTAATCGACGTCGACGGCAAGAAGATCAAGGTCCTGCCGAAGGACTACCAGCTTGATCCGGTCCGCGACTTCACCATGCACGTCGACTTCCTGCGCGTTTCGGGCAACACGCTCGTCAACGTTGAAGTTCCGGTTCACTTCGAAAACGAAGAAAAGTCGGAAATCAAGATCGGCGGCGTTCTGAACATCGTTCGCCACACGGTGGAATTCCACTGCCCGGCCAACGACATTCCGGAATTCATCACGGTTGATCTCTCCGGTCTGAAGATCGGCGACAGCGTTCACATTTCGAATGTGAAGCTGCCGAAGAACATCTCGCCTGTAATCGCCGACCGTGACTTCACGATCGCAACGATCGTTGCTCCGGCTGGCGGCGTTGCTGAAGAAGAAGAAGAAGCCGGCGAAGCTTCTGAATAATAATCTGCGGCCATAAGGCCAGACAGATTTGAGCTAAAAGGCCCGTTCCGTTTTTCGGAACGGGCCTTTTAGTTTTTATGAACTTTAAAAGCAAAAACCTCTCGCCGCGTGCAGGATGCCGGTCCCGTTTCAGCGTGAATTAACAATTCCATGAAACGATGCCCATTGCGTTATCGTGAAAACACCGGACGGGTTGAAGAAATACAGTGAGGATACAAGGCCGTTGCCGAAAACCTCAAGGATGTCTCTCCGGACGGGGCGGAAACGGGGCGCAGTTATCTGGGGTAGAGGGTACTGCAATAGAACATGGCTCATTCCGTCGAAAGTCGCTTTATCGCGATTGTTTCCGGTGCACTTCTCACAGTGGTCGCCCCGCTTTTCACCCTTTTGCTGACCCTCTCCTATCACGAGGCTATCCGTAGCCAGCGCAATCACCTTGAGATCCTGCTGTCAACCAATGCGCAGGCGCTTGCCCGCCCGCTATGGGATCTCGACGACGACACCATAAATCAGATTACCGGCACCCTCGTTTCCGACCCCGTGATCCGCATGGTAGAGGTCAAGGATACCTCTGGCCAGCTAGACATCATCCAGACGGCCGGCAGCGACATCATTCAGGATGCAGCCTCCACGACCCGCGAAGTGACCTACAAAACCACAAACGGTGTCGTCACCGTCGGGCAACTGACAGTCTATTACGACGATATCGGTCTTCTGACCTCTCTCAGCCGCACCGAACTGGCGTTCATTACAATTTTCATTCTCGCCATTCTCACCACCGTTCTTGCGGCCATCGCCGGCAACCGCTTCATGGTCATCCGCCCGCTGATGCGGCTGGCGGCAGCGATAGAAGCGACACGCCGCGTCGGCTCCCGCCACCATGTCGACTGGCGCTCGAAGGACGAGATCGGCAGGCTGGCAAAAAGCTTCAACGAAATGCAGACCCAGCTTGAAAAGGAAGAGCTGGAAATCAAGCATGCCCATGAGCGGAAGACGGAAATCTACAATCGCACACCCGCCATGCTGTTCTCGCTTGACAGATACGACCGGATTGCCGCGGTCAGCGACTATTGGGTGCAGGCGACCGGTTATGATCGGGCCAGAA
Organism: Agrobacterium sp. 10MFCol1.1; assembly: GCF_000381165.1. Taxonomy (NCBI): domain Bacteria; kingdom Pseudomonadati; phylum Pseudomonadota; class Alphaproteobacteria; order Hyphomicrobiales; family Rhizobiaceae; genus Agrobacterium; species Agrobacterium sp. 10MFCol1.1. The sequence goes on along the minus strand of NZ_KB906074.1, from coordinate 342,495 downwards.
TACTCGGCCTGAATTTCGCCGACCTCATCCACCCGGATGACCGGTCCCTTTTCCTGCAGCGCAAGGCGGCGCAACATTCGCCCGACGCCGCACATGCGGGTATCACGGTGCGTTTTCATTGCATGGATGGCAGCGTTATGGACGCCCTCATCCTTGAAAAAGCCCTTGATTCCGGCAACGCACATCAGGGCACATATCTCTGCGTCATGACTGACGTGACGGAGTTGCGCCAGTCGGAAAAGCGCAACCGCCAGCAGGCTATTTCCGACCATTTGACCGGCCTCTTCAATCGCCAGGGTTTCGAGGCCATTCTCGACGTGCAGATCCGTGACGCAGACAGGAACGGCAGCGAACTGGCATGCCTTTTCATAGACCTCGACCGGTTCAAGGCCATCAACGACAATCTCGGCCATGCGGCGGGCGATGCGGTTCTGCGGGAATTCACGCTGAAAATCGAACCACTGCTGACACCGCTGGACAGCGCATCGCGTCTGGGCGGCGACGAATTCGCCATCCTGCTTGCCGGCGACAAGGTGGAGGAGCGCGCCCAGCTGTTCTGCGAGCGGATTTGCACCATGCTGGACACGCCCTTCGAGATCGAAGGCAACAGCATCCGTCTCAGCGCCAGCATCGGCATGGCGATCTACCCGCTGCATGCCGCAAGCGCGTCCGAACTTTTGCAGAATGCCGACATGGCCATGTATACCCGCAAGAGAACGGGCAAGAACGGCTCGCAGATCTTCGACAGCTCGATCATGGACCGGGCGCGCGAACATGCGGAACTGGAACGGGATATCGCGCAGGCGCTTTCCGACAATTGGTTCGAGGCTTATTTCCAGCCGATTCAAGATCTTGCAACGGGCCAGACGGCGGGTTTCGAGGCGCTGTTGCGTCTCAACCATCCGGAAAAGGGATTGCTTTCTCCCGCCACGATCATCAGCCTTGCGGAAGAAAACGGCACCATCCATCGCATCGGCAATGTCATCCTCGACCAGTCAATCGCCAATCTGGCCAGACTGTCGCACCTGCCCGGCATGGAGCAATCCTATGTGGCGGTGAATTTTTCGCCGCTGCAGTTCGAACCGGGATTGCCGACCCGTATCGCCGGCGTCCTTCACCGCTACGGCATTCTTCCCAAGCGGCTGATTATCGAGATAACCGAGGCGGTCATCATGAAGGACGATCCGCAAATCCGGGCGATCCTCAATGCCATTCACCAGCTGGGCTGCCGCATCGCGCTGGACGATTTCGGCACCGGTTATTCGTCGCTAAGCTATCTCAGCCGCTTTCCGGTCGACATCGTCAAGATCGATCAGTCCTTCACGCGCTCGATCTGCGACGACACGGTGGAGATAAGGCAGCGCAGCCGCATGCTGGTCGAGGGTATCGCCGCAATCTCACACAAGATGAATTGCTCCGTCATCGCCGAAGGCGTCGAGACGGAAGAGCAGAAGGAGCTTCTGACAGTGATAGGCGCGGATTACGGACAGGGCTATTATTTTGCGCGACCGCAGCCCATCGAACGGCTGATCGCTGCATTGAATGCGGATAACGGCGCAGACCGCGCCGCGGCGCGACAGGCGTAAACGGGTGGGAGCAGCCATGGGATTGATCCGCTTTTGTCTGATCTTTCTTGCTCTTGCCGGCCCGGCCAGCGCAGCCAAGCTTTTCCTGACCACCGAGGTTTACCCGCCTTATAATCTGCAAAACGACGACGGCAGCGTGGCGGGCGTTTATATCGACCAGCTCAGGATCGTACTTGAGGATACCGGCACCGATTACGAGGTTGCCGTCATGCCCTGGGCGCGGGCAATCGCATTGGCCACAACGAAAGCCATGCATTGCGTCTTTGCCACGGCGAGAACGCCCGAACGGGAAAAGCTTTTCAAATGGGTCTCACCGATCCATAGCGACCGCAACATCCTCGTGGCGCGCCAGAATGCGGATATCAACGTCTCCAGTCTGGAAGACGCGAGGAAATACCGGGTCGGCACCCAGCGTGGCGACTACACCGAGGTCCTTCTTGGCAACCTCGGTTTCGAGCATGTGGATGTCGGTGCTGATTTCCAGATCACGCTTCACAAGCTGAACGCAGGCCGCATCGACCTGATGCCCATGTCGGAAAGCACTTTCAAAAGCCAACCCCCAGGCACGTTCAGGGAAGTGATAACGCTGGCGCGGCAACAGCTGGGTCTTGCATGCAACAAAAGCGTTCCAGACGAGGTCATTGCAAAATTGCAGGCGCGCCTGGACAGACTGATCGCCGATGGAACGCAACAGAGCATATTCGACCGCTACAAACTCGTCAGCCCTTGAGCGCCCGCTCGCCACATCCAAAAAATCCATAAAAAGATTGACAGCCGGAACATTTCGGGGTGGTGACAACAGCATCGTCAGGCAAAAAAGCGGACATGCCCCATGAAGATCATCGCAGGCCTTGGTAACCCCGGCGCCCAATATGCGGGAAACCGTCACAACATCGGCTTCATGGCCGTGGATGCGCTGCAGCGCCTGCCTTCCTTCTCGCCCTGGGCGCGGAAATTCAAGGCGGAGATTTCCGAAGGCGAAATAGGCGGTGAGAAAGTTCTGCTGATGAAGCCCCTCACCTACATGAACCTGTCGGGTGAATCCGTCGGCGAGGCCATGCGTTTCTTCAAGCTTGCACCGGCAGACATTATCGTCATCCATGATGAACTCGATTTGCTTGCAGGCCGCGCGCGCATCAAGACCGGCGGCGGCCATGGCGGCCATAATGGCCTGAAATCGATCGACGCCCATTGCGGCAAGGAATACCGCCGCCTGCGCCTCGGCATCGGCCATCCCGGCGACAAGGAGCGGGTGCATGGCCACGTTCTCGGTGATTTCGCCAAGACCGACCGGGTCTGGCTCGATCCGCTGCTGGACGCCATTGCCGACAATGCCGCCATGCTGGTGAAATCAGAGGATTCGCAGCTGATGAACAAGCTGGCGCTTGCCACCGGCAGCAAGCCGGAAACGGAAAAACCGGCCAAGGCGGCCAAGCCCGCCGCGCAATCCCACATCCATCAGGCGCGCAACAACGCCCAACCGAAAAAACTGCCGGAAACCGGGCCGATGGCGGAGATGCTGAAGCGGATGTTCGGCAAGAAGGATTGAGCGCAGATGTCTTCAGAGACCATGAGCCTTCGCAAAGCTGGCCCGGACGATCTGCCGAAACTGCTCGAACTTTACCAGGCGCTGAACCCTTCGGACCCGCAACTGACGACGCAAGAGGCAAGCACGGTTTTCGTCGCCATGCTCGGCCAACCCGGCCTCACCGTGTTCTTTGCCATGGAAGACCAGGAACCCGTTGCAACCGCCACGCTTCTCGTCATCCCGAACCTGACGCGCGCTGCCCGTCCCTATGCCTTCATCGAAAATGTGGTGACGCTGGAAAGCCGTCGCGGCCGGGGATATGGCCGCGCAGTCGTGCGCCACGCCATCGAGACCGCCTTTGCCGCAAATTGCTACAAGGTGATGCTGCTGACCGGCCGGCAGCGTCCTGAGGTACATGCCTTCTACGAAAGCTGCGGTTTCATTCAGAACAAGACGGGTTTTCAGATCCGGCGGGATTGAGCATAAAGCCGTCACTCCTCCGGCTCGGTGGTGAACATCAGCGGAAACCCGGCCTCCTTGCCAAGATCGTTCGCCTCCTTGGCCTTGGTCTCGGCAATGTCGCGCTCGCAGACAACGACGACCGCGCTTCCGAAGCGATGCGCCGTCATCATCACCCGGTGGCCGGTGTCCTCGCCCATGTGGAAGACGACCTTCAACACCAGGGTGACGAAGTCGCGCGGCGTATAGTCGTCATTCAGCAGAATGACCTTGTAGAGCTTAGGCCGCTCCAGCTTCGGTTTGACTTTCGGTTTCGGTTTGAGATCAACAGGACTGTCACTCATCATTGTCGCCCGTGATTGTCACTCAATTGTAGCCCATGGGGAAAATCCCCGTTGATGACGAAAGATCGGTTGCTCGACCGGCGCATATTGCGCCGCAACCGCAGCATCGACAACCCCGGCCCCGCACTCGCGCAGAATTCCGCGCCATTCGCGGGGCTTTGCCCGCCCAAATCGGCCCCCGGGCTTGACCTTGCCCTGCCCTTTCCGCAAAAGGCTCCTCAACGAATTCTTTCAAACGGACAGGTTTCAAGCCATGGGCTTCAAATGCGGTATCGTCGGGCTGCCGAATGTCGGCAAGTCCACCCTCTTCAACGCGCTGACGAAAACGGCGGCCGCGCAGGCCGCCAACTATCCCTTCTGCACCATCGAGCCCAACACCGGCGAAGTTGCCGTGCCGGACCCCCGCATGCAGCAGCTCGCGGCCATTGCCGGATCGAAGGAAATCATTCCGACCCGCATTTCCTTCGTGGACATTGCCGGCCTGGTGCGCGGCGCATCGAAGGGTGAAGGTCTCGGCAACAAGTTCCTCGCCAATATCCGCGAAGTCGATGCCGTCGTGCATGTGCTGCGCTGCTTCGAGGACGACGACATCACCCATGTGGAAGGCCGCATCAATCCGGTTGGCGATGCCGACACGATCGAGACGGAACTGATGCTCGCCGACCTCGAAAGCCTGGAACGCCGTGTCGAGCAGACGCGCAAGCGCGCCACCAGCAAGGACAAGGAATCCTTGGCCCAACTGCCGGTGATGGAAGCCGTAATTGCTCTGCTAAACGACGGAAAACCGGCACGTCTGCTTTTGAAGACACTGGCGGACGAGGAAATCGAAATCCTCAAGGGCCTCAATCTCCTGACGTCGCACCCGGTGCTTTATGTCTGCAACGTCTCGGAAGCCGACGCATCCACCGGCAACGAGCACACCGCGGCTGTCGCGGAGATGGCAAAGCAACAGGGCGCCGAATGCGTGATCATCTCGGCGGCGATCGAGGCCGAAGTCGCGCAGCTTCCGGCCGATGAAGCCGAAGAATTCCTCTCAGCCCTCGGGCTCACCGAAGCCGGTCTCGACCGGTTGATCCGCGCCGGCTATCACTTGCTCGACCTCATCACCTATTTCACCGTCGGCCCGAAGGAAACGCGCGCCTGGACGATCGTGCGCGGCACCAAAGCGCCCGCTGCCGCCGGCGTCATCCATACCGATTTCGAACGCGGCTTCATCCGCGCCTTTACCATCGCCTATGACGACTACATCGCCTACAAGGGCGAAGTTGGTGCCAAGGAAGCCGGCAAGGGACGCGACGAAGGCAAGGAATATGTCGTCCAGGACGGCGACGTCATCCACTTCCGCTTTAATACCTGATCTAGTCTTGAGCGCGGCGGCGGTCACATCGCGTCTTTTGACTCGCTGACCGAAGTGACACACCGTGGCTTGTTTCTTCTCCCCGGCGGGGGAAGATAGCCCGGAGGATCGGATGAGGGGGCAAGGCTGGCGAATTACACGACCCTTGCCCTCATTCCGCTATCGCGACCTTCTCCTCCTCTTCGAGAAGGCAGCATGCCGCACTCGCTCTCTCAATAGCATCTCCCTACACCGCAAACGCACTCTCGATTTGACCTTTACGTAAAGGGAAAAATCATTTTAGATGCCGGTGACATCGACTAGGCAAGGGAGGAAGCCATGGCGCCGGTCGCGACATATGCCTATGAGGATTTTTCCGTCGGACGGGAATTTCCCCTGGGACCGCAATCGATTTCTGCAGCACAAATCATCGAATTCGCCAGCGAGTTCGACCCCCAGCCCATGCACCTGTCCGAAGAGGCTGGCCGCCAGAGCATTCTCGGCGGGCTGGCGGCATCCGGCTGGCACACCTGCGCCCTGCTGATGCGAATGATGGCAGAGAGCTATATCAGCGATTCGACATCACAAGGCAGCCCCGGCATCGATTATGTCGACTGGAAAAAGCCGGTTCTGGCTGGCGATACGCTTTCGGGAAAATCCATTGTTCTGGAACAGCGCATCTCCAGCTCACGCCCCGGCATCGGCCTCGTGAAGTTTCGCCATGAGCTTTATAACCAGCGCGGCGTTCTGGTATCGCACGGCGAAAACACCGTGATGTTCCTGATGCGTGCGGACGGAGGCCTTGCGGCATGAGACTGGCAGAACTTTCCCCGATCGGCGAACGCGTCACCCTCGACACATTGCATTTTTCCGCCGAAGACATTGTCCGTTTCGCCCGCGATTTCGATCCGCAGCCCTTTCATCTCGATGCCGAAGCGGCGAAAAACAGCGTCTTCGGAGCGCTCTGCGCTTCCGGTTGGCACACCGGCGCTGGCTGGATGAAATGTTTCCTTTCCCATTGGGGCAAGGAAGTGAAGAGGCTGAAACAACTTGGCCTTGAGCCGCCGAAACTCGGCCCCTCCCCCGGCTTTCGTGAACTCAAATGGAAAAAGCCGGTTTTCGCCGGAGACGACGTGACCTATTTCGTCACCTTGCTCGATGCCCGACCGCTGGAATCAAGAGCCGGGGTTTGGCTGAACACCACCTTCAACGAGGGCGTGAACCAGTCCGGAGAAACCGTGATGACCTTCCAGAGCGGGGTTCTGGAGTTCGAATAGCGGCTGGCCGAGATAGCCCGCTCGCGATACCCTCGGAATCGGCATCGAGGCGGGAAGGCAAGAATGAACGATATCCTACAGGGTTATGCTGAAGCGGCAACGCCGGACCTGATTGCCAGGTTCGATGGACTGGATTGCCGGGAAATCTACGCACCGGTCATCGATCTGTTGCCGGTCACACCGGCCCGCGTCGCGGATATTGGCAGCGGCACCGGTCGCGATGCCGCCTGGTTTGCCGAATGCGGCCATGATGTTCTGGCGATAGAGCCGGTCAAGGAACTGCGTGAACCCGGAAAGAGATTGCACCTCTCGCACAAGATAACCTGGCTTGACGACTGTTTGCCCGATCTGATGAAAGCGCGCCGTCACGGCCCGTTCGATCTGGTTACGCTGTGCGGCGTCTGGCACCATATCGATGACGAGGCACGGCAGACCGCCATGGAAAGCCTCTCGGAGATGACGGCAGAGGGCGGATTGCTGATCATGTCCCTGCGTCACGGCCCCGCACCCGAAGGCCGCCGTGCTTTTTCCATTTCACCAGCGGAAACGACGGGCAATGCAGCCCGTCTGGGATTCACGTTGATACGACAGGTAGAAGTTGCCTCCATTCAGGCGGGTAATCGCGCCATGGGCGTCCACTGGACATGGATCGCACTACGAAAGACCGGACAAAACACCGGCCTGTCGCAACATTCCTAGCCGGAAACCGGCCTCAATGCCCCGAAAACTCCACCAGTGTCCGCACTTCCACACCGAGGTCTTCCAGCTTCCTGCGGCCGCCGAGATCGGGCAGGTCGATGACGAAGCAGGCCGAAACGATTTCCGCGCCCATCTGCCGCAAGAGTTTCACCGCACCTTCGGCGGTGCCGCCAGTCGCGATCAGGTCGTCGACCAGAATGACCTTTTCGCCCGGCTGCACGGCATCCACATGCATTTCCATTTCGTCAACGCCGTATTCAAGGCTGTAGGCCACGCGCACGGTGGTGTGCGGCAGCTTGCCTTTCTTGCGGATAGGCACGAAACCGGCGGAAAGCTGGTGCGCCACCGCTCCGCCCAGAATGAAGCCACGCGCTTCCATGCCGGCGATCTTGTCGATCTTCGTTCCCGCATAGGGCTGCACAAGCTCGTCCACGGCACGGCGGAAAGCGCGCGGATTGCCAAGCAGAGTCGTGATGTCCCTGAAGATGATGCCCGGCTTCGGATAGTCGGGAATGGAGCGGATAGCAGCGGAAAGCTCCGAAGCGATAACGGTCATGGTATTTCCAGTTAGATTGGGAAATGGATCAGAAGGTTCGGGCCACCCTATCAACTTGGTGGCTGCGGACCAACTAAAAAGGACCGCCGCTCAATCCTGCCCCGACATTCCCTCGATCCGCGCCCAGACCGGGCATACATCCGCGAAGGAATGCGACAGAGGCCGTAGCGCCTCGTCATTTCTGTCGTCAAAAGAGCCGGAAACGAGGGCGACAGTCGGTGAATCGTCGATGGCGCCAAGCGTGCTGCCGCAGACCGCGCAAAACGCGCGGCTGGAATAATCTGAAGACCGGAAAACCATGGGCGCACCGCCCTCTCCCGTCCAGACCACTGCATCGCTCGCAAACTCCACCCAGGCAAGGCTGGAAGCGCCGGAATGCCGCTGGCAGATATCGCAGGAGCAGCGGTGCGGATTGTCGGGTTCACCCGTGGCCTCGAAACGGACGGAACCGCACAGGCAGCCACCGCTCCGGACTTTCGCCATTTCTCATCCTCCTTCGACACATGAAAAGGCCCCCAGGGCAGGACCATGGGGGCCAACGATTGCAGGCATTTGAAGCCGCTCAATGTTCCTTGTTGGCGTAGACCGATTTCTTGGTAAGATAGATCAGCGCCGTGAAGATGAACAGGAACACCATGACCATGAAGCCGGTGCGCTTGCGTGCTTCCAGATGCGGTTCTGCGGCCCACATCAGGAAAGCGGACACGTCCTTGGAATATTGATCCACCGTCTGCGGTGCACCATCGTCATAGGTCACCTGATCGGCGCTGATCGGCGGCGCCATCTTCAGCGCCACGGCACTGGCGAAATACGGGTTGAAATGCGTGCCTTCCGACACTTCAACGCCGGCAGGCGCGTCCTGGTATCCGGTCAGCAGCGCATGGATGTAGTCCGGGCCGCCTTCCTGATAACCGCCGATGATCGGAATCATGTCGATGACGAATTGCGGGAAGCCACGCTCCACGCCGCGCGCCTTGGCAAGCAGCGACATGTCCGGTGGTGCAGCTCCGCCATTGGCAGCAGCAGCCGCCTCATGGTTCGGGAATGGCGAGGGGAAATGGTCGGAAGGCACAGCCTTGCGATTATACATTTCGCCGTCGGCGTTCGGCCCGTCCTGCACTTCATATTCCGCAGCAAAGGCCTTCACCTGCTCTTCCGAATAACCGAGATCGCCCAGCGTGCGGAAGGAAACGAGGCTCATCGAATGGCAGGCAGAGCAGACTTCCTTGTAGACCTTCAGGCCGCGCTGCAGCTGGCCCTTGTCGTATTTGCCGAAAGGTCCGGCAAAAGACCAGCTCTGCTCCTCGGGCTTGATGACCGGGAAGTGACCGCCGGCGATCGCATGCTCGGTCTTGGTGGCGAGATCGTGGCTCTCCTCCGCCGCAAAAGCGGCGGCGGAACAGCCGATGGCAGCGATAAGCGCGATGCTCGTTACAAGCTTCTTCATTGTCGTCATCCTTCCTTCGCGCTCAGACTTGGGCGGCCGCTGGCGCGGCAGTCTTCTTGGCGGCGTTCTTTTCCAGAACGGCCTCGGTAATCGAATTCGGAATACGCCGCGGCGTTTCGACCAGACCGAGGATCGGCATGATGACGAGAAAGAAACCGAAGTAATAAAGCGTGCCGATCTGCGACATGATGACATAAAGGCCTTCCGCCGGACGCGAACCCAGCCAGCCGAGCAGGATGGCGTTGACCACGAACAGCCAGAAGAACAGCTTGTACCAGGGACGATAGACGGCGGAGCGAACCTTCGAGGTATCGAGCCAGGGCAGGAAGAACAGCACGATGATTGCGCCGAACATGACGAGAACGCCACCGAGCTTGGAATCGATCGGCCCGATATTGAAGGTGATGGCGCGCAGCATCGCGTAGAACGGCAGATAATACCATTCGGGCACGATATGCGCCGGTGTCTTCAACGGATCCGCCATGATGTAGTTATCAGGGTGGCCGAGGAAGTTCGGCATGTAGAAGACGAACCACGCATAAGCGATGAGGAACACCGAAACGCCGAGTGCATCCTTCAACGTCGCATAGGGCGTGAAGGGTACCGTATCGGTCTTGCTCTTCACTTCCACACCGGTCGGATTGGTCTGGCCGGTCACATGCAGCGCCCAGATATGCAGGATGACGACACCCGCGATCATGAAGGGCAGCAGGTAGTGGAGCGCGAAGAAGCGGTTGAGCGTCGGATTGTCCACCGCAAAGCCGCCGAGCAGGAACTGCTGAATCCACTCACCTATACCCGGGAAAGCCGAGAAAAAGCCGGTGATGACCGTGGCGCCCCAGAAGGACATCTGGCCCCACGGCAGCACGTAGCCCATGAAGCCCGTCGCCATCATCAGGAGGTAGATCACGCAGCCGAGAATCCAGAGGATTTCGCGTGGCGCCTTGTAGGAGCCGTAATAAAGTCCACGGGCGATGTGCAGGTAAACCGCGATGAAGAAGAACGACGCACCGTTGGCGTGCATGTAGCGCAACAGCCAGCCGTGGTTGACGTCGCGCATGATCTTTTCGACGGAATTGAAGGCAACCGTCGTTTCAGCGGCGTAATGCATGGCAAGCACGACGCCGGTGAGGATCTGCACGATCAGCATGACAGCCAGCATCGCGCCGAATGTGTAGGCGTAGTTCAGATTACGCGGGACAGGATAGGCAACGAAGCTGTCATAGATCATGCGCGGCAAGGGAAGCCGCGAATCGATCCACCTCTCGATGCCGGTGGACGGCTGATAACTGGAATGACCACTCATAAATATCTGTCCCCTTATCCGATCTTGATCACGGTATCGGATGTGAATGCAAATGTCGGGATGGCGAGGTTCTGCGGCGCCGGGCCCTTACGTATGCGGCCCGCCGTATCGTAATGCGAGCCATGGCAGGGACAGAACCAACCGCCGAAATCGCCGGCCTGGCCGAGCGGAACGCAACCGAGATGGGTGCAGGAACCGATCATGACGATCCAGTTTTCTTTGCCCTGACCGGCGGAACGGTCAATGTCCGTCGCCTGCGCGTCGGGGGCAATGTTGGCGTTGCGCGCCACCGGATCCTTGAGATCGGCAAGAGCGACCGCATTGGCTTCGCCGATTTCCTTCTCCGTGCGGTTACGGATGAAAATCGGCTTGCCGCGCCACTTTACGGTCAGCGACATGCCCGGCTCGACCGCCGCGACATTCACCTCGATGGAGGCAAGCGCCAGCGTCGATGCGTCTGGACGCATCTGGTCGATAAAGGGCCACGCCACTGCGGCGGCACCAACGGCGCCCGTCATTCCGGTTACTAGATAAAGAAAATCGCGACGGGTCGGTTCACCCGAGGCGTCGTGATTGGTTACGTGCTCGCTCACCGCTACACCATCCTCTGCGCTGTTTTTGCCGTAAATCGCATGAGTCCTCCCGCTATGATTTGATCCAAGACAATCTCCGTCCCACCGTCTCGGTCATCCTCGCGGCGTTTGAGAAACCGCGTCATTCTGTTTGATCGCAAAATATTGACTGACTTGGCAAGAGCAAAGCACACAAAGCTGCCGTAATTCTGCCAGAAGGGGCGGATTTGTTTCTCATTTTTTCCTGAGCCCCGGCAAGCGGGCAACATTGTGCCCACCCTTGCGGCATGTTACGAGACATCAAGGGAGAGCTTGGAAAGCAGGGATTCGGATGACGGCGAAGCTCTCGTGCATGGTCTCCACGGTCGTGGCTGCCGTACTTTTCATCGCCAGCCTGCGTTATGTGACGGATTTCTGGCTTTTAGCCTTCGTCACAAGTTTCCAGCTTCACATCGCCTTCGTCTGTATCCTGCTGTCATGCCTGGTATTTTGGCTGACGCGTGACGCGATTTCCGCTTTCCTCATCATCTGGTCGCTTGCACTCGCCATCCACGCCGTCGCCATGCTCATGGAATTCTCGACAAGCGCCAATGCGGCACCTGGCGCCAGACCCTTCCGGCTGTTGTCCTTCAACGTATTGATGGATAACGCCGCCAATGCGGATGCGATTGCCGACAGGATTCTCGAATCAGACGCGGATGCTGTCTATCTGTTCGAGGCGGCTGCGCTGGAATCGGTTCTGCCGCGTCTGCAGCAAACCTACCCCCACAGGCTTGGCTGCTATACGGGAACACCGACCTGTGATCTTTTGATCCTGTCGAAGCGGCCGCTGCTGGAGGGCCGTTTCCATAGCCTCAGCGATCTGCGCCGCGACCGTTTCGCCATCGCCAGCATCGATTTAGATGGCACGAAGCTGACGCTCGCTGCAGGTCACATCACCAAACCCTATTTCGACGACTATCACCGGGACGAGCTGGACGAAGTCAGCGAAATTCTCTTTCGTGTCACCGGGCCGCTCATTCTGGCCGGAGATTTCAATTCGGCCAGCATCGCTCCCGACATGCGCGACTTCCTCGCCGCCAACGACCTGAAGAAAGCGCCATGGGAACCCGCCACATGGCCGACGAAGGCAGGTCGCTTCGGCATCGCCATCGACCATATCTTCGCCCGCGAACCGGCCACGCTCTTGAAAACCACCCGTCTGCCCGACAGCCTCGGTTCCAATCATTTCGGCCTGATGGCGGATTTCATGATAGGGAAATAGCTGCCGAAAGACCCTATTGGGCCGCCTCGTCCACAGCAAGGAAGCCGCCCGACTGTCGCGCCCAGAGTTCCGAATAAAGTCTGCCCTGCGAGACGAGATCTGAATGGCTGCCCTGCTCGACGATACGGCCCTGATCCATGACGATCAGCCGGTCGAGAGCAGCAATTGTTGAAAGACGGTGGGCAATGGCCAGCACTGTCTTGCCCTGCATCAACTCATCCAGATTGCTCTGGATCGCCGCTTCTACTTCCGAATCAAGCGCAGACGTCGCCTCGTCGAGGACGAGGATCGGCGCATCCTTCAGCATCACGCGGGCAATGGCGATGCGCTGGCGTTGGCCGCCGGACAATTTCACGCCGCGTTCGCCGACATGCGCGTCGAAACCCGTGCGGCCGCGCTGGTCTTCCAGCCGTGCAATGAACTCATCCGCCTTGGCCCGGCGCGTCGCCTCCAGCAATTGCGCTTCGGTGGCATCCGTGCGCCCGAACATGATGTTGTCTCTGATAGAACGGTGCAGCAGCGACGTATCCTGCGTGACCATGCCGATATGGGCGCGCAGTGATTCCTGGGTGACCTTGGCGATATCCTGCCCGTCAATGAGGATGCGGCCTTTCTCGACATCGTAAAACCGCAACAGCAGATTGACGAGGGTGGATTTGCCCGCGCCGGAGCGTCCGACGATACCGACCTTCTCCCCCGCCTTGATATCGAGATTAAGATTGTCGATGACCCCGTTCGCCCGCCCATAATGGAAGCTGACGTTTTCGAAGCGGATACTTGGACTTTTCACGTCCAGCACTGTCGCATCCGGCGCGTCCACGAGGCCGATCGGCTGCGAAATCAGCTCCGCCGCATTCTGCACCGTGCCGAAATTGCGCATGATGCCGTTGAACTGCGTCATCAATCGCCCGAGCAGGAAGTTGAGGCGCAGAACCAGTGCCAGCGTGAAGGCGACAGCGCCGGAACTGATCTTGCCGGACAGCCAAAGGTCGATACACAGCGCCGCCATCGACGTGATCATCACACCAGACAGCAGCGCCATGGAGGCGCGCACACCGGTGATGAACCGCGTGAACGTCATCGTGGCGTTCTGGAAGATATCGAAGCCCTGCCGCATGTAGCGGTCATTGGCATCGTCGCGCCCGAACAGCCTGAGCGTCTGGATATTGCTGTATGCATCCACCATCCGGCCGGAAAGCATGGAGGCTGCCTCCGCCGTTTCTTTCGAATGGGAGCGGATGCGCGGCACGAAATAACGCGCCAGCAGCGAGAAGATCAGCACCCAGACGAGGACGACGACGGCAAGCCGCCAGTCCAGTCCGCCGATCAGCAGCAGCATCGAGACGGAGTAGATGCCGACGAACCAGACGCTTTCCATCAGCGACGTGACAAGATCGCCTGCCGCCTGCCCGCCCGACCAGACCTTGGTGACGATGCGGCCGGAAAAATCATTCTGGAAAAAGGTCAGCGATTGCCGCGCCACATGCATATAGGATTGCCACCGCACCAGATTGTAAAAGCCGGGCGTGATGATCTGTTGGTCCACCAGCGCGGTCACCATGGTGACGATAAAACGCACGATGCCGATCAACACCAGCATGCCGACGAGTTCGCCGCCATGGGCTGCCAGCAGTCCAGCCCAGCCCTCTTCCGGCTTGACGGTCGAGAGAATGTCGACCAGCCGCCCGACGAACCAGAAAAGCGCAGCCTCAATGGCAGCCGTCAACCCGCCCAGCACCAGCATGGCAAGAAACGGCGCCTTGGCCTGCGAGATATAGAACCAGATGAAACCGGACGTCTTTTCCGGCGGCCGCAAATCGTCCTTGCGGGCGAAGGGCTTTATCCAGTTCTCGAAAAACTCGAAGATGCGGGTAATGACCATGATCCGGATATAGGCGGATTCCCGGAGCGGGAACAGCCGCAGAGCGTTCGGGAAGAGATTATATTTCGGTAACGTTCGGGAAATGAAAAAGGGCGAAGAATGTTCCACCGGGCTCTGGATAGATCCACCTGGATTTTGCGCACTCGCAGCATCCTCACTCCGTCACCAAGGGCTAGATCCGGGATAAAGCGCGATTCAAGTCTTTGATCGCGGAGACTCCAGTCACGGCGCAGACGCGCCGTGACTGGAAACCGGCTCAAGGCCGGCATGACGGAGGAGAGGTTTAACTCGCCTACATAGATAAACGTGAACCGCAAACGAAAGGGCGGGAAACCATGCTTCCCGCCCTTCGAGCTCTCCTTACTCGGCAGCCACTTCCGCTTCGTGGTCGGCGATGAAGCCGCCGGACTGGCGCCGCCATAGATCGGCATAGATACCGCCCATCGCCGCCAGTTCAGCATGGCTGCCCGATTCCACGATCTGGCCCTTGTCGAGGATGATGAGCCGGTCCATTTCGGTCAGCGTCGACAGGCGGTGGGCGATCGCGATAACCGTCTTGCCTTCCATCAGCGAGAACAGGTTTTCCTGAATCGCCGCCTCGACTTCCGAGTCGAGCGCCGAGGTCGCCTCATCAAGTACCAGGATCGGCGCGTTCTTGAGGAACACGCGGGCAATGGCGATACGCTGACGCTGGCCACCGGACAGCTTTACACCGCGTTCGCCCACCTGGGCATCGAGACCCTGGCGGCCATGCATATCGACAAGCGTTTCCACGAAGTCCCAGGCATTCGCCCGCTTTGCCGCCGCGATCACCTGCTCGTCGGTGGCCTCGGGATGGCCATAGGCGATGTTGTCGCGGATCGAACGGTGCAGCAGCGAAGTATCCTGCGTCACCACACCAATCAACTCGCGCAGGCTGTCCTGCGACACCTTGGAGATGTCCTGCCCGTCGATGGTGATCTTGCCCGCTTCCAGATCGTAGAAACGCAGGAGCAGGTTCATCAGCGTCGTCTTGCCCGCACCGGAACGCCCGACCAAACCGACCTTCTCGCCCGACTTGATATCCAGCGTCAGCCCGTCGATCACGCCCTTGTTCTTGCCGTAGTGGAAGCGGACGTTATCATAACGGATCGCGCCCTGCGGTGCCGCAAGCTGCGGCGCCTTCGGAGCATCGACGATATCGTGCGGCTTCGTCATCATCGACATGCCGTCATAGACGGTGCCGATGTTTTCGAACAGCGAGGTGACTTCCCACATGATCCATTGCGACATGCCGTTGACGCGCATGGCAAGGCTTATGGCAATGGCAACCGAGCCGGCCGTGACCGAACCCTGCATCCAGAAATAAAGACCGAGCGAGGCCGTGGAAAACAGCACGACCGCATTGTTGAGGTCGATCAGGATGTTGAAGCCGGAAATCTTGCGCATCTGGCGGTGAACGGTTCCGAGAAACACGTTCATGCCCTCACGCGCATATCTTTCCTCGCGACCCGCATGCGAAAACAGCTTGATCGTCGAGATGTTTGTATAGCTGTCGACGATACGCCCCGTCATCATCGAGCGCGCATCGGCCTGCTCCTGTGCGAGCCGGCCGAGTTTCGGCACGAAATAGGTGAGGATACCCATATATATGCCGAGCCACACCAGCAGCGGAATGACCAGCCGCCAGTCTGCGGCCGCAACCATGAACAGCATCGAGACGACGAAGCTGATAGCGTAGACGAACACGTCGATCACCTTCAGCGCCACTTCGCGGATCGCCAGCGCCGTCTGCATCACCTTGGTCGAAACCCGGCCTGCAAATTCGTTGGCGAAAAAGTTCATGGAGTGGCGCAGCAGGAAACGATGCATCTTCCAGCGCGCGATCATGCCGAAATTGCCGGCAAGCGTCTGGTGCATCGTCATGGTGTGGATAGCGCCCATCAGTGGCAGCAGGAAGAGCACGAGCCCAGCCATGACCATCAGATGCCAGCCCTCATCGGCAAAGAACGTCTCTCGATTGGCCGTGGAAAGCCAGTCAACGATGCTGCCGAGGAATTTGTAGAGCATGGCTTCCGCAACGGCGATGCCCATGGACATCAGGCCGAGCAGCAGGAGCCACGGCCATGCGGGCTGCACATAATGCCACACGAACGGCAAAAGCTTCTTCGGCGGCACAGACGGCGCCGAAGAGGGAAAAGGATCAAGGCGTTTTTCAAACCAGCCAAACATAGGCCAAGCTCCGGCAAGCAATCGCCCCATCGTGAAACGTGAGCAAACGCAAATATGGCTCACGACGGAACAGAAAAGTATTGGATATGGCCGCAACAGCCACATGACGAATCAGACTATGGGAAACGCGGTCGAACCGCGGGGGTAACACCTAGGCCAGCAGCGGCACTACTGGGGCCGGGAGGCGAATACGAATGTCATTTTGCATCAGAACCTCCCTAGCTGGTGTTGAAGATGTCGCCTTGTAGCGCAAAAATTAATCGTTGACCAGCCGCAAAGATACCGAACGCGTCAGAAAAGCTCTCGATTGCGACCGATTCTGCCGAACGGGCGGAGAAGACCCGGCAAAGGTCTCCGCCCGTTGTAAGGCCTGGATACGCAGCTTACTCGGCGGCGTCCTGCGCCTGCCCGAGCGCCTTGATCTGCGCCAGAGTATCGGCCAGCGTGGCCGAGGTGTCGGAATAAATATCATCGTCCTGCACCTGCGGATTGCCCACATGCAGGTCGGTCAAATGGACGAAATTCGCCCGTTCGGACATGATATCTTCCTGTTTTTGCTGCGCGGGATCCGGATCGAAACAACGCCGATCCGACGCAACCGGATGTGCCGGATCGGCCTGACGACACGTTGGTTAATGGGTAGCCCGACTGTGTGTCACGCGAATGAATACGGCACTCTTCGAAACGGTCTTCTCCGGCTGCATCTGTCACAAACCCGCCGCCCGTGATAAGCGCTCCGACATTCCAAATGCGGTGAGAAGACCATGAGCGATATCAGACCCGAAATCAGGATTGCCCTCTACCAGCCGGATATTCCCGGCAATACCGGCACGATCCTGCGGCTGGCGGCCTGTCTCGGCCTCGGCGTCGATATCATCGAGCCGGCCGGTTTCGATATTTCCGACCGCAACCTGAAAAGGGCAGGCATGGATTATATCGCAGCGGCGGCGCTGACGCGCCACGTCAGCTGGGACCGGTTTGAGGAGTGGCGCGCAACCACCGGCCGCCGCCTCGTTCTCGCCTCCACCAAGGCCGCCCTGCCCTATACGAAAATCGCCTATCGCCACGACGATATCCTGCTTTTCGGCCGTGAAAGTGCTGGTGTGCCAGACCACGTGCATGAGAAGGCGCAGGAGCGAATCATCATCCCGATGGTCGAGGGGCAGCGCTCCATCAACGTCGCAATGTCCGCCGCGATGATCACCGGCGAGGCTTTGCGCCAGACCGCATGGTCTTAAGCGCCTTTTTTAGCGCCATTTTTTCATGCAAATACAAAAATTGACCGTTTTTGCTTCAAAACTGTCGCAACCCGGCCTGTACCGAAGGCGTTCAGGCTCCTATACTTATTAGCCGGACAACAAAAATCGCCCTCGCCGCAGCCATCCGCCGGCGGGTGTGAGGAGACGTCGCATGCAATCCACCATTGTCATCGTCAACCTTCTCGGCGCAGTCGCGCTGCTGCTCTTTGGTCTTGCCCAGGTCAAGGATGGGGTTACCCGTGCCTTCGGCATGAAACTGCGAAGTGTATTGGCGACGGGCACCCAGAGCGGCCCGCGTTCCTTCTTTTCCGGCTTTTTCGCCACTGTCGCGCTGCAAAGCTCGACGGCAACCGCGCTTACCGTCGCCTCCTTCGCAGAACGCGATCTCATCAAGCCGCGCATGGCGCAGGTCGTGCTGCTCGGCGCCAATGTCGGCACCGCCGTCACCGCCTGGATTGTCGCGGCCGGTGTGGAGTGGCTGTCGCCGCTGCTGATCCTCTCCGGTATCGTGCTCAAAAAGGGTAGCTCAAACGCCCGACAAGGTGGCGGAACCGCGGTCATCGGCATCGGCCTGATGCTTCTGTCATTGCATCTGTTGAGCGGCGCGACCGAACCGATGCGTGCCTCGCCAGCCCTTGGCGTCTTCATCGGTCTGCTTGATGGCGCATGGCCCGTCGCGCTGATCTTCTCCGCCGTGCTGGCCTTCGTCTCCTCCTCCAGCCTCGCTGTCGTGGTGCTTATCCTGTCGCTTGCTGCTACCGGCACGCTGTCCGCCGGTCTCATCATCGTTCTCATTCTCGGCGCCAATCTCGGCGGCGCCATTCCGCCGGTCATCGCCACGCTCTCCGGTCCGGCCTCGGCGCGGCGCATCACCATCGGCAACCTTGTGGTGCGCACCATCGGCTGCCTCATCGCCATGCCACTAGCATCCTATGGCGCAACGCTTTTGCAGCAATTGCCGCTTTCGCCCGCCAAATTGCCTGTTGATGCGCATCTCATCTTCAATGTCATTCTAGCAGCGGTTGCCTGGCCCTTCTCAGCCCTCATATCCGACCTGATGGCAAAGCTGGTGCCGGGCGATCCGAAAACCGAAGATGGCCCGAATTTCCTCGATCAGCAGGCGCTGGATACGCCTGTTGTGGCGCTCGCCAATGCCACGCGTGAGGTCTTGAGCGTCGGCGATGCTATCGAGCGCATGCTGATCCGCGCCGAAAACGCCTTCAAGCATAATGATCTGGCACCCCTTCAGGAGGTGTCCCTGCTCGAAAAGAAGGTCGATCGCCGTCAGCAGGAGGTGAAGGTCTATCTTTCCCAACTGGGGCGCAAAGGGCTTGCAGACGACGAAGCGCGCCGTTCGATCGCCATCATCGATTACGCGATCAATCTCGAACATATCGGCGACATCATCGAAAAAGGCATTTGCGAGCAGATCCGCAAGAAGGTGCTGAACAGCTTCAAATTTTCCGACGACGGTTATGAGGAGTTGAAGACGCTGTTCGACATGACAATCGAAAATCTGCGGGCCGCCCAGAGCATTCTGGTGACCGGCGATTTCGATCTCGCCCGCCGGCTGATGGAAAGCAAGGTGGATATACGCCGCCTCGAAAAACAGTCGTCCAACCGCCATCTGGAGCGGCTGCGCGATGGGCTGACGGAAAGCATGCAGACGAGTTCACTGCATCTCGACATGCTGCGCGACCTGAAGCGCATAAACGCCCATATCGTGTCTGTGGCGCATCCCATTCTGGATGAAAGCGGCGTTTTGATCGAAAGCCGCCTGCGTTACGCCGAACCGCGTGCTTAAAGCTTAGTCTGCCGAAGGAAGCCGCCGCATGGTGAATTCGATGCGGTCGCCTTCCAGCTGCCGCCAGCTTTCCACTTCGGTCCAATAGGCGGCCTTCGGAAAACTGTCGAACCACTCGCGCGCCTTGGCACGGGCTTCTTCACGGTCGAGACAAAAGGTCTGCCGCACGAACATGCCGTTGCGCATCGCATCGCCGCCGTCACTTTCACGCGCCTTGCGGTGATTGGCGATCCTGCGCTTCAGCCCGTCCAGGGGCGGCGGTCCGGCAAATTTCGTCATGATATTCACCTCTGGCACCTACATCGCTAAAGATAGTGCCCGCATGTGAACTTGGCGAGTCGAATTTGTGCGCAAGGCCAGCACCTGCTAGATGCGACAGGGAATCGACTTCACCAAAGGAGAACATGCATGGAACGGCCATCTTTGCCGAAGGGCTTGCCCGAGGACATAGAAGACAAGAAGGCCGCCGCCCAGGCCTGGTTCCAGCATCTGCGCGACACCATCGTTACCTCCTTCGAAACCCTTGAAGACGAGCTGAGCGGCCCGCTCGCCGATCAGGAACCGGGACGCTTCGTGCAGAAGGACTGGCTGCGCGACAATGGCGCGGGCGGCGGCGGCAAGATGTCGATGATGGAGGGCCGCGTCTTCGAAAAGGTCGGCGTCCACACCTCCACCGTCTATGGTGAGTTCTCGCCGGAATTCCGCCAGCAGATACCGGGTGCGGAAGAAGACCCCAGCTTCTGGGCCTCGGGCATTTCGCTGATCGCCCATCCGGTCAATCCCAATGTGCCGGCTGTTCATATGAATACCCGCATGGTCGTCACCACCAGCCACTGGTTCGGCGGCGGCGCGGACCTGACGCCCGTCCTTGGACGCCGGCGGACGGAACAGGATCCGGACACCCAGCTTTTCCACCGCGGCTTCGAGATCACCTGTAACCGCCATCCCGTGGCCGACTATCCGCGCTACAAGTCGTGGTGCGACGAGTACTTCTTCCTCAAGCACCGCAACGAGCCGCGCGGCACCGGCGGCATCTTTTTCGACTGGCTGCACCCGGAAGAGGAAAAGGGCGGCTGGGACGCCAATTTCGCCTTCGTGCAGGATGTTGGCCGCGCCTTCAACCTGGTCTACCCAAAAATCGTGCGATCCAATTTCAACCAGCCCTGGACGGAAGAGGACCGCGACGAGCAGCTCATTCGCCGTGGCCGCTATGTGGAATTCAACCTGCTTTACGACCGCGGCACGATCTTCGGCCTCAAGACCGGCGGCAATGTCGAATCGATTCTGTCTTCCCTGCCACCCGTGGTCCGGTGGCCCTGAAATACTCACGTAAATTTGACGCCCGTCAGGAATTTGGGCGCAAATCGCGCAAATTAGGACTTATGGAAAAATAAAGGCAATGATAATCTCCTGCGTGCAGACGTACTGGAGGAGCTATCGTCATGATTACTTCGAACAGCATGCCTATATCCGCTTCCGCTGAGGGAGCCTCGCATTCCATCGATACACCTGATTTGATCGACCGCATGGCAGCGGAAATGCGTGCCACCGGCGATCGCGAACTGCCGCATTCCTTTTATGTCGAACAAGTAAAACGCACGCTTGCCGGAAAAGCGGTGACGCGGGCCGACAATGACGAAATGCCTCGTACAAAAATCCCGGCAGCCGGCACATCCTCTGTTTTCCAGTGCTGGGCGATGCCCGAATAGGGCCTGAACAGGGTCAGCGGACGCCGCTCTGGAACATTAGCGGCGACCGTTCGTTTCTTGTCAGAGGGACAGCAGGCATTTGCAGGCTGTCCCTCTGTCTAAAACAGGGAGGCAAGACCATGAGACTGTTTGAATGTGGAACGCTCGTGCCCGGCTGTGCCTGGCACACCCGCGCGGATGACGACGCGGAAGTCGTGCGCCGCACCGTGGAACATATGCGATCGGCCCACGGCGAAACCATCATCCGCGAAAACATGATCGAAAACATCAAATCCCGCATCCGCGACGAGGCAAATGCGGCCTGAGCCGCAACGCCTCCGACACTGTGATCTCAATTCTCCAGCATTTCCTTCAGCCGGGCGGTCAGCGCTGCCCGGTCTAGCGAGAAATTGACGTCGATCCACTTTTCTTCGAGGCTTTTCAGCACCTCGCCTACCTTCGGACCGGACTCCACGCCCGCGGCCATCACATCAGCGCCGCTCAGCGGAAAGCCGGGCTTGTGGAACTTGTTCGCTCTCGTCAGCAGCGTCGAAAGCCGCGCGACTTTCTGCATCGCCGCCTCACCGCCCGAAAGGTCGGCGCGGGCCGAGGCAAGCGCCAGTTTCAGCCGCGTCTTCACACCGTCAACGCCCTGCCGGTAAAGCAGCCGGTCGAGCGCCGTCTCCTTCATCTCCGGATCGATCACCGGCGCGGAAGCCCAGTGGGCGAGATATGCAGCTTCAGCCTTCGACAGCCGCAGCCGCCCAGCAAGCGCCGTTAGCCTCTCCCTGTCGGGCGGCACTATGGCAGCAAGCCGCAGCATCGGGTCAACTGTCCAGCCAAGCGCCTGTTCGGTTGCCACCAGCCCGTGAATTGCGTCGATACCCCATTTTTCCGTTTCGGGAAGAATTTCCGCCAACACGCCGGATTGCCGCATCCACAGCAAGGCGCGGGAGGGATCGCGCGCGGAAAGCAGCTTTTTCAGCTCGCTCCACACCCGCTCGGCCGAGAGTGTCCCAAGCTTGTCCTTGGCCCGCGCACTGGCGCGCAAGCCATCGGCATCAGGACGACCGGAGCCATAGTGGGCAAAAAAGCGGAAGAACCGAAGAATCCGCAGATAATCTTCCGAAATCCGCATTGCCGCATCGCCGATGAAACGCACCGTGCCGGTTTCAATGTCGGGAAGGCCATCGATGAGGTCGATGATCTCGCCCTTCTCGTCGGCGTAAAGTGCGTTGATGGTGAGATCGCGCCGCTCGGCATCGGTTTGCCAGTCTGTGCCAAAAGCGACCTGCGCATGGCGGCCATTGGTCTCGACATCGCGGCGCAGCGTCGTCACCTCGAAACCCTCGCCGTCGATCACCAGCGTCACCGTGCCGTGTTCAATGCCGGTCGGTACCGCCTTGATGCCCGCCGCCTTCGCGCGCTCAACCACCACATCGGGGGTAAGCGTCGTCGCCATATCGACATCAACGACCGGCTGTTCCATCAGCGCATTGCGCACGGCGCCGCCGACGATCCGCACCTCGCCGCCATCGGCGTTCAACAGCGCGAAGATGCGCTTCAGCGCCGGCTTTTCAAACCAGTCCCGCCCGGCAAGGCTGCTCATGAATAAAACCTCTCGTAAATCGTCCGTACGATGCCCGCCGTAATGCCCCAAATGTAGCGCTCGCCATAGGGCATTTCGTAGAAAAACCGCTCCTTCCCCTGAAAGATGCGGCTGCCGCGCCCGTGATTGGCTGGGTCCATCAGGAAAGACAGCGGCACCTCGAAAACCTCATCCACTTCCGTGGGATTGAGCGTCAGGTCAAAGCCGGGACGAACGACCGACAGCACCGGCTTGATGCGAAAACCGGTACCGGAAATATAATCCGGCAGACGCCCGACTGTTTCCACGAAAGATCGCGAGAGGCCGATCTCCTCTTCCGTCTCGCGCAGGGCCGCCTCTTCCGGTGTGCGGTCCCCAGCATCGATGCCACCGCCCGGAAAGGAAATCTGGCCGGAATGTTTGCGCAGGGTTGCGGTGCGCTGGGTGAAGATCACCCGCGCTTCGTTGCCGTCGTCGATGACAGGCACCAGCACGGCGGCGTCCTTCAGCCTTA
This sequence comes from Agrobacterium sp. 10MFCol1.1, assembly GCF_000381165.1. Taxonomy (NCBI): domain Bacteria; kingdom Pseudomonadati; phylum Pseudomonadota; class Alphaproteobacteria; order Hyphomicrobiales; family Rhizobiaceae; genus Agrobacterium; species Agrobacterium sp. 10MFCol1.1. Next base: position 319,175 of record NZ_KB906074.1, on the reverse strand, counting down.
TGCCGTTTCCCGAAAGCACCACGCCCGGATTGAGCAGATGATCGCCATTCTCGCGTTCCGCCACGCCCTCGCCTTCCTCCAGCACCCGGCGGCGGAAATCGGCGGCGGTAAAAGTTTCAAGGCGGGTTGTCGTCATTGTCATTGCGAAAGCCGTTCCAGTTCATTGGCGGGCATCACGGGAAAGACAACCCCGCCCGAGCGCACGGCAAACATCTCGACACCGTCCACATCGATCACCTCGCCGAGTGCCACGAGATCATACATCACCGCCCGCGAGACGAGCGCCTCCAGCCTGCCGCGCACCAGAATATAGGGTTTCAATTCGCGGTTTTCTCCGAAAATCGTAAAGCGTAGCGGATGCTCCGGCCCGGCCTCCACCACATCGCCGACATTGGTGCGGAAGGTCAGCAGCGGTCCGCCATCCTTCTCGCCCGCCGTCACCTTCATCTCGACGGCCACGAAAGGTGCATCCACCACGCGGATGCCGACTTTTTCCACAGGAGTTACAAGATAGGTCTTGCCGTCGTCATCCTTGCGCAGGACCGTGGAAAACAGCCGCACAAGCGGCGCCCGGCCAATGGGCGTACCCATATAGAACCAGGTGCCGTCTGCGCGGATTTCCATGTCGAGATCGCCGCAAAAGGGGGGATTCCAGCGCTCCACCGGGGCAGGTCCACGTTTGGCGTCGCCGGTCTGCTCGGCGGCGCGGGAAATCATCGCCGCCAGCCCTGCTGCATCGCTTGCCGAATTTATCGTCTCCGCTGCCATATTCGAGTCTCGCTTTGCCGATAAGGAAATACTAAGTCACGACATAGTCATTCGAATGGCGCTTGTCAGCGGCCAAGAGAGCAATAAGCTAGTTGCAGCGCGAAATCCGCCCCGGCCAATGGCGATCAAGATCGGGGCAGGAATGGGTCGGCGGCAAAGGTATGAGGAGAGCGACATGGGCGTGATGAATACCGGCGAAACCCTCGACGAAAAAGCCATCGTCGCCTCGGCCGAAAAGGCGCTTTCGGATATTGCCGCGATCCGCGCGGAGGTATCCAAGGTCATCTTCGGCCAGGAAAAAGTGGTTCAGAACACGCTTCTCGCAATACTCTCGGGCGGCCACGCGTTGCTCGTCGGCGTTCCCGGGCTTGCCAAGACCAAGCTCGTCACCACGCTCGGAACGGTTCTCGGGCTCGATGCCAACCGCATCCAGTTCACACCGGACCTCATGCCATCGGATATTCTCGGCTCCGAAGTCATGGATCAGGATGAAAACGGGCGGCGCTCCTTCCGCTTCATAAAAGGTCCGGTGTTTGCCCAATTGCTGATGGCGGATGAAATCAACCGCGCCAGCCCGCGCACGCAGTCCGCGCTGCTGCAGGCCATGCAGGAATATCACATCACCATGGCCGGCCAGCGCTACGACCTGCCGAAACCCTTCCACGTTCTCGCAACCCAGAATCCGCTGGAACAGGAGGGCACCTATCCACTGCCTGAAGCGCAGCTCGACCGCTTCCTGCTGCAGGTGGATGTCGGCTATCCCGAGCTTGCCGCCGAACGCCAGATATTGCTCGACACGACAGGCACCGCATCGGGCGAGGCACGCAAGGTTATCGACGCCGAACGCATGATGGAAATCCAGGCCCTCATCCGCCAGATGCCGGTCAGCGACAAGGTGGTGGACGCGATTCTTTCGCTTGTCCGCTCTGCCCGCCCCGGCCACGGCAACAAATTGACCGACAAACACGTTGTTTGGGGCCCGGGTCCCCGCGCCGGCCAGTCCCTGATGCTGACGGCACGCGCCCGTGCGCTTTACGAAGGCAGGCTCGCGCCGTCGCTGGACGATGTCTATGCGCTGGCCGAACCGGTGCTGGAGCACCGCATGGCGCTGACATTCGCCGCCCGCGCCGAAGGCATGTCAGTGCGCGATGTCATCGCAGCCCTTGTGGAGCAGGCGAAGAACTAAGGCATCGGACCGAAAAGTGTGACGCTGTTTTCGGAAAATCCGATGCTCGACAAAAACTCGGAGCGGCCCGCCGCTCTGACATCTGCCTAAGCTTTCTCGAAAGGAGTGCCTGTGGCATCCATCGGCCAGATCGTAGATAAGACACCGGGTAGCGAAGTCCTGGCGCGCGCGCGCCAGCGTGCCGCACTGGTGCCGGACTGCATGGTCGAAGCCAAGCGCATCGCCAACACCGTCACCGCCGGCTGGCACGGCCGCCGCAAGCGTGGCATTGGCGAGAATTTCTGGCAGTTCCGCCCCTATGCCGAAGGCGAGAGCCTGTCGCGCATCGACTGGCGACGCTCGGCCCGCGACGACCACACCTATGTGCGCGATCGCGAATGGGAAGCTGCCCACACCATCTGGCTGTGGGCCGACATGTCGCCGTCGATGATGTTCAAATCCACACTCGGCTCTGTTTCCAAGGAAAGCCGCGCATTGGTGCTGATGCTGGCGCTGGCGGAAATCCTTGCGCGCTCGGGCGAGCGCATAGGTTGTCCCGGTATCATGGAGCCCATCTCGGCCAGAAACGCCGCCGAACGTCTGGCTGCCGCCATCATGCACGCGCCGCTCACCACAGGCATGCCGGAAACGGGCATGATCCGCGGTGCAAGCGACATCGTCCTCATAGGCGATTTTCTCGACGATGCGAAAAACGTTATGGAGCGGATTTCGCCACTCGCGCGGCGCGGCTTGCGCGGCCATGTGGTGGAAATCGCCGATCCGGCCGAAGAAACCTTCCCCTATTCGGGCCGCACCGAATTTACCGACCCGGAAACCGGTGAAAAACTCGTCTCCGGCCGCGCGGAAACCATTCGCGAGGATTATACCCGCGCCTATCTCGCCCGCCGCGAAGCGCTGTCTTCGTCGCTGCGCCGTCTCGGCTGGAATTTCGTGTTTCACCGCACCGATCATCTCGCCTCCGAGGCGCTTGTGGCTGTTCACATGTATTTATCGGGTGCGCCCGCGCAAGGCGGTGGCAACCGATGAGCGCATTGCCCTTCGTCTTCACCAGCCCCTATATTCTCTTCGGCCTTCTGGCGCTTCCAGCCATCTGGTGGCTGCTGCGGCTCACCCCGCCGCGCCCCAAGGCAGAGGTTTTTCCGCCGCTGAAAATTCTGGCCACCGTGCTGAAGCGCGAGGAAACGCCCTCGAAAAGCCCGTGGTGGCTGACATTGCTGCGCATCGCGCTCGCCGCCGCCGTGATTTTCGCGCTGGCCGATCCGGTGGTGAACCCCCGCAACAACAGCATTGCCGGCACTGGTCCCCTGGTGCTTGTGGTCGATAATAGCTGGGCCTCCGCAACTGATTGGCAGAGACGCGTCGAAACCGCTCAGGCCCTGATCGGCGATGCGGAAAGGGCCGATCGCCCCGTTTCCATCAGCTTCACCGCAGATGCCGAACATGACGCCGTGCCTGCCACCACGGCGGTGGCGCTGGACAAGCTCGCCGCCGCCAAGCCGAAGCCGCTTGCGCCGGACCGCGTGCGCACGGCGGAAGCCATTACCGAGGCGCTCAACGGCACCTCCCCCGGCACGCTCGCCTATATTGCCGACGGCGTTGCCACCGCGCAGGATGAAAGCGCACTCAAAACGCTGGCCAGCCTCTCAGCTGCCGAGTTCCGCATCGTCACGGGTGATGGGAAATCCATCGCCGCCATTACCGGCGCCACCAACAATGCCGATGCGATGAGCGTCACGCTATCGCGGCTCGACACGGCCTCCCCCAGCCGGTTGACCGTCAATGCGCAGGACAGCCAGGGCCGCATCCTTGCCACTGGCACCGCCAGTTTCGCCCCCGGCGAAGCGGAAACGACGGCGACGGTGGAAGCGCCTTTCGAATTGCGCAACGACTTCGCCCGCCTCTCCATCGAGGCAGTCTCGACGGCGGGCGCGGTGCATCTTCTGGATGACGGTTTCCGCCGCCGCCGCGTGGCGCTGCTGGCCGGTGAAACCGGCAATGATTTCCAGCCGCTGCTGCAGCCGCTTTATTACATCAGCCGCGCCCTTCAGCCTTTTGTCGATCTCATCCCGCAACGACAGGCAGATCTTGCGCAGGCGATCCCGGAAATCCTGCAATCCAATCCTTCCGTCATCGTCATGGCCGATATCGGACGTCTGCCGCAGGAGACCTATGAGCCGATGCAGCGCTGGCTTGCCGCCGGCGGCACGCTGATCCGTTTTGCCGGACCGCGCCTTGCCGCAGCCCCCACCAATGATCCGCTGGTGCCGGTGACGTTGCGGCAGGGTGAACGCGCACTTGGCGGCGCGCTCTCATGGGCCGAGCCACAGCCGCTTGCCGATTTCCCGAATTTCGGCGCCTTTGCCGGAATGCCGAAGGCCGATGGCGTGCTCGTAAAACGGCAGGTTCTGGCCGAACCGACACCCGACCTTGCCGAGCGCACCTGGGCGAGCCTTGCCGACGGCACGCCACTCGTCACCACCCGCAATGTCGAAGCGGGCCGCATCGTGCTGTTCCATGTCAGCGCCGAGGCAAGCTGGTCCGACCTGCCGATATCAGGCCACTTCGTCGATATGTTGCGCCGTATCGTGCAATTGTCCAAGGCAGGCGGTGCTTCCACCTCCGCGAATGCCCCCGCCGCAGCATTGCCGCCCTTCCGGCTACTGACGGCCGAAGGTGCTTTGTCAGCCGATGTCGGCTCCGCCCGGCCGTTGGAAATGCGCCCCGGTCAGGCTCCCCGCACCGGTTTCGACAATCCCCCCGGCCTTTATGGCACAGAGGATGGTTTCGTGGCTCTCAATCTTCTACCGGCTGGCGCCACGCTTCGCCCGCTCGATACCTCGGTCGCGGGTGTCAACACCACCAGCGAAGCACTGATCGGCGAAACGGCGAAATCGCTGCGCCCGGCCTTGTTCATCGCCGCCTTCCTGATGTTGATTGCCGACAGTCTCATCGTGCTCTTTATGAACGGCGCCTTCGCACGCCTGCCGAAAGCCCGCAGCGCCACAGCTGCCACCGTGCTGCTGGCCATTGGCGCCTTCGCCGCAATGTCCTCGAGCGATGCGCGCGCCGACGACCCCAAACCCGGTGACGAGCAGATTTTCGAGCGGCTGGACACGACGCATCTCGCTTATGTCCGCACCGGCGAGGACGATGTCGACCGCATTTCCGAACAGGGTTTGCAGGGATTGAGCGAATTCCTGACCTGGCGCACGACGCTGGAGCCCGGCCAGCCGGTCGGCCTCGATATATCCAAGGACGAATTATCCTTTTACCCGATCATCTACTGGCCGGTGTCGGCCTCCGCCCCCATGCCGTCGAGCGCTGCCATATCGCGTATCGATGCCTATATGCGCGCCGGTGGCACCGTTCTGTTCGACACGCGCGATCAGTTTTCGTCGCTCGACACTGGCGCGACCAGCCCCAATGGCGAACGTTTGCAGGCGATCCTCGCCAATATCGATATTCCGCCGCTGGAGCCCGTGCCGGAAGACCACGTCCTGACGCGGTCTTTCTACCTGCTCACCAATTTCCCCGGCCGTTACAACGGCTCGCCGCTCTGGGTGGAATCGCGCCAGGGGGCGGCGAAGACTACCTCCGGCCTCTCTTCCTCCGGCGATGGCGTGACGCCGATCATGATAACAGGCAATGATTTTGCCGGCGCATGGGCCGTCGATGCGCAGGGCGCGCCGGTGCTGCCCACTGTGCCGCCGGACGAGTTGCAGCGCGAACATGCGTTTCGCTCTGGCGTCAACATCATGATGTATATGCTGACCGGCAACTACAAGGCCGATCAGGTACACGTTCCCGCACTTCTCGAACGGTTGGGGCAGTGACATGACATTGACATTCGCCCCCTTCCTGCCGTGGATCGTTATTGCCGTTCTGGCCGTCGCCGCCCTTCTTCTCTCCTTCATCGGCCTGTGGCGCGGCGTGCGCGGCGCATGGCTGCGCGGGCTGGCGCTTGTCGCCCTGCTTGCCGCCATCGCCAATCCGCTTTTGACGCAGGAGGAACGCGAGCCTCTCTCCACAATCGTCCCCGTTATCGTCGATCGATCGCAGAGCCAGGACGTGCAGGACCGACCGCAGATGACGGATACGGCGCTTGCCGCGCTGAAAGACCGGCTGTCGCGCTTCCCGCGCATCGAACCGCGCATCGTGGAAGTGCGTGATGATGGTGAGAGCGATTCACCTTCGACGCAGCTTTTCTCGGCCCTCTCCTCTGCCGTCTCGGATGTTTCACCCTCCCGCGTCGGCGGTGCGATTTTCCTCAGCGATGGCCAGATCCACGATATTCCGAATGCTCTGCCCAATGCCGAACAGGCGCTTGGTTTCCGCGCTCCCCTCCACGGGCTGATCACCGGCAAGGCCGATGAATTCGACCGCCGTATCGAGATTGTCCGCGCGCCCCGCTTTGGCATCGTCAACGAGGAACAGCAACTGACGCTGCGCGTCTTCGATGATGGCCGTGCAGCCGCAGGCGGTGGTTCGGCGGAAGTAACCGTGAAGATGAACGGCGAAGAAATCGCCACCTTGCAGGCCACACCCGGCCAGCCGACACCCTTTACTTTCAAGGTTCCGCGCGGCGGCAACAATGTCATGGAATTTTCCGTCGCCGAGCTTCCCGGCGAAGTGACGGCCGCGAACAACCGTGCGGTTCACCTGATAGAAGGTATCCGCCAGAACCTGCGCGTGCTGCTGGTCTCCGGCGAGCCGCATGCGGGCGAGCGCGCCTGGCGCAACCTCCTGAAATCCGACGCCTCGGTTGATCTGGTGCATTTCACCATTCTGCGGCCGCCGGAAAAACAGGACGGTACGCCGATCAACGAACTGTCGCTGATCGCCTTCCCCACACGCGAATTGTTCGTGGAAAAGATCGAGGATTTCGACCTCATTATCTTTGACCGCTACCAGCATCGCGGCGTGCTGCCGATCCTCTATTACGATTACATCGCGCAATATGTCGAAAAGGGCGGCGCGCTATTGATCGCAGCTGGCCCGGAACATGCCGGTCAGGATTCGATCGCCATGACGCCGCTTGCATCCGTGCTGCCGGCCCAGCCGACAGGCCAAGTGCATCAGTCCGCCTTTTATCCCCGCCTCTCGGAAGCGGGCAAGAAACACCCCGTTACCCGTGGGCTGGAAGGGTCGGGCGATGAGCCGCCGCATTGGGGCCGCTGGTTCCGCACCGTCAGCGTCGAGCCGCCGCAGGGCCAGACCGTGATGCTGGGTGACGGGCAGGACCCGCTGCTGGTGCTGAACCGCCAGGGTGAAGGCCGTGTCGCCATGCTGCTTTCCGATCAAGGCTGGCTTTGGGCGCGTGGCTACGAAGGCGGCGGCCCGCATGTGGCACTTTACCGGCGCATCGCCCACTGGCTGATGAAGGAACCGGAGCTTGAGGAAGAGGCGCTGACGGCGCGCGCCAACGGCCGCACATTGCAAATTACCCGCCAGACCATCGGCGACGACCCCGGTCAGGCAAGCGTGCATTTCCCCTCGGGCAAAACCGAAAACATGGCCTTCAACAATACCGAGCCCGGTCTCTACAAGATCGAGCGTCGCATGGACGAGACCGGCCTGTTCGAAATCAAGAACGGCGATTTCACTACGCTCGTCCATGTCGGCGCGGTGGATGCGCCGGAATTCAAGGCAATGATTTCGACAACCGAAACGCTGAAGCCGCTTGCCGACGCCACCAAGGGCAGCGTGCACCGTGTCGCCGACAATTCGGGCCGCGTGGCACTGCCCGATATCCTGCCTGTCAGGGGTAATATCAGGGTTGCCGATGAGGATCGCATGCTGATACGCATGACCGACGAGACTGTGCTGAAAGGTGTCAACACCCTACCGCTGTTTGCCGGTTTTGCCGGGCTTGCCGCCCTGCTCCTTGCTTTCTCCGCGCTCTGGTGGCGTGAGGGCCGGTAGGAACTTTCCGGTGGAAGCTCAGGCGCTTTCACGTCTCGCAGTGGAAACGAGAAACGGCCGCCGCTCGGCGACCTGGGAAAGATAATCATGAATTTCGTTTTGAGCGACATCGCGGATGCAGAAGCTGAAAAGGCCATCCGCGATCCCCTGGTGGCCTATAATCTCGCCCGTTTTGGCGAAAGCGACAAACGCGAACTCATCATCACAATCCGCGACGATGAGAACACCGTCACCGGCGGTCTTGTCGGCTATACCGGCCGCGGCTGGCTTTATGTGCAGCTTCTCTTCATTCCCGAGACCTTACGCGGTCAAGGCACAGGCGCGAAGCTTCTCGGCATGGCGGAAGAGGAAGCGAAAAAGCGCGGCTGCATGGGCGCTTACATCGACACGATGAACCCGGATGCGCTGAGGCTTTATGAGCGCTGCGGTTTCACCAGGATCGGCTCGCTTGCCCCGCTCTCCAGCGGCCAGGCGATCACATGGCTTGAAAAGCGTTTCTAATCCGTTCGAAAGAAAGCGGTTGGCGCAGCAGTGTCAGGAGAGCGCCACCCGCCGCGTTTCCGCGTTGATCATCGTTGCGGCAATCGCAGCCAGCACCAGCAGCGCAGCGAAAATGCCGATGGCGAAACCGAAGCCCTGCGCGATGGCATAACCCAGCAACGATGGCGCCAGAAGGCCGCCCAGCCTTGCCATGGCGCCCGCAGCCCCCATGCCGGTCGCACGCGATTCCGTCGGGTACAATTCGGGCGTGAAGGCATAAAGCGCACCCCAGGTGCCAAGCAGCGCAAAGCTCATGATCAGAAGCGATGTGGCGATCATTGCGCCGCCTGTAGCGAGCGTGAAGAGCAGGCAACCGAGGGCGGACAGCAGGCAGAAACCGATCAGCGTCGGCTTGCGGCCCCATTTTTCAACGCCATAGGCCGCAAGCGCATAACCGGGGATCTGCGCCAGTGCCACCAGCACGAGGAAACCATAACCGCGCACGAAGCCGAAACCGTCTCCCGCCAGTTTTGCCGGCATCCAGGTGAAGATCCCATAATAGGAAACGGAGACAAGGAACCAGATGGCAAGGATCATGATGCTGCGCTGTCTGAGCGCCGGCGAAAATATCCCCTGCCCTTTTGAAACCTCGGGCTGAAAAAGCCCTGTCCCGGCATCAAGTGGCGCGCGGCCGTTTACCACCAGCATGCGGTTGACGATGACCTTGGCTTCGTCCGATCGACCTCTCCGCACGAGGTAAAGCGGCGATTCGGGCACCATGAACCGTAAACCCAGACCCACAACGGCTGGGAAAGCCGTAACCGCGAAAATATAACGCCAGGCATCGGCAACACCGGCAAGGCTGGCGCCCCACGCTGCAAGCGCCACGATCAGGGTTCCGATGGCCCAGAAGCCTTCCAGCATAACCAGCCAGCGCCCCCGGTTTTTTGCGGGCAGGAATTCCGCCATCATCGCATAATCCACCGGCAGGGTGCCGCCGACAGCCGCACCCGTCAAAAAGCGTAGGACAAGAAGAATGGCAAAGTTCGGCGCAAAGACGGAAAGTACACCGAACACGGCATCGCAGGCCACGGTGACGATCAACACACGGCGGCGACCATAACGGTCCGCCAGACGCCCGAAACCGGCAGCACCTAAAAGCATGCCAAAGAAGAAGGCCGTTCCGGTTTGAAGGGCCTGCGGAACAGTCAGGCCAAACGTTAGGGCAATCGAGGCGGCAGTGAAGCCGACCGCAAGCACCTGCATGGCATCCGCTGCCCAGACGAGGCCGAAAATACCCATCAACCGCCGCTGATAGGCGCCCGCACCTGCGCGTTCCAGCGCATCGTTCATGGTGATTGCCGTCATATGCTCGCCCCCGTGCCGAAATCGACTAACGAGTGCTATCGCATAGGGGAAAGAAACGGAATTGAATTTTGCGAAGTACGATGCATGGTTTCAAGGCAGAACACCATCCCGTCGTCTTTAGCGAAATAACCGGCCAGTATATGGGCGACTCAACGCCCCGTCCCTCATTTCTGTGCCTATCACAGGAATGAGGGAAAAGGACGCACTGGTGAGGGGCGGGAAATCCGACGTAACGAAATCCGTCAGCCGTAAACCCGAAGAGGCTCTTCGAAGCCGTCGTCTTCCGCCTGGGCTGCAGGCATGGCGGCCTCGCATTTGCGCCAGCCGATCTTGCCCTTCAGCCGCTGGTGCACGTCGTCACCAACAGGCACGACCAGCACCCGGTTCGGATCCACCGGGCCTGGAAAATCAAGCGCGGCGTAGGCGACCTTTTCGAAACCGAGCGGCATGTAATAGGGCGGATCGCCGATCAGAATGACGGCCTCCGAACCCTTCCGCCGGGCGGCAGCGATAGCAATCCGGACGAGTTCACGACCGATGCCCATGTTCTTGTGCGAAGGCCGCACGGCAAGCGGGCCGAGCATATGGCCTTTCACCCCACCGGCCAGAACCGGCGTCATGCGCACCGAAGCGATCGTCTCGCCATCATCGGCGCAGACGAAGGACAGCGACCGGTCATGCGGACCCTGCTCGCGAATACGCGCGGCGGCACGGGTGTGCCGACCGGGGCCGAATGCTTCTTCGTTGATGATTTCGATGATGGCGTCGTGCGACGCGTCCTCTGTGAGGTAGACAAGATCGTGCTTGGACATGAAGAGACCGAAACTTCCAAAATGCGGATGCGACAATAGATGACGGCTGCGCCGGTAAAGGCGTCAGGAGCGTCAGCGTCGTCGGAGCATCCGTGTTTCGATCATAATCTACAATTTCCTCAGATTTGTGAAAATCGCAATTATCAGGAAAATTCCCACCCGTCCAGAACAAATCTCGGCACTATCCCATTCAGCCCATGCGAGACCGGAAACGCATTGTTCAATGCGCCACGGGTTCGCGGCACCGCGCTAAACGGTTAGGATTGCGGTCAAGGAAACAATCAAGGAGATCATCATGGGCATGCTGGTGGAAGGCGTATGGAAAGACGTCTGGTACGACACCAAGGAAACCAAGGGGCACTTCAAGCGCAGCGCCTCGCAATTTCGCAACTGGGTAACGGTGGATGGCGCGCCCGGGCCTTCCGGCGAAGGTGGCTTCAAGGCCGAAAAGGATCGCTACCACCTCTATGTGTCGCTCGCCTGCCCCTGGGCGCATCGCACCCTGATTTTCCGTAAACTGAAAAAGCTGGAAGACCTGATTTCCGTTTCCGTCGTCGATCCGCTGATGCTGGAAAACGGCTGGGAGTTCAGACCGCAAGGCGAACGCACTCCGGGTGCAACCGAGGACCACCTCTTCGGCTTCTCCACACTGTGGCAGGTCTATACCAAAGCGGATGCCAACTATTCGGGACGGGTGACCGTGCCGGTACTGTGGGACAAAGAACGCGGCACCATCGTCTCCAATGAATCGGCCGAAATCATCCGCATGTTCAACGTGGCCTTCAACGACCTCACCGGATCGGCGGCGGAATATTATCCCGAAGCACTGCGCGCCGACATCGATGCACTGAACGACGTTATCTACGACACCGTCAACAACGGCGTCTACAAGGCCGGTTTCGCCACCACCCAGGATGCTTATCAGCAAAATGCCGTGAAGGTGTTTGAAACGCTTGATATGCTGGAAGACCGGCTGGAGGACCGCCGTTTCCTGTTCGGTGCAGGACAGACGGAAGCTGACTGGCGTCTCTTCACCACGCTGGTGCGATTCGACCCTGTTTATGTCGGCCACTTCAAGTGCAACATCCGCCGCATTCACGATTACCCGCATCTCACGGGTTACCTCCGCGACCTCTACCAGACACCAGGCGTGCCGGACACAGTCGATATCCGCCACATCAAGGAACATTATTATCGCAGCCACCTCACCATCAACCCGACAGGTATCGTGCCCGTTGGCCCGGACCTGGACCTGACCATGGCCCATGGCCGTGAGACGCTTACCTGACGGCAGAGACGCCGCCGCTACCAGTAGTCGGCAATCGCCGCTTTGCCGGAAAGTTCGGCAAGGCGGCGGCGGGTGGCGGGCGTCACATTTTCCGGCAGGTCCGAGAGATCGAAAAAACCGCTTTCGGTGATTTCATGATCCGGTTTTTTCGGCGTGGTCTGGGTGACCTGAAGCCGGTAGAGCGCCACATGATCGCGGTTGCTGCCTTCCAGATTGAGGTAGACATGGACAAGCTCGGGGATCGACGCAGCCTCGAGATTGCCTTCCTCGCGGATTTCCTTGTTGAGCGCCATCAGCAGCGTTTCACCGCGTTCCACCCCGCCGCCGGGCAGATACCAGCCGGGCAGATAGGTATGCCGCACCAGAAAAATCCGTCCCGCATCATCGAAGCAGAGCGCACGCACACCGAGGGTGGCACCGCGTGTGAACAGAAAAACGAAATGAAGCAGGCGGATAAGGATACGCGTGTGGAACGGACGGGCCTGCCGCTCGGTTCTCTCGTCATTCACCCTGGTTTCTCCTTGCCGGCAGGCTTTTATTGGACGTGCCGCATATCATAGGTTATCTCTGCCGCCATGTTCAAACTTGCGCATATTTCAGACGTCCATCTCGGGCCATTGCCAAAACTTACTTTCCGGGAACTTGCATCCAAGCGTATCACCGGTTTCGTCAACTGGCACCGCAACCGCCGCAAGCACCTTTTCACCGACACACTGGAAAAGCTGCTCGATGATCTCGAAGCCAAATCGCCGGATCATCTGGCTATTACCGGCGATCTCGTCAATCTTGCGACAGGCATTGAAATTCGCGCCGCCGCCGACTGGCTTGAAGAAGTCGGCGACCCTGAAAAGATCTCGGTCGTTCCCGGCAATCATGACGCCTATGTTTCCGGCGCGCACGACAAGGCCATGCGCGCCTGGTATCCTTATGTGCGGGGCGATGGCGACCCGGCGGAATGGGACGATGACCGCAAGATTTTCCCCTATATGCGCGTGCGCGGTCCCGTCGCACTGATCGGCTGCTCCACCTCGATTGCAACGCCGCCCTTCTCGGCCACCGGCTATTTCGGCAACCGTCAAGCACGCGCAACCGCGGAACTCTTAAAAAAAGCCGGTGAACAGGGGCTGTTCCGCGTGGTGATGATCCATCACCCACCGATCCGCGGTGCGGCGGCTGCGCACAAGCGCATGTTCGGCATTCGCCGTTTCGCGGCAGCGCTTGGCGTTGGCGGCGCCGAGCTCGTGCTGCATGGCCACACCCATTTGAACACCGTATACTGGCTGAACACTCACCACGGGCAAGAGCACATCCCGGTCGTCGGCATCGCCTCCGCCAGCCAGGGACCGGGCGGCGAAAAACCGCGCGCGGCCTATAATCTCTTCCATATTTCCGGTGGCCCCGGCACCTGGAACGTCGCCTGTGAACGCCACAGCCTCAACGATACCGGAACGGGTATCGGGCTTGAAGATATCAGGGTATTTTATGAGAATGGTAGGCCGTTGGGGTTCTCGCGGCTGGGGCGATAAACTCCGGAGTGTTGAGGTTAGAGTCTGTGGCTCACCCCCCTCTGCCCTGCCGGGCATCTCCCCCACAAGGGGGAGATCGGCAAGACGCTCTTTCGTCAATTCATTCTGAACGTTGAGATGGGCGAGACCGTGCCTCAGGTCGATCTCCCCCATTGTGGGGGAGATGTCCGGCAGGACAGAGGGGGTAGCCCCACCCCCAAACGCCAACTTTACTTAACCCGCTCTTCCAGCACCCGATTGGCCGCCGAAACAATCGCCTCCAGCGAAGCGCCAACAATATTCGTATTCACCCCGGCGCCGAACAATTTTCCGCCCGGATGCTCCATCTCAACATAGGCAATGGCGGAAGCATTGGACCCATGTTGCAGCGAATGCTCGGAATAATCATTCACCGACAGATCGATGCCGAGATAGACCGACAGCGCATTGATGAACCCGTCGATAGGACCGGTGCCCTTGCCCTCGATGCGCTTCACCTCACCGTTATCGGTGATTTCGGCGGCGACAATGCGCACGCCCTTGAAATCGCCCGCCGGATAGGTGTGGTGATCGACGAACTTGATGCGCGCATTCGGCTGAGTCACGTAACGCTCCATGAAGCGCTCGTAGATGCGCTTGGCCGGCAGTTCCACGCCCTCTTCATCGGTGATGCGCTGGATGTCTTCGCGGAACTCCACCTGCAGGTTGCGCGGCAGGTTGATGCCGTAATCCTGCTGGAGAATATAGGCGATTCCGCCCTTGCCGGACTGCGAATTGATGCGGATGATCGCTTCGTAGGAGCGGCCGACATCCTTCGGATCGATCGGCAGATAGGGCACTTCCCATACCGGGTGATTGGCAACCTTGATCGCCTTCATACCCTTGTTGATCGCATCCTGATGCGAGCCGGAAAACGCCGTATAGACCAGTTCGCCGACATAAGGGTGGCGCTCGGGGATCGTCATCTCGTTCGAATATTCGTAGACCGCCTTGATGCGCTCAATATCGCGGCAATCCAGCTCAGGATCGACGCCCTGCGTATACATGTTCAGCGCCAGCGTCACGACGTCGACATTGCCGGTGCGCTCGCCATTGCCGAACAGCGTGCCCTCGACGCGGTCCGCACCGGCCATCAGAGCCAGCTCCGTCGCAGCGATGCCAGTGCCGCGGTCGTTGTGCGGATGCAGCGAAATGATGACGTTTTCGCGATTATCGATATTGCGGCACATCCATTCGATCTGGTCGGCATAGATGTTCGGTGTCGCCATTTCGACAGTGGAAGGCAGGTTCAGGATCAGCTTGTTATCCGCCGTCGGCTTCACCACCTCGACCACGGCATTGCAGATTTCCAGCGCCACTTCCAGCTCGGTGCCGGTAAAGCTTTCCGGAGAATATTCGAAGCGGAAACCGCCGCCGGCCTTGGCCGCCATGTCGGTGATCATCTTGGCGGCATCGACGGCAATCTGCTTGATGCCGTGTACATCCTTGCCGAATACCACGCGGCGCTGCAATTCCGAGGTGGAGTTGTAGAAGTGGATGATCGGCTTGTTGGCGCCTTCCAGCGCTTCGAAGGTGCGGGTGATCAGTTCCGGACGGCACTGCACCAGCACCTGCAGGGAAACATCCTCAGGCACATTGCCCTGCTCCACGCACCAGCGGGCAAAATCGAAGTCCGTCTGCGAAGCGGAAGGGAAACCGATCTCGATTTCCTTGAAGCCCATTTCGAGCAGCAGCTTGAACATGCGGGCCTTGCGGTCATGGCCCATGGGGTTGACCAGCGACTGGTTGCCGTCACGCAGGTCCACCGAACACCAGATCGGCGCCTTGGTGATGGTCTTGCCCGGCCACGTGCGGTCAGGAATATTGATGGTCGGGTAAGGGCGATACTTGACGTTCGCGTCCGACATGCCTTTGGAAATATTGGTGATCTTGCCGTCCATTTCGCTTCCTCCTTGCG
Organism: Agrobacterium sp. 10MFCol1.1; assembly: GCF_000381165.1. NCBI lineage: Bacteria > Pseudomonadati > Pseudomonadota > Alphaproteobacteria > Hyphomicrobiales > Rhizobiaceae > Agrobacterium > Agrobacterium sp. 10MFCol1.1. The sequence continues at coordinate 303,889 of NZ_KB906074.1, read as the reverse complement.
CATTCCGCGGGCTTCTCGAGCCATCGGCGGATGCGCGGCCCTCAAGGGCCTAAATCCAGTATAAAATGAGATTTCGAGATGAGGAGCATTTGCGCCAGCGGGCTTTCGGCCGCCGGGCGCTCCTCACTGGACCCGGCAACCGCGTGTAAGGTCGAGGCTAAGAAGCGAGAGTGCACCGCACGGAGAGGCAATCGCAGAAATCTGCGCGCTCATGCCGGAAATGGTTGCGATGCTGTTGCTCATGGGCAAGCTTATAATCGGCGAAATATTTGGATGCAAGGGCTATTGTCGCTTCAATCCTTTTACGAAACCAGTCAACGCCATCATCAACCCGCCACCGATCAGCCCCCAGAAGGCACCGGAGACACCGGCGAAGGAAAGGCCGGAGGCGGTGATGAGGAAGGTGATCGCCGCTGCCTCGCGTGTTTCCGGATCCTTGAAAGCCGCAACGGCAGAGCCGGAAAAGGCGCCCACCAGTGCAAGCCCCGCCACCGCCTGAATGAGGATAGGCGGCGCCAGTGCCACGAAAGCCGTGACCGCGCCCGCCAGCAGGCCGAAGACGATGTAGCCCAAACCGCCGATGATCGCCGCCCAATAGCGCCGTTTCGGATCAGGATGGGCGTCCTCGCCAGCGCACATCGCCGCCGTAATCGCGGCAAGATTGACCGCATGGCCGCCGAAGGGTGCGGAAAGCAATGAGAAGAACCCGGTCGCCGCGAAAAGCGGTCCGGGCTGCGGATCGTAGTGATTGACCTTCAGCACTGCGATACCGGGAATATTCTGCGACGCCATGGTGACTATGAAGAGCGGCAGCGCGATGGAAATGACAGCGTGCAGGCTGAAGACGGGCGTTACCCACTCCATCGGAGGCGTCAGCGATTGCGCCACACGGTCAAGCGCCCCCGCCGGAATATCGACACCGAAGATCATCACCAGCACGAAAGCGGCAAGTGCCGCAGGCACGGCGAAAAGTCGTTTAAAGGCTCCCACCACGATCCAGGCAAGAATGATCGGCAATCCGAGCGCCGGGTTAAAGCCGATCGCCTTGATCGGCGCAAAACACAGGCCGATGATGACCCCGGAGAGCATGGCGTTGGCAAGTGGCGCTGGAATGGAGGCCACCGCCTTTCCGAGCGGCCGGAACAGGCCGGCAATGATGATCAATATGGCGCAGATGATGAACCCGCCCACGGCGGCCGGAAAACCGCCCTCGATCACGCCCGTGGTCGCCAGCAAGGCTGCACCAGGTGTCGACCATGCGATGCTGACAGGCATCCGCGTCGCGACTGAAAGCGCTATCGCGCAAACCCCCATCGCCACCGAAAGCGCCATCAGCCCAGACGCTGCCTCGAAATCCGTCGCACCCACAGCCTTCAGGCCCTGCAACACCACGGCGAAAGAACTGGCAAAGCCGACAAAGGCGGTCAGGCACCCCATGAACAGGCTCTGTACGGAAAAATCTCTCATCAACATGGCGGTTCCCGGATCTTCTGTTTCCCTTGAAGATCAAAAAACCCAACCGCTGGCAAGATGCCCGCAGGCTGAACAGGTACGCCTTTTACCAGCGCAGAAAACGCGAACCGGCAAAAGCGCCGATCAGGCCGGTGATGAAAATGCCAAGCGAATACCAGATCAGCACGAAAGCCATGCCGTTTTCGGTGCAGAACCAGGAATAAACCCAGGCTCCGGCTGCACCCGCCGCAATGCCAGCCACAAAACCTGCCAGGGCTGGATCAGCCGGGGCTGAGCGTTTGAGAACTGAAAAATTCGCCAGGAATACCGGAAGCGCGAAAGCGACGATCAAAAACGGGCAATGCAGCGCGGACGACCCCAGAACAAGCGTCCTGTAATTGTCCGGAAAGGCAAACCCCAGCTGTACGAGCGCTATCGCCGCCATCACAACGAAAATTAGCGCAAGCCAAACGAAAAGGCAGCCGCTGTTCCCCTCGGGGCGGGTAAGGCGGCCGACCGCGAAAAACGCAGTCAGGGCCAGCAGGGCGTTATAGGCGGACTTGATCCAGAAACCCAGCTCGGTCAAGGCGTCGTGCATGTCGACCCGCGGCCCGAGAATGGCAAGCATCAGCAACAGCGAAACGCCAAGGCCGGGCAGGACGGCCAGCGCCAGCCGACGCTCCAGTGACAAGGCAGGCACGGGCTTGAGGCCGCTTGCCAGTTGTTCAATGATGTCTTCCGTCTTCCTCACGTTTCGCCTCGCAACTTTGCCGCCAGCATTTTAAGCGTCCTGTGAATGCCGACCCTCGCCGCAAGCTCGGTCTGGCCGGATTTTTGGGCCGCTTCGGCGATTGACTGACCCTCGAGTTTTACCCTGCGAATGAGGTCGCGTTGCCGCTGCGGCAACTCGTCGAGCAACCGTTCCACATCCATACGTGCCGTGACCTGATCGACGGACGATCCCGCTTCCAGCGTCTCATCAAGTTCCACTTCCGAAAGCTGGCGCGCACCCCTGCCCCTGTAGTGATCGATGAGTTTGTAGCGCGCTATCGAAAAGAACCAGGCGGTAAAAGGCCTTGCTCGATCATAGGTCTCGCGTTTGGCGTGAAGCGACAACAGGGTTTCCTGAACGAGATCTTCCACATCCCCCCGTGAAGCGGCCCTCATGCGCCGGTCGAAATAGGCTGTCAGCAGCCTGCGTAGGGCATGGAGCAAATGCCTGTAAGCGCCCTCGTCCCCATCGAGGGAACGCAGCATCAGCATTTTTAATGTCTCTTCCGAAAGGCTGCCTGTCATCGTCACTATCGGGTTATTCGCAATCGGCGGGATATTGTTACATAATGGCGTGAAAAGAATCTCGCCCGAATATGATGTCACAAACGCGTGAGCGTGTAACGACACACGGGCCCCCACCGAATGGACAATCGTGAGCCCCGGTGAAACGCCGGCGGACATTTAATGACGTCCAGAGGAGATCTTTCATGACCCGCATTTTCACCGCCATCACCACCGCTTCCATGCTGTCTGTTCTTTCTTTCGCAGGCATCGCCCATGCCGACGGCATGAAAACCGATATGACGAAAATGCACAACGACACCATGAAGACGCAGACGATGAAAAAAAGCGACATGTCCATGGCATCCAAAAAGGACTGCATGCACAAGGCTGACATGGAAATGAACAAGATGAAAAAAGCCGACATGATGAAGGCCTGCAACACGATGAAGTGATGCCGGCCGAACATTCAATGCACATGACCGGAAGCGGCACGTATCATCCGGCCTGAATGAAAAAAGCCCGTGCCGGTTTCCACCGGCACGGGCTCTCTCAACTAAAAATCAAAACCTTAGACTTCCGACTGGCTCTCGACGATCTTGCCGACGAGGCCGTAGCCCTTGGCTTCTTCAGCGCCGAGCCAGTAATCGCGATCGATGTCCTTGGCGATCTTTTCTTCGCTCTGGCCGGTGGCCTTGGCGAAGATCTTGATCAGGCGCTGGTTCATCTTGATGATTTCGCGGGCCTGGATTTCGATGTCGGATGCCATGCCGCGCGTGCCGCCGGAGGGCTGGTGCAGCAGGAAGCGGGTGTTCGGCAGGCAAAGGCGACGTTCCTTCGGCACCGAAACATAGATCAGCGCGCCAGCGGAAGCGACCCAGCCCGTACCGATGATATAAACCTTCGGCTTGATGAACTTGATCATGTCATGGATCGAATCACCCGATTCGACATGGCCGCCCGGCGAATTGACGTAAACGCGAATGTCGTCGTCGCTGGCGGCGGCAAGTGCCACGAGCTGCGTGCAGACCTTCTGCGCCAGTTCCTGCGTGATGCCACCATAGATGAAGATCGAACGCGACTTGAAAAGATTCGCTTCCGTTTCCTTGCCGATCGGCAGTTCCTTGCTCTTGTCGTCTTCGTCTTCGTTCATCAGCGGCTCTCCAGCGTAATTCATGCATGCCCTTCGGACATAGTGCGACTTGTTACGTAAGGCAATGAGCAAAAAAGGCAAGGTTTGCGCCCCAACAATAAACATCGCCCCCGGCAGATGACGCATGGACAGCCTCTCCGGGTTCGCGGTATCGTCAGGTCCTCATTGCAGTGCCGCCGATTGCGGGAACCCCAAGATCCCCTTGCTGGCGGCGATAATCAAAAGAGGGAATCATGCTGAAAAGACTAAGCCTTGCTGCCGCAGCGCTCGGCGCCACCGCCCTGCCCGCTTTCGCCCATTTGAACCCCGAAGAACACGGCTCCTTCATGGCTGGCGTCTCCCACCCCTTCTTCGGTGCGGATCATATTCTGGCAATGGTTGCCGTCGGTCTCTGGGCATCGCAGATCGCCATGGCGCAGAATGACCGCAAGGCGCTGTGGATCGTGCCTGCCGCCTTCGTCGGCACCATGGCCATTGGTTTCCTGATGGCCGTTTATGGCATCGGCCTTCCGTTTGTTGAACCGGCCATCCTGGCCTCCGTCATCGGCCTCGGCCTGCTGGTCACGATTGCGGCAAAGCTGCCGACGGCAGCCGCTGCGGCCGTGGTCGGCGCTTTTGCCCTTTTCCACGGCCATGCCCATGGCGGTGAACTCGGCAGCGCCGGCGCCCTGCAATTCGGCATCGGTTTCATGATAGCAACCGCGATCCTGCATCTCGCAGGCATCGTGCTTGGCCTGCGCATTGCCCGTTTCGGCTCGGCCGCAAGCCGTACCGCCGGCGCGCTGACGGCAATAGCGGGCCTTTCGCTTGCCTTCGGCGGGTGACGATCATTACCGAAATTTAAAGTTTCGGCCGCTTTGAAAAGCCTGAATTTGGACCTACCTCCTTATCGTTGATTTCCGCTTCACGGTAAGGAGGCATCATATGTCACCGGAAGAAAGCCAACTTCTCAAGGCCCTGTTCGACAGGACAAAAGCCGCATCCGCCACTCCGCGCGACCGCGAGGCGGAAATATTGATCGCAGATGCCGTGCGCGATCAGCCCGCAGCCCCTTATTATCTCGCCCAGGCGGTGATTGTTCAGGAAAAGGGTCTGGAAGCGGCAGCAGCACACATCCAACAGCTCGAAGACCGCATCCATGCGCTGGAAAGCGGTAATGCGGCCCCGCAAGCAGCCGCACAGGGTGGTTTTCTGAGTTCGATCTTCGGCACCGGCCAACAGCAATCACCTGCTCCGGCGCCCGTCTCTCCACCGCCCCAGACATCATGGCGCAACGATACCGCAGGCCAGACAGCCGGTCCCTGGGGCTCACCAGCAGGCCGCGCACCTGATCAGCAGCCCGGTGGCCTCTGGAGCCAGCAACCCGCAGCAGCCGGACGGTCCGGCGGCGGTTTCCTGCAAGGTGCGCTCGGCGCTGCTGCAGGTGTTGCCGGCGGCATGCTGCTCGCCAATTCGCTGAGCGGTATTTTCGGCAACCACGCATCGTCGCTCGGCATTGGCTCGCCATTCGGCGGCGGCAATCCGCTGGGCAACAATGCACCGGTCGAAGAAACCGTCATCAACAACTACTACGGCGACAGTTCCTCCCAGCCGGACAATATTAACGATGTCCAGCAGGCCGACTACGACGACAGCGCCGATGACGATTTCGATCAAGGCGACGACGGATCGTTCGCCTGAACGTTTTCAACCGTGAAAAGCCGGATCAGCCGCGGCCGCGATAGGTCGGCACACCCTGATCCGGCAACCACACGCCCTCAGGCACCGGTCCGGTCTGCCAGAAAACGTCAATCGGAATACCGCCGCGCGGATACCAGTAAGCGCCGATGCGTAGCCATTTCGGCTGCAACAGCTCCACCAGCCGCCTGGCGATATAGACCGAGCAATCCTCGTGAAATGCGCCGTGGTTGCGGAAGGATTGCAGGAACAGCTTCAGCGACTTCGATTCCACCAGAAAATCACCGGCAATATAGTCGATGACGATATGGGCGAAATCCGGCTGTCCGGTCATCGGGCAAAGCGAGGTGAATTCGGGTGCTGTGAACCGCACCACATAATCGGTACCGGCATTGCCGTTCGGCACCTTTTCGAGAATGGCCTTTTCCGGGCTCTCGGGCGTATCGACCTTCGCGCCCAGCTGCGACAGGCTGGAAACATCCGTCACGGACATGGAAAACTCCTGCTTATTCAAACGATCACTTTGACGCCATGCGCCTTTTCGCCTTCCGGCTCGACGTGAATGGCAAGGCTGGCACCCGGTATGACTTCCCTTATGGCATCTTCAAGGCGGTCGCAAATATCATGCGCCTCCCGCACCGTCATCGGGGCGGGAACAACGACGTGGAAATCGATGAAGGCGGCCGAACCGGCGCGGCGGGTTCTAAGATCATGCACGCCGATGATGCCGACGGAATTTTCGGCGATCGCCTTCTTGATCGCCTCGTCTTCTTCCGGTTCCACCGCCCGGTCCATCAACCCGCCGAGCGAATGCAAAATGACCTTCGATCCCTGGAACAGGATGTTGATGGCCACCAGAATGGCGAGCAGCGGATCGAGAATGGCGTAACCCGTCAGAAGCGCCAGAACCAGGCCGACCAGCACGCCTGCCGACGTTACGACATCCGACATGATATGATGACCATCCGCCTTGAGGGCGGGAGAAGCGTATTTCCGGCCGACGCGGATGAGGATTGTCGCCCAGACGGCGTTGATTACGCCCGCTGACGCGTTGATGGCAAGACCGAGAACCGGCGCTTCCGGCAGCTTCGGGTTGAAGAGACCACCCCAGGCTTCCTGCACGATGAGAAGTGCGGCGACGACGATCAGCACGCCCTCGACGACAGCCGAGATATATTCCGCCTTGTGATGGCCGAACTGGTGATCGTCATCTGCGGGCTTCTGCGCATAACGGATGACGAAATAGGCAATGAAGGCCGCAACAACGTTGACGGTCGATTCCAGACCGTCCGACAGCAGCGCTACCGACCCTGTGACCCACCAGGCCACGAGCTTGAGGCCAAGCACGCCGAAAGAAAGTGGAATGCCCCAGAATGCGAGCTTCCTTACCAGTGCATTGCCTTCAGTGTTCATTTTTTGCCCCCGTGCGGATGCGAACGAATTGCAGAACTGACCGCCAAAACGCACGAACCGCGCGCACGGGGTCTCCGTGCACGCGGTTCGTTATTTGCGCTTCCTATCGTTCAAACCGCAGCCGAGGTCAAGACCCATGAGGTCACGTCGAAGACGTCACCCCTCGCTTTTCTGCTCACAGAAACGGATACGGTTGCCGAATGGATCGATGACTTCCATGACATCGCCCCAGGGCAATTCTTCGACACCAGGCTTCAGGAAGCGGTAGTCTTTGCCGACCAGCTCTTTTTGGAAGGCATGAACGCCGTGCATGGTGGCGAAGATATTGGAGCCCGGCGTCGCGTCGCCATGATGGCCGCTGAGGTGAAGCCCCATTCCGGCCCGCGAAACCTGCATGTAGAGCGGGAAGTTTTCGCCGAAGCGGTGTTCCCAGTCGACCTTGAAACCGAGAAAATCAACATAGAATTCCCGCGCCTTGGCCTCATCGAAAATTCTGAGAATCGGGAATATCCGCGCAAAGCCAATGTGAGGAAGGTTTTCCCCACCCGCCGCGCTTGCATCCCGGGCGTCCAGGTCACTGCCCATTCTACTTGCCCCTAGTCACGCAACGGAGATGGTACCGGCCGCAACGGATGCGGCCGGTACGCCTTATCCTTATTCGGCTGCGACGATCTTGCCGTCCTGCCACTTGTAGAGCGAGAAAGCCTGCGATGACAGGTCGCCACTCTCGCCATAGGTGACCTTGCCGATCGCCGTGGCAAAAGCGTCACCGCTCTTCAGAGCCGTGATGACCGCTTCGGAATCCTTTGCGCTTCCAGCCTTCTCGATGCCGGCCTTCAGCACTTCGACGGCAGCGTAAGCGTTAAGGGTGAAGGCTTCCGCAGGAATGTTGGCGGCCTTTAGAGCTTCGGCAGCAGCCTTGGAATCCGCGTTCTTCAGGGCGTCGGAGGCGTTGGTGAAGATCGTGCCTTCACCAGCCTTGGCACCGATGTTCCAGAACTCGCTGTTCGACAGGCCGTCACCGCCGATAACGGCAGCCTTGGCGCCGATATCGTTCAACTGACGCACCAGAAGACCGGCTTCCGGATGGTAACCGCCGAAATAAACGATATCGACATTTTCAGACTTCAGGCGGGCCGTCAGCGCGCCGAGATCCTTTTCGCCTGGTGTCAGCGCGTCATAGAGAACTTCGGTAACGCCACCGGCATTCAGCGTGGTCTTGAAGGCATCCGCCAGACCCTTACCGTAAGCGCCCTTGTCGTGAATGATGGCGACCTTCTTGTCCTTAAGCTTGGCAAGAACGTATTTCGCCGCAACTTCTGCCTGCTGGTCGTCCCGACCGCAAGTGCGGAAAACATTGGTAAGGCCACGGTTCGTCAGGCCCGGCGAGGTCGCCGTGGGGGTGATCATCAGGACACCGTTTTCAGCAAACACGTCCGATGCCGGAATGGCAACGCCTGACGTGACCGGACCGACGACGAAATGGATGCCTTCGGCAACCAACTGGTTTGCAGCCGACACACCCTGCTTCGGCTCGCCGCCATCGTCTGCAAGCTTCAGAACGACCTGCTCTCCGAGAATGCCGCCCTTCTTGTTGATTTCATTGACTGCCGTCTGGGCGCCGTTCTTGACCTGGTCGCCATAGGCGGCGACGGGACCGGTAAGCGGCGCAATCAGGCCGATGACGATTTCGGCATGGGCAAGCGGTGCGAATGCGAAGGACGCTGCAAGCGTCACGCTGGTCAATGTCTTCAGTTTCATCCTGGTGTCTCCTTGGAAATGGGGTCTCAGCCCCGATGAGCGCCTTGGGCGCCGACCGAATGAAACTTCGCGGACGCCTCCCGGCGAAAACCCGTTCCATTTTTGAATTCCGAGCCTTCATTTCAACTCATACGGAAGGTTTGATGGCTTATGCAAGTCACCTTTGCTGGATAAGGTCTATTCGCGGTAAATCTATCGTCAGGCCAGGCTCGATCGTGTCATCGAAACGGGCGAGCGCAACGGCGTAAACGCTTGGCGTTTGGTCGCCGCAGGAGGATAATGGCGGCATGATAACAGCAGATGACGAATTTCTGACGGGTCTGCCCGTCTTCCGACATTTCGAGGACGTGGCCGACCCGGCGCTTTATCGCGCCCTGCCGCCGGGATGGGCGCTGGCCATTGCCGATATCATCGATTCGACAGGGGCGATCGGCACCGGCAGATATAAGTCCGTCAACATGGCGGGCGCTGCGGTCATCTCAGGCATATCGAACAGCCTCGGGCGTCACGACCTGCCCTTCGTGTTCGGTGGCGATGGAGCCGCCGTTGCGGTGCCACCGAACGGGATATCCCTTGCGCGCACCGCCCTTTCGAACGTGCAGCGCTGGGTGAAGGACGATCTCGACCTTTCGATGCGTGTGGCGCTTGTTCCGGTGGAGGACATACGCAACAACGGCTTCGATGTTCGCGTCGCGCGCTTTCAGGCAAGCGAGGATGTTTCCTACGCCATGTTTTCGGGCGGCGGCAACAGCTGGGCCGAGGCGCGGATGAAGGAGGGGCAATATGCCCTGCCTACGGTTGCGACAGGCAGTCGGCCGGACCTGACCGGCCTTTCATGCCGCTGGAACCCCATTCCGGCAACCCATGGCAAGGTGGTGTCGATCATCGCCATGCCTGGACCCTCACTGGATATGCCGGCATTCCGCCAGCTGGTCATCGATCTCGTCGATCTGGCCACGCAGGACGCAAGACAAGGCCACCCCGTACCGGAGGATGGGCCGAAACTGGGCTTCGTGCGGGAAGGCCTCGGTCTGGAAGCCAGGGCAGGTGCGGCCTATCACGATAGCTGGGGCAAGGTGCGCCGTTCGCTGCGCATTCTCGGCGAGAGCTTCCTCGTGAATTTCCTAGGCATGACGGGATTGTCGCTCGGACGGTTTAATGCGGATCGCTATCGGCGCTCGGTTGCCAGCAACACCGATTTCCGGAAATTCGACGATGGCCTGAAAATGACGGTTGATATCGACGCCGAGAGGCTCGAAAAGATCAGTGCGCGGCTGGAGCTGGGGCGCCTTTCCGGCACCTGCTATTTCGGCCTGCACGAGCAGGACGCCGCATTGATGACCTGTATCGTGCCCTCCCCGCTTTCGAAGGACCATATGCATTTCGTCGATGGTGCCGACGGTGGATATGCGGCTGCGGCAAGCCGCCTAAAGCAACAGATACAGGCTGCGTCTTCGCCCTGAGTGGCGCGGCCGACTTTTCACCGCATTACATGCGAGCCACACGCCAAAAAAAGAAAAAACCGGCGTCATGCGCCGGTTTCAACGGAATGGCACCGCCGGGCCGTGGGATGGCCGTTAGATCAAGCGGCAGCAGTCTTGCTGCTCTTCTGCACCTGGCAATAAATCTCCTCGAGGGAAGCGAGGATTTTTTTGACGGATTCGGAATTGCTGGAATAATAGATGGTCTGAGCATCCCGTCTTGTTTTCACCAGCCGCTGGGCACGCAATTTCGAAAGATGTTGCGAGAGCGCGGACTGGCTGAGACCAACTTGGGAGGCGAGAACACCGACCGGCACTTCCGTATCCACCAGCGTGCACAAGATCATCAGGCGCTTGGGATTTGCCATCGCTGAGAGCAAGTCTGCAGCGGCGATGCTATGTTCCGACAGAGATTGGTTATCCATACGCTCAAGTCTCCTGATGACAGTCGGAAAGACCGTCATGGTGGCTATTATAGGTGGTCCAAAAGGTGTTTTTTATAATTCAGTCGATACGTTGTATATACCTAAATCTTGCTTATATCGTGTCCCCCTCCAAGACTATTCTTCATTGATCATTTACCTGGACATCTTGATCAAATTTTCAGACTTTCGCCTGTTTTTCGTCATTTTAGCAACAAACTGCTACATTCTCAGTAGTATTTGGAGCAAAAAACAATCAAAAATTGAGCACACAAATCTTGTCTTCCAATGCCTGGCTTCGTGACCACTACCTTACACCACCTTAAATTTAGCAAGGAGGTACAGAATCTAGTTTTACTTTGCGCAATTTTCTCAAAGTTTGCAATATGCTTTTTATTCGTAATTATTTTAATGCATAACTTATAATGTCTTGGGTATTCTTTTTCTTTATACCAGCATTAGGTAATACAAAAAGGCCTTCCGGGGAGGAAGGCCTTTCGTTTTCTCGACCAATGCGAGTGTTTCTCATTTCTTGCGGTGGCGAGTGAGGCCTGTCACAATTTCGTCTGCGGAAATCGTGCCTATAATTGCGCCATTATCGACAACACCGATCGCGCCGGAATGTTTCGAGAGCGCATCGAGGATATCGATCAGCGGCGATGTCGGACGGGCGGTGGCGGCCACGTTCAACCGGCCGTTTTGTTCATCCACGCCTGGCTTCATCACGTCCGCGGCGGTCAGCATGGAGATCGGGTTCATGTTCTGCACGAAATCCGCGACATATTGCGTAGCCGGTTGCTTGACGATCTGCTGCGGCGTGCCGCACTGGATGATACGCCCGCCCTCCATCATGGCTATGCGGTTGCCGATGCGGAATGCCTCGTCCAGATCGTGACTGACGAAGAGGATGGTTTTCTTCAACCGGCTCTGGAACTCCAGAAGTTCGTCCTGAAGGCGGCTTCTGATGAGCGGGTCGAGCGCCGAGAACGGCTCGTCCATCAAGAGAATGGGCGCTCCGGTTGCGAAGGCGCGCGCCAGCCCTACGCGCTGCTGCATGCCGCCGGAAAGCTCCCCCACCTTGCGGTCAGCCCAGGCGGACAGGTTCACCAGCTCAAGCTGCTCGGCCACCATGCGCTTGCGTTCGGCTTCCGGCGTTCCGGAAAGCTCCAGCCCGAAACCGACATTGTCGGCAACGTTTCGCCAGGGCAGCAAGCCGAATTGCTGGAAGACCATCGAAACCGTATGCATGCGCAGATCGCGCAGCGCCTTCGCCGTCGCCCGATAGGGATCGACAAAACCGGACGCCGTCTTCACGCTGACATTGCCGCGCACCACAGGCGCAAGGCCGTTAACGGCCCTGAGCAGCGTCGATTTACCGGAGCCCGAAAGCCCCATGAGCACGAGTATCTCGCCCTCATTTACCGAAAGCGAGGCATTCGCAACGCCGAGGACCAGTCCGGTCTGCTCGTTGATCTCGTCACGCGTGCTGCCCTTGTCGATCAGCGCCAGCGCCGCCTCGGGCCGGTCGCCGAAGACGATATCGACATTTCCGAAGATGATTGCGTCACTCATAGATCATGCTCCGTGCCGGGAAGGCGGAAAAGTCGGTCGAGAACGATCGCCAATATGACGATGCACAACCCAGCTTCGAAGCCCATGGCGATATTGACGGTGTTCAATGCGCGTACCACCGGCACCCCCAGGCCGTTGGCTCCGACGAGGGCGGAAATGACCACCATCGAGAGCGAAAGCATGATCGTCTGGGTAAGACCCGCCATGATCTGCGGCGCAGCGAAGGGAAGCTCCACCTTGCGCAGAACCTGCGATGGCGTGGCACCGAAGGCGATGGCCGCTTCCACCAGCGCCGGCGGCGTCGAAACGATGCCGAGACGGGTCAGGCGCACGGGCGCGGGAATGGCGAAGATGACGGTGGCGATAAGCCCGGGAACCATGCCGAGGCCGAACAGCACTAGCGCCGGAATGAGATAGACGAAGGTCGGAATGGTCTGCATCAGGTCCAGCACCGGGCGCATGCCGGCATAGATCCATTTGCGCCGCGCCGCCAGTATTCCAAGCGGTATGCCGATGATCATGCAGACCGCGCTGGAGGCGAGAACGAGCGCCAGCGTTTCCGTCGTCGCCTTCCAGTACCCGAGATTGATGATGAACAGCAGACCAAGCGCCGTAAAGACCGGCATGCCGACCGACCGCCTCGTCCAGGCTGAAAGAGCCGTCACAATCGCGACGATGACCAGCGGATGCGGCGCCTGCAAAACGTAAAGCAGGGCGTTAATGACGCTTTGGAAAATGAAAGAAAGCCAATCGAAAAAAAAAGCGAGATTGCCGGTCAGCCAGTCAATGGCCTCCTTGGCATATCGGCCGACGGGCAGGCGGTTTTCAGGAGCGCTGAGCCATTCCACGGTAAGACAAGACCTTTCGTGAACCAGAGCAATTCCAGTAAAAATGCGTAACGGTTTTGGGCCCGGAATTGCAAAAAAATAAGAAGACAGGCATTGAAGGTGATCCCGTTTCACCGGAAATGCCGCTAATGCAGAAAAGACGGCCGGCAACAGCATTGCCGGACACCGGGATCGCGCGTGACCCCGGATGCGAGAAAAATTCGCGGACCGAGATCATGCAAAGGACATCGTAATTTCCTGCAGTATCCGGCCTGTTTACAAGGTTAGGCCGGATACATGCGTTGTCTGCAACCTAGAGGCCCAAGGCCTTCTTGACGGCGGGCAAGGCGTCAGCGCTGCCATCCTTGGTCTTGACGTTGGCAAGCCAGGGTTCGATCGCGGCCGGGTTGGCCTTCAGCCAGGCAGTCGCCGCCGCTTCGCCCTCGAGGCCATCATTCAGGATCTTGCCCATGATCTCGTTTTCCATGGGCAGGGAGAATTCCAGGTTCTTGAGAAAGACGCCAACATTCGGGCATTCCTCGGTGTAACCCTTGCGGACATTGGTGTAGATCGTCGCTCCGCCGAGATTGGGGCCGAAAACCTCGTCACCGCCGGTCAGATAGGTCAGCTTGAAATTCGTATTCATGGGATGCGGTTCCCAGCCGAGGAACACGATCGGTTCGCCGGATTTCCCCGCGCGGGCAACCTGCGACAGCATGCCCTGTTCGGAGGATTCGACCACCTCGAAACTCTTCAGCCCGAAGGTGTCCTTGGCGACCATGTCGAGGATCAGGCGGTTGCCGTCATTGCCGGGCTCGATGCCGTAGATCTTGCCGCCGAGATCGCCGCTATGGGCCGCGATATCCTTGAAATCCTTGATGCCGAGTTCAGCACCCTTGGCATTGGTCGCGAGCGTGTATTTCGCGCCGGTCAGGTTTTCACGCAGCGTTTCAACCGACTTGTCGTCGCGGTAAGGCGCGATATCGCCTTCCATGGTCGGCATCCAGTTGCCGAGGAAGACGTCGATGTCCTTGTTTTTCAGGGATGTATAGGTAACGGGCACCGAGAGAAGCTTGACGTCGGTTTCATAACCGAGGCTCTTCAGCAGCACCGTGGCAGTCGCTGTGGTGGCAGTGATGTCGGTCCAGCCCACATCGGAAAAACGAACCTTGCCACAACTTGCCGGCTCCGCAGCGCCGGCTGCATTGAACGTCATGACGGAGATTGCTGCGGCCAAAGCCAGACAGCGACTTCTATTTGCAAACATCGCTTGCTCCCTTTTTTTCGTTCCCTTGCCATTATCAATATCTGCCGGACACAATCAACTCGCGTGCATTTGCGTGCTTTGGCCCGCCGTTTGCGACACGACGATGAAAATCTCCGGCTTTTTAGTCCGCGATACGGACAGCTGCGGCATGCGGAAATCTGTGTTTTTCCCGTTGCGGCACTTTTCAACCCGACCCTTCGCCGTCAAAAGACGCGAAGGTGTAAAGGGAGTGGACGATGGCAAAACTCTATTTCAATTATGCGGCGATGAACGCCGGCAAGTCGACCATGTTGTTACAGGCATCCTATAATTATCACGAGCGCGGCATGCGCACGTTGATTTTCACGGCCGCCTTTGACGATCGGGCCGGCTTCGGCCGGGTCGCGTCGCGCATCGGCCTGTCGTCCGACGCACGGACCTTCGACGCAAACACCGATATCTTCTCCGAAGTGGAGGCCCTGCATGCCGAAGCGCCCGTTGCCTGCGTTTTCATCGATGAAGCCAATTTCCTGTCCGAACACCATGTCTGGCAGCTTGCCGGTATTGCCGACCGGTTGAACATTCCGGTGATGGCCTACGGCCTGCGCACGGATTTTCAGGGCAAGCTTTTCCCGGCCTCCAGGGAACTGCTCGCCATTGCCGACGAGCTTCGCGAAATCCGCACCATCTGCCATTGCGGCCGAAAGGCGACGATGGTCGCCCGTTTCGACAATGAAGGAAATGTGGTCAAGGAAGGCGCGCAGATCGATGTCGGCGGCAACGAAAAATACGTCTCCTTCTGCCGCCGCCACTGGGTAGAAACGGTCAAGGGCGACTGACCGTCTGCGGCCGGTTGCCGCATTTGATTTTTCGCAAGGATGGCTCCCCTGCTCCTGCGCTAAGACCATGCGGACACATTCGCGTGGATGTGCTTTCTCTCAGGAGTAAAAGATATGCAGAACAAAACTGCCACCGTCGCCAGCCTTGCCATCGCTGCTGCCCTCCTTGCCTTTCCCGCCCTGTCGGCCGAAATCGAGGTAAAGATGCTCAACAAGGGCAGCGATGGTCAGGCGATGGTCTTTGAACCGGCAACCGTCAAGGCAGCTGTCGGCGACGTCATTTCCTTCGTGCCCGTCGACAAGGGTCATGATGCGGCTGCCGTCAAGGAAATGCTTCCCGAGGGCGTTGCGGACTTCAAGGGCAAGATGAACGAGACGGTGAAACTGACCGTCGAGAAGGACGGCGCATACGTCGTCAAATGCACGCCGCATCTCGGCATGGGCATGGTCGCCCTCGTTGTGGTCGGCGATGCCGCACCGGCCAATCTGGATGCCATAAAGACCGGCAAGCTGCCGAAAAAAGCGCGGGAGCGGCTGGACGCCGAAATTGCCAAGCTCGGTCTGTAACCGCCTGTCACCTTGTCCGGGCGATACATGCTCCACGCGTAGTTCCGGAACACGGGAACGACCCGCGCGGACCGCAGGTTGAGAAAAGTTTCGCAATCATGTTGTATCCCGGTGGGTAGGGACATATCTGGAAGACAGTAAACGACCGCGGTTGTTGCGAAGCGCCAAAAGGCGCATGGCCGAACCGCGGTTGTTCCTTCCGGCGTTCAGCCCCACGGGCAGAGGAGACTATGACGACATGATCGACCGGATAACCGCTTTGATTCAGGCAGCCTTCAACGCCATCGGCAAGGCCGCCGGTCTGGTCGTCGCCTGGCTTCTGTGGCCTTTCATGGCCGCCCACGGCTGGTATCGCGACCGCAACTGGATCATCAAGGGTCCGATCGCTCTGGTGCTCATCCTTCTGGCCGGCTTTTACGGATACTTCTTCTGGCAAACGCAGGTCTGGACGAATTTCGACCCGGATTATATTTCCCGTTACAAGCTTGCCGAACGCACGGTGCCGCCCGGGCAGGAATTGCCGGCTGCAACACCAACGGCCGCCGCCGGCGCCACCGGTGCTGCCGCAAACACCTCCGCACCGGTATGCCAGCGCTCGGCTATCGTCGATGCCGCCGCCGATCTTACCGATTTCAACGTCAATCAGAATGCATGGATTTCCTCCATGCTGCTCTATCGTCTCGGCCTTTTCGGCGTGGACTGGGACAGCACGCCATTTCTGGACAACAAGGCGTCCTTCCAGCGCGGCGTGAACCAGGCGGTGCGCCGCACCGCGGTGGAACTGGTGGATACCCTCGGTCGCGTTCGCGGAACATCCGGTATTAACAACAATCTCCAGGAAGCGCGCGGGAACATGCAGTTCAGCGAATATTCCTGGTATTTCGGCCTCGATCCGTTTGGCCCCAAAACACCGACACCGAGCTACTATCGCGCCGCCATCCGCAGCTTCCAGGCATTTAACGGTGAACTCACCGCCTGCAAGGCCGTCTTCGATACCCGCGCCGATAACCTCATCCAGTTCATCGACCGCATTGCCGGCGATATCGGCTCGACATCGGCCATTCTGCGCGAGCGTTCGGAAAACTATAATGGCGGCTGGTTCGACACTCGCGCGGACGACCGTTTCTGGTTCGCCTATGGCCAGCTCTATGGTTATTACGGCGTGCTATCAGCAGCCGGATCGGACTTCGCGCAGGTTATTCGCGAACGCAATCTGACCAATCTCTGGAACGACACCCTGGGACAGACCCGTGCGGCGCTACGCATCCAGCCGGCGATCATTTCCAACGGCGACGAAAGCGGTTGGATCATGCCCTCGCACCTTGCCACCATGGGATTTTATGTTCTGCGCGTTCGCTCCAACCTCGTCGAGCTTCGCTCCGTTCTCGACAGGTAAGTCAACAGCTTGGACCGGCATGAAAATCAGCTTATCAGGCCAAGGCGTATTGTCTTGGCCACCAGCTGCGCGCGGTTGACGCAATCGAGCTTGCGAATGGCGTTGTTCATATAGGTATTGACGGTGTGCTCCGAGATGGACAGAAGCTCGGCAATCTCCACGGAGGTCTTGCCCTGCGCAGTCCAGCGAACCACGTCGAGTTCCCGCTTCGTCAGTGGTGAGGGGAGTTTTGAGCCTGCACGACAAAGCCGGTCATAGGCCTCCAGGGCGTGAAGGGCGATCATGCACAGCTCGTTCAGCGAACCCTGCGACAGGACATCGCAATCGCCCGCGAAATTCATCAGATGCCGGTTTCCGTCCATGCCGTTCACCGGCACCAGAAGACCGGAGGTGATGCCCATGCCGCGCAGCAGGGTTGAGACTTCCAGCAGCGAGCCGCAGTTGATGTCCTTATCGTCAAGAGACCAGTATTGCGGCATCATCGATGAAGCGCCGCGCTTTATGACGGGACAATCTGCAAGTTCACCGTCCCGGGTCATCGCATTCACCACCCACACCGGCAGGCTGCTTTCCACCACTATCGGCAGGGCATAGGCATTGCGAATGCTCGGCAGCTTCAGCAAGGTCACGTAGGAATAACTGAACGCCTGCATCACCTGCTGCAGCGCCGCCAGCCATTGGGGTCTGTCAATGGCAGCCGAAAGGTCGCGGCAAAGTCTGGCCTGGCGTTCCGTCTTTGGCATTCAGGCGCCACCCGGCGGTGGGCGCAGGACACCCAGAAGCGACGACCAGGCGGCATGGGCAAACAGTGTTGCAACCTTCATATCGGGCGGACCACCTTGACTAAAGTGCCGGTTTTTCGGGTTTATCCTTCGGCTTGGCCATCAGTTTCTCCAGGAAACCGAGCATGACCGCCGAGACGACAAAGGCCAGATGGATGATGGTGAACCACATCAACTGGCTATCCGTATACTGACTGGCGTTGAGGAATATCTGTAGCAGGTGGATCGACGAAATCGCCACAATCGACGATGCGACCTTGATTTTCAGGCTGCCGGCATCAAGCTTGCCCAGAAACGAAACCTCGTCATCCGCCTCATCGAAACGGCTGACGAAATTCTCATAGCCGGAGATCATCACCATGACGATAAGGCTCGCGACCAGCGCCGCATCGATCAGCCCGAGCATGGCGAGGATCATGTCCGATTCGTCGTAAGTGAAAACGTTTTTGGCGACCTTCAGGAACTTCAGCACGAAGGAAAATGCATAAACGGCCAGCGCCGCAACGAGCCCGAGATAAAACACGACAAGCAGCCAGCGGCTGGAGAGAATGATCCGCTCGACGAGCAGTTCAAGTGACTTCATTTCCGTATCCGATTACTTTTTTGTATATTGTTGGAGCATGCATTCTTCCGCCATCTAAACTGGCTGCGAATATCCTAGCAAGCGTCAATGTCGGGACTTTGGCCGGAACCCGGCATTTTCGGGCCTCTCCACCGGTCCGGATGCAGTCTCACGGGGCGTCACATTTTTGCCACGCACCGTTATGCTTTAAAACATGATGATAAAAGTCATATATAATATGTTGACAGTTATGATCATGTTTTTTAGTCCTCAGCAATCGGCTTGCCCGTAACAAATCAAAACAGTTTCAGCCGCGACAGCAAGCGCGGCGCGTTTTTGCGCGCCATAGCTTCTGCGCGCGCCTTATCCGGGGGTATTTAATGTCCATCTCGCGCACACATTCGGCGCTGTTTTTGTGCACTGCCATGTCTCTTCTGCCCTTTGCCGGACCTGCGCAATCGCAGGATGCCGCGTCGCAGACGAACGACACCACCACGCTGGAGAAGATCGTGGTCAAGGGCAAGCGCGTCAAAAGCGCGAATGCAGCCGCCGACACACCGCTTGCAAGCCAGACGACGGCGGAAGACATCAGGAAGAAAGACATCGGCAGCATCAAGGACCTCGGAAACTCCACCGAGCCGGGTGTCGATTATGTGGATGCCAAGCCCGGCAGGCCCGGCGGCCTGTTCATTCGCGGTCTGGGCGGCGCCCGTGTCGTGACCCTGATCGACAATATTCCCGTTCCATACTTCAACAATTTCGCCCGTCAGGGACAGGCCACGACGACCCTGAGTGATACCAGTTCGAGCTTTGATTTTTCATCGCTTTCCACGGTTGACGTTGTACGCGGCGCCGATTCCAGCCGCATCGGTTCCGGCGCCCTTGGCGGCGCACTCGTTCTGCGCACGCTTGAGCCGGAAGACCTGATCGGTGAAGGCAAGGACTGGGGCGGTGTTGCCAAGACCACCTATGACAGCGAGGACAGAAGCGTCGGCGGATCGCTCGCCGTTGCAAAGAAGATCGAAAACACCTCGGTTCTGTTCCAAGGCTCCTACAAGCGCGGCAACGAAACGGACAATAAGGGCTTCGCCGATATCTACGGAACCCGCCGCACCAAGCCCAACCCGGCAGATACCTACGAAAGCAACCTGATGTTCAAGATCCGCCAGGATCTGGAAGGCGGCCACCGCATCGGACTTACGGCCGAGCGTTATTCATTGAGAGATCGCAGCGACATGCGAACCCTGCAAGGCGTCAGCGTATCGGGATCGACTTACCGCATTGGCGACTACAGCGGCTACGAGGATACGGAGCGCGACCGCGTATCGCTTGATTACGAATATGAAGCGCCGTCGACAGACAGCCTGATCGATGCAGCCAATCTGTCGCTCTACTGGACGCGCCTCTCCAAGGAATCCGGCGCTGGCAACCGGCTGACCAACAACTCGCTCTATATCCGCGAAGACAGCATGCGCAACAGCGCTTTCGGCATCGTCGGCGGCCTTGAATCCGGCTTCGAACTCGGCGGCGTGCAGCACACCGTGCGCTTCGGCGGCAACGCCATGACAACCGATTTCAGCCAGGCGCTTTATGCCAACACAGGCGGAGTGACCTCATCGTCACAGTCGGACATGCCTGACGTGAGCGGCAAGAGCCTTGGCCTCTATCTCGATGACGAAATCGCGTTTGGAAACGGTTTCAGGCTGACCCCCGGACTGCGCTTCGATTCCTACGATTACGATCCGGATGGCTCGGTATCCAGCAACAGCGGTTACAACACCTTCGGCCTGCCAAGCGGCAATAGCGGTTCGCGCTTCTCGCCGAAGCTGCTCGCGACATACGACGTGACACCGGAATTGCAGCTCTTCGCACAATGGTCGATGGCCTATCGCGCTCCGACCATCAACGAGCTTTATCTGAACTTCTCGAATATCAGCTCGGGTTATGCCGTGGTCGGCAACTCCGCGCTCAACCCCGAAACCAGCAACGGCTTTGAAATCGGCGCCAATTACGCATCCGGCGATCTGACGGGGAGCCTGACG
This sequence comes from Agrobacterium sp. 10MFCol1.1, assembly GCF_000381165.1. Classification (NCBI taxonomy): domain Bacteria; kingdom Pseudomonadati; phylum Pseudomonadota; class Alphaproteobacteria; order Hyphomicrobiales; family Rhizobiaceae; genus Agrobacterium; species Agrobacterium sp. 10MFCol1.1. The sequence continues at coordinate 283,422 of NZ_KB906074.1, read as the reverse complement.
CTGTTCCACAACAAGTACAAGAACTTCATCGAGCAATACACGACCTCGACGACGCTGTTCCCCGGCTTCGGCGGCAGGGGCAACGGATCGCTCTTCACCTATCGCAACCGCAACAATGTTGAAATCTCCGGCGTGGAAGCCAGGGTCCGCAAGGAACTCGCAAACGGCTTCTTCGCCCATGCGTCGCTTGCTTATGCTTATGGCAAAGATACAGACAGCAACGAATTCATCCGCACGGTGGCGCCGTTCAAGTCCGTCCTCGGCGTCGGCTACGCACAGGAGACTTGGGGCACGGAATTCACCGGCATCTTCTCCTCGCATATGCGTGACGACAAGGTGGCCACAACCTACGACGCACCCGGTTACGGCATCTTCAACCTGACCGGCTGGTGGGAACCGGAACAGACCAAGGGCCTGCGTATTCAGGCCGGCGTCTATAACCTGTTCGACAAGCAATACTGGAACGCCGTCGGCGTTCGTGACGTCAACCCCAATGCCGTCAGCACCGTCAACCAGCCTGTCGACTTCTATACGGAAGCGGGACGCACCTTCAAAATCTCTCTGACCCAGAAATTCTGAACCCGGTCGGAACATCATCTCCAGTCGGGGCGGCCTTCGGGTCGCCCCCTTTTTATCAGCGGCAGTAGAGATAACCTCCCTTTCGCTCCAGCACGTCGAGATGCAGGTGATCCTGATGGGTCGCGTCGCTGCCGGGGGAAAGAACGGTTCGGAAGAACAGGCAGGCGGCGGCTGTGATCGTCCGCTGGAAGGCACCTTCCACCGTTCCATCCTCGCCGCGCGGCTTCATCACCAGCGGATCGCCCTTGTCAAAGGCGATGGTGGAAATATCGACAGCATTGCCCTTGGCATGTTCGGAAATCTTGCCGGTTTCGGCACTGTTGCGGTTGCGGCAAATATAGGTCGAGGCATTGGCAATCGCCGTTACCTTTTTGTCCGGCAGGGCGAGAGCCGCAGCCGGCAGCATCATCTCCTTTGTCCAGCGCGATAGCGCAAGGGCGGTTTCGCAGCGCATGGTGCCAGATGGTTCAAGCTTGATGCCCGGCAGCACCACGGAAAGCTCGATCGGCGCTTCGATACCGCACCCCTGCTCTTCGTCGCGGATCGGCTCGAGCTCTTTGAATTCCGCGCCGATTTCCTTCAATGCGCCAAGGCAGGCCTGAAGCTTTGCCGGGTCTTCCGGCTTCACAGGCTCCGGCGGTTTTTCCTCGGGTTTCGTTGCTTCGACAGCTGGAGCTACCGTCTCACCGCCGTTTTGCCCCTTGTCGTCTTTCTTCTTGTCCTCGGCACCCTTCCCTTCCGCGTCGGATTTTCCTTCTTCAGGTGGTTGCGGCTTGGGGGTCGGCTTCGGTGTGTCTTCGGGCGTTTGCGCGCCCTTATCGGCCGGCTTTTCCGTTGTGGCGGGTGCTTGCTGTTCGCCAGGCTTCGGCTGTGGCACCGGCACCTGTGGCGGCGGTTCGGAAGCGGAAATAAGGGCGAGACTCGTCATCAGAAGACACAGGCGATGAAGCATTTTCCGGGGCACTCCTGACTGTTTCGGCAGGACAGGAACGCAACTCGCGCCGGTAAGGTTCATTCCGTCGCCGGAATCCGCTTGCCAAGGCGAATTGTGCAGGCTAACAATTTTCCCATGAACATCGTGTCTATGAACATTGCTAACTGGTGGTGGAGCAGCTTTACGCGGCCTTGACCAGTCATGTCTTCAGACAAAGTCCAAGCCGCCCGAATTTTCAGGCGGCTTTTTTGTTATTCTGCCGCCTGTCATCGGGCCTGAAAAACGGGAAGTGCGAAAGAAATGGTAACGATCATTCAGGATGACGGAGCGGAAACCTACGAGACGAAAGGCGGCATAAAGGTCAGCCGAAAGCGTCGCGCCGCCGAATATGCCAGCGCCATCGACAACTACATCGAAAAGCTCGATGCCCATCGCGGCGCGGTTTTCTCGTCCAACTACGAATATCCGGGCCGCTACACGCGCTGGGATACGGCCATCATCGATCCGCCGCTCGGCATTTCCTGCTTCGGTCGCCAGATGTGGATCGAAGCCTATAACGGCCGCGGCGAAGTACTGCTCGACTTCATCACCGAAAAGCTGAAGGCGACGCCCGATCTGACGCTGGGCGCATCCTCCGTCCGCCGTCTCGACCTCACGGTCAACGAGCCGGACCGCGTCTTTACGGAAGAAGAACGCTCGAAAATCCCGACCGTCTTCACGGCGCTGCGCGCCATCGTCGACCTGTTCTATTCGAATGCGGATTCGGCCATCGGCCTGTTCGGCGCCTTCGGTTACGATCTCGCTTTCCAGTTCGACGCGATCAAGCTTTCGCTCGCGCGCCCGGAAGACCAGCGCGACATGGTGCTGTATCTGCCCGACGAAATTCTCGTCGTGGACCATTATTCCGCCAAGGCCTGGATCGACCGTTACGATTTCGAGAAGGACGGTGTAACGACGGACGGCAAGTCCTCAGAGATCGCGCCCGATCCCTTCAAGACCACCGACACGATCCCGCCCAAGGGCGATCACCGTCCCGGCGAATATTCCGAGCTGGTGGTGAAGGCCAAGGAAAGCTTCCGACGCGGCGATCTGTTCGAGGTCGTTCCCGGCCAGAAGTTCATGGAGCGCTGCGAAAGCAATCCATCGGCGATCTCCCGCCGCCTGAAGGCGATCAACCCTTCGCCCTATTCCTTCTTCATCAATCTCGGTCATCAGGAATATCTGGTCGGTGCTTCGCCGGAAATGTTCGTGCGAGTCTCCGGCCGTCGCATTGAGACCTGCCCGATTTCAGGCACCATCAAGCGTGGCGACGACCCGATTGCCGACAGCGAGCAGATCCTGAAGCTGCTGAATTCGAAGAAGGACGAGTCCGAACTGACCATGTGCTCGGATGTGGACCGCAACGACAAGAGCCGCGTCTGCGAGCCGGGTTCGGTGAAGGTCATCGGCCGCCGCCAGATCGAGATGTATTCGCGCCTCATCCACACGGTCGACCACATCGAGGGCCGTCTGCGCGACGACATGGATGCCTTCGATGGCTTCCTCAGCCACGCCTGGGCCGTCACCGTCACCGGCGCACCGAAGCTCTGGGCCATGCGCTTCATTGAAAGCCATGAAAAGAGCCCGCGCGCCTGGTATGGCGGTGCAATCGGCATGGTCGGTTTCAACGGCGACATGAATACCGGGCTTACGCTGCGCACCATCCGTATCAAGGATGGCATCGCGGAAGTCCGCGCCGGTGCGACGCTTCTCAATGATTCCAATCCGCAGGAAGAAGAAGCCGAAACCGAACTGAAGGCATCCGCCATGATCGCGGCCATTCGCGATGCAAAAGCCACAAACTCGGCCGCCACCAAGCGCGATGCCGCCAAGGTCGGCACCGGCGTCAAAATCCTGCTGGTCGATCACGAAGACAGTTTCGTGCACACGCTGGCGAATTATTTCCGTCAGACGGGTGCCACAGTTTCCACCGTCAGAACGCCGGTCGCAGCGGAGGTCTTCGACCGCTTCCAGCCCGATCTCGTCGTGCTTTCGCCCGGACCGGGCAGCCCGACGGATTTCGACTGCAAGGCGACGATCAAGGCCGCCCGCGCCCGCGAGTTGCCGATCTTCGGCGTGTGCCTCGGTCTTCAGGCGCTGGCGGAAGCCTATGGCGGCGAACTTCGCCAACTTGCGGTACCAATGCACGGCAAGCCCTCACGCATCCGCGTGCTGGAGCCAGGCCTGGTCTTCTCCGGTCTCGGCAAGGAAGTGACCGTCGGTCGCTACCATTCGATCTTCGCCGACCCTTCCACCCTTCCGCGTGATTTCATCATCACCGCTGAAAGTGAAGACGGCACGATCATGGGCATCGAACACGCCAAGGAACCGGTAGCCGCCGTTCAGTTCCACCCGGAATCGATCATGACTCTCGGCCAGGATGCCGGCATGCGCATGATCGAGAACGTCGTGGTGCATCTGACCCGCAAGGCGAAAACCAAGGCAGCGTAAACATCCTGCATCGGCGGCGTCACTTCGGCGCCGCCGGGCAAGCCTCAAACAGCGCGACTTCGAGATCGCCTGCTGCCTAGCTACGCGGCAGCGATGTGGAAATGCACAGCGCGAATTTCTTCAAAAGTTGCATGTCGAAGTGGCCTTCCCGGCGCAACATCCACGTCAGCGCTTCGTTTGCCGTCCAAGGCTTCTTGTAGGGCCGAACCGAGGTTACGGCGTCATAGACATCGCAGATCGCCGCAATGCGCGCGTGAAGACTGATCTCGTTTCCGGCGCAGCCGCTGGGATAACCGCCGCCATCAATGCGCTCGTGATGATTGAAGCAGACATCCAGAACCATGGCCGGCATCTGCTCGTTGCGCGACAAGATATCCCGGCCGAACGTTGGATGAAGATTGATGATTTCCCGCTCGGTGGCGCTTAAACCTTCCGCCTTGTTGAGGATCGACGAAGGAATTTCCACCTTGCCGATATCGTGCAGCAGGCCGCTGATGCCGAGCAGATCGACCGTTTCCTTCTCCAGCCCGAGATAATTGCCAAAATGGATCATCAACCCGCTGACGGAAACCGAATGCACGAAGGTCGTCTCGTCCTTCGACTTCAACCGGGTAACCCCGATGAAAATCGCCGGGTTCGACTGGACCGCATCGGAAATCTTGCCGGCCGCCGCAGTCATGCCCTTGAGGGACACGCAGCCACCGGCTTCGGCAACGGCAAATGTCTCGGCAATGGCATCGGCGGCAGAGCGCACGGCATGGGTAATGGCAGCCATGGTTTCGGGGCCATTGTTTAATCGCGGCGGGACGGTTCCAGAGTACGGCCTACCCTCGATATCGTTTCCCTTGGCCGTATTGATGATGATGCTTTCAGCGCCGCTCAATTTCAATTGACGCATCAACTCTTCATGGCGCAGAAGAAATCGATATCGCTGCAAAAATCCGCTGTTCGAAAGCGCTCCCTCGACCGCTTCGATAAACATGCCAACCGTCAATTGCTGGGTAGAAATTCGTTTGAGCATCAGACGCTTTTATTTTCCTTCCCGGGAATGGTAACCTGCACTGGCAAATGCTGAAAAGACCGGAACCAACCGGTATCCCTGCAAGGGTAAGTTACGCATTCCTAACATTGTTCAATTTTGGAACTTAAACATAAGATAGCACGAATATGAAAATTTTTTACTCTGGATATATTTAAAACGCAAAGAATCAATTCGATTAAGCCAAGAAACAACCTAAGAATGTAAATACTGAAAATTCTCGCGAACGACGTAAACCAGGAGCCGAAGAAAAGCCGCATGAATTCGAAACTTGAAACGCGCATCGATCAGGGTACGGGCCGTGAACCGGCAGATATAGTTCTCAAGGGCGGACGATTCTTCGACCTCGTAACTGGAGAACTTGTTGCCTCCGACATCGCCATATGCGGCGATACCATCGTTGGAACTTGCGAAAGCTACAAGGGTCGCCGGGAAATCGACATTTCGGGGAAAATCGTCGTTCCAGGTTTCATCGATACCCATCTCCACATCGAATCATCGCTGGTGACGCCGCACGAATTCGACCGCTGCGTTCTGCCCTACGGCGTTACCACCGCCATCTGCGACCCGCATGAGATCGCCAATGTTCTGGGCGCGGAGGGGCTTCGGTTCTTCCTGGACAGTTCCATGGAAACCATCATGGACATCCGCGTGCAGCTCTCGTCCTGCGTGCCCGCAACCCATCTGGAAACCTCGGGCGCCGATCTGCCGATCGAAAAACTGCTGCCGTTCCGTGATCATCCGAAGGTTATCGGCCTTGCCGAATTCATGAATTTTCCGGGTGTCATCCACAAAGACCCGGTATGCATGGCAAAACTCGAAGCCTTTCAGGGACAGCATATCGACGGACACGCGCCGCTTCTGTCGGGAACGGCGCTGAACGGATATCTGGCAGCCGGCATCCGCACCGAACATGAGTGCACCAGTGCTGCCGAGGCTTTGGAAAAGATCCGCAAGGGCATGCATATTCTCGTGCGCGAAGGCTCGGTCTCAAAAGACCTGCACGCCCTGATGCCTGTTATCACCGAGCGTCTGTCGCCTTATCTTGCGCTTTGCACCGATGACCGCAACCCACTCGACATCGCCGAACAGGGTCATCTCGATTATATGATCCGCACGGCAATCGCCAACGGCGTGGAACCGCTCGCCATCTACCGCGCCGCCTCGATTTCCGCCGCAAAGGCCTTCGGCCTGCGCGATCGCGGTCTTATCGCACCGGGCTGGCGCGCCGACCTCGTGGTGATCGATACCTTGCAGAACTGCAAGGCCGGCATGGTCTTCTCCGGCGGCCGTATCGTCGATGACGCGCTGTTTGCCACCCGCAAGCCGGTCGCGCCCGTCGGTCTTGACAGCGTCAAGGCAAGACCCGTGCTCGCCGCCCATTTCGGCGTGCCGGTCGCGCAAGGCGAGACCCCGGTGATGGGCGTGCTCCCCGGCAAGATCATCACCGAACATCGCCGCTACACGCTGCCGACGGACGGCAACCAGACGACTGTCGATCTCGCAAACGACATCATCAAGGTCGCCGTCATCGAGCGCCATGGCAAGAACGGCAACCACGCCAACGGCTTCGTGCAGGGCTTCGGGCTGAAGAAGGGTGCCATCGCCTCCACTGTCGGTCATGACAGCCACAATATCTGCGTTGTCGGCGTTAACGAGGACGACATGGCGCTGGCCGCCAACCGGCTCGGCGAAATCAAGGGCGGTTTTGTGGTAGTCGAAGACGGCAAGGTGACGGGCGAGATTGCGCTCCCGGTGGCCGGGTTGATGAGCCTCGAACCTTACGAAACGGTGCGAGACACGCTCCACACCCTGCGAAAGGCAGCCTATGCGCTCGGCACGACGCTCGAGGAGCCTTTCCTGCAGGTGGCTTTCCTGCCGCTACCCGTCATCCCGCACCTGAAGATTTCCGACATGGGCATGGTGGATGTGGATCGGTTTGCACTGATCTGACGATGGAGTTTATCGGCCGGAAACAGCGTAATCTACTTATGCCGCGTTTCTGAGACGGCGCGAGCCGTCTCAGGTTTTCGTTTCTGCAGGCCAGGTCACATAGTAATATTTGCCCGCGACCCTGCCAAAATAGGCGTGGTTGCCAGTCGTCTTGTCGACATAGCTGCCACTTGCATCCTTGGAAAGAAGGCCGCTTTCGTTACGTTTGAGCTGCGAGTTCAGGAAATCCGCCCAGTTGGTCTTGGCGATATCCGTAGCAGTTGTCGACCTGGCGTTTTTCTGACTCGGATCCCATGCGCTTATAGATTTGCCCTGCGTGGGGTCCGAGATCTGCAAGCGCCCGCCCGCAAGAGCACTCATCATCGATTGGGAACGCAGGTATTGCGCCGGGTCGTCCCCCGCTGTCGAAAGCTTGACCTTCAGATTTCGCATAAAGCCTGATGACGCGAGATATTCGATTGACGACATTTTTGGCGTTGCATTCGTTGTGGATGCGCGGACTGACGATTGTCCGGAAGCGAAAACGCTTCTGATGGATGTCGCGGGGGCAGTCTGAACCTTGGAACGTGAGGATGCGGAACTAGCGGTGGTAAGTTGACTCGAATTCTTGATCGAAACGGACATGACAATCCCTACTTCGCTTTATAGTTATTATCCGAAAATATATAACTATTCAGTCAATAATAATCCAAACTTGCGCAAAGCTCGCCAAATTCATAAGAAATAAAAATGAACAGAATATTTCGTTTTTATTAGATTAAAAATGATGAATTACATAAATTAATTCAAATTTTCATATTTTTAAATAAATTAATACATTAATTAGTATGAAAATATGTACTATCGCCTATGGGCAATTTGCATCGCGTCACCAAGTCCAGCGTGGCGCAAGCTCCCGGAATGATCATAAAAGAGCCGAGCGACGTCCGCATGAAAATGCCGGTTCAGACAAGGCGAAACGGACGGATTGCTAAATCGGCTGACTTACAGCATCGGCAAGTCATGAATGCGATGGCAGCAGCTTGCGGAAATAAACCACCCGTTCGGTCTCCTCAAACCCCAGCGCCGCATGCATGCGGTGTGAATCGATATTGGCAATATCGGCATCGGAGGCAAGCTCGCTCACACCCTTGCTGATCGCCCAGCGGGTGACCTCGGCGATCAATGCCGCGGCAACGCCCTGACCGCGGAATTCTTCTTCCACATAAACGCCTTCGAGAAACGCAACAGGCGATGTATCGCATCCGTTGACATAATCCCGCCGGAGGCTGACGTCGGCGAAACCGATGGCCATTCCGACCAGATCATAGGCAATGAAACCGGCGTCGTTGTCGGAGAGGTTCTGCAATTCAGCCCTATGTTCGGCAACAGAGGCATCGGGCCATAAACGGTGGCGCAAAAGGGACCAGTCGTCCAGAGATGCTGCGGCGTCCCTGATGGAAAATTTCAGGCTCAAGCGACGACCCCGCAAAACACGTCCAACCCCTCAAGCTTCACGATCCCGGCGTCGAACAGCGGCTCAAAACCCGGCATCGGCAGGATATCCGTGACCTCCATACCCTTCGGGATAGGAAATTCCACCGCCTCACGGGTCAGGTTGAAAACGAACAGCAGTTTTTCGTCACCCTTGTGGCGCGTGAAGGCCAGCACATCGAGATTGGTCTTGATGAAGTCCATATCGCCGTCGCGCAATGCTCCATGGGTTTTGCGGAAGGACAAGACCGCGCGGTAGTGGTTAAGAACCGAGTCCGGCTTGCGCTCCTGCGCATCCGCCGCCTGCATGGCGTGGGCATAGGGCACCGGCAGCCACGGCTTTTCCGCGCTTGAAAAACCCGCATTCGGCTTGCCGGTTTCCCACACCATCGGCGTGCGGCACCCGTCACGCCCCTTGAAGGCGGGCCAGAAGCGAATGCCGTAGGGGTCACGCAAATCCTCGAAGGCCAGTTCGGCCTCGGTCAGGCCCAGCTCCTCACCCTGATACAGACATATAGAGCCGCGCAGGCTGGCGAGAACGCAGATGGCGAGCTTCGCAACCCGCGTCTGCTCCTCGGAGCCTTCGGAAAACCGGCTCAGATGGCGCACCACATCGTGGTTGGAAAAGGCCCAGCACACCCAGCCATCCGTCACCACCTTGCCAAAGGTCTCGACCGAGCCCCGCAGGTGTTTTGCGCTGAAATCCGGGCCAAGCAGATCGAAGGTATAGCACATGTTGAGTTTGTCATTGCCGGATGTGTAGGCCGCGACCGTCTTCAGCGAGCGTGCGCCGTCCCCCACCTCGCCCACGGTGGCGCGGCCCTCATATTCATCGAGAAGCGCGCGGAAGCGCTGGAGGAAGGCCACGTTTTCCGGCCGCGTCTTGTCGTAGAGATGATCCTGCATGCCGTAAGGATTGACGTCGGACGCATCGAGACCAAAGCTTTCGTCGTCCAAAAGCGGCGGGTTGTCGCGCAACAGCTTGTCGTGGAAATAGTGATTGACGGTATCGAGACGAAAACCGTCCACGCCGCGATCGAGCCAGAACCGTACGGTTTCCAGAAGCGCATCCTGAACATCCGGATTGTGAAAATTGAGATCCGGCTGCGAGGCGAGAAAGCTGTGCATGTAATATTGCTTGCGCACGCCATCCCATTCCCATGCCGGCCCGCCGAACACGGAAAGCCAGTTGGTGGGCGCCGTGCCATCCGGTTTGGGATTGGCCCAGACATACCAGTCCGCCTTGCTGTTGATGCGGCTTGCACGGCTGTCCACGAACCAGGGGTGCTTATCGGATGTATGCGAAATCACCTGGTCGATGATAACTTTCAGCCCCAGCCGGTGCGCCTCGGCCATCAATGCATCGAAATCGGCAAGCGTGCCGAACATCGGATCGACATTGCAATAATCGGAAACGTCATAGCCCATATCGGCCATGGGGGAGGTAAAGAAAGGCGAGAGCCAGATGGCATCGACGCCGAGCGAGGCGATGTAGGACAGCCGCTTCGTCACCCCGGCAAGATCGCCGTAACCGTCCCCGGTCGTATCCTGAAAGGATCGCGGATATACCTGATAGATCACCGCCCCCTTCCACCAGTCCGATTGCGCTTGGGATTTGTGGACCGGGGCATGGGTTGTCGGCATGAGCGATCTCCTGATGAGGGTTGGTCCGAGAATATAAAGCAGCTGTCCCTGCGTAAACCGGAACTTCGCAAATGCCCAAAATCACCTCGAAGCGGGCTTGTCAGGCACCTCCTGTCGTCGTAATCCCGAAGGTAAAGCAAGTGGAGGATGACGGCGTGGGCGGACGGTTTCTGTCGATTGGCGAATGTATGGTGGAACTGTCGCAGGCCGGAAACGGGCTGCTGCGCAAGGGTTTTGCCGGTGATACCTTCAATACGGCATGGTATGCACGTGCCTGTCTGCCAGAAGACTGGTCCGTCGATTATTTCACGGCACTCGGCGACGATCCTCTTTCGCAGGACATGCTGGCCTTCATTGCAGATGCCGGTATCGGCACGGAAAAAATCCGCCGCATCAAGGGCGGCACACCCGGCCTTTACCTCATCAACCTCAAGGATGGTGAGCGCACCTTCAGCTATTGGCGCAACGCAGCCGCAGCAAGGCAACTCGCAGCAGATGCGGACCACCTGCGCAAGACGGTGGAAAGCGCCGACGTCATCTATTTTTCTGGCATCACGCTCGCCATTCTCGCCTCGCCCCACGATGTAGATACTTTCCTTGCGGAACTGCGCCGCGCCAAGGCAGCGGGCAAGCCCGTGGTCTTCGACCCGAACATCCGCCCGCGCCTCTGGTCCGACAAGGACACGATGCTGGAGACGATTACCAACGGCGCACGCGCCGCAACGCTGGTAATGCCAAGTTTCGATGACGAAGCCAGCCATTTCGGTGACACATCCGTCGAGGCCACAATCGAGCGTTACCGTGCGCTCGGCGTCGCCAACATCGTCGTCAAGGATGGCGCAAAGGGTGCGACACTCGATTTCAGCGGCGCACGCAGCCACGCTCCGGCGGTAGAAGCCGTGGATGTGGTGGATACGACAAGTGCAGGCGACAGTTTCAACGGCGCGTTTCTCGCCCGATATGTAACCGGCAGTTCGCCGCATGACGCCGCCGTCTTTGCCGCACGGGCAGCGGCAACCGTCATCGGCCATCACGGCGCGCTGATCAGCCCCGAGCTTCTTCCGTTGGTCGGATGATGCCAGACGGAACCGGCTTCCTGATACCTGTGCTTGTCACAGGGATGACCAGGAGCGGGCATTACGGACAAGAGCAAGCTTGTGTGTGCAAAGGACACTTCTCTACCCTTATCCGCCCTGACATGATCCTGTAACACGCACGCCGCATATACGGGCGGAAGCCGGGTGGTGGGGAATCGCCCGCGCGCAGTCGAGCAGGATCGGTGTTTCATGACGAGAATCACGATTGTCACAGATGCCTGGCACCCGCAGGTCAACGGCGTGGTTCGTTCCATCGAAAATACCAATACGGAACTCGCGCGGCTGGGCGTGGATGTGCACATGGTGACACCGCAGAGTTTCTACAGCATCCCCTGCCCGACCTATCCGGAAATCCGCCTGTCAGTCGCCGGCTATCGCCGTGTCGCGGCGGAGATTGAAAAAAGCCAGCCCTCCTTCGTCCACATCGCCACCGAGGGTCCGCTGGGTTTCATGGCGCGGCGCTGGTGCGTGAAGAACAGGATGCGTTTTTCCACCAGCTATCACACCCGCTTTCCCGAATATGTCGCGGCGCGCTTCCCCATCCCGGAAAGCTGGCTTTACGCTTTCGTGCGCTGGTTTCACAATGGCGGCAACACCTGCATGGTGGCGACGCCAAGCCTGGAGACCGAGCTTGAGGCCCGCGGGGTTCGCAACTTGAAGCGCTGGAGCCGCGGCATCGATGCCGAACTGTTCCATCCACGTCCGAAAACGTCGCTGCCTTTCGATCTGCCAAGACCGATCTTCATGACGGTCGGTCGTGTGGCGGTGGAAAAGAACCTGCCTGAATTCCTCGACCTCGAGCTGCCCGGATCGAAGGTCGTGATCGGCGATGGCCCGGCCCGCCATGAATTGCAGGAAAAATATCCGGACGTGCTGTTTACCGGCATCAAGACCGGAGAAGAACTCGCGGCTGCCTATGCGCAGGCCGATGTCTTCGTTTTCCCGTCCAAGACCGACACATTCGGCAACACCATTCTGGAAGCGCTGGCGAGCGGTGTGCCGGTGGCCGCCTTCCCCGTTACCGGGCCGATCGACATTCTCGGCGGCAATCCCGGGGCAGGCGCGCTGAATGACAATCTTCGCGACGCGTGTCTTGCAGCGCTCCATTGTTCATCGCAGGAGGCCCTGGCGCTTTCCAAAAGCTACAGCTGGGAAAAGGCATCGCGGCAATTCCTCGACAACGTCATTCACGCCGCCGGAAAATCCCTGCCGCTTTTGTCCCGCTCACGACTTGCCTGACGTTGAGACACATTGATCCCCGACATTTTATCGGGGAACGGTGGACGAAACAAAGCAGGAGTGTCACAAGACGATCTGGACGCGACCGCCGTTATCTTTAGAACGGGGTCGGGCTGCTGATTGACGTCAGGCGGCTGCCGCGAGATCACGCTGGCCGTCCTAATTTCACAAAGACTTATCCCGTCTCAGATCACCACGCGCCGACGAGCGCCTGGCCGGAAAGCGGCACCGTCCGCGCCTTGCCGTTCCGCTCCGTGACCGAAAGCGACGGGGACATCTGTTTCGGCGACTTGCGGAACCAGTTTGCGGCGACGCTTGCCAGATCGCCGATCATCGCCTGTTTGTGCCAGTCGGCAAAACGCCGCGCGGTGGCTTCCGGCTCGGAGCGGTAGAAGAAATCGCCGGAATGATCGAGATCGTTGATGGAAGCCGACATGGCCGATAGCGGACGCTGAAACATCTTCGGGGGCACGGAAAGTTCGCGTGCGCTCTGCGAAAAAGCGGGCGCCATGAAATCGATCGCCCATCCCTCCGCTTCGACCCAGCAATGGAAATTATCGCCAGCGCCCGTTACGTAACCATCGTCACGATGGTCCGCAAAAAGCATGACCGTTCCACCAAGATTATAAGCGGCAAGCCCGCCCTTCGGCACAGCTTTCACCTTGTAATGCTGCTGAAGGATGAAGGCGCCGAAGGTGCTGAAATACATGCAGGCCGTAGCCGGGTCAGCATTGTCGTTGACGAGCAGGCTGTTGATGACGCGGTAAATCCGGTGATAGTCGGTCTGCTTGATCAACATGGTTTTTTACTCGCCAGTTTTATGATTATCGGAAGGCAACGGGAGAGACCGGTTCACCGTCGATCTCGATATTGGTGAGACCTCGGCCCCACGCGACGTCATCCTCGGGCTTATCCCGAGAATCTACCTCCCGAGTCGCAAAATCGAAAGTTTGCAGATTCTCGGGACTAGCGCGAGAATAACGGAGGAGAGGTTTTCAGCAGCCGATTACCGCCTCTTCTTCGCCTTGCTCTCGAATGGATTGTCCGAGCCACGATAATGCAAGCGGATCGGCACGCCCGGCATGTCGAAATCCTTGCGCAGACCGTTCACGAGGTAGCGCGTGTAGCTCTCCGGAATGGCTTCCGGTCGGGTGCAGGAAATCATGAAGGCCGGAGGGCGCGCCTTTACCTGCGTCATGTATTTCAGCTTGAGGCGGCGGCCGGAAACGGCCGGCGGCGGATGCTGCGTGGTCTGCGCATCGAGCCAGCGGTTGAGCTTGGCGGTCGAGATGCGGCGGTTCCAGATCTTGTCGGTATCGATGATGTTCTGCATCAACCGGTCAAGGCCATAGCCCGTCTGGCCGGACATCGGCACGGCGCGAATGCCGCGGGCCTGCGGAAGAAGCCGCTCGGTCTTTTCACGCAGATCGGCCAGAAACGCCTGCGGATCTTCAACCAGATCCCATTTGTTGAAGGCAAGCACGGCGGCGCGGCCTTCGCGGATAACGAGATCGACCAGCTGCAGGTCCTGCTTTTCGAACGGAATGGTGCTGTCGAACACGATCACCACCGTTTCGGCGAAACGAATGGAGCGCAGGGAATCCGCGACCGAGAGCTTCTCCAGCTTTTCCGTCACCCTGGCCTTGCGGCGCATGCCGGCCGTGTCGAACATCTTGATGGTGCGGCCGCGCCAGTCCCACTCGACGGAAATACTGTCGCGGGTAATGCCCGCTTCCGGGCCGGTTAGCAGACGGTCTTCACCAAGGAAACGGTTTATTAGGGTGGACTTGCCCGCATTCGGTCGGCCGATGATGGCGACGCGCAGCGGCTTGGTCTCGTCATAAACAGGCTCTTCTTCTTCCTCTTCCTCGCTGCCGGGCTCAGTGCGCGGAAGAACGATATCGGTCTCCGCCTCATCCACTTCAGGCGGGAAGGCAACGTCTTCGCCAATCGCCTCGACGATGGCGTCGCGCAGGTCGATCATGCCCTGGCCATGTTCGGCCGAGATGGCGCACGGATCGCCAAGACCAAGCGTAAAGGCATCGTAGAAGCCCGCATCGGAACCGCGCGCCTCGGACTTGTTGGCCACCAGAACCACTGGCTTGCCACGACGGCGCAGCATTTCGGCCAGCGTTTCATCGGCGGGCGTCAGGCCTGCCTTGGCGTCAACGACAAAAAGCGTCACATCGGCTTCGTCGATCGCCGCTTCGGTCTGCGCCCACATGCGGCCCTGAAGCGTCTCCGGCCCGGATTGCTCCAGACCGGCGGTATCGATGATGGTGAAACGAAGGTCGACAAGCTTCGCGTCGCCCGGGCGACGGTCACGGGTCACGCCCGGCGTATCGTCGACAAGCGCCAGCTTCTTTCCGACCAGACGGTTGAAAAGCGTTGACTTGCCGACATTGGGGCGCCCGACTATGGCGACGGTGAAGCTCATTGATTGTTAATCCTTGGAGGTGGGAAAGCCGTGTTAGACAGCTTTGCCCGAAGCAGTGATATTGTCGAGCATGATCTGCGCGCGGTTCGTCACATTGCGTGGCGCCTGCGCGTCGCTGACGATCTGCTCGAACCATTGTTTGGCCTTGGCGAAATCGCCAGCCTTGTAGGCGGCAAGACCAAGGGCTTCGCGAGCCGATGCACGCATGGTCTGGCCTTCGCCGCTCAACGGCTCCGCAAGTGCAACGACCTGATCATACGTACCGTTGTCAACCAGCAGCCAAGCCGCGCGCACCTTCGCCGTATCGCGGAAGACCTGCGGGGCAGACGTGTCGTTGCCGATCGCGGTGAAGGCAGCGATGGCGCCGGCCGCATCGCCCTTCTGCGAAAGCAGCGTCGCAGAACGGAACTTCGCCAGCACCGGATAATTGCCATGACCGGAGGTTTCAAGATCGGCAAAGGCCTTCAGCGCTTCGTCCGTCTTGTTGTCGGAAGCAAGCTTCAGCGCCGCAATGAACTGGTCGCCGGAATTGGAAGCGCGGCTGGTGTTCCAGTATTCGTAGATGCCGGCACCGGCGGCGCCTACAACCACGAGAACGGCGGCGCCAACGACCACGATACCGTAGCGGCCCCAGAAACGGGAAAGCTGCTCGGAACGGATCTGCTCGTTCACTTCGCGGATAAAGGTATCATTTTCGTTTGCCATCAAATTCTCCGTTACCCGCGCGGAGATCGTCGCCGATCCATCCGTTCGCAGACATACCAAGCCGCTTACCCGGGTCAGCAAAAGTCCGGCCGACGGGTCATGGTCGGCCTTCTAGCCTATTTTGCCTGATATGTAAGGGGGAAACGTTGATTTCCTACATGGCGATGGGCTGAACGCCGATCAACCATTCGTGCAGTTTCAGGATGAAAGCGCCCCAGAGAACGATGCCGCCGACGATGGCCACCAGATCGTAACGGCCCGAGACGAAGGGACGGACCACTTTTTCACCCGCTCTTTCCCGGCGCTTCAGCGAAATCCGCATCACCACACCCCAGGCGAGGAACGATGCAAAGAGAAGAATCGAAGAGGTCTCTCCATTCGCCAGAAGATGGGCGAGCGCCCAGATCTTGACCGCCAGAATGAGCGGATGTTTTGTTCTGGTTGCGATGTGGCCAGCCGGGATGAGGCTGGCGATAAGACAGATCATCGCGGGCAGCATCAGGGTCACGGCGAGGTGGCTCGTCCAGACCGGCGGGTTCCACAGAACGCCGGTTTCCTGTCGCGCCTCGCCAAACGCATAGATGACGAGACCGAGCGTTATGAGGCTTGCGAGAGAATAGACGCCCTTGAACGGTCCTTCTCCCATCTTCGCGATCATCTGCGCGCGAAATCGCGGCGCAAACACCTTCAAAAGATGCGTCAGGAAAAACAAGGCAAGACAGAGTACGAGAAAAAGCATGGAACACGGTCCCCCGGTGGAACGGAATGCGGCCTCATTACCGCGACGCAGAAAAGGAATTAGGCTGAAAGACGTAAAAAAGCCAGTTTATTCAAAGCTTCGCCTTATTCCACCCGCAAAAGGCAGCGGTGTTTCACATGACGGATGCCTGATGTTTCGCCCATTGACTGCTTTTTCCCTGTCGCTATGCCTTGCCCTTCCCGCTTTTGCCGAAAATGCGGAGAAGCCGAAGCAACTCGTCATCGTTTCTTTCGACGGTGCGGGCGACAATTCGCTGTGGGAAAGAAGTCGTGCGACGGCGAAGGAGGTCGGCGCGCATTTCACCTATTTCCTTGCCTGCACGCTGGTGATGGACCGCAAGACCAGCGCCAAGACCTATCAGGGCCCCGGCCAGAAGGCCGGGCGCTCCAATGTCGGCTTTGGCCAGTCGCCGGAAGAGGTGGAGACGCGGCTGCGCAACATCTGGTCGGCCTATCGCGAAGGTCACGAAATCGGCAATCACACCTGCGGGCATTTCGATGGCGGCCAATGGACCGCCGAGCAATGGGACGGCGAGTTCACCACCTTCACCAGCACGCTGGAAAATGCCTGGCAGATGATTGGCAAGAAGGGTGAGGAACCCGAAGGCTGGCGCGACATGGTGAAAAACATCGACGGTTTCCGCGCGCCCTATCTTTCGCAGGGGCCGGCGCTGACCGCAGCCCAGAAGAAACACGGCTTCGTTTATGACGCCACCAGCATCACCAAGGGGCCGGATTGGCCGGTGGAGCGCGACGGCATCGAACATTTCGGCCTGCCGCTGGTTCCGGAAGGCCCCGGCAATCGCCCGATCATCGCCATGGACTACAACCTCTTCATCCGCCACTCCATCGGCATCGAGACGCCGGACCGCGCGCAGGAATTCGAGGACCGCGCCTATGCGGCGTTCCGCACCGCTTTCGACAAGCAGTATAATGGCGAACGCATCCCTCTGCAGATGGGCTTCCATTTCGTGAAGATGAATGGCGGCGCCTATTGGAACGCCTATGAGCGGCTGCTGCGCGAAGTCTGCCGCAGGGACGATGTCGCCTGCGTGAGTTACGCCGAGGCCATGCCGATCATCAAGGCGCGCAGGAAGCAGAAGACCGAGGGCTAAGGTTCCCCTGGTATAATGCAAAAGGGCGGCCAGTCGGCCGCCCTTTTTGTTTTCCCTCAGGGCTTGTTGGCCGCCAGCTCTCCGGCTTCCGCTTCCCGCTGAAGATAACGCTCGTCGATTTCAGGCAGGGGCTTGTCATCGATCGCGGCCTCGAAAGCCACAAGACGTTTGTGGATGGACAGCAGCTCGATGATCGTGGTCCAGGAATTAACCAGATACTGGAACGAATTACTGACCTGACCGAAGGCCGTGGCGATCTGCTGGTAGATACCATAGGTGATCTTGCCCGCCACGATGGTGGGAACAAGCATCAGGAGCAGGAACACGGCATCGGCCTGAATGTAGAAATACCGCGCGACGTTGAAGTAGAGGTAGTGCCAATACATGCGGAAATAGTTTTTCCGCACATTGGAGTAAAGCTCCTTGACAGTCGGCGGCTGGGCGCGGTCGGCGTGATCCTCACCGTAGACCAGTTCCTTGCGATAGGCCGCTTCCACACGCTGGTTGCGGAAATTCAGGCCGGGCAGCTTGATGCCGACCGTCGCCAGAAGCACGGTGCCGAACACGGACCAGACAATCGCCAGCCAGAACAGCGCGTGCGGCACTTCGCCAAGGATCGGCAATTCGGAGACGTAGGACGACAGCGCAAACAGGATCGGCAGAAACACAACAAGCGTCATGACCGAATTGATCAGGGTAATACCCAACCCCTCCAGCGTGGAGGAGAACCGCATCGTATCTTCTTGAACGCGCTGCGAGGCACCTTCGATGTGGCGCAGCTTTTCCCATTTTGACATGTAGAAGTCGTTCATCGCGGTGCGCCAGCGGAAGATATAATGGCTGGTGAAGAAATCCGTGAGGATCGACACAGCCATGCTGAGAAAGGCGATCTTGGCGAAGACAATCTGAAGACTGTAAAAATCCCAGACTTCGATACCCGGCTGTTTTGACAGCGCATTTTGCAGGAGATCGCCGAAAGGCCGCCGGAAATTGTTGATGACGACGGAAATCTGAACGCCGAAATAGGTCACCGCGATAATCAGCAGCGATCCCCATATGGACCAGAACTTCCAGGGGTGATCCTTGGCGAGAACGGTCCAGACAGCCCCGAACAACACCAGGCACAATGCCAGATAGGCGTAGAAGAACAGATTGGCGGGAACCAGAAAATAGCTGAGATCGTAAGGTTCTTGCTCGGGCATCACGTAGCCCCAAGACCTGCCTAGCCCTTCAACGATGAAGTACCATCCAAGAATGGCGACAAAAGCCCAGACGATGGCGGAGGTGAAGAACAATTTAGGTTTGGGAAAGAAAGAATGAAACACGTTTCGAACTCACGCGCGTTTGAAGTCAGCCATTATTGGCGAAGCACTAGATGGCCCGAACCTAGGGCAGAAATTTGTGCACAGCAACGAAGAAGCGACGACCTTAACAAGATGTAAGGCGCAAACGGCGGATCGATCCCGCAAGGAACCCCTGAAATCGCCCCTTGTGAGGCGCAAAATGCCCGGGCGGATTTAGCGCCGCCGCTCCGTGGCGAGAACCGGCAGCATCAGGAGAATGCTGGCGACAAGCACGGCAGAGGCTAGAATACTTGGTGCAGTAAAACTTCCCGTCACCTCGGCAATCCAGCCGGCGGCGAGTGGTCCGACGATCTGTCCAGTACCGAAAGCTGCCGTCATCAGGGCAAAGGCGCGGCGTGGGCTTGGGCCTGCGAATTCCCGGCCGAGCTGAAGGCCATAGGCGGTGATGACCATGAAGGTCAGCCCCAGAAGCAGACCGCCGGCAAGCACGCCCGGAACGGGTGGCAGCATGACGGAAGCGAAGACGCCGACGGCTTCCACAGCAAGCACGATCACGAAAGCGCGCTTCAGCCCCTGCGATTTCAAGACTGGCTTCCAGAGGAAAAGCGAAATGGCGGCGGCACATCCCGTCACGAACCAGGCCAGAAACTCCACGAAAGCGCCAGCAGCAGCCATGCGGGCAATCGCAACAATGAAGGTGGCGGTGATGACGTAACCGAAGCCGAACAGCCCATAGGCGAGCGTCGTCAGAAAAAGCGGCTTCGTCCATTTGAGCGGCGGCTCCGACAGCGCAGAGGCATGCCGGGGTGGCCCGGCGGGCAGCACCCGCCAGACGAGAAGAAACGTAGCGAAGGAAAAGACGGCACCGGCAATCCACTCCTCCCGCCAGGAGGCACCGCCGCCATCAAAAACGACGCCGATGAGATAGACCACAAGCGAGGAAATCGCGATGCCGGCACCGACGCCGCCATAATGCAGCGCCTGAATATGGTCCTTGCCGGCTTTCATGGCGTGGCCGATGACGATCTGCGACGTGAAGATCATGGTCATCGCACTGGCAACGCCGGCGAAAAACCGGATCAGGGTGAAGGCCGCAACGGAGTTGAAGGCGGCCATGGCAAGCAGCAACGCGCCCGTGGAAAACAAGCCGCAAAGGGCGACCAGCCGTTCCCGTCCCGAGCCCCATGAATAGGCGGCGAGAACCGCCCCCGCGAGATAACCGGCGAAATTTCCAGCCGCGACGATACCCGCATCCCCCGCCGATAGCGGAACATCAGCCATCATGCCGGGAAGAATGGGGGTAAAGGAAAAACGGCCGAAGCCCATGGCGGACGCCATCATCAAGGCGCCGGCGAAACCGAGTGCAGTCAGATGTTTGGGGGAAAGTGGCTTGTCGATGCTCATGTACGGCTTATCGCAACCGCACTGCCACGGAACAAGCGAGTTATTTTGATCGGCAGCATAAGCCGTCTTTGTTGGTACGAGATGCAAGGACCTTGTTGCCTGCGCATCCTTATCCACCCTCATTCCTGTGCTTGTCACAGGAATCCAGCCGACGCGCGTCCGCGCGGCGAGAGAAGTCCTTTCAGCCCAAGGACTTGGGCTGGCTGGATCCCTGTGACAGGCACAGGGATGAGGGAGGAGAAAGGTCAACGAATGCGGCAAACGTCGCAATTGGCGCACTCAGCTACGAAACTTGGTGTCTCGTAAAGTGGCGGTCTTCACCCCTCACTCAACCAGCGTCAGCACCAGCGGGCCGTTCTTCGTAGCAACCACGGTATGTTCATACTGCACGGTCGGCGCGCTCGGATCGCTATAGAGCGTCCACGGATCGTCGTCGCCATCTTCAGCCCAATAGGCACCCGTTGACAGGAAGGGCTCAACGGTGAAGACCATGCCCTCCTGCATGATGCGCCGCTCACCCTTGTCCGGCCAGGTCGCCAGTTCCTTCGGCTCCTCATGCAGGGAGCGGCCAATGCCGTGGCTCGCCAGATTGGTGATCAGCGTGTAGCGGTTCTTTTTTGCAAAGGAGCCGATGGCATTGCCGATATCGGCAAAGGGCCGACCGGTTTTCACCTGCTGCAAGCCCGTCCACATGGCGCGCTTGCCATCGCGGCACAGCCGCTCGATCTCCTTTTTCACCGGCGGCACGGCGAAAGACGAACCCGTATCGCCGAAGAAACCGCTCTTCACCGCCGAGACATCGATATTGACGAGATCGCCCGCCTTGATGATGCGCGGGCCAGGAATGCCATGCGCAACCTCTTCGTTGACGCTGATGCAGGTCGCGCCGGGAAACTGGTAGCAGAACTCCGGCGCCGATTGCGCGTCGTTATCCTCCAGTACCTTTCGGCCGATCGCATCCAGTTCGGCCGTGGTGATACCGGGTTCCAGCGCATCCGCCATGGTCTGCATGGCCACGGCGCAGATGCGACCGATATCCTTTAGCAAAACCAGTTCTTCGTCGGTGGAGATGACCATGTTTCTGTCCGTCGTTCTAAATGGCGGGTCTGAAGACGCCCGCCTTGGTAATAATCAGGCCGTGGCTTTCACCGGATCGGCACTCCCCGTCAATTCTTTTCTGACAACAGGCGCGACTTTCGTACCATAAAGCTCGATGCCGCGCATGATCTGGTCATGCGGCATCAGGCCGATTGCCATCTGCAACAGGAAACGGTCGTTCTTGAAAACGCCATGCGCCTTGATGATCTTTTCCGCCACCAGCTCAGGTTCTCCAAGAAAGAGGTTGCCCTCCGGCCCACGCGCCGCATCGAAATGCGCGCGGTTTGTCGGACCCCAACCGCGCTCGCGGCCGATGCGGTTCATCACCTCTGCCTGCGGTCCGTAAAACTGGTCCGCTGCCTTGTCGGTGGTGTCGGCAATGAAGCCGTGCACGTTGATGCTGGTGCGCAGCCTGGTCTTTTCCTGCCCCGCCCGGCGTGCAGCTTCGTGATAGAGATCGAACAGCGGCGCGAAGCGGCGATATTCGCCGCCGATGATGGCAAGCGCCACCGGCAGCCCCATGGCGCCGGCCCGCGCCACCGATTGCGGCGTGCCGCCAACCGCGATCCAGACCGGCAGACGCTCCTGAAGAGGACGCGGATAGACCCCGCGCCCATTGATGGCCGGATGTTTGGTGCCGGACCAGGTGACGATTTCGTTCTCGCGCAGCGCCAAGAGCAGATCGAGCTTTTCTGCAAACAGCACGTCATAGTCTTCGAGGTCGTAACCGAACAGGGGGTAGGATTCGATGAAGGAACCGCGCCCGGCCATGATTTCGGCTCGGCCGTTCGACAGGAGATCGACGGTGGAGAATTGCTGGAAGACCCGGACCGGATCATCCGAACTCAGAACCGAGACAGCGCTCGTCAGGCGGATATTCTTCGTCTTCACCGCCGCCGCCGCAAGCACGGTGGAGGGTGAGGACGCGACATAGTCCGGGCGGTGATGTTCACCCAGCCCAAACACATCCAGTCCGACCTGATCGGCAAGCTCGATTTCCTCAAGCAGTTCGCGCAGCCGGCGCGCACCTTCCGGCCCACGGCCATCGGCGGGGTTGGGATTGACATCCGCAAAAGTGTAAAGACCGAGTTCCATAGACGATACCTCTGTTTGATTGTCTGAGAGATAGGCACGGACGGCCCTTCAGACAAATGCAAAATCTGGCGTAAAATCTGGATGCTTAGCTTCGAAAAAGTGGATGGACGCCGGCGCATTATGCCCCATGCCGGCCTCCCCCGAAATCGCGCCCGAAATCGCGATTGCCAGCCCGCCCCCTTTGGGCATAACCTGCTTAAATATGTGCGAAGTAATGCAAAAAGGGGAAAGCATGCATCGGACAGTTATCGTGACAGGCTCCACAAGTGGCATCGGCCTTGGCATCGCACAGAGATTTGCGAGGGAGGGCGCGAATATCGTGCTGAATGGCTTCGGCGACGAAGACGAAATTGAAAAACTCCGCCTCTTGCTGGAAGCCGAAAGTGGCGGGCGTGTGCTCTACCACCCGGCAGATATGACGAAACCGGACGAGATTGCCGATCTCATCAATTCCGCGCATGAAAAGCTTGGTTCGGTCGATGTGCTCGTCAACAATGCCGGCATTCAGCATATCGCTCCGATCGAGGAGCTTCCGACGGAAAAGTGGGATTGGATGATCGCCATCAATCTGACCAGTTCCTTCCATACGATGCGCGTTGCGATACCCCTGATGAAGAAGGCCGGCAAAGGCCGTATCATCAACATTGCCTCTGCCCACGGTCTCGTCGCCTCGCCGTTCAAATCGGCCTATGTGGCAGCCAAGCACGGCATCATGGGCCTGACGAAGACGGCGGCGCTAGAGCTTGCGCAGACGGGCGTCACCGTCAACGCCATCTGTCCCGGTTATGTGCTGACGCCGCTCGTCGAAAAGCAGATACCGGAAATGGCCAAGGTGCGCGGCATCAGCGAAGAGGCGGTGAAGAACGACCTGATGCTGGAATTGCAGGCGACAAAGCAATTCGTCACCATCGATGACGTGGCGGCAGCGGCGCTGTTTCTGGCAAGCGATGCCGCCAGCAACATTACCGGCACGCATATTTCCGTCGATGGCGGCTGGACAGCGCAATAATCGATGACATCTCTTTCCGTTTTGGAAACAATGAATTGCCAAAACGGAAATCGATATGCGCGCGCGGGCGTGCATAGATAGCAGATTGGGAACCGGCTCAACCGGACAAAAAGCAAGGCAGTGCATGAACGACGCGATCAGCTTCATCCTCAACAGCGAAACCATTTCGCTTAAGGGTTTCGGACCAACAGACACGCTTCTCGATTATCTCCGCCTTCAAAGACGGCTGACCGGGACGAAAGAAGGCTGTGCTGAAGGTGACTGCGGCGCCTGCACGGTGCTGGTCGGGCGGCTTGTTGATGGCTCGCTGCGTTATGAAAGCGTCAATGCCTGCATCCGCTTTTTGGGCTCGCTGCATGCAACCCATATCGTGACGGTAGAGCATCTGGCCGGCCGCGATGGCACGCTTCACCCCGTGCAGCAGGCAATGGTGGATTTCCACGGTTCCCAATGCGGTTTCTGCACGCCGGGCTTCATCATGTCGCTCTACGGCCTGTGGCTTGCCAGCGAAAACCCGTCCCGCGCCGATATTGAAAAGGCACTGCAAGGCAATCTCTGTCGATGCACGGGTTACGAGCCGATTGTACGGGCTGCCGAAAAGATTGCAGCCGCCCGCCCGAGTGCGCTGTTCGACCCGCTGCAACGCGACCGCACCGATATCATGGCAAGGCTCTGGGCGATCCGCGCCAATGAAACCATTACGGTTACCCGCGGCGAAGATCGGACCATCATCCCGGCAACGCTTGCTGAATTGACCGATATCTATGCCGCCGAGCCGAAGGCTACCATCGTTGCCGGTTCCACTGATGTCGGCCTGTGGGTGACAAAGCAGATGCGGGCGCTTAACCCTGTCATCTTCATCAACAACCTCGGCGATCTGCAGGGTATTGCCGTGGATGAGAACGGCGTGACGCTCGGTGCAGGTGTCACCTACAGCCAGGCCTTCAAGACCATTGCAGAACATTTCCCGCCGCTTGCCCGGCTGTTCGATCGTCTTGGCGGCGAACAGGTGCGCAATATGGGAACCATCGGCGGCAACATCGCCAACGGTTCGCCCATCGGCGACACGCCCCCGGCCCTGATCGCGCTCGGCGCCACGCTCACCTTGCGCTCGTCTTCCGGCAGCCGCACCTTTCCGCTGGAAAGCTATTTCATCGATTATGGCAAACAGGACCGGCTGAGCGGCGAATTCGTCGAAAAGCTTTTCATTCCGTTCCAGACGCCGGGAAGTCACTACGCCGTCTACAAGATTTCCAAGCGCCGGGACGAGGATATCTCCGCTCTCTGCGCCGCCTTCAATCTGACGCTCGAGGCCGATGGCACGGTCGAAGACATCCGCATCGCCTTTGGCGGTATGGCCGGCACGCCGAAACGCGCCGCACATCTGGAGGCGGCACTTCTCGGCAAGCCCTGGTCTCAGGAAACGATCGATGCGGCACGCGATGCGCTGGACGATGATTTCACCCCGCTAACCGACTGGCGCGCGACCGCCGAATACCGGCAACTCACAGCCAAGAATTTGCTGACACGGTTTTTCCTCGAGACATCAGGGGAAAAGCAGGAACTTGCCCGCTTCTCGCTGGAGGAGGCTTGAACCATGGACACGACAAGCTTCGATAAGACCAAGACCGAAATCGACGGCCCTGTACACGCCTCGCTCAGGCACGATTCTGCCCATAAACATGTGACGGGCAGCGCCGAATATATCGACGATATTCCCGAACCCGCCGGCCTCGTTCACGGTGCGCTTGGCCTTTCCGACCGGGCCCATGCCGAAATCGTCTCGATGGACCTTTCGGAAGTGGAAGCTGCGCCGGGCGTGTTATGGGTGATGACAGGTAAAGACGTGCCCGGCGAAAACGACGTCTCCTCCGGCGGGCGTCATGACGAGCCGCTACTGGCCGAAACGAAGGTTGAATTTCACGGCCAGCCGATCTTCGCGGTCTTCGCTGAAAGCCGCGATATTGCTCGCAAGGCCGCCCGCAAGGCGAAAATCGTCTACAAGGACCTGCCGCATTTCACCGATATCGACACGGCGATTGAAAATGGCGGCGCGCTCGTCATCGATCCGATGACGCTGAAGCGTGGTGATGCGAAGCTCGAAATGGACGTGGCACCCCGCCGCCTGACCGGTACGATGCGGATCGGCGGGCAGGAGCATTTTTATCTCGAAAGCCACATCGCCATGGCCGTACCGGGCGAGGACGATGAGGTGACGCTGTGGAGCTCCACCCAGCATCCGAGCGAAATCCAGCACATTGTCAGCCACATCCTTCAGGTGCCGTCCAATGCCGTCACGGTGCAGGTGCGGCGCATGGGCGGCGGTTTCGGCGGCAAGGAAACCCAGGGAAACCATTTCGCAGCCCTTTGCGCCATTGCCGCCAAGAAGCTGAACCGGGCCGTGAAAATCCGCCCCGACCGCGACGAAGACATGACCGCCACCGGCAAACGCCACGATTTCCGCGTCGATTACGAGCTAGGCTTCGATGAGGAAGGCCGCATCCACGCCGTCGACGCCACCTATGCGGCCCGCTGCGGCTTTTCCTCCGACCTGTCCGGCCCGGTAACCGACCGCGCGCTGTTTCACGCCGATTCCAGCTATTTCTATCCGCATGTGCATCTGACCTCTCGGCCGCTCAAAACCCATACCGTCTCCAACACCGCCTTTCGCGGTTTCGGCGGCCCGCAGGGCATGCTCGGGGCTGAGCGTTTCATCGAGGAAATCGCCTATGCCGTCGGCAAGGACCCGCTCGATGTCCGCAAGCTCAATTTCTACGGCGAGACCGGTTCGGGCCGCACCACGACCCCCTATCATCAAGAGGTCGAGGACAACATCATCGCCCGCATCGTTGAGGAACTGGAAGCATCCAGTGAATACCGCGCGCGCAGGCAGGCAATTGTCGAGTTCAACAAGACCAGCCCGATCATCCGCAAGGGCATTGCGCTCACCCCTGTCAAATTCGGCATCTCCTTCACCATGACCGCCTTCAATCAGGCGGGCGCGCTGGTGCATATCTATAATGACGGTTCGATCCACCTGAACCATGGCGGTACCGAAATGGGCCAGGGCCTCTACACCAAGGTGGCGCAGGTGGTGGCCGATGCCTTCCAGGTGGATATTGGCCGGGTGAAAATCACCGCCACGACCACGGGCAAGGTGCCCAATACGTCGGCCACGGCCGCCTCGTCCGGTACGGACCTCAATGGCATGGCGGCCTATGACGCTGCCCGCCAGATCCGTGAAAGGCTTATCAAATTCGCCGCCGAGAACTGGAACGTGCCGGAAGAAGAGGTTGTCTTCCTGCCAAACCGGGTGCGCATCGGGCTTGAGGAAATCGCCTTCAACGATTTCATCAAACGAGCCTATTTCGCCCGCGTCCAGCTTTCCGCCGCCGGTTTTTACAAGACGCCGAAAATCCATTGGGATCGTGCCGCAGGCCGCGGCACGCCGTTTTATTATTTCGCCTATGGCGCGGCCTGTTCGGAAGTGTCGATCGATACACTGACCGGCGAATACATGATGGAACGCACCGATATTCTCCACGATGTCGGCAAGTCGCTGAACCCGGCCATCGATATCGGGCAGGTGGAAGGCGCCTTCGTACAGGGCATGGGCTGGTTGACGACGGAGGAATTATGGTGGGACGGCAAGGGGCGGCTGCGCACCCACGCTCCCTCCACCTACAAGATCCCGCTTGCCTCCGACCGGCCGAAGATTTTCAACGTTCAACTGGCGGAATGGTCGGAAAACGCCGAGCCCACCATCGGCCGCTCCAAGGCCGTGGGCGAACCGCCTTTCATGCTGGCGATCTCGGTTCTCGAAGCACTCTCCATGGCCGTCGCGTCCATCGCCGACTACAAGGTCTGCCCACGCCTCGATGCGCCGGCAACGCCCGAGCGGGTGCTGATGGCGGTGGAACGGTTGAAGAAGGTGTGAGGGGAGACATAATGACGTCCCTCTCCCGCTTCCTCGCCAGCTCCGGACCTGCAATCCTCGTGGAAATCGAGGCCGTGAAAGGGTCATCGCCGCGCGAGGCGGGAACTTTCATGCTGGTAAGCCGGAAGGCGCTGTGGGAGACCATCGGCGGCGGGCAGTTCGAATATATGGCGATAGACCATGCCCGTGCCATGTTGAAGAACGGTACGACCGAAGACGGCATGGATATTCCGCTCGGCCCCGAAATCGGCCAGTGCTGCGGCGGCCGCACCTTGCTCCGCTTCCGGCTGGTAACGCCGGACATCGCGGCAGCACTCGAGGCAAGGCTTAAGGCTGAAACCGAGCAGCAGCAGGCCGTTTTCATTTTCGGGGCGGGCCATGTCGGCAAGGCGCTGACAGATGCTCTGTCGCTTCTGCCTTTGACACTGACCGTGGTGGAAACCCGTGAAAACGAGTTGCGCGATCTTTCAGCCGGTGTCGTATCCGTGCTGACCCCCATGCCGGAAGCGCTGATCGCGAAAATTCCCGCAAACGGCGCTGCGATCATCGTCACCCACGATCACGCACTCGATTTCCTGATTGCAAAGGAAGCGCTTGCCCGCGACGATCTCGCTTATGTTGGCATGATCGGCTCGAAAACCAAACGCGCCACCTTCGCCCATTGGCTTGAGCGGGAGGGAGAACCCCCTTCCCGCCTTGAAAAACTCATCCTGCCGATCGGTGGAAGTAGCGTCAGGGACAAGCGCCCCGCCGTCATAGCGGCCCTTGTGGCAGCCGAGTTGCTGCAAGCATTTTCCGCTGCCGAAACCCGTCGCACCGAAAATCAGCGCGGCCATCCTCAAGACCAAGATCACGCCTGATCCCGTCGGGCAGGCTTTCATCCACCAGATTATCCGGTCGAAGGCTTTCAAGGGAAAACCGTTCCGCGGTCCGCAGACCCGCGCGCAGGCGGGACCACGCGCGCAAGAGTGCTGTGCGCATGTTCGTCTCCATTTAAAAAATGTCAGAAGCTCAGTTGATGAATTGAGCTAAAAATGCTCTGTTTTCCGGATAAAAACCAATGAAACCTTTGGCAGTTGGCATAAAGAGAACTTATCCATGAAAATGTCCCGCCAGTTCCCTCTGAACGCCCTGCGCGTGTTCGAAGCCGCCGCCCGGCATCTCAGCTTCACCAAGGCCGGTGAGGAACTGGGTATGACGCAGACGGCGGTCAGCTATCAGGTGAAACTGCTGGAAGAAAATGTTGGCGAGCCGCTTTTCATCAGAAAGGCGCGGCAGGTTGTGTTGACCGAGGCCGGGCAGAAACTGGCGCCGAAAGTTGCGGAAGCCTTCAACACTTTACGGGAGGCCGTCGACAATGTCCGTGACACCTCTGACACCACCCTGACAATTCACTCCACCGCGACCTTCGCATCGCGCTGGCTTTCGCGGCATCTGGGAGCTTTCCAGCTTGAACATCCCTCGATCGCCGTGCGGCTCGACACATCAAGCGCATTGATCGATTTTACGCAGTCCGATTGCGATGTCGCCATCCGCTGGAGCAGCGACGATGGCAAAGGACTGATCTATCATCAGTTGCTGCGGGGCGTTTACACGCCGATGCTGCATCCGAACCTCGCCGAAAGCATCGGTGGATTGAATAAGCCGGAGGATCTTCTGCGCCTGCGTATCATCGATCCGGGTGACATCTGGTGGAGCCAATGGTTCCGGGAAGTCGGCATCGAAAATCCGGGCCTCGACCGTTATCCGCGCAGCCGCCTCAGCGTGCAGGCTTTCGAAGCCGCGGCGGCAATTGCCAGCCAGGGGGTAGCCATGCTCACCCCTGAACTTTATGCGGACGAGATTGCCCTCGGCCGCCTTTATCAGCCCTTCGAGCACCTCAGCAACGAAGGTAAGAACTACTGGCTCGTCTACCCTGAAAACCGCAGGAACATTCGCAAGATAAGGCTTTTTCGCGACTGGATACTGAAGCGGATCGACGAAAACCGGCCGCAAACATCTCAATACCCCATATCAGGCGCATAAAAGCAGCGCGGCGTGTCCTCGTCCGGGAACAGACAGAGATGATATTCTCCATCCTCGGATCGTCTTGCCTCACGCTGCGACCAGCTGAAGACATGGCGCCGCGTCACCAGACGATGATCGCCGGGCGCAAGCGAGACCTCGTAACCATCCTGCGTGACACGAACACTTCGCGTAGGGATCATCTGGCAATCGCCGGTTTCGGCGTCGCCATTGCAGCAGTAGCTTTCATATTTGAACCCCTTGTGGGATTCATGCGCAAGCGCCGTGGCGCTAAACGCCATCAGCAGGAAAAGAACTGTCAGAACAAGGCGCATCGGCACGGTCTCCGTTGAAAACAACGGCGGCTGCCGGAAGGTCATTGCGTCACTTCATTCAAAATCCAAGCATCAACGCATACCCGGACGCAACGGCACCGGGAACTGCAACACCTGCCCCTGATCTGCCCCCCGCCCCCAGGGTTCGCAGCACCCGCTTTCGGAATGAACCGCCAGCGAAAACATGTCATTGAAGCCCTGCGCCTCTGACCGAAAACCGGAAAGAACATGCGCAACATAAATGTGTCAGAGTGCCCTTCGAAGCGTCCTTTCGGACGCAGGTCGCTCCAAGGCCCCGCAGCCCGATAGTTTTGCACATCAGCAGACTGCTCAGCGGATAATAGCTGAGTCGCGTTAGCCAGCTAAGCACAAACTCAGCGGCAGGACGGCTCCTTTACGATTGGGCGGGGCCGGAAGCCGGGCGTCGCAGCGCCTGCGCCAAAGTTGTGGACACGAGCGTACGGGATTGTGAACAATCATCGTGCGGTGTTTGCTTTTCCCTTTCCTAACGGTCAAATTTCTCGCAAGGTGCGCTGCACAAGGATCAGGGGAACCGAATGTACGAATATGCCATTGCGTGGGAATGGATGGCCTTTGCCGTCCGCTGGCTCCACGTCATCACCGCCATCGCCTGGATCGGCTCGTCCTTCTATTTCATCGCGCTCGATCTTGGGCTGGTCAAACGGCCGCATCTGCCGCCGGGGGCCTATGGCGAGGAGTGGCAGGTGCATGGCGGCGGCTTTTACCACATCCAGAAATATCTGGTCGCCCCGGCCCAGATGCCCGAACACCTGACATGGTTCAAATGGGAAAGCTACGTCACCTGGCTGTCCGGCTTCGCCATGCTGTGCATCGTTTATTACGGCGGCGCCGACCTTTTCCTCATCGACCATTCGGTGCTGGCGCTCACCCAGTTCCAGGCCATCTGTCTGTCGCTGGCATCGCTTGCTGTCGGCTGGCTGTTTTACGATTTCCTCTGCAAATCGCCGCTTGGCAACAACACCTGGGGCCTGATGGTGGTGCTTTACGTCGCGCTGGTGGCGATGGCGTGGGGCTATACGCAGGTCTTCACCGGCCGCGCCGCCTTCCTGCATCTCGGCGCTTTTACCGCCACCATCATGTCGGCGAATGTGTTCTTCATCATCATTCCCAATCAGAAGATCGTCGTTGCCGACCTGATCGCCGGGCGCACGCCGGACCCGAAATATGGCCGCATCGCCAAACAGCGCTCATTGCACAACAACTACCTGACGCTGCCCGTCATCTTCTTCATGCTGTCGAACCACTATCCGCTGGCCTTTGCGACCGAGTTCAACTGGATCATCGCAGCACTCGTCTTCCTGATGGGCGTCACCATCCGCCACTGGTTCAACACCACCCATGCCCGCAAGGGCAAGCCGACATGGACCTGGCTGCTGACCGCGCTCATCTTCATCGTCATCATGTGGCTTTCCACCGTGCCGAAGGTGCTGACCGGCGAAGAAGAACAGAAGGCGGCAACGCTTTCGCCGATGCAGCAGCAATTCGTCAGCGACGCCCATTTCGCGAGCGCCCGCGATGTCGTTCAAGGTCGCTGTTCCATGTGCCACGCCGCCGAGCCGGTGTGGGAAGGCGTGCCCTTCACACCGAAATCTGTGAAGCTCGAAACCGACGCGCAGATCGCCGCACACGCCCGCGAAATCTATTTGCAAGCCGGCCGCAGCCATGCCATGCCTCCCGGCAACATCACCGCCATCACCCCGCAGGAGCGCAAAGTGCTGACCGCATGGTACGAAAGCGCCGTTTCCTCGGGCAAAGACGCCAAGGAAAAAACCGAATGAGCATGGTTCTGCTGCGTGGCCGCCTGTTAAGCTTCCGCCGCGCGCCGCTCGCAATCGACGATACGCAAAGCTATCTCTACATCGAGGATGGCGGCCTGCTTATCGAAAACGGCAAGATCGCCGCCATTGGCGACTATGCCGATATTCGCAAGCAGGCACCTGATGACATTGAGGAGAAGGACCACCGCCCTCATCTCATCGTGCCGGGCTTGATCGACACGCACCTGCATTTCCCGCAGATGCAGGTCATCGGCTCCTATGCCGCCAACCTTCTGGAATGGCTGAATACCTATACTTTCCCGGAAGAATGCCGTTTCGTCGAAAGCGCGCATGCCCAGCGCATCGCCACACATTTTTACGATGAGCTTCTGCGCCACGGCACCACCACGGCTGTCGCCTATTGCTCCGTGCACAAGACCTCAGCCGATGCGTTTTTTACTGAGGCCCTGAAGCGCGGCATGCTGATGGTGGGCGGCAAGGTGATGATGGACCGCAACGCCCCGCAGGGCCTGCTGGACACGCCGGAAACCTCCTATGACGAGACCAGGGCCGTCATCGCCGACTGGCACGGCAAGGGCCGCAACCACGTCGCCATCACGCCCCGCTTCGCCATCACCTCTACGCCGAAACAGATGGAAGCAGCCCAGGCGCTGGCGCAGGAATTTCCCGATCTCTTCATCCAGACGCATCTTTCCGAAAATCTGGACGAGATCAAATATACCTGCGAGCTCTACCCGGAAGCGACCGATTACACCGACATCTATGTGCGTTACGGCCTGATGGGCAACAAGACCCTGCTCGGCCACGCCATCCACCTCTCGGAACGTGAGGCGGACGTGCTGTCGGAAACCGGTGCAGTCGCCGTGCATTGCCCCACATCGAACCTCTTCATCGGCTCCGGCCTCTTCCCGATGAAAAAGCTGCAACGGCGCGAAAAGCCGGTGCGCATCGCAGTCGCGACCGATATCGGCGGCGGATCGAGCTATTCCATGCTGCGCACCATGGATGAGGCCTACAAGATCCAGCAATTGCTGGGCGAACGCCTGAACCCGCTGGAAAGCTGGTATCTGATGACGCGCGGCAACGCCGAAGCGCTTTCCATGGTCGACCGCATCGGCACGCTGGACGCCGGCACGGATGCCGACATCACGGTTCTCAACGCCTCTTCCACGCCCGCCATGGCGCTGAAGATGGAAGTGGTGAAAAGCCTGACCGAAGAACTGTTCCTGATGCTGACCATGGGCGACGACCGCACCGTCGTCGAAACCTACGTGGCCGGCAAGGCGATGAAAAGCGCGCTTGCATAGTTCGGTTTAGGCCGAAACATCAGGTCGTGGCCTCATCTATATCAGTACATATTGAAACGAGCGGGCGTCGCCTGTTTTTCTCTCGCCGCCGGGAAAAGAAACAGGCCGCACTCGCCCGTTTCATATGATCGCCTGACAGCCCAAGTCAGCCGAAATGCGAATGACCTCTGGAGTGCGCCGTGCCGGATTTTGAGACAACTACAACGCTCATGATTGTCGCGACATTCATCGTCGCGGGCGTCGTCAAGGGCGTCACCGGCATGGGCCTGCCGACCGTTGCCATGGGCGTTCTCGGCCTTTTCATGCCGCCGGTCGTTGCCGCTGGCCTGCTCATTCTGCCCTCCTTCATCACCAATATCTGGCAATTGCTGGCCGGACCCGATTTCAAGGCGATTGTCTCGCGACTATGGCCGATGATGATCGCCATTGCCGTCGGCACGCTTCTTGGCATCCGGCTGATGACATCAGGCACCGGCGTCTGGACCACCTCGGCGCTCGGATTATGCCTCGCGGCTTACGCAGCCTACAGCCTTCTTGCAAAGCCCTTCGCCGTTCCCGCAAGGCTGGAACCGAAACTCTCCCCGGCCGTCGGGCTGGCGACCGGCCTTCTGACCGGCGGCACCGGAATTTTCGTGGTCCCCGCCGTGCCCTATATCCAGTCGCTTGGCTTCAGCCGCGACGATCTCGTGCAGGCGCTTGGCCTGTCCTTCACCGTTTCCACCGTTGCGCTTGCCGCCGGCCTTGCCTCTCAGGACGCCTTCCGCGTCGAGCACATGTCGCTTTCCGCACTCGCCGTCCTGCCAGCGCTTCTCGGCATGTGGCTTGGCCAGAATATCCGCCGCATCGTCACTCCCGCGACATTCAGGCGCTGGTTCCTCATCTGCCTGCTTATGCTAGGTGGTGAATTGTTCCTGCGGGCTTTCTGGAGTTGATTCAAGCGCAGTCGAACCGTCACTGCTTCAGAGGCGCAATCAGATTATAGGCGACAATTTCTTCGTCTTCCGTCCCCTCATCGTAAATCTTCGCCACCGTGGCGCGCAGATCCGGCGAATAAACCGCTGTCCATCGTTCTTCCTCTTTGCCGTTTTTACGAATGTCGTAGGTCACATAAAACACCTCGTAATTGCAGAATTTAATCGGAAAGGCGCGCCGCTTCGTAACTGCAAGGGTCAGTGACCACTTATCCTCGATTTTGGTAGTTTCGAGGGGCAGAAATTCAAAAGTGCGTCGAGCGCCAACTTTCAGAGGCCAGAATGCTTCCAGATTTGACGTAAAGTGCTGGCTGTAATTGCCGTCATCGCCCGAACGCGCCAGCTCGATTAACCCCCGAAAGAGAAAAAGCCTCTGTTTGCCTGCGCCTTGAAAATCATTCTCCACCAAGACGATCGGTCCGGATCGCCTGAATTCGCTGCGCACCTGACCGTGGGCAAGAACAAACTCATCTCCATCATTTTTACCGGAGGGGCACTCGGCGGCGAAAACAATCGCGGGCGAAATAAGAACTGCGATAAATAATCTGAGTAAATAATTTAACATATTAAAATACGCTATTACTTGAGAAACCATCTGAATTATTATCGAAATACAGTATATTTCAAGCATAATTCCTAGCCATTTGCGAGTGCAAAAAGCACTGCTGCAAAGACGATTGCCATCGCGTAAACGCGATTACCATGTTATGTGAAGCCATCATTCAAATGTGAAGGCTTTATCCATGGGCAAAATCCTCACCATAGCGGACCTGAAGAAACAGGCTCAGTGCCGTGTGCCGAAGATGTTTTTCGACTATGCCGATAGCGGCGCCTGGACGGAAGGCACCTACCGCGCCAATGAGGAGGATTTTTCCAAGATAAAGCTACGCCAGCGTGTGCTGGTGGATATGACCGACCGGTCGCTCGCCACCGAAATGATCGGCCAG
Source organism: Agrobacterium sp. 10MFCol1.1 (assembly GCF_000381165.1). Taxonomy (NCBI): domain Bacteria; kingdom Pseudomonadati; phylum Pseudomonadota; class Alphaproteobacteria; order Hyphomicrobiales; family Rhizobiaceae; genus Agrobacterium; species Agrobacterium sp. 10MFCol1.1. The sequence continues at coordinate 248,727 of NZ_KB906074.1, read as the reverse complement.
AAGGTTTCGATGCCGGTGGCGCTCTCCCCCACTGGACTAACCGGCATGCAGCATGCCGATGGCGAGATGCTGGCGGCAAAAGCGGCGGAAGAATTCGGCGTCCCTTTCACGCTTTCCACCATGAGCATCTGCTCCATCGAGGATGTCGCCTCCGTCACCTCCAAACCTTTCTGGTTCCAGCTTTACGTGATGAAGGACCGGGATTTCGTCAATAATCTGATCGACCGGGCGAAGGCAGCGGGATGCTCGGCGCTGGTGCTGACGCTCGACCTGCAAATTCTCGGCCAGCGCCACAAGGACCTGCGAAACGGCCTCTCCGCCCCGCCGAAATTCACCCCGAAACACATCTGGCAGATGGCGACACGGCCAAGATGGTGCCTCGACATGCTGCGCACGCAACGCCGCAGCTTCGGCAATATCGTCGGCCACGCCAAGAACGTCTCCGACCTCTCGTCGCTCTCCTCCTGGACGGCCGAGCAATTCGATCCGCGCTTGTCGTGGAAGGATGTCGAATGGATCAAGGAGCGTTGGGGCGGCAAGCTCATACTCAAGGGCATCCTTGACGAGGAAGATGCGCGCGCCTCGCTCGATACCGGCGCGGACGCCATCATCGTCTCCAACCATGGCGGTCGCCAGCTCGACGGCGCGCATTCCTCGATCGCCATGCTGCCGAGGATCGTCGATGCCGTTGGCGACAGGGTGGAGGTGCATATGGACGGCGGCATTCGCTCCGGCCAGGACGTGCTGAAGGCGGTAGCACTCGGCGCCAAGGGAACCTACATCGGCCGCCCGTTCCTCTACGGCCTCGGCGCGGATGGCAAGCAGGGCGTGACGACGGCGCTCGAGATCATCCGCAAGGAAATGGATATCAGCATGGCGCTTTGCGGGAAGCGGCTGATTACGGACGTCGACCGCAGCATTCTGGCGTGATGGTGACGACACGGCATACAACGTAAAGATCGAAGCCGATGCTTCGGTAAGAATATCGCCTTTACGTCGCCTCCCTCATTTCTGTGCTTGTCACAGGGATCCAGCGAGCCCAAGCCCTTGGGCTGAAATGACTATTCTCGTCGCGCAGACGCGCGCCGGCTGGATTCCTGTGACAAGCACAGGAATGAGGTGGAGAAGTCCGCTCAATGCCCAATCGTCTTCGAAAACACATTGACGATCACCACCCCGGTCACGATGAACCCAAGACCAACCACCGCAGCAATATCGAGCGTCTGGCGGAACACGAAATAGCCAATGCTGGAAATGAGTACGATGCCAAGCCCGCTCCAGATCGCATAGGCAACGCCGACCGGCAGCGCCCGGAGCGTGAACGACAGGAGATAAAAGGCCGCACCGTAAAACAGAGCCATCAGCACCGTCGGCAACAGCTTGGTGAATTGCTGCGATTGCTGCAGAAAGGAAGTTGCGATGACCTCGCAGACGATAGCCGCGACAAGCGCCCCATAAGTCAAAACAGCCGCGTTCATCGTTCCACTTCCTTTTTCGTCTGGGCGATCATCCGGGCCCTCAGAGCCGCCCTGTCGCCACCCGCTTTACCGTCGTCGGCCAGTAGATCGGCAAACCAGATGCCGTCAGCCGCAAGCCGCACCATCTCCAGGACCACCCCGTCATCCGTTTCTTTATGACGGGCAAGGCGCCCCTCAATCCAGCTGTTCCACATGCGCCGAAGCGACGGTTCACCGACCATGGAAACCGAGATCGCTGCCCATTGCCTGCCCGAATCCCTGCCCCGATCCGAGAAAACCGCGTTCACATATGCCCTTGTGAAGCTCCCAAAAGCTTCACAATCCTGTGAGATGAGGTCGTCGATCTCAGTGTCCAGAGCCGCCAGAAGGTCAGTCATCACCGCTTCCAGCAGCACCTGCTTGGAGGGAAAATGATGAAACAACCCACCCTTCGTCACCCCGGCGGCATCGGCCACTGCCTGCACGGAAAGCGCCGCAACCCCCTGCTCGGCAGCGAGTTTCGCCGCGCAATCGAGAAGATTGCGGCGCACGATCTCAGGCTGCTTTTTGCGTTCATGTGCATTTGTCATGGTCGCAAACATACCGGATGGTTGGTTTCTTTGCAAGGAAATTGTGAGGGCGACGGCCGACTTGAATTTCATACTTAATTAAGCATGAAAGCGATCTCTAAAGTTTTAGCGGTTTTGTTGCCGGAAAGTGTCAGTAAAACTTCGCCCATCGCGGCGATCGAACATAAAGGGGTGGACCATGTCGGGAACGATCAAACGGGGAATGGCGGGCGCATGGGTATTCGCACTCGCCTTCTTTTGCGCGATCCTCTCATTGCAGGCATCGCCTGCGCAGGCCGGTTATGCCCATTTCATCATGGATGCCAATACCGGCAAGGTCCTCGCCGCGCAGAACGCCGATGTGCTGAACCACCCGGCATCGCTGACCAAGATGATGACGCTCTACATGACCTTCGAGGCGTTGCACGCCGGCCGAATTCGCTGGGACCAGAAGATAAGGATGTCCAGGAACGGCGCAGCCGTCATCCCCTCGAAGCTTTATGTGCGTGAGGGCCAGACGTTTACGGTGCGCGAAGCCGTCTACGGCATGATCGTCAAATCCGCCAATGACATGGCGGAAGGCATGGGTGACCATCTCGGTGGGTCCGAGGCACAATTTGCGCAGATGATGACCCGTAAGGCCCGCCAGCTTGGCATGACCAAGACGGTTTTCCGCAACGCCTCCGGCCTGCCCAGCAAATCGCAGGTGACGACGGCGCGCGACATGGCAAAACTCGGCCTTGCGCTGCAGCGCGACTTTCCGAAAGAATACGGCCTCTTTGCCATGGAATCCTTCAGCTTCCGGGGCAAGCGCATCCGTGGCCACAATAATCTGATGTATCGCTATCAGGGCATGGACGGCATCAAGACCGGTTACACCAATGCGTCGGGCTTCAACCTCGTCAGCGCCATCAATCACAATGGCCGCCGTGTCGTTGGCGTCGTGCTGGGCGGCAAGACCGCGCGCAGCCGCGATGCGCAGATGGCTGCTCTGCTGGACAAGGCGATGCCGCAGGCCTCGAGAAACCGTAATACCGAACAGCTGGTGGCAAGCGCCAATGTCAGCCGCACCTTCGACGTGCCGCCCGCAGCCGTCCCTCCGGCAACCGTACCATTGCCGATGTTTGCCGAGCGTCGCGCCGATCCGATCGCCATGCAGATCGCCACGGCGAACAGCCAGATGGCGGATATGATCCAGGTCTCTGCCATTCCGAAACCCGCACCCGCTGCACAAATGACCGGCCAACGCAGCCGCTGGGAAGTGCAGATCGCCGCCACCGACAGCGAAGCTGCCGCCCGCTCGCTGCTCGCCAATGCCCGCTCCAACATCGCCGGCAGCTACTCCGGCATCGCGCCCTATACCGAAGCGGTGCAAAGCGGATCGGCAACGCTCTACCGCGCCCGCTTTACCGGCTTTGAAGACCAGTCTTCGGCGGTTTCCGCCTGTAAGGAGTTGAAGGCGCAGTCTTATGCCTGCGTTGTCATGAACAGCGAAGGGTGAGTTCTACCGCTTGAGCCAACCGTTTTCCAACGCATCGGCCAGATACGGAATGCCGTTGACCTTCGCCATTTCGGCCATGGCAAGATTATCGTAGCGTATCTGCCGGAAATAGACCTGCCAGCCGCGTGCGGTTTCTTCGAGCACGGCGTAGCTAGCAAGCGGATGACCAACCTCGACATGATGGTCAAACGGCGTGTCATCCTTCCAGCCGGGGCAGCCGACGCTGCCGGGATTGACGATCAGGCGGCCATCGGAGAGCTGCACGGTGCGGGCGATATGTGTGTGGCCGCACAACATCAGCGGCTGGGTGATGCCATCAGCCATGGCCTCGATTTCGGAAAGCGGTCGCAATTTCAGCACCCCTTCCGTCGAAAGCGTCTCCAGCCAGTACTCCAGATCACGGCGCGGCGAGCCGTGGCAGCAATAGGCGACGTCCTTGAACACCATGCTGAACGGCAGGGTGTGCAGCCAGTCCAGATGCGCGGCGGTCAGCTGCGCATGCGCCGGCCTCTCCCAGCTGCCCATCTCTTCCGGGGCGCGCTCGATCAATTCGCGATCATGATTGCCGAGAACGCTGGGTATCCAGTTGCCAACCAGCACATCGCCGGTAAAACCCGCTTCCAGCGGACCACTGAAGCAATCGCCGAGATTGACGATGTCCTTGATGCCCAGCCTCGCGATATCCTCAAGCACGGCCTCCAGTGCGGCGCAGTTTCCATGAATATCGGCAATGGCGGCAAAGATCATGGCGGTCAGCTTCCTCGATAGGTGGAGTAACTATAGGGCGAAAGCAGAAGCGGCACATGGTAATGGCCGCTCTCGTCGGCAATGCCGAAACGGATGGGGATGATGTCGAGAAAGGCGGGTTCCGCCAGGGTGACGCCCTTGCCACGCAGATAATCGCCCGCATGGAAAACCAGCTCGTATTCCCCGGCCTTGAAACTGTCGCCCACAAGTAGCGGCCCGCCATCAACGCGGCCATCGCTATTGGTCTTAACCGTCTTAATCTTCTCGCGACGATCACCCGAGAGCCGGTAAAGCTCGATCGTCAGCCCTTCGGCGGGCGTGCCATGGGCGGCATCGAGGACGTGGGTGGTCAAACCGGTCATAGGCTAGGCTCCGCGATCATGTAGGGCGCATCGAAAAAATGCTCTTCCAGATTGTTGCCCGGCCCCTCGCGATCGGCAACCAGAAAATCCGAAATCGCCTGCAGCGGCATCAACGGATAATGCCATACGTTGCGGCGGTAGTTCACGCCCTGATCGCCGCCCGCCAGAAAAGCCTGCGGCCGACCAGGCTTACCGCCCTCGTCCTCGGCAACGACGACAAGGAAAGGCCTGCCGGACAGCGGCGAGAAACTCTGGCTGCCGAGCGGATGCCGCTCCATCATCTCGATAGTATGGGGAAAGGTACGCGGCTGTCCGCGGAAAATATTGAGGATGATGCGCGCACCCTCGCCCGCTGCCTCGGGTGCCGCAAGCGCATGATGCCGCTCGGTCTGGCCGCCATTGATGTGGCGCATGGAAGAGGGTGTAATTTCGATCACATCACCGAAGGATGCGAACGCCTCTTTGGTGAGAGGCTTGATCTCGAGAAAATCAGTCAAATGTCATTCACCTTGGGCATGCCAGTTTCGGAGGAGTGAGAGACGCGCCTGCAAATCCGGAATGCTCTGCGTTATCGTTTTCCAGACGACCGAGAGTTCCGCCCGAAAATAATCATGCACGATCAAATTGCGCATACCCTTCATCTTAATCCAGGGGATTTCCGGGTGCTGCTGTAAAAACGCGGGGTAATACTTGTCCAGTTTTGCGACCGCCTCGCCAATCAGGGCAAGGCACATCATCACCGCCATCTGGGTTCGCGTATCGGAAGAAAAAGTGGCCTCATCCATATCCTGAATGAAATCCCGTATTCGGGAGGCGGCAACGTCCATCTCCTTCAGGTAGAGCAGAAGCCGATCCGTACTCATACTGCTTTGGCTTCCATCAGAACACGCGCCCGGATATCCGAGTGCAGGCCGCCTGAGGTGACGACGTCAACCTCGACACCGAGGATAGTCTTCAGTTCCTCCAGCAATCCGCCAAGATCGAACAGAGTGGTCCCCGGCAACGCATCCACCAGAATATCCAGATCGCTGTCCGGCCTGTCTTCGCCACGGGCGACGGAACCGAACACGCGCGGGTTTGCCGCGTTGAAGCGCTTCGTTGCTTCGCGGATCGCTTCCCTGTTCTTTTCCAGCACCTCGGAGGGTCTCATGGCCTCAGTCTCCAGATAGCACGAGTATAGCGGAACGACCGCCGCTCGCCAATTCAACCCTCGGGCAGCATCGAGGAAAGGCGCAGCCAGGCGATCTTTTCCACCTGCGCCGTCGCCGTCGCAAATTCTGTCGCCGCATCATTGCCGATACGCGTCTCGAAGGCGGAGAGAATATCGTGCCTGTTCAGCCCCTTGACTGCAATGATGAATGGAAAGCCGAATTTTTGCGTATAGGCGGAGTTCAGCTCGGTGAAGCGCGCATGCTCCTCGGGCGAAAGCCGGTCAAGCCCTGCGCCCGCCTGTTCATTGCGGCTATCGGCGGTCAACTCACCTGCTATTGCGAGCTTGCCGGCAAGATCAGGATGCGCGCGCAAAACACCCAGCCGTTCCGCTTCGGAGGCGGCACGAAACTGCGCGCATAATCCGCCATGAACCGCCTTCGCTGTTAACTCCAGACCTGCGCCTCCGACATCATAGGCCCGTTCGGCGATAAAAGGCGAATGTTCGAACACACCGCCGAAACGGCTGACAAATTCATCTCGCGTCAGCATCAGAGCGCTCCCGGCTTGTGGTTTTCATGCCAGTGACGAGCGATCTCGATACGCTGCGGGATCCACACCTTTTCATGGCCCAGCACATATTCGATGAAACGGCGAAGGGCTGCGGCGCGGCCGGGACGGCCGACGAGACGGCAATGCAGGCCGACGCTCATCATCTTCGGCGCGCCTTCAAGCCCTTCCTGATAAAGAACGTCGAAAGCGTCTTTCAGATAGGCGAAGAACTGGTCGCCGGAATTGAAACCCTGCGGCGTGGCGAAACGCATATCATTGGTGTCGAGCGTGTAGGGAATGATCAGGAACGGTTCATCCTGCAATCCCTTCACCCAATAGGGCAGATCGTCGGCATAGGAATCGGACGAATAGAGAAAACCGCCCTCTTCCATGACGAGACGCAACGTATTGTCCGAAGGCTTGCCCTGATACATGCCAAAGGGGCGCTCGCCCGTCAGCTCCGTATGCAGGCGCACGGCTTCGGCAATATGCTTGCGCTCTTCCTCCTCGGAAAAATCCTTGTATTCCAGCCAGCGATAACCGTGGCTGGCGATTTCCCAACCCGCTTCCTTCATTGCCGCAACGGCTTGCGGGTTGCGCGCCATGGCAGCGGTCACGCCATAAACAGTTGTGGTGACGCCGAGATCGGTGAACATGCGCCACAGCCGCCAGAAACCGGCGCGTGAACCATATTCGTAGATCGATTCCATGTTCAGGTTGCGCTGGCCCGGCCACGGCTGCGCGCCGACGATTTCCGACAGCAGCGATTCCGACGCCTTGTCGTTGTCGAGAATGCAGCTTTCGCCGCCCTCTTCGTAATTGATGACGAATTGCACGGCGATGCGCGCGCCGCCCGGCCATTTCGGATCGGGACTATTGCGGCCGTAGCCCACCAGATTGCGGGAGTAATTCTCGGAAATCATTCAGCCACCCAAAACACCTCTCCCGAAGCGGAACCCGCTTCTGGAAGACATGAGCAAAACAACCATCCGAAGGTGTCTGCCCGACACGGGTAAACACGACACGCTTCAGACATGCGATGCACGGACGGTAGCATCCGCATTCGGAATGTCGAGAGCAATTTTGCCGACATTCCGATGCTTTTTTGTGTACGATTTCTGCGGGGCGCTTCTCAGGCGATCTTTCGGGCGGAAACACGACCCATGGGGTGCAGCGAGTGCACCCGGAAAGGCGCACCGGGTTCATCCTCGATGAAAAGCGCAAGGCTGGAAAATGACAGAGGCCGGGTGAGCAGCGGCTCGAAAACCTTGCGCACGGCACGCTCGATCCTCTGGCTGCTGGAAGGCTCGACACCGCCCGTCAGCGACATCTGAAAACGGAACTCGTCCATCACATGCGGGCTGCCCCAGCGATGCAGATTGGTCAGCTGCGAAGCCGAAAGCCGGTCGGGATCCGCCCGCTCGATTTCCGCCTCGGAGAGCGGCGCGCGGTAGCGGTCGAATTCCTGCACCACACGGGCTGCGAAAAAATTCAGCACTTCGCAGGGGCGCTCGGGAACGAGGCTGAAGACATTGTCATGCCGCGCCACTATAAGTTGTGGCAGCGTGAAGGGGTCCTGCCTGCCGGAAAAATACATCAGGTCGCGCAACAAGGCGGCCTCGGAATGACCTTCGGCAAGACGGAACGGGGCCTTTATGGTGCCGTGGAAACCATAACGGCGCGGCAGGGCGGTATGGTAGGAAATCTCCTGCATGCCGAGATCGATCATGCCCGGCGGCTCCACCGCATGGCCTGAATAGGCATCGCGTCCCAGCCACGCGGCAGCCGCCTGCGTCAGCGGGTCGTTGGGGGAAGGCGTGAAATGGATGGCGTATCGCATGCGCTATCACCTCGCCGCAAATGCGGCCAAACGGGGCTCTTTGCAGGCCAGCAAGTAAGCGATTTGCGTGACAGATTAACGACGTGGACCAAACTAATCAGAAGTTTCTAAAGTCCGGACAGCAATACTCACGTGTTCTTGAAGGCGAAAACCGGAAGGCACGTCCGGCGTGTGGCCACATACGGCCTGCAACGCAGCATCGGCAAGATAGTGGGCAAGGCCGAAGCTGACCTTGAAGCCGCCCGATAACGCCACGAGCCGCGGATATTCGGAAAGTGTACCCACCATCGGGTCCCGTCCAACCGCCTTCGGCCGCAACCCGGCCCAGCGTTCGATCACCGGCGCACGGCCAAGCGACGGCACCACGGCGCATGCATCCGCGAGCAATTTTTCCAGCTTTTCGTCGGTGCTGAATGGATCGGAAAAACAATCTTCGCTGGTACTGCCGATGGCGACGGTGCCATCCTCATGCGGCACGATGTAGAGACCGTTCAGAAACACGACCGGCATGGCCGGATCGGCCGCAGCATCCAGAAGGGCGGCCTGCCCCTTCACCGCCTGTCCAAGCACAATGCCGGGTTCCAGACCGATGGCATCGCGGATCAGCGCGAAGGAACCATGGCCGTTCGCGACGATGACATGATCAAAGGCGACCTCGTCGCCCGACGACAGCACCGCCCGCCCTTTATCCGGATCGAGCGAGACGACGCGGCACTGTTCCGCCACCCGCACATGCCGGGCGTTGCGGAGGAAAGCCGACAGAAGGGCGATCATCGCCCGGGGAGAAACCCTTGCAGCCAGCGTATCCAGCACGAAGCCCGCTTGTCCCGCCGCATCGTCCACCCATCCGGCAACGGAAGGGCTGTCACCGACATGCCAGTGGAACCGGCGCCCGTCTGAAACCCAGTTTTCCCCGGCATCCCGCTCGTGCCGTTCGGCAATGCTGCGCAAATGTGGTTTCGGCAGGGGAATGATCCGGCCGCAGCGCCGATAACCGGCGGAAAGCCCGGTCTCGGCTTCCAACTCGGCGATCTGTTTTTCCAGCGCAACGAGAGCGTCGAACTGGAATTGCTTCTTGTCCGACCAGCGGTCCGGCATATGCGGCATCAGTGCGCCCAACAGCCCGCCGCTTGCACCATCTCCAAGACGGCCCGCTTCCAGCAGCAGGGCGTTTATGCCCATCCTCTCTGCCTTGACGGCAGCCCACAGCCCCATAATGCCGCCACCGACGATGAGGAGCGGCACCGAGCCAGGCAATCTTGGTGCCCGCAATCTTGGTGATTGACCAGATTCGAAAGCGGGACTATCGGCATTAGTCATGACACATTCCAAGGAAAACACCGCAGATATCGGTTCGGCAGCCGACAATCCGCCCGCCGCGCTCGACTGGCGTGAGGGGGATATGCCCTATTCGCTAGCCTTTGACGATCATTTTTATTGCCAGACGGATGGCAGGCTGGAATGCGGCCATGTCTTTTTGTCCGGAAACGGCCTGCCGCAGCGCTGGCTTGAGCGAGAGAGCATCTTCCGCATCGGCGAACTTGGCTTCGGCACCGGTCTCAATCTCTGCGAGACCTGGCGTCAATGGAAAGAGGTGCGCAACGGCCACTCCAAGCTGCATTTCATGTCCTTCGAACTCTACCCGATGAAGGCGGACGAGATTGACCGGGCGCTTTCCCGCTGGCCGGAAGTTGATACCGAACGCAAGGCACTGGTCGCCCGCTGGCCGGCGGACCCGAAAGGCGAGGTCGATATCGAACTGGACGACCAGACGCGCCTGACAGTGGTGTGCGGCGAAGCGCTCACCGGCATTTCCGGCAGAAGCGAAGGCTTCGACGCCTGGTTTCTGGACGGTTTCGCCCCTGCCCGCAATCCCGACATGTGGTCGCTGGAAATCATGCAGACGCTGTTCGGCAAAACGGTACCGGGGGGCACATTCGCCACCTATGCCGCCGCTGGCTTCGTCCGCCGCAACCTCATAGCCGCCGGTTTTGAACTGGAGCGCCGCAAAGGGTTTGCCGGAAAGCGTGAGATGCTGTGCGGCACCAAGCCATCCCGCTGAGACGGCTCCCACAGCAGCAACCGGCCTTCACTGTCAGGCGGTCGGCACGTCGCGACGTGGCATCGCGTCTCCCAGCCATTGCGCGATCTTGTCCTCGAGAATTTCGGGGCTGATGGGCTTCGACAGATAATCATCCATGCCTGCTGCGATGCAGAGCTCGCGGTCCGCGTCCTGTGTATGCGCGGTAACGCCGATGATCGGAACATGCCGGCCGTCGGCAGCCGCCTGTTCGGCGGCGCGGATTGCCAGTGTCGCCTGATGCCCGTTCATCACCGGCATCGACACATCCATAAGGATGACGGCGGGATTGTGCTCCTCCCACGCCTGAACGGCCTTCTTGCCATTGCCGACGATCAGGAACCGCAAACCCGCCTGCTGCAATATCTGGGTGAAGACGATCTGATTGACGTCGTTGTCCTCGGCCACCAGCACATCGACAAGGCAGGGTCGGCGCCGGTCTGGAACCGTCGTCGGAGGTGACACAACCCGCCGCTTCTTGTCCGTGGGGCCATTGTCTGGCTGCACCGGCGCATCGCTGCCGCCTGACGCCAGCCCCTGCGGATCCTGCCGGGCGCGCTTCTGCCGCACATCCCGCACCACATCGAACAGGGTGGAACGCAACAGACGCGCCCGCGCCGGCTTCATCAGATGCGCCTGCACGCTGAGATCGGTGAAAAGGCTCTCGTCACCCACGACATCCATAGACGTCAGGAACACGATGGCGATATCGTCGAAACGGCTATCCGCCCTGATCCGCTCGACCACATCCAGCCCGTTCATAACAGGCATGTGATAATCGAGAATGATGGCGTCGATGGCAAAACCGAGGGATGCAGCCTCCTGCAGCACGGCAATGCCTGATGGCCCGTCCTGCACAGCATGGCCGTCGATTCCCCATGTCTTCAACTGCTCCGCCAATATGCGGCGATTGACGTCGTTATCGTCGATGACGAGTACGCGTATATCCTCGATCGCCATGGCAAGAAGCGGAGCGTCGCGCCGCTTTTCCGTAACGTGAAACGGAATATTGACCTCGAAGGTCGATCCCTTGCCGACTTCGCTCACCACATTGATCGTACCGTCGAAAAGACCGACAAGACCGACCGTGATCGCCAGTCCCAATCCCGTTCCCTCGTGCCGCCGTGTCGCTGAGCCGTCGACCTGGCTGAATTTGTCGAAGATGGTTTCGAGCTTGTCTGCGGGAATGCCAATGCCGCTATCTTCGACGCGCAGCGACAGAATGGTCTCCGACGCTTCTGCCGACTGCGCCGAAAGTTCGATCAGTACATGCCCCATTTCCGTGAACTTGACGGCGTTTCCAACAAGATTGGTGACGACCTGGCGGAACCGCCCGGCGTCCCCCATGACCTTGCCGAAAACCGACGGATCGATCCGGACGACAAGTTCTATGTTCTTTTCCAGCGCCGCTGAGGACAGGAGGGAAACCACATCCTCCACCGCTTCCGCCGGATCGAAAGGCACGCTGCGCAGCTTCATCTGCCCGGCCTCGATCTTGGAGAAGTCGAGAATGTCGTTGATGATCGTCAGGAGCGCATTGCCGGATTTGACGATGATATCGGTGAAGGTTTTCTGGCGTGTATCCAGATTGGATTTGGCCAGAAGTTCCGCCATGCCGAGCACGCCATTCATCGGCGTGCGGATTTCATGGCTCATATTGGCAAGGAATTCAGATTTGGCGCGATCTGCCGCTTCCGCGCGGGAAAGCAGCCGCTGCAACTCCTCCTCGCGCATCTTCATCTCGGTGACGTCGGTGACGATGATGAGCCAGTAATTGCCGGAACTGTTGGTCGCTTCCAGATTGAGCCACGTCTTTCCGGCAATATGGATCAGCCAGGAGAACGGCCTGTTGGCGGCTATGTGCTCTCTCCAGGCGGTCAGCGTCGCGGCCGCCTCCTCTTTGGTGCCAAAATCTCCGCGCCCGGCACAATGGGCAAAGAACCCCGACCAGTTGCAGCCCTTTTCCAGCAGCTGCGGCGGCACATCGAACATTCGCGCCACAGCCTCGTTGGACATGATGATGGTTCCCTGCTCGACCAGCACCAGCCCCTGCGCCATGGCGCGCGTGGCGCCCTGCATATATTCGCCGACACGCTCAAGTTCGGCCTTTGCCTCACTGATCTCGGCGTCGCGCATGCGCACGTCGGTCACATCGGCATAGGTGCTGAGGATTTTTCCGCCGTCGAGGCGGGTCTTGGAAATGACGGTGACCTTGCCGCTTTTGCTGCGCACCTCGCGCGGCGTGAAGACCTTGTCGTTGAGCAGCCGTTCTGCGCGCTGGTTGTAGAGCTCCTCGAAGGGTATATCGCCATAGTCATAAAGGCCGCTTTCGAAATTCGCCTCCATGAATTCGCGATAGCTTTTACCGACAAGCGACTTCTCGCCGCCGATTTCGCCCCATAACGTGTCGAAGCACGGATTGACATATTCGATGACGAGATCCGCGTTGAGGAGTAGTACGCCAACCGGCAGGGCATGAAGAACCGTTTCGAACTGGCGATGCAGCGCTTCGGCCTGCGCCTGCGCCGCGATCAGCGCATTTTCCCGCTCCTTCAGCAGGCTGACATCTGTGACTGAACCCACCAGATAATATTCGTCATCGGGCGTCGTGACCCGGCCGAGCCGGGTTATGACCGGAACGGCGCCGCCATCCGAAAGCGGAATGGTTCCCGTCTTTTCAATCGCCTCTCCGGTTTGCAGGATATGCTCGTTTTCCCGCTGGAACTCTGCGCCCTCCTGCGGAAACATCTCGCATTCGGTCTTGCCCAAATAGTCGGCGAGGCTGCCGCCCCGGAATTTCTCAAAGGCCGCATTGGCAAAGGTCAGTCGCCTGTCCTGATCCCGCAGGAACACGCCCACGGGCAATTGCTCAAGCGCGGCGCGCAGCAGCCAGGTCTCGCGGATCTGCTTGCTAAGCAGGGTCTCATGCGCCTTGAACTCCGTCACATCGACGCGAAGCCCCACCAGCATGCCGTTTTCCAGCCGCTTGTTGACCATACGCACCCACCGGCCATCGGCAAACTGCTCCACCCTTTCGAGATAGGGTAGGGAAAAATCCCGCAACTGCTTCTGCAGCCATGCCTGGTAATCCGGATCGTCCGATTTCACGCCGCGGTAGCCGCTCGAGAAATAGACCGCCTCCATCAGCGTCTCAAGCCGGGTGCCGGGCTTTAGCTGGAGGTTGAAATCACTGTAGAATTCCACGAAACGCGCATTGCAATAGACGAGCCGGTTTTCACGGTCATAAATTACGATACCGGCATCGATGAGGTCGATAACGCCGCTGTCGAACAGCAGGTCGGCGCTGCCGCCGTCCGAAACACCCTTCACGACAGAGGGCATTTCTTCGAACACCTCAAACAGGAACAGACTGCCGTCATCGCCGGTGAAACGTTCGCAACGCAGCTTGTAAGGCCCTGAAGACGCTGCACCATGGCATGAAATCACTTCGTCCGTGGCAAAGACCAGCGAGCGGCGCTCCCTGTCCTCGCGCTCGGCATCGCGAATATCGGCGGAAAGGGCAAGGCTGGTGTGGCCCGTGAACGCGGCGGGCGGACGCCCCATGACCCGGCCATAGGCTGCATTGACCATGAGGTAGCGAAGCTCGCTGTCCTTGATGCACGCGGGCAAATCCAGGGCGGCGATTGCCCCGTAAGCTTTTTCCAGCAACCCGCATCCTTGGGTCAAGCGATACTCCACACCGTGCAGTTCCATCCTTGTCGAATCAAATATTTCCAGACGTCGTTGCAAAAACGTTATGTGAGAAAACCGCTATTTGCTATGTGCGGAATGGTCGCTTTACCCTTTTTTAACCATAATTATTCGCAAGCCTCCGCGCCTCGCCGGTAATCGCCAGCCTGCCTTCTGCATGGCAGCCATGCGCCGCGGGACGGCAGCGTTACAAAACTATTGCTTGACTTTACGCCATAAAACGCCCACATGCCGGTCAAGCTTTCACCTTCGGCAGCCGCGTGAGCTGCAGCACATGACCAAGATGACTTGGCCCGCATGAAGGAAAAGCGCAACGAATACAGAAGACGGCGTTTTGCCGCACTGATGCGCAGAAAGTTATTCCAACCCACAAGTTCCCAATTCACGCGGGGTTCTTGACGCCGAAACCGCCGGACAGCAGCAACTGCTCCGGACGATTGGTTTTTGGCGCCCCGAAAGGCATTACTATTGACCAGTTTTAGCGAACTCGGCCTCTCTGAAAAGATTGTGGCCAGCGTTACCCAGCTCGGCTACACAACCCCCACCCCCATTCAGGCAAAGGCCATTCCGCTGCTGCTTGAAGGCCGTGATCTCATCGGCCTCGCACAGACCGGCACGGGCAAGACGGCAGCATTCGGCCTGCCCATCATCGAAATGCTGATGAAGCAAGCCGACCGCCCGGCAAACCGCACCACCCGCACCCTCATCCTTGCACCGACCCGCGAACTGGTGAACCAGATCGGCGAAAACCTGCGCTCCTTCGTGAAGAAGACGCCGCTGCGCATCAACCAGGTTGTCGGCGGCGCGTCGATCAACAAGCAGCAGCTTCAGCTCGAAAAAGGCACGGACGTCCTGGTGGCGACACCCGGCCGCCTGCTGGACCTCATCGCCCGCAACGCGATCTCGCTTTCCAAGGTCACCTATCTGGTGCTTGATGAAGCCGACCAGATGCTCGATCTGGGCTTCATTCACGATCTGCGCAAGATTTCCAAGATGGTTCCGGCCAAGCGCCAGACCCTGCTGTTTTCGGCAACGATGCCGAAGGCGATTTCCGAGCTTGCCAGCAACTTCCTGACGGACCCGATCAAAGTCGAGGTAACACCTCCGGGCAAGGCCGCCGACAAGGTCGAGCAGTACGTGCATTTCGTCGCCGGCAAGAACGACAAGACCGACCTTCTGAAGAAGTCGCTCAACGAAAACCCGGATGGCCGCTCTATCGTTTTCCTGCGCACCAAGCACGGCGCGGAAAAGCTCTACAAGCATCTGGAACATATCGGCTTCAAGGTCGCCTCCATCCACGGCAACAAGAGCCAGGGCCAGCGCGAGCGGGCACTGAAGGGCTTCAAGGACGGTGAGATCAAGGTTCTGGTCGCAACCGACGTCGCTGCCCGCGGCATCGATATTCCGGCCGTGACGCACGTCTTCAACTATGACCTGCCGGAAGTGCCCGACGCCTATGTCCACCGCATCGGCCGTACCGCCCGTGCCGGCCGCGACGGCATTGCCATCGCGTTCTGCGCACCGGACGAAACGCGTTTGCTGCACGATATCGAAAAGCTGATGAAGATCGATATCCCGGTTGCATCCGGTGAACGTCCGGCCGGTCTTGCCAGCCCGACGCGCCCGAACAACAACAACCGTGGTCGCAACAACAATGGCGGCCAGCCGCGTGGACCCCGCGAAGGCGGACGCCACAATGGCGAGCCCCGTCCCTCGCGTCACCACGCCCCGCGTGATGCGGACAACGATCTGGAAGTCACGTCAGACTTCAAGCGCGTGAAGACGGCGGAAGGTGACGCAGGTCGCCCGGCCGGCCCTCGCAAGCAGCGCCGCCCTGCCCGCAAGCCCGGCGGCAGCGGTGGCAACCGTCACGCTCCTGCTGGCGGCAACGGTCAGGAAAAGCGCGCTTCCGGCAACGGAAACGGCAATCGCGGCCGTAACCGCTAAGTAACTCTGCGCGAGCCGATTCCTCGGTATCGCGTGTCTACCTTCAAACCCCGCAAGCGCAGGCTTGCGGGGTTTTCTTTTTGCTCTCAACCGCCCTGCGCCAAAGACCGGCGCCGCGACGGCAGGGTCATGGCCAGCACCCCGGCAATCACGCAGACAAGACCCACCCACATGGCAGGCGTCGGCACTTCTCCAAGAAACACCATGCCAATGGCGACACCGATCGGAACCCGCAGATACGCCTGCGACGTGGTACCGACCGAACCGAGCGTCTGCATCAGCCGGAAATAGACCATGAAGGCGAGCGCGGTTGAAAAGACGCTGAGGCACACAAGTGCGGTGAGCGACGCCGGAGATGGCGACAATGTCCAGGGGCGGTCAACGATCACGCTCACCGGCAGCAGAAGCACGGCGCCGCAGATCAGCGAGCCGGCGGCAGGCATGACGGGATCGAGACCCCTGAAGTTTTTGCTGAAGATGGCGGCACAGGCGTAGGAAAAGGCCGCAGTCAGCACGGCAATCTGGCTCCACAGCGCCTCACCCGCCCCGTTCAACGCATCCAGACCGATGATGAGACAGACACCTGTCATGCCCGCAACAGTGCCGAACAGCTTGCGCCCGCTGACCTGCTCATGCCGGATGATCAGCGCGGTGAGAAGAAAGGTGAAGATCGGCGTCGTCGCATTGAGGATGACGGCGAGACCGGCATCGATGCTCTGCTCCGCCCACGCGATCAGCGTGAAAGGCAATACGCTGTTGATGCACGCCTGAACGAAGAAGAGCCGCCATGTGGCGAAATCCCGCGGCAACCGCAGCCCGCGCAGGCGAATGACCGCCAGCAGCAACAGACCGGCAATCAGGGTTCTTGCGGCAATGAAGGTCAGCGGTGGTATGGTCTCCACCCCGATCTTGATGAAAGTGTAGGATGCGGCCCACAGAGTGGACAACAGGGCAAGCAGCAGCAATTCGCGGGCGATAGGGTTTTGACTGGTCACGGATCAATTTTCCAACTGCGTTCAGGATGAACCGTTCCTAACCCGAAAACAAGCATCTATGCTTCGGTGACGGCCGAAGTTTCCACCGCTTCAAAAGCATGGAGCCCCGCACGGTACCAGCCATGCGGGGCTTCAATGACAGACCGGTGATTGCAGCGGCCGATCAGGCCCGGCGTTCATCCACCGAGAAAGCACCCGGACCGGCAAACACGAGATAAAGGAAGATGAAGCAGAACAGGATCGCGGCGTCGCCCCCATTGAGAGCGGGGAAGAAGCTCTTAGGCCCGTGCGCAATGAAATAGGCAACAGCCATCTGGCCAGACAGGATGAAGGCAACCGGACGCGTGAAAAGGCCGACCAGCACGAGAATGCCGCCAACGGCTTCCAGAAGCGCCGCCACCAGCAGCATCGTCGGCAGGGAGCCGTCCATCTGTGATGCCGGGAAACCG
Source organism: Agrobacterium sp. 10MFCol1.1 (assembly GCF_000381165.1). Classification (NCBI taxonomy): domain Bacteria; kingdom Pseudomonadati; phylum Pseudomonadota; class Alphaproteobacteria; order Hyphomicrobiales; family Rhizobiaceae; genus Agrobacterium; species Agrobacterium sp. 10MFCol1.1. The sequence continues at coordinate 231,368 of NZ_KB906074.1, read as the reverse complement.
AACAGCTTCTGCGTTCCATGCGAAATGAAAAGCAGCGCCGTCATGATGCGCAGCGCCCCGAGTGCCTGCGGGCGGTAGCGGGAGAGATTGTCTAAAATTGCCATGTTCATGTGTCCCCGTTGAAGTGGTGCGACGCTCGATACAGCGCAATCATGCCTTTATGGATACACGTCTCGAACACCGAAAATCACATTTCCGATATAGCAGAACTCCCTTAAATACATAAAGGGAGTCATTCTACACATGGTTGATTTTCCACCATAAAACTGCGCTCATGTGGAAAAAATCAACCCAAGGATACAGGCATTTTTTCGAGTGGCAAAGGCGGAAAAATCCGCCTCTCCGTCAGGCCTGCAACACCACGACCCTGGAGCCAACCGGCACGCGGCTGTAAAGATCGATGATGTCGTGGTTCAGCATCCGGATACAGCCGCTTGACATGGCGTGGCCGATGGATTGCGGCTGGTTGGTGCCGTGCAGACGGAACATGGTGTCGTTGCCGCCGCGATAGAGGTAGAGCGCCCGTGCGCCGAGCGGGTTGTTAGGCCCCCCCTCCATGCCGCCGGCGTATTTCAGATTGCGCGGATCACGGCGCATCATGTTTGCGGTCGGCGTCCAGGAAGGCCATTCCGACTTCCGGCCGATATAGGCGTCGCCCTTCAGCGCAAGCCCCTGGCGACCGACGCCGACGCCGTAACGCATTGCCCGTCCATCGCCCAGTACGTAGTAAAGACGCCGCGCGGGCGTATCCACGATCACCGTTCCGGCCGGATGCGCGGTATCGTATGCCACTTCCTGCCGGCGCAGCTCGGGCTTCACCTTGTCGAGATGCATTTCCGGAAGCGGAAACTTCTCGTCCGGCTTCGCCGCATAATTAAGCCTTTGCTGCCCGATGCCGGAACTTGCGCAGCCGGCCAGCAACAGCGGCAATCCGAACAGAACACCACGACGTGAAATAGACATGTAACCCCCGCCAAATCTCTAGATTAACGAGAGGTATAATTTTATGGTTAACAAATCTCTAATATGAGGTTGTAGGAATTAACGTGCCTCAACCGGCGCTGCGGGCCGGCGGTTGGCCAGATACACACCCGTTACCGCCAGGACCGTGCCGGCAATCATGGCAGGCGTCAGCGTTTCCCCGAAAAGCAGGGCCGCTTCGACGGCGGCAAGCGGCGGCACGAGATAGATCAGCGAGGCAGCGCGCGAGACCTGCCCGCGCCGGATGAGATAGAGCAGCAGGGCCACCGCACCGATGGAGATCGCGCCTACCGACCAGACGAGCGTGGCGGCAAGCCCGAGGCTCCAGTCCACATGACCATCCTCCAGCAACAGCGCGAAGGGAACGGTGACGATGAGGGCGCCGACATATTGCAGCGTGGCGACCGCCATGATGTTTCCGCCATGGACGTATTTCTTCTGGTAAAGGGTGCCATAGGTCACCGACGTCATGCCCAGCACATTCACCGCCACGGCATAAAGCGGCACAGAAAGGCCGAGCGCGCCTGACGCCATGACCTTCGGCAGCACGGCGATGGCAATGCCGACAAAGCCGAGAAGCAAGCCGGCACGCTGCACCGGAGAGATCTTTTCGCCGATCATGTAACGGGCGGCAACCGCCGTCATCAATGGCTGCAAACCGGCAATAATGCCGCCGATCGCCGCCGGCACGCCCTGCCCTATCGCCCACCAGATCATGCCAAGGTAAAGGCCGTGCAGGAACACGCCGGACAAGATTGCCCGGACAACATCGATGCGCCGTTCAGGCCATTGAATGGAGGAAAACCGGCAGATCGCCCACAATATCGCACCCGCCAACAGGTAACGCAGACAGAGGAAGGTCAGCGGACCAGTATAATAAACGGCATATTTCGCGGTGACCCAGCCGGTCGACCAGAGAAAGACGAAGATGGCCGGAGCCAGACGGTCGAGCGACATGGGAATTCCCCTGTGCCGCGTGATGCCCCGCAACCGGACATGGGCCCGGGACATAAGGCATGCGGCGAATTGACATTTTTACGACTTGAAGCAACCGGTGAACTGCCCGGCCGGATCTCGGCGCGCACCCCTTGGCGAAACACAGCCGTCCAAGCTAGCCGGTATCCCCATCCCCGCAAAAGGTCAAAAGTGTTTTGGTGATCGCATCTTTCAGATTTTCTGATGCCACACCCAAAACCCATCAACCGAAAGCGAACGAACAAAATTTGTGCATTCGCCCACGGCGCACACAGTGCCACCACCCCGTTCCACCCCACCTTGCCCTGCAACCAATTTGCCAATGCCGCATTTATAGGCTGAAAGCGAAAAAACGCTTCTTTTTTAAAACTCTAGGGCGGTAAAAAATCTTCACGGAGGCCTCCGCATAGTTCTTGCATTGCATTTGTCGTTGTATTCATATGGCAAAAAAGGGGACATCGAAGTTGGCATTTGACGAAATGATAAATGCGGACAACGCGCCGCGAAGCCCATATGAAAACTATAACGAGTGGTACAGCCGGCAGGACAGGGCACACCTGATCCAGAAGTCTAAAGACGCGGAAAACATCTTTCGAAAAACCGGTATTACTTTCGCAGTCTACGGCCACGCCGACAGTTCAGAAAAACTGATCCCCTTCGATATCATTCCGCGCATCATTTCCGGGCGCGAGTGGCGCAAACTGGCCCAGGGTATCGAACAGCGCGTTCTCGCTCTCAACGCTTTCCTCGACGATATCTACCACAAGCAGGAAATCATTCGCGCCGGGCGAATTCCACGCGAAATTATTGAGAAGAACGTCGCATTCCTCCCGGAAATGATCGGTTTCACGCCACCCGGCGGCGTTTATACCCACATTGTCGGCACGGATATCGTCCGCACAGGCGAAGACCAGTTCTATGTTCTGGAAGACAACGCACGCACGCCTTCAGGTGTCAGCTACATGCTGGAAAACCGTGAAACGATGATGCAGATGTTCCCGGAACTCTTCCATGAAAACCGGGTGCAGCGGGTGGAGGATTATCCCTATCAGCTGCGCCAATCGCTCGCCTCGCTTGCACCCCCAGGCTGCACCGGCAAGCCGCGCGTCGCGGTGCTGACCCCTGGCATCTACAATTCCGCCTATTACGAACATTCCTTCCTGGCCGACATGATGGGCGTGGAGCTGGTGGAAGGGTCCGACCTGCGCGTCATGGACGGCAAGGTCAAGATGCGCACTACCCGTGGCTACGAGGCCATCGACGTGCTTTACCGCCGCGTCGACGACGACTTCCTTGATCCGCTCACCTTCCGGCCGGATTCGGCGCTCGGCGTACCCGGCATCATGGATGTCTACCGCGCCGGCAACATCACCATCGCCAATGCGCCGGGCACCGGCATTTCCGACGACAAGGCAATCTATTCCTACATGCCTGAGATCGTCGAGTTCTACACCGGCCGCAAACCGCTTCTGGAAAACGTGCCGACATGGCGCTGTTCGGAGCCGGACAGCCTGAAATACGTTCTCGACAACCTTGCCGAACTGGTCGTCAAGGAAGTTCACGGTTCGGGCGGTTACGGCATGCTGGTCGGTCCCACCGCGTCGAAAAAGGAACGGGCGCTTTTCGCCGAAAAGCTGAAAGCCCGCCCCTCCAATTACATCGCGCAGCCCACGCTGTCGCTTTCCACCGTGCCGATCATGGTGAAAAACGGCATCGCGCCGCGCCATGTCGATCTGCGTCCTTATGTGCTGGTTTCAGACAAGGTGAAGATCATTCCCGGCGGACTGACCCGTGTTGCCCTCAAGCAGGGCTCCCTGGTGGTCAATTCCAGCCAGGGCGGCGGCACCAAGGATACATGGGTACTGGAGGACTAAGCCATGCTGGGCAGAACGGCAAACGGGCTCTACTGGATGTTCCGGTATATTGAGCGCGCTGAAAACATCGCCCGGCTTATCGATGCGGGCCTGCGCGTTTCCCTGACGCGCAGCGGCAGCGGCGATGAGGACTGGGACGGCGTGTTGCAGAGTGCCGGCGTGCACGAAGCCTTTCTCGAAACGCGCGAGAAGGTGACGGCGGCCAATGCGATCGATTATCTCCTGCGGGACAAGGCAAACCCTTCGAGCGTCATGTCCTGCATCGAGGCAGGCCGCAACAATGCCCGCATGGTGCGCACCGCGTTGACGCGCGAGACATGGGAAGCCACCAACGAATTCTGGATCGAGCTGAAGAACATCCTCGGCCGCAAGCTCAGCCATGCCGAACTGCCGCAGACCATCGATGTCATCAAGCATCGCGCCGGTCTGGTGCGCGGCGCCTTCCACGGCTCGATGCTGCGCAACGATCTCTATAATTTCTCCCGCATCGGCACCTTCATCGAGCGCGCCGACAACACCGCCCGCATTCTCGACGTAAAATATTACGTGCTGCTGCCGGCCGTGGCGCATGTCGGCTCCTCGCTCGACAATGCCCAATGGGAATCCATCCTGCGCTCGGTCTCGGCGCACCGCTCCTATGGCTGGGTCTACGATGCGGAATACAAGCCCGCCAACATCGCCGACTTCCTCATTCTCAACGGCCGCATGCCGCGCTCGCTCGCCTATTGCTATGAGAAGATCACCAGCAACCTCAATTACATAGCTGAGGATTACGGTGAAAAGCACAAGGCGCATGAAACGGCGGAAAGCATTCGCGACAGTCTGCGCAAGACGACGATCGATCGCGTCATGGATGAAGGCCTGCACGAGTTTCTGGAGAGATTTGTCAACCGGAACGGGCAGTTGGGGCAGGAAATCATGGAAGGCTACCGCTTTTATCTGTAAGCGCGTGGACGGGGACAGCTTATGCGTCTGAAAATCACCCATACGACCGAATATGTCTATGACGAGCCGATGCCTTATGCATTGCAGCGACTGCGCCTGACGCCACAGACCGGCCCGTGCCAGACGGTGGAGGACTGGGATGTATCGGTCGACGGCGCCACCGTCGAAGTGAGCTATGACGACCATTTCGGCAACCGTGTCGCATTGGTCGAGACCGAAGGCCCGCAACGCAGGGTCAAGGTCGTGGCTGGTGGCCTCGTCATAACCGAAGACAGGGCCGGCATGGTCGGCCCCCACACCGGCAGTGCGCCGCTATGGCTCTTCCTGCGCGAGACGCCGCTGACGAAGCCCGGCAAACTCGTGCGCGAACTGGCGAAGGCCAGCACCGGCAACAGCGAGCTAGAGCGCCTGCACGACCTGATGGAGAAGATCAACAGCAAGGTGGAATATGTGCCGGGTTCGACCGACACCGAAACCACCGCCGAACTGGCACTCGAAGCCGGCAAGGGCGTCTGCCAGGACCATGCCCATATCCTCATTTCCGCCGCCCGGCTGATGGGCCTGCCCGCCCGCTATGTTTCCGGTTATCTGATGATGGAAGACGTAGCGGAGCAGACGGCAACCCATGCCTGGGCCGAGGTGCATCTGCAGGGGCTTGGCTGGGTTGGCTTTGACGCCGCCAACAATATCTGCCCTGACGATCGCTACGTACGCATTGCCCTTGGCCTCTGCTACCGCGACTGCGCGCCGATATCGGGCATGCGGATCGGCCCGGCCGGCGAAACGCTGAACGTTTCGGTGACCGTGCAGCAATCGCAGAGCCAATCGCAAAGCTGAGACAATGGCCGGCAGAGACGACGAAACGATCGGCTTTTATACGGATAATGCCGGGTCCTATACGTCGAGAGGGCAAACGGCGGACCTTCCCCATCTGGAAAAATTCCTGTCGCGCCTGCCCAAAGGCGCGACCATCCTCGAACTGGGGTGCGGTGGCGGGCAGGACAGTGAATTCATGCTCGCTGCAGGCTTCGATGTGCGCCCGACGGACGGCACACCCGAAATCGCCAAGGCGGCCGAAACGCGGCTCGGCATTCCCGTCGCAACATTGCTGTTCGAAGATATCTGCGACGTGGAGACTTATGACGGCGTGTGGGCAAATGCCTGCCTGTTGCATGTTCCCCGCCCTGCCCTTTCCGGCATCATCCGCCGCATCCATACGGCGCTGAAACAGGGCGGCGTTTTTTACGCCAGCTTCAAGGCCGGAGAAGCGGAAGGCCGCGACACGTTCGGCCGCTATTACAACTATCCTTCGAAAACCTGGCTTGAGGACCTGTACGGGCATTTCGCCTGGGCAGGGGTGGAAATAGAAGCACGACACGGCAGCGGTTACGACAAGCTGCCAACCGACTGGCTGCATGTGACGGCAACGAAACCCTGATCCGCTTTCAACAACCTGTGGGTTGCGAAAGCCCGCCGTGACCGGTTAAATCGCCGCAGCAACCGATCAGGGAGAGGGCTTTTTGTACAGTATTTCCGACTATCGCGACTGCCAGTCCCATGGACCCATCATTGCGGAACGGGTCTGGACGGCATGGTGGCAGGATAGTGGCCTCCAGGTCGGCGATGTGGCTGAACATCTGAAAGACATGGTGAACCCCCATGCCCTGCCGACCGGCTTCGTCGCCCATGACGACAAGGGTTACGTCGGCTCCGCCTTTCTTATCCATTGCGATCTGGAGGAGCGGCCACAATATCTGCCATGGGTTGCCGCACTCTGGGTGGAGGAAAACAGCAGACGTTCAGGTGTCGCCCGGGCGCTGATGCAGGCCGCAACCCAACGGGCCGCCGAACTTGGTCACGACATCAGCTACCTGTGCTGCCAGCGCCGTCTCGAAACCTATTATACGAACTGCGGCTGGACCGTTCTGGAACGTGGTGTTGGCAAGCACAACCTGACGGTGCTGACCTACAGCACGAAAACATAGACTGTCCGCTATATCCGTTGCCAGACATCGGGGAGGAACCATGAAACCGCCAGCCGCCCTTATGGAAACGGCGATCTACGCCAACGATCTCGACGCCGCCGAGGCCTTTTATCGCGATGTCTTCGGGCTGGAGGTGGTGCGCAGGCTACCGGGCCAGTTCGTGTTCTTCAAATGTGGCCGGCAGATGCTGCTGGTCTTCGATCCGCAACAATCGCGCACGGCCACCCCCGACAATCCGATCCCGCGCCACGGCGCCACCGGACAAGGCCATTTCTGTTTTTATGCAAAAGACAAGTCGGAAGTGGACGACTGGAAAGCCCGCTTCGAGGAGCTTGGAATTCCCATCGAACACTATCACCGCTGGCCGAATGACAGCTATTCCGTCTACATCCGCGACCCGGCCGGCAATTCCGTGGAGGTGGGCGAAGGCAGGCTGTGGGGGTTCGAGTAAGCCCCAGATACCCGGAAGAACACTATGAAGAACATTTTTGTCGTCACGCACACCCAGTCCGTCCATCATGTCGAGAACAAGGTTGGTGGCTGGTATGATACCGAACTGACACCCAAGGGAAAAGCCGATGCGCAGGCGACGGCCGAGAAACTTGTGGCCTTGATCGGCAACGCATCAGTCGAAATCTTCAGTTCCGATCTTCTGCGGGCCTCCCAGACTGCGGCAATCATTGCTGAACACCTCAAGTCCCCTTTTGAAACCACGGATGGCCTGCGGGAAATCAGCTACGGTTCGGCGGGTGGTATGCCGCAGGAATGGCTCGACGCCCGTCAGATACCGGCCCCCCATCACGACCGGATGGATCATCGTGGCGGAATTGCTGATGGCGAAACGAGACGAGAGTTGGCCGAAAGAGTGTACCGCGCCGTGGACACGATTATATCGCGTCCTTGCCCCACGCAGATCATCGTTACCCATGGCTTCGCTCTTACCTTCGTCATCGCGGCATGGATCAAAATGCCGATCGACAGCGTCGGTTATGTCAGCTTTCCCGCGTCTTCCGGCAGCATTACGCACCTAAGACAAGACGATTACTGGCAAAACCGCGGCGTTATCGCTTTGGCGGATGTGTCCCACCTGAAGACAAGCCGGGGATGACGTCGAGAGGGGGACGCTGAGCGACCCCCTCCCTCAACCATTTAGCGTGCAGCCCCGGTAGATCAGATCTGCCGAACCGTGATTTCTTCTTCCGCATTAACCGCAAGCGGGTTCCTCAGCGGCAGGCCGAAACCAGCGGCCTCGATCTCGAACACGTCACCCGCTTCCGGCTTGATGCCCTCCGCAAAAGAGAGCGTCGCGGTACCGAACATGTGCACATGGACGTCACCAGGTGCGCGGAACAGGCCGTATTTGAAGTGGTGATATTCGAGGTTCGCGAAAGTGTGGGACATGTTGTCCTCACCCGAAACAAACGGCTTTTCGAAAATGACCTTGTCGCCACGACGGATGCGCGAGGTGCCGCGAATATCCGACGGCGCAACGCCGACGCGGATTTCCGGGCCGAAGCTTGCCGGGCGCAACTTGGAATGGGCGAGGTAGAGATAGTTGATCCGCTCGGTGACGTGGTCGGAAAATTCGTTCGACACGGCAAAGCCGATGCGCACGGGTTCGCCCTTGTCGGAGATCACGTAGATGCCGGCCATTTCCGGCTCTTCGCCGCCGTCAAGCGCAAAGGACGGAGAGGTGAGAGCAGCACCGGGTGCCGCTGCGACATAGCCGTTGCCCTTGTAGAACCACTCGGGTTGAACGCCCTTTTCGCCAGCCTTCGGCTTGCCATTTTCCAGACCCATGCGGAACATCTTCATGGAATCCGTCAGGCTTTCCTCGGCGGCTTCCGTGGTCTTTTTGTGCATGCTGTCGCGGGTAGCAGCAGAGCCGAGATGGGTCAGGCCCGTGCCTGTCAGATGCAGATGCGCCGGATCGGGATGGGTGATCGGCGGCAGAAAGCGACCTTCAGCGTAAGCCGTTTCAAGATCGACGGCATCGCCGAGACCATGGGCGGACACAACATCGGCAAGGCTCTTGCCACCATTGGCAGCTTCCATGGCGAGCGCGTAAACCGATTGAGCGCCGTTGACGGCGTGCGCCTGTCCACCTTCTTCGCGAACGGCGACGGTGATTTTGCCACTGGCATCCTTGATCTGTGAAATGAGCACGGGATTTCCTTCCTGCGGCGCAACGCGCCTTATCTTCTTCGGCGCGTTGCGCCTTCACCTTATGAAAGTGGCCGGAAACCGGCCACTTTTTTGACTTGCTATATTGGCTGGGCAATCAGCCCTTGTTCTTGTTGTAGACGTCGAAGAACACGGCAGCGAGCAGCACGAGGCCCTTGACCATCTGCTGGAAGTCGATGCCGAGGCCGACGATCGACATGCCGTTGTTCATGACGCCCATGATGAAGGCACCGATAACAGCACCGGTGATCTTGCCAACGCCGCCGGAGGCCGAAGCACCGCCAATGAAGCAGGCCGCGATCACATCAAGCTCGAAGCCAACGCCTGCCTTCGGCGTTGCCGAGTTGAGGCGTGTCGCGATGATCATGCCGGCCAGACCGGCCAGTACACCCATGTTGACGAAGGTTAGGAAGCTCAGGCGTTCGGTGTTGATACCGGAAAGCTTGGTCGCCTTCTCGTTGCCGCCCATGGCGTAAACGCGGCGGCCAATGGTCGTGCGGCGGGTCACGAAGCTGTAAAGCGCAATCAGAACCAGCATCACGATCAGGACGTTCGGCAGGCCACGATAGGTGGACAGCTGGTAGCCAAGGAACAGAATAGCGCCTGAGATGAGCAGGTTCTGCACAATGAAGAAACCGAACGGCTCCACGTCGATGCCGTGCTTCACGTTCACCACGCGACGGCGCCACGCCAGATAGAACAGCACGACCGTAATCACCAATGTCAGGATCATCGACGTCGTGTTCAGACCTTCGATGCCACCGATATCAGGCAGGAAGCCGGTGCTGATGATCTGGAAATCCGTCGGGAACGGGCCGATGTTCTTGCCGCCGAGCACAAAAAGCGTGAGGCCGCGGAACACAAGCATGCCCGCCAGCGTCACGATGAACGACGGGATGCGATGATAGGCGATCCAGTAACCCTGGGCAGCACCGATGATACCGCCGATGACAAGACAAATCAGCGCCGCGAGAAACGGGTTCATGCCCCATTGCACGGTCAATATGGCCGCAATCGCGCCGACGAAGGCGACGATGGAACCGACCGAAAGGTCGATATGTCCGGCCACGATGACCAGCAGCATGCCAAGCGCCATGATGACGATGAACGAGTTCTGCAGGATGAGGTTGGTCAGGTTCACGGGCCGGAACAGAATGCCGCCGGTATAGAACTGGAAGAAAACCATGATAGCGACGAGCGCGATCAGCATGCCGTATTCGCGGATATTGGAGCGAATATACGACCCGACCGAGATGACGTTGCTTTCTTCGTTTGTGGTGTTTGCCGAACTCATGAGTTCTTCTCCCCTGAGCGCATGATAGCGCGCATGATGCTTTCCTGGCTCGCCTCTCCCTTCGGCAATTCAGCGACGATGCGGCCTTCGTTCATGACGTAGATGCGGTCGCAATTGCCGAGCAATTCAGGCATTTCCGATGAGATCATCAGAACGCCTTTGCCGTCGGCAGCGAGCTGGTTGATGATGGTGTAGATTTCGTATTTCGCGCCAACGTCGATACCGCGTGTCGGCTCGTCGAGGATCAGGACATCAGGATTGGAGAAGAGCCACTTGGAAAGCACGACCTTCTGCTGGTTGCCGCCCGAAAGATTGACCGTTTCCTGAAAGATGCCTGAAGAGCGGATGCGAAGGCGTGTGCGGAAATCGCTCGCCACCTTCATTTCCTTGATGTCGTCGATGACGCTGGCCTTCGACACGCCGGCCAGATTGGCAAGCGTGGTGTTGTGCAGAATGTTGTCGTTGAGCACCAGACCGAGATGTTTGCGGTCTTCGGTCACATAGGCAAGGCCGGCATCGATTGCCTTGCGCACGGTGCTGACATCCACGGGCTTGCCGTCGATCAGAACGTCGCCGGTGATCTTGTGGCCGTAGGACTTGCCGAACACGCTCATGGCGAATTCCGTGCGCCCTGCCCCCATCAGCCCGGCAATGCCGACGACTTCGCCCTTTCGCACGGTGACGTTGATGTCGTGCAGGACCTTCCGGTCGCGGTGCTGCTGGTGATAGGCGTTCCAGTTCTTCACTTCGAGAATGGTCTCGCCGATCGGCACGTCGCGCGGCGGATAACGATCTTCTAGATCGCGTCCCACCATGTTGCGAATGATGACGTCCTCGCTGATTTCTTCCTGATGACAGTCGAGCGTCTTCACCGTCATGCCGTCGCGCAGCACGGTGATCTGGTCGGCCACCTTGCGCACTTCGTTGAGCTTGTGGGTGATGATGATCGACGTCATGCCCTGCTTGCGGAACTCGATCAAAAGGTTGAGCAGAGCCTCGGAATCGCTCTCGTTGAGCGAGGCGGTCGGCTCATCAAGGATGAGAAGCTTCACGCTCTTCGACAACGCCTTGGCGATTTCGACCAGCTGCTGCTTGCCGACGCCGATATCCGTAATTAGCGTCTCCGGCGATTCCTTCAGGCCCACCTTCTTCAGAAGTTCGCGGGTACGGTTGAAGGTCTGCTGCCAGTTGATCACGCCGCCCGAAGCGACCTCGTTGCCAAGGAAAATATTTTCGGCAATCGACAGGAGCGGCACAAGCGCGAGCTCCTGGTGAATGATGATGATACCAATATCTTCGCTGTCGTTGATGGCGCGAAAATTTCGCACAGCACCTTCATAGTGGATCTCGCCCTCATAGGTGCCAGCGGGATAAACACCGGAAAGGACCTTCATCAAGGTCGACTTTCCAGCGCCGTTCTCGCCAACGAGCGCGTGGATCTCACCTTCCTTTACCTTAAGGTTGACGTTCTCAAGCGCTTTTACGCCCGGAAACGTCTTGGTGATGTTCCGCATTTCGAGAATGGTATTGGCCATATCGCAATCCAGCGCCCGATTAATTCAGGCGTTTTTATTTTTATGGAAAAACGGGGACGGCGCCAAGCCATCCCCGCATGTGTTGCAGGCTTATTTCAGCTGATCTGCGGTGTAGTAACCACCGTCGACGAGAACCTGCTTGTAGTTGTCTTTGGTCACGGCAACCGGCTTGAGCAGGTAGGACGGAACAACCTTGACGCCATTTTCATAGGTCTTGGTGTCGTTCACCTCAGGCTCTTTGCCCTGCAGAACGGCGTTGACCATGCCAACAGTAACCTTCGCGAGTTCGCGAGTGTCCTTGAAGATGGTCGAATACTGTTCGCCAGCAATGATCGACTTGACCGACGGAACTTCAGCGTCCTGACCGGAAACGACCGGCAGCGGCTGGTCCTTCGTGCCATAACCAACGCCCTTCAGCGAGGAGATGATGCCGATGGACAGACCGTCATAGGGCGACAGAACAGCGTCAACCTTTGCGTCCGTGTAATAAGCCGACAGGAGGTTATCCATGCGAGCCTGGGCCGTTGCCGGATCCCAACGCAGCGTACCGACCTTGTCCATGCCCATCTGGCCCGACTTTACGACCAGCTTGCCGCTGTCGATGTAAGGCTTCAGAACCGACATCGCGCCATCGTAGAAGAAGAAGGCGTTGTTGTCGTCAGGAGAACCGCCGAACAGCTCGATGTTAAACGGACCCTTGCCGTCCTTCAGGCCAAGCTTGTCGACGATCGAAGTTGCCTGCAGAACGCCAACCTGGAAGTTGTCGAAAGTGGCGTAGTAGCTGACGTCGCCGCTGTTGCGGATGAGACGGTCATAAGCGATGACCTTGATGCCCTGCTGACCAGCCTGCTTCAGAACGTCCGACAGGGTCGTGCCGTCGATCGAAGCAATCACGAGGACCTTAACGCCCTTGGTGACCATGTTTTCGATCTGGGAAAGCTGATTCGGAATATCGTCGTCGGCGTATTGCAGATCGGTCGTGTAACCGGCTTCCTGCAGCTGCTTGACGATATTGTTGCCGTCATCGATCCAGCGCGCGGAAGACTTTGTCGGCATGGCGATACCGACAGAACCCTTGTCCTGCGCGAAAGCCGGCGCTGCAAAGGAAGCAGCACCGATGGCACAAGCCGCCATCAGCGAAATAATGGACTTCATTAACTCTCTCCCTTGAACCCTCTTTGGTACCCGCTTGTTGCGTTGCACCATAAAATTCATGCCATCAGAGGAAGAAGCCGCATTGCGCCCGTTCCGATCTCGCAACTGCGAAATGGAACAGATGCCGCTCCTCCCCGGCATTCCGCAAATTGTTCTGAATCCATATAACTGTCAAATAGAATAAATCAGTTTACGTATATCAATTATGATATATTAAATCGATACAATAACCATTGAGGGGTATAAACCGGCGAATGAGCAACCAAAAAGTGTATGAGCAGACGCAAACAGCGGATGCGCTCTTCGTCTTCGAAGACAACCCTTTGCTGCGCGCCGGCTTGAAGATGAGCCACCTGCGCATGCTGGTCATGATCGAGGAGCACGGGCAGGTCAGCGCTGCCGCCGCCGCCATGAACATGACGCAGCCGGCGGCATCGCGCATGCTCTCGGAAATGGAAGCAATCGTCAAAAGCCCGCTCTGTCAGAGAGCGTCGCGTGGTGTGGTGCTGACCAAGTTCGGCGAGGCGCTGGCGCGGCGCGCCCGCACCATATTGCTGGAGCTGCGTGAGGCGAGCCGCGAACTCAACCAGATGAAATCCGGCAGCGGCGGATCGGTTTATATCGGCGCCGTCACCGCGCCGGCAATCAGCCTGGTCGTGCCCGCCATAAGACGGGCGATGGACACCTATCCCGGTATCGAGATCAACGTGCAGGTGGAAAGTAGCAACGTGCTGGCGCGGGAACTTCTGGCCGCACGTCACGATTTCATCATCGGCCGCATCCCCGATGATTTCGACCCCGGCCTGTTCTCCATCCATGAAATTGGCATCGAGCGCGCCTGCCTGGTGGTTCGCGAGGGCCACCCCCTGCTCCACGGCGAGCCCGTGACATTGCAGGATCTGTCCGGTTACGACTGGGTCTTCCAGCCGCCCGGCGCGCTTTTGCGCAGAACGATGGAAGACGTGTTCCTCACTCACGGCGTCGCCATGCCGCGCAACGTCATCAACACGCCATCCGTGGTGCTGACGCTTGCCCTTATCTGCAACACGGATGCAATTGCGCCAATCGCGCAGGACATGGCCGAGTTCGTGGCCGGTCAGCAGGCCGATATCGGCCGCACCCGCATCCTGCCGACGGATTTCGAGCTTGTCGTCAAGCCATACAGCATCATCACCACCAAAGGCCGCGTTTTGCCGCCCAGCGCCCGGCTTCTCTACGATCTGGTTCTGGATGAAAGCCGCAAACTGACGGGCTTTTGAGGAAGGCAAGCCAGACGCCAACTTCATTGTATATAGAGGCCGGATTTATCGGGACTTGCCCAGGGAATAGCCGCATGCTTTTCGGACAATCCGTCTTCGAGTCGGTCGTTGAAAGACTGAGACAGGAAAAAGAAGACGAAAGCGCGGAGCCGACGCCGCCCGCCGGTCATCGTATTGTGGGTTTCAGCTCTGGCTTCGTCGTGGATACCTATCCGGATGCACCGCAACCGGGAAACGCCAGTCTCGACGCCTATCTGGCCTTTCTGCCGGAGCCCGTTGCGCTTGCCGAGCCCCAGCCGGAACCCCAACCCGAACCCATGCCGGCCCATCTCGAAAAGACCTCGCTCGCGGATGTTTCAGCAGAACTGGCCATCCATGAAACCGACACCGCCGCAACGCTTGCGGAAAAGCGCCGCGCCTTCGCAAGGCTCAATCATCCCGACGGAGTGAGACCGGAATTCCGGCACAATGCGACGCTGCGCATGACAGCGGCAAATCTCCTGATTGACCAGGCGATCCGGATGCTGCGAACCCGTGAACATTTCCAGTAGAGGCAGGTAGCGGTTTTACGCCCGGAAAGCTCGCCTCAGCCGGCGTCGTTTCTATCCGTGGGTGCGCTTTCCACTGGCTCGTCTGAATCGTCCCTGGCCGCGTCAGCCTTGCCTCCAGCGTTCTCCTCGCTGGCGGGCTTGAACTTCAGCAACAACTCATAGGCCGCATAGACCGCCACGCCGCCGACAACCGTTCCCCAGAAAAATTCGCGATTGACGAATTCGATGACGGACCAGGCGGCGCAAAAGCCGACGATGAGCAATCTGACCCACAAGCGGCGATAAAGCGGATGGCTCGTATCGATAATCAGCATGGCGTTCCCGTTTCGGGCCTTTCCAGAACATTGCGCAGTTGCGGCATGACGAGCGCCAAAGGCGTACGCACGTCCAAGGCGTCTTGGCCGTTTCGCAGGAAAATTGCAACGCAAATCGACCCGCTACCAATCAGACCCTCGTGAAAGGGAGAGGCAGGGGGATTGCCGACCGGCTTGACCGATACCGCTACCGCTCAGTCCCGCAGGCGTCCAAGCAGGGCCAGCAGCTGGTCACGGGCTTTTCTGCCGCCGATCCGGTCGATCAGCTTTTCCTCGCGGTCACGCCATGCATCGGAAAGGCGCTCAAGAAGGCTGCTGCCCTCATCCGTCATGTCGAGGAAATGAACGCGCCTGTCCTCTTCCGACCTGCGGCGGACAAGCAATCCCTTGCTTTCCATGCTATCGACGATCGCGACGAAATTGGCACGCTGTATGCCAAGTGCCTCGGCCACATCGCTCTGCTTGAGGCCCGGATTGCCGCCGACGATGACGAGAACGGAAAAATCGGCCGGCCGCAATCCCATCTCCGCCAGCACGTCGGAAAAGCCGTTTGCCACGGCAAGTTGCGAGTGCCTCAAATGATAACCGATCGCGGTCGTCAACAATCCATAGTCGATAGAGTTTAAATGTTCCGCCTGCGTGCCGCCGCTTTCGGCCTTTTCCGCCCGTGGCCCGTTGCTATGTGCCAATTGCAAAGCCATCCGATCCCCCGCCTGATTCGTTCCTTAACCCTGCCGGAATGATAACCGACAACAGGACTAAACTGTATCCCAAATAAATGTAGATGATACTAATATTGTATAATAATTTGACAGTTAATACCCATTGCGACAACCCCTGTCTCGTAATCACCATCGGGCGCAAAAGAAAAGTATGATTATTTACCCGCCGATTTTTAGGGTCAAAAACCATCTCCCCCGCCTAGTTTGAAAGGCAATACGACAATCAACCCGCCTGTGTACAAAAGTGCCAGGACAGCCGCTGGATGCAGACGTAAAATACTACTTAAAAGGGAAACGTCTTATCAGGAAGAAACGCAATACCGCAAACAACATACCGCCCTGCTATCGCAAACATTCAGACAGCAGCCCTCACAGCAACCCACGCTCTCCCCCACACCGGAAAACAGGCCCCATTTCGTAAATCTTTGATTTTTAGACATTGATGCGGAAAGAAAGCTGGGGTATGAACCAACCGCTGCACGCGATTCAAGCGTGACCGCTGCACCCGTAGCTCAGCTGGATAGAGTGTTGGATTCCGATTCCAAAGGTCACAGGTTCGAATCCTGTCGGGTGCGCCATTTTACGCATTTAACGCGCAAATGCACAGAGGTCACCATTCTGCGGGCGTCATGACACGTCCGCCAGCAAGCGGAAACGCCGGGCCACATTTCGAGGGAAAAGAACGGAAAACGGCTGATCGTCTCACAGCCGCGCTTCGTTGGTTTTCTTACAATATTCATGCCGGCTACAGGAAATGTCAGTCGGCAAAACATTGACGAGGGCTGTTGCCCCCGTCCCCATCGATCAGTGACAACGTCAAAGAGAGCGTGTCATCCACCCCGGGCAAAAGACCGTGGCTTTCGCACCGCCGCCCATCGCTGAATGATGGAAGCCATGACGGCAAGACCGGCCATGACGGTGAACGCCGTGGAAATATCGCGATAGGTCACGGCAAAACCGAACCGGGCGATCCAAGGCTGGCTTGCCAGCGGCGATATGAAATGCCCGAGAAACATCGATGCCGTAACGACGCCGGCAATACGCCCGCGCAACCGCAGCGGCGCAAGCATGATCGTCGAGGACATGATAGCCGGCATCACAGCACCGAGGCCAAGGCCCACCACCGCAAGCGCCGAAAGCATGGAAACCAACCCGTCTGCCGCGGCAAGCAGCGCAAAACCCGTTGCCATCAACACCAGCCCGACCGCCAGAATAACGGTCACGCCAATCCGCGCCCCCAACCGACCGAAGTTGAGTGCCATCAGCGCGCCCGCCAGATTGAAGATGCCGATGGCGTATCCGGCAACGCTGCCGGAAAACAGCCCAAGCTCCCGCAGGAAAAACGGCAATTGCGAGGGGATGGTGTAAAACAGGGCGTTGACGAGAAATACCGCCAGTGCCAGCACGGCCACCAGAAACCAGTTGACCGCAAAAGCCTGTTCGCCGCCGTTTTTAACGTGGCTATTGTTTCTTGCCGGCTCCCGCAAAAACAACAGTGCCGCCGGCAGAATGAGCAGCGCCACGGCATAGACCGCGAAGGGCGCGCGCCAGTGAACATCCGCCAGCAAGCCTCCCGCCACCACGAAAACGACACCGCCAAGCTGGGTGAAGGCCTGTTGCAGGCCGAGATAACGCTCCCGCGCCGGGCCTTCGAAATAATCGCCCACCAGCGCCGTGCCGATCGTCATGATGCCGCCGATCGCAAACCCCAGAAAGGCCCGGCCAACGAGCAGGCCCGCAAGACTATCGGCAAAAAGCCCGGACATGCCGGAAAGGCTGTAAAGCAGGATCGCGCCGAGCAGCAGCCGCTTGCGGCCGAACCGATCCGCCAGCACGCCGGCGACCGGCGCGCAAAGAGCCACGAAAACCGATGGTAACGTCAGCACCATGCGGCTCATGATCTCGACATTCGGCGTCGACAGGAAGCTCTGTTCGATGGCGGGCAGCGAGGGCGCAACCGTGGTTCCGGCCATGATGGTGAGTGTGGCGACGAACAGAAGCGTGAGTTTCAGCGACGGGGAATTGTCAGTCATTCTCAAGCCCCTTTGTAGGGTGTTGCGGAACGCGCCTTATTCAACGCATGCGCCCACCAGCCCAGCTTGCCCATCATCGTTTCCAGCGCGCTTGCCGCTGGCGCTCCGGGGTCGAACTGCCCGGCGGCATCGACACGGTCCCAGGGATTTGCAAAGCTGACGACATCGCGGATCGTCGTGGCATGCAGTTCCGCAAACACGGGGCGAAGCTGCTCGACAGCGCGCAGGCCGCCGGAAATCCCGCCATAGGAAACGAAGGCCACCGGCTTGGCGCCCCATTCGTCATAGGCGGAATCGATCAGGACCTTCAGCGCGCCGGGGTAGCTGCGATTATATTCCGGTGTGACGACGATGAAGGCATCGGCGGCATCAAGGCTTTCACGAAGTTGCCGCACGGAGGCGCGGTCGGGCGTGTGGCCCTGCGGCAGATCAAGTTCGCGCGGGTCGAGCACCGCAAACTCGATCCCCGGCAATGCGCCCAGCCGGTCCTGCAGCCATTTGCCGATGACATCGCAGAACCGCGGATTGCGGGCACTGCCAAAAATGATCCGGATGGAGAGTGTATTATCGCTCATGGAACGTCCTTCAGTAATGTTCCACTCCCTGATAATTCCTCAACTATAGTTGAGGTCAATGGCCGCAACGAAAAAAAGCGGCAGGCGTTGAGCCTGCCGCTTTCAACTCAATGTCGCTGGGAGCCTGTCGAAGACTTCAGGCGGCCGCGCGCCGCAATGCCGTTGCAACCGTGTGGATATGGGCAGCGCCAATGCCGCAGCAGCCGCCGATCATGGTTGCGCCGGCATCAGCCCAGGAGCAGGCGAACCGCGAATAGACATCGTCGGTCAGGTCGGTGCGCGTGCCGTGCAGACCTTCATTGGCGGCGGAATCGCCCTGTTCACCTTCGAAGGCATTGGCATAAACGCCGATCTCAAGCGAAACGCCCTTTTCCGCAAAGACGGCGGATGCCGTTTCCACGGCGGCTTTCATGATTTCCGGCTTGCTGCAATTGAACAGAAGGGCGGCAGCGCCAGATTGCGCGGCCCATTCGGCAGCCGCCTTTACCGTTTCACCAGAGCGCAGCGCAGGCTCGCCGCCGCCTGTCGCGGCCGCATCGTCGTTCAACGTGAAGGAAATCCAGAACGGTTTGCCGGTTGCGGCCACGGCTTCCCGCACCGCTTCGCCTTCGGCGATCAGGCTCAGCGTCTCACCCAGCCAGACATCTAAAGAAGGAGCGAGATTGTCGACCAGCACCTTCAGATAGTCCTGTACCCGCGTTGCATCGAAATTCTGCGGCTCATAGGAGCCGAAGATCGGCGGCAGCGAACCGGCCACCAGCACGTCGCGGCCGGAGGCGTCCGCAGCCTCGCGTGCCAGCCTGCCGGAAAGGGCGATCAGCGATGCGCCATCCTTCTGGAAACGCTCCTCGCCGATATGGAACGGCACCAGCGCATAGGAATTGGTGGTGACGACATCGGCACCGGCCTCGATGAATTCCTGATGCACCTGCCGCACGATATCAGGTGAATTGATGAGCGCCAGCGCCGACCATTCCGGTTGTTTCAGCTCGGCGCCGAGCCGCTGCAATTCGCGGCTCATGCCGCCGTCGAGAATACGGATAGTGCCCATGTTCATGCTCCTTGAACGGTTTACCGCCGGACCGGCACCTGCTGTTCGATGAGACCGAAACAGCGGGCAATTATGGCGGTGAGAATGAGATAGAAGACGGTGACGACGATCAGCGGCTCATAGACGAGCAGCGTGTCCTGCCGCACCTTGTAGGCCACGGCATAGAGGTCCATCACCGTCACGGTAAAGGCAAGCGGCGTGGCTTTGAGCTGCATCACCACCTCGCCCGCAATTGTCGGCAGCGCGATGCGGATGGCGCGCGGCAGCCAGATGCGGCGAATAAGGGTGAAACGGCCCATGCCGAAAGCCCGGCCGGCCTCCAGCTCACCCTTTGGCACAGCCAGCAACGCGCCGCGCAGAACCTCGGCCTCATAGGCCGCGTAATTCAGTGTGAAGCTGACGGCGGCGAAAAAGAAGCCCTCGCGCAGCACCGGCCACATGAAACTCTGACGTAAGCCGGGGATCATCGGCAGAAACGAGCCGACGCCATAATAGAGCAACCAGAGCTGGATCAGAAGCGGTGTGCCGCGAAAGAAGGTGCAATAGGCGCGCGCCAGAATTTTTGTCACCCGCCCGCCGCTGACCTGCGCGAAGGCAAGCCCGATAGCGAGAAGAAAACCAATGCTGACGGAGATGACGAGCAGCGCCAGCGTTTGCCAGGCACCGGACAAAAGCAGCGGCCAATATTTGGCGATCCATGAAAAATCCATGCCGCTTCCCCTTTATGCCAACGCCGGCTGGCCGCGCCGCACACGGCGCTCCAGCAGCGAAAAGACGAGGTTGGAAACCAGCGTAATGGCAAGGTAAAGCAGGGCTGCGGCAAGAAAGAACAGGAAATATTGCTTGGTGCTGGCCCCCGCCAGCCGTGTCGCAAGCGCCAGTTCCTGATAACCGACAACCGCCACCAGCGCGCTATCCTTCGTTACCGCAAGCCAGAGATTGGCAAGGCCCGGCAGGGCGTTCGGCAACAGTGCAGGCAAGACCACACGGCGGAAACGCAAGGCCGGCGACATGCCGAAGGCGCGGGCCGCCTCGATTTGCCCGTTCGGAATGGCAAGGATCGCACCGCGCAGCACCTCAGTCATATAGGCACCCTGCACGAAACCCAGAACCGCAACAGCGGCAACGAAACCGTTGACTTCCAAAGGCGGCAGGCCTGCCAGTTGTAGCAGCCGGTTCAGGCCATCAGTACCGGCGTAATAAAGCCCGACGATGAGGATCAGTTCGGGAACGGCGCGGATTGCCGTCGTGTAGAGATTGAGCAGAAGGCCAAGCGGCCTGTTGCCGGAGAGCTTGCCAAGTGCACCGGCAAGCCCGATGACGATGCCGATCAGATAGGCACCGGCGGAAATGGCAAGCGTCGACGCCGCACCCTTCAAAAGGGTGCCGCCCCATCCCGGAGGATAGGGTGACAGCAGTTGCAGCGTGGTTTCAAGGCTTGCCATTTATGTGACCGGTCAGGAGAAATTACTTACCGTAGATATCGAAGCTGAAGTATTTCCTGGTGATCTCGTCATACTTCCCGCTGGCGCGAACGGCGGCGAGAGCAGCGTTCAGCTTGTTCTTGAGTTCGATGTCGTCCTTGCGCAGGCCGCCGGAAACGCCAAGGCCGAGGATTTCCTTGTCATCCGCAACGTTGCCCATGTCGGCGCAGCAATCCTTGCCGGCATCGCTCTTCACGAAGGCATCGAGAACGAGCGAGTCGCCGAACACGTAGTCGATACGGCCGGCTGCGAGATCCTGAAACGCCTCGTCCAGCGTCTGATAGGTCTTTTCGTCTGCGACAGCAGCGAAATATTTCTTGTAATATTCGGACTGGATGGTCGCGACCTGAATACCGATGGTCTTGCCCTTGACGTCTTCCGGCGCCGCACCCGGCTTGCCATCCTTGGCGCCGATCAGCTTGCTCGGCGTGTTGTAATATTTGTTGGTGAAATCGATGACCTTCTCGCGTTCTTCCGTGTTGGACATGGACGACCAGATAACATCGAACTTCTTCGTCTGCAGAGCCGGGATGAGGCCATCCCAAGAAAGCTCGACGATCGAGCATTTTTCTTTCATTTCCGCGCAGACGGCGTCCATGAGATCGATTTCCCAGCCCTGCCACTTGCCGCTGGCATCCTTGGCGAAGAAGGGTGGGTAGGATTCGTTCATGATGCCGAAGCGGACATCGGCGCTGGCGGTGAAGGCGGAAACCGCAAATGCCGTTCCGGCAAGCAGCGTGGCGAAGAATTTCATTTAAAGTCTCTCCTGTTAAAACAAACGGCGAAGCGAAACGGCCATCACGCCAGCGCGCCGGTAAATTCCCTGCAACGGGCGCTTACCGGATTGCCGAACACCTGCGCCGGTGGCCCCGCTTCCTCCACACGGCCCTGATGCAGAAACATCACCTCGGTGGAAACATCGCGCGCAAAGCGCATCTCGTGAGTAACGAGCAACATTGTGCGGCCTTCCTCGGCCAGATCGCGGATGACCTTCAGCACCTCGCCCACAAGTTCCGGATCGAGCGCCGAGGTGGGTTCGTCGAACAGCATCACCGCCGGCTCCACGCAGAGCGCGCGCGCAATCGCGGCGCGCTGCTGCTGCCCGCCGGAGAGGAACGCCGGATAGGCATTTTTCTTGTTGTAAAGGCCAACTTTGTTCAGCAGGGCTTCGGCCTTTTCCACCGCCTCCTGCCGCTTGACGCCGAGAACGTGAACAGGCGCTTCGATGACATTTTCCAGAACGGTGCGGTGGGCCCAGAGATTGAAATTCTGGAACACCATGCCAAGCCCTGTCCGCAGCTTTTCCACTTGCCGCCAGCTTTTCGGCACAGCCTTGCCGTCCCTGCCAATCTTCATGGCGATCTCCTCGCCATTGACGATGACCCGGCCGCGATCCGGCGTTTCGAGAAAGTTGATGCAGCGCAGGAAGGTACTCTTGCCGGAACCGGACGAGCCGATGATCGATATGACATCGCCTTTGTGGGCCTTCAGCGAAACGCCCTTCAAAACTTCGTGTGCGCCGAAGCTCTTGTGGATGTCATCCGCTTCGAGCGCACAGGCGCCTGTATCTGCCATTTATTGACCTTGCCGATCCGGTTCATTGCGTGTCGAGCAAAATGCGGAGCGGTTTTGCGACAGGACATGCATAACAACAAAGACTTAAGCCACGCATGTTTAGCGAAACCCGCTGCAAACGCGCGCAATATCAGGCTCTTTTACACATTTGAAACGAAAAATCATTTCAAAATATCATCTGCGAGCAACGATCTGCGCGATTTGCCCCTGATGCGCCTCGCCACGCTGGCCGCGTTACTGCCAGTCAGGGCCAATTGCGGTTCCGCCTGCGCCTCATCCTCGACAAGGCTGGCATTCGCCTGCAAACGCAGGCCCATCACGGCAACGACGAGGAAAAACCAGACGAAACCGGTACTGAGGAAGAACATCGTTTCGAGAAAGCCGTAGAGCAGGACATAAAGCCAGACGCCGACATAGAGCTTCGTCAGCGGGCTCTTGCGCGTGGCCTCATCCATCTTGCCGAGATCGCGAAGCGGCATCAGACAAATCCACGTCAGCACCAGAATAAGACCTGGCACGCCGCCGCCAAGCACAAGGTCGAAATAGCCATTGTGGGAATCCGGCGCCGTCGTTGCCCAGGTATTGTTCTCGGTGAAGCTCGTCATCAGGGTGTCGCTGCGCCAGAAGGCCTGGTAGCCGTATCCGACGATCGGGCTTTGGCGGATATAATCTATGGAGACGGTCCAGATATCGGTTCTGCCGGTGAAACTGGCGTCGATCCCCAGTTTCGTCAGCATCTGTGAAAAGACCGGATCAACGGTCGTGCCGACGATCACCACGGCGAAGGTTCCCAGAAGCACGGTCACAACAGCGTAACGCCATCTTGGCCAGCCCACGATGAACCAGCCCGTGGCGATGATGATCGGCATCAGGCCGAGCGCGGTCTTGCCACCCGACTTGACGAGAAAGATCAACGACAGCAACAGAACCGCCAGGCCGCCGATAAGGGACCAGCGCTTGCACAGATAAATCCCGACGATCATCAGCACCGCCATGATCGAGGCTGCCTCGTTCTTGTGGCGGAAGACCCCGCGCCAGTTGCCTGCGAGGAGCGGCTCCAGCGCATCGCTTGCCTGATGGATCGACCGCGACGGCAGGACAGCAACGCCGAAATAACAGAGGAACAGGATGATCAGCACGCATGTGGCAAGCAGCGTGGTGAAATGCCGCTCGGTGCGCGGCAATTGCAGGAAGCAGCTGGCGAGCACGCAGATGATGGCGCACATGGCAAGCCGCCGCAGCGAAAACACCGGCGCGCCGCCCACCACCGAGGTGAAGATATACCAGCCGAAGATCGCGAGCATCAGCAAACGCGGCGTAAAGACGATGGAAGACGACCGCTCCTTTGCCATGAACGCCACGAAACTGATGAGCAGGATGATCGCGGTGAGCTGGTTGAGGAGGTTGGACCCGGCCGCCATGGCGGACCCCAGATAGGTCGAGGAAAGCGAGATATAGGGCGAGAAGCCGACCGTGAAATAAAAGAACGTCACATAAAACAGTGCATTCCGCCAGGCGACACTCGCCTGCTCATCATGCGCTGCATCCATCAGGTAATTTTCTCTACCTTTTTCCATACGTTCTCACATCGTACCCGATGCTTCGTCTCGGTAAAATGAATATCCCGTCAAAACCCTATTTTTTAGTTATCCATAATACACGGAGGAATAGCGCCGGGACTTGCCGCTTTTTTCTTCAGGAAATCGGAATCGGTAGACAAGGGATACCACCCTCGCATCTGGAAGTTAAATTCCAAAACTCAAAAATAACAGCAAAATTGCTCCATATTTCGTCCATTAGTTGCTTGTTTAAGTATATTTTGTTAACCTAACGCAATACGGGCAGCATCCACTAACAGATTGAAACAAGGCGTTTTATTCTCCGGATGATATTACGGTACCGCAGAATTGCAAGTTTTATACCTATATTAAGATATTAAAATCTACACTGCCTATGGTTGATTTCATAAACGCGTAAATAGCTGGAAACCGACGGTGGACGTTCCGATACACACCAATATGGACGATAGCAACAACGAAGGGGCGACACAACGCCCGGTTCAGCCAGCTGCGCCCGGCGTTCGACCCATGCGCAGGGACGATCTTCCGGCTGTCGAGGTTGTGCTCAACAGCGCGTTCAAAAAGACCGGGCTTGATAGAAACTTCGACTTCGGCGCTTACGTCGAAACATTGTTTTTCAGCAGTCCTGTGTTTGATCCCGAATATGGCAGCGTTGTCTACGATGCTGGAGAGAGCGGCGTTACCAGCGTTATCCTTGCCGTCCCCATGCGTTTTGTCGCGAATGGAAAACCCATTACCGCAAGGTTGTTATGTGCTTTCGCGTCGAAAGGAAAACTCGGCGCACTCGGCGCCGCGCGCCTGTCCCGCGGCATGCGCGCGACGAAACACGATATGCTGTTTTCAGACACGGCCTCCCCCGTCAGCGCCGATCATTGGCTTGCGATCGGCGGCAGCATGTTGCCGATGGAAAGCCTGCAATGGCACAAGGCGCTCAAGCCTTTCAGCGCGATTGCCCTGCGCATGCCGCGCCGTTCGCAGGTAGTCAAATCCAGGCCCGGACTTATGGCACTTGGATTTGTGGACCGTATCCTGCGATCGTGGAAAAAGGGCATAAGGCCCAATGAAGTTGCCGGTACCACGGTCAGACCGGTGGATTTCGAAACGTTCCGACGCAACGCGCTGACAATGATCGAGCGTTTTTCCGTCCGCCCGGAATGGTCCCACGAGGAATTCCACTGGCTGATCGAAATGAGTAAAACCAACGGCACCCTTGGTGAATTGAGCAGCCTGGCGATCGAAAATGCCGAAGGCCGCATCATCGGCGCTGCCCTGTTTTTCGGACAGGCGGGACGGACCGCCTATGTGCTGAACCTCGTCTGCGATGCCGGTCGCGAAAACGACGTGCTCGGTGCGCTGTTCCGCCATTTCGATGATGAGAACTATGCCCATGTCACCGGCATGTCGCAGCCGTTTCTCATGAACGCGCTCTACCGTCAGAACCACGTGACCTTCCATCATCGCGGTTATTTCTGCATGGCCACCCGCGATGAAGCCCTCCGGGATCGGGCGCTTGCCGGCGATATCTATATTGGCGGGCTAAGTTCGGAAAGCTGGAGCAAGCTCATCACAGATTTCTAAGGCACTTGCGCCGGTTGTGAAGAAAATGCCGAGCCTTCTATGCCCCAGTGAAACGCTGGACATTCGCTGAAATCAGGTGACGCAGCGCCTTCGCGTAACGTTTGGAGCGCGTCTTGGCCGCAAGGGCGCTCGACCAGTCTACCATCGATCCGTTGATATCGAAATCTCCGAGCTGGCCTTCGGGAACGTCACCCTTTTCGATGCGCTCGACGATGGAGCCCAGCGCCGCGTAAAACTCGGGCGAGCGATAGGGCGGATGCAGCGAATACATGCCCTTGCCCGTGCCGAGAAAATCAAGCCGGTATACGCCGATGCGCATCATATTGTCGCTCAGCACCTCTTCGGCAGGCATTGAGACCGGTTGCTGATTATAGGCATAGGAGCGGATGCGCCGTTTGACGTCGGGTCTCAGCAGTTCGAGCGAGCCGATACGCTTGGCGAAACGGTCCATGTCGATCATGAACAGGCGGGTGGAAACTGTCGCGAACCGCCATGTGGGAACGCGGCTCGGCAGCTTGCGCGGTTCGGGAATGTTCTTCACCCCCGGCATGCCGACATGGCGGGAGATATCGAGATCGCCGCGCACGGTGGGCGGCCCGGAAAACGGCGTGATGCAGAGCGCGTCCGGGTTGGCCTTCTGCAGCGCAATGGCTTCGTTGAACCAGCTCTGGCTGCCGCCGCCAAACATCATGTCGCTGTCCATATGCAGCACATAACGGGCGTTGGCACGTTTCAACCCGTGGAAATAAACATGGAAAGGCCCGCCGTCGAAAGCCTTGGCGGGATAAGGAACCGGCGAGCGCGAAAAGAACGTCTCCGCCACCGCACTGCGCGCCGCATCGCTATAGTCGGCAATATCCACATACAGATGCGGATAGTTGGACTGCATTTCCTCCAGCATGTCAAACAGGCGTTTGCTGGCGGCCTCGAAACCGTTGCCCTTGTAGCGGCCGGCTCCAACCTGGCCGGTATCCACCGTCAGGAGAATGCGGTCCACCTGCCCGCCCCAGACCCGCAGCTGATGCGGAACGGTCAGGGCCGCATGCGGTGCGTCGAAGGGATGCAGATTGATTTGCAGCGCCTTTTGTACGGGAGGAAGCGGCATTTCAGCAGTCATAATTACGCACCACGGTTCCGGAATTCATTGATGACGGCCATCATGGGTTTTTCGTTGAAGCTCCAGTCGAGCGGCAGCGGCCGGTTCGCGGTGCCATCCCGGCGGGGATAGGCCCAGCGGATCCAGGTATATTGGTCCGAAATGCCCCATGTGGTGATGGAGGAAAGCGGGCCGCCTTCGCACGCCGCTTCGAGAAAATCGCGGACCTGACCGTTTATCAGCATGTCGCGCTCGGCTTCCGGGGCGGGAAGCGTCTGGTCCATCGCATCCAGTTCCGTCACCAGAACGGCAAGACCATAACTGCGCATTTCCTTGGTAAAGGCGGCAAGCTCGTCTTTCGCAATGGGCCAGCCACCGCGCAGATGCCCCTGCAGGCCGATAGCGTTGATCGGAGCGCCTTTCTCTAGCAACTCGAGAATGAGATTGCGGAAGGCCGCGCGCTTGGCCGGCGATTTCTCGACCGCAAATTCCACATCATATTCGTTGAGGACGAGCTGGGCCTTCGGATCGACGGAATGGGCGATGTCAAAGGCCTTTTTGATGGCGTCCGGGCCTGCGCCATAATACCAGGCGTCGCGGCGCGAGCGCACATTGCCGGGCACGTCGGGGATAGGTTCATTGACCACATCCCAGCTGTGTATCACGTCCTTGTACCGTTCCATCACCTTGACGATGTGGGTTTCCATCAACTTCTCGACCTTCGCGCCGCTGCCGATGCTGGCAAGCCAGGGCGCGTTGGAAGCGTACCAGATAAGCGGATGACCATGCATGGTGAGTTTGTTCTGGCGCGCGAAGTTCGCAAGCGCATCGGCAGCGGCAAAATCGAAAACGTCTGCCGAAGGCCGCATGACCTCCCATTTCATCTCTGTGACTGGGGTGATGCGCGAGCAATATTTGACCACCGCTTCGCCGATGCGGCTATCGGCGGTAAGGTCCGGCAGATAGATGGCCGCACCGTAAGGGGCAATCTTTGTCGACGTTTTCCTGGTAGCGGCAACGCCCTGCCCTGCCATGGCATGCAACAGGCCCGCGCTTGCAGCACCACCCAGAAAATTCCGCCGCCCGATCCGCATTCGCCCGCCTCCACAACCCCGGCGCATCGGCCTGAAAATCGAAAGCGATTTTCGACAGGGACGATGCGCATATCACAACTGTCAGAACGTCATTGATGCGTCCCAATGGCCGCACGACGCTCTAATTCTCAAAACATAACATCTTGATCATGCCAAAAGGATATTAAAGATTTGCAAGGTTAACTGACGCTATACCACGTCACAATTGGCGCAAGCCGGCTTAATCCGGTAGTAACTTCAGTGTGAGAATTATTGACCCGCCCCTGATGGAGTAAAAATATTGGTTTCCGTCTCGATTGTCATTCCCGTTCGCAACGGCGAGCGTTACATCGTGGAAGCGATCGAAAGCGTGTTGTCTCAGGGGAAAACCGTTTGCGAAGTGCTCGTCGTCGATGACGGCTCCACCGACACAACGGCGCAAAAGGTGCAAAGTTTCGCCGATCCCCGCGTAAAACTGCTGGCCCGGCCGCAGGGACGGCAGGGCGTTTCCGCCGTGCGCAATTTCGGCCTGTCGCAGGCGCGCGGTGAATGGACGATGTTTCTCGATGCCGACGACCGCGTGAAGCCGGGCGCGATCGCCGCCCTATGCGCCGGCATCTCCGGACCGGATGTCGTTGCCGTCTACGGTGATTATGAGCGCATTGACGAGAATGGCGCCAAGATCGGACGGCGCAACCTCATCAGACGGCGGGAAAAACCTGATGGTTTCATCCTCCAGCCGCTTTTGGGCGGAAACTTCATCGTCAATGGCGGCATCATGCTGGTCAAAACCCGCATCTTTCAGGATTTTGGCGGTTTCGACGAGACATTGCGTTATGCGGAAGACTGGTATGGCTGGTGCCGGCTGGCTGCCTCCGGCCGTTTCGCCTATCTGCCCGGCCGCCACGTGCTGGATTACCGGGTGCACCGGACAAGCGTGATGATGAACCGCCTTCTGACCTTCCGGGATTGCGAACCGGCGATCGAAGCGGTGTTTTCCGATCCCGCCATCGTCGCCGCCATTGCGCCGCAGGAATTGCGCAGGCTTCGCCGCAAATCCGAAAATCACATGAATGCCTATACCGTGGCTCAGGCCTTTCGCGCCCGGCGCTATCGCGAGGCCTTTTCGGCGCTTGCCGATACGTTTGTCAATCGCCCGCGCCAAAGCCTGCGCGCCGTCGTGTTTTCCGCCGCAGCCCTTGCCGGAATTTAGGAGTGTCCATGTCCGAAATCATGCCGGAAGCGGTGGTGTGCATTCCGAGTTTCCGCAGGCCTGCAGGTTTGCAGAAAACGCTGAACTCGCTGGCAGCCCAGAAGGTCGATTTCCCCTTCGCCATCGTCGTCGTCGATAATGACGGGGTGGGCCAGGCGGGGCTGGCCGTCGCGCGCGCTTTTTTTGCCGAGAGCGGAATGATGGGCCAGACGCTGGTTGAGCCGACGCAGGGCAATTGTTACGCCATCAACACGGCATTCCGCACGGCGCGGCAGAGCTATCCATCCGCGCAGTGGTTTCTGATGATCGATGACGACGAAGCGGCCTCGCCCGTCTGGCTCGCTGAAATGGTCTCTGCCGCAAAATCCTTCGGCGTCGATATCGTCGGCGGGCCGGTCGATCGCGAATTCGATGCGCCCGCACCCAAGGCGGTTCTGGCACACCCGCTGTTCGGCTCCATCGAGGCGCCCACCGGCGTAGTCGATCAAATCCATGGGTCCGGCAATTGCCTGATCTCGAGGCGGGTTTTCGAAACGCTGGAAAAGCCGGAATTCGATGTACGGTTCAACTTTCTCGGCGGCGGTGACATGGATTTCTTCACCCGTTGCCGAAAGGCGGGTTTCAAATTCGCCTGGAACGCTCAAGCCCTCATCATCGAATATGTGCCGGAAAACCGCATGGCGCCGCGCTGGATCATGGAGCGCTCGCTCCGAACCGGCATCATCAATTACAGCATCGACCGCGCCCGACGCCCCGGCCTGAAGGGCGGGCTGCTGCTTGCCGCCAAAAACGTCATCAGCCTGTGCCTGTCACTGGTCCGCGCCGTTTCCGCATTCCTGAAAACCGGTGCGCTGCTGCCCGCCACGCATCCACCGCTGATGTCCATCGGCCGCGTCATGGCGAGCCTCGGTATTACGCTCACGCCCTATAAGGCGCCGGCGAAAAAGGCCTGAACGCGGGCTCGTCCGGCAGTTAATATCAGCTTTTCAGCTCAGGGTTTTTTCCCTGCGCAAAGAGATCCCATTCACATGCCGTTTCTGGGAAGCGAATGACGAAAAAACGGCTGCAAGAATGAGAAGCGGCACAAGAACCGGCCAGAAGAAACAAAGGATGATACCGGTCACCCGGTAAAAGTCCCAATCCTTGTCGCGGCGGGCGCCTTCTATATAGGTCATGGCAAGAGAAGTAACGGTGCCAATCCCATATACGAAAAGAGAAATGGACGTAATTACCATCGCTGTCCTCAATATATTTCTGATTCGAATAAATATGTAATATCCGCTCAGTGTACCGCCGTTACGCCCACTTGCAACGATTTTCCGCGGAAAGACACCTCCACCCCGATACGTTAGAGCGACCTCATATAGCGCGACTCCATATGATGATTGCATGCGCCGGCAGATGCCGCTCACATGATATCGATCCTGAACCGGCCGGACGGTCAGGGGCAATTCCGTAAAGAATCAATGAGAATGCGCAGATTTCAGACCTTGCCGGCCCCGAACCCGTAGCGATGCTTCAGCAGCGAATATATGGCGATGGGATTGGTCAGCAGGTAGCGCTTGCCGAGACGCCTCGGCTCGAGCATGGCCCTGTAGAGCCATTCGAGCCCCATATCCTGCATCCATTGTGGCGCCCTGCTATTCTTGCCCGCGAGAAAATCGAACAGACCGCCGCAGGTCTTGATCACCGCAATGTCGGAAAGCCTGTCGAGATTGCGCGCGACGAAACGTTGCTCCAGCGGTATGCCGAAGCCCACCCAGAGAATATCGGTCTGCGATGCGACGATATCGGCAAGGATCGCCTCCTCGTCGCCGGGTCTGAAATAACCATTGCGCCGACCGGCAAAAACAAGCCGTGGATAGAGCTTTTGCATTTCCTCGACTGCCGCGCGGTTCACCTCTTCGGAACCGCCGAGAAAATAGAACCGCGTGCCGGTCGCCTCAGCCCTCCGGGCCACCGCATGAACGAGATCCGTCGTCGCCACACGTTCCCGCAGTGCCCTTACGCAGAACTGGCGGGAAAAGATCACCAGCGACATGCCGTCGGCATGAATCTGGTCCGCCTGCCGCAGCAGGGCTTCGAATTCCTTGTCTTGGTGACAGAGTGCGATGACCTGACCGTTCGCCGATGTCGAATAGAACGGCTTTGCGCCGGCCGCGCGTTCACGTTCCGCCCGCAGGATAAAATCCTGCGCCGTCTCTTCGATGGTCGCATCGGTGATGGGCAAAGCCGCAAGCGGAACAACCGGCCAGTGTGTGCCAGGCCCTTCCGCATGCGGGACATCTCTCCCTGTCATATTCTGTCCGGTGTCCAAGATAGGCATCGTTTCACTGTTATATTCACGCATAGGATTAAGGTATAAGGCTTCAAACACTACGAATAACTATCATTAATATTCTTATAAATCTGACGCTTGAATCAAACAATTATACGCCCGGGGGTTGAGTGACCACCCCAACCTCTCCTCCACCTATTCCGGTTTTGCGGCTGATGGGTTAAGGGACGACGAAACCACACCACAGAAAAGGTCCCGGCCATGGAAACCATATCGATCGACAACCGCGGCGATTTCGGCCTTTGGGCCATCGAACGGGCAAAGGAAATCGTCGCCAACGAGGCGTCCGATCTTGCCGTTTCGGTCCGTGACGGCGACGAGACAGGCATTCGCGATGCGGGTAATGCGCTGGGTGCCGCCATCGCCGCCGCCCTGCTCGAGGTCTATGACGGCCTGATGTCCGAGGAGTAATCGGCGGTCGCAGCCCTCAGGCGTAGCGTTCCGCGTGATCTGTCCGGCGCAGAAAACCCAAAAGCCCAAGTGCGATGGCAATTCCGAGACCAAGGAACAGACCGCCCACGCCACCGGCGATCAGGAAGATCAGCTTGCCGGGCGGCCAGCTTCTGGAATTGGGCGCTACCGGCTGCGAAATCACCCGCACATTGGTGGAATCGATTGTCTGCTGCTCGGCGATCTGGCGTGATCGGTTGAGATAGGTCTCGTAGATCGCAGCAGCTGAGTTGGCGTCTCGCTCCAGATCGCGCAGCCGCACCTGCGCCTCATTGTCGGTGAAGACGTTGGCGCGTTCCGCAACCGCCTTCAGCCGCAGGGCATCAAGCGAGGAGCGGGCCTCGGCGACATTGGTCTTGGCCGCTAGCAAAATCCGCTGCGCCTCATCCGCAATGCCGCGTTCCAGCATATCGCGTTCCGCCCCCGCCGTCGCCAGACGCGGATGGCGGGAGCCGTAGGTCAGCGTCATCGCCCCGATCTGCTGCTGCAAGGTGCTGTATTGCGCACGAATGGTGTTCATGGTCTGGCTGTCGAAGATCGCGTCGCTCTGGGTGCGGTTCTGGGCAATCGCCGCCTGCATCTGCTTGAGGCGCGACTCCTCCTGAATGACGCGCTGCTGCGCGGCAAGAACCTGCGCATTCAGCTCGCCGGACGCCAGATTGCTGACCAGCTGGCCGTTATTCTCCTGCAGGCCGTTTTCGCGGCGGAAGTCGGCGACACGCTTTTCCGCAACCGTCACGTTCTGACGCATTTCCTCAAGCCGCTTCTTGAGATCATCGACAATACGCAGGCTGCTGTCCGAGGTCGTCTGGAACAACTCGCTTTCGAAAGCCTTCACCATCGCCTTCGAGACTGTCACGGATTTGTCCGGATCATTGGTCCAGACCGCAAGCGTCACCACGAAGGAACGCGGATCCCGTTCCGCCGCAACCCGTTCGCCCAGCGAACGAAGCGCGCCGACCTTGTTGTCACCATCTTCCGGCTTGGGTGAAAAAAATGCTTTCAGCCGCGCAAGAGGCGGTGGGGATATGAATTCCGGGTCCTCATCCAGTTTCAGCTCGTCCACCACCCGCGCCAGCACGTTGCGCGACGTGACGGTGCGCAGCTTGCTCTCCACTTCGAGAATCTGGGTGTCGCGCTGCTGGTTGGGCGAAAACACCCCGTCATTGACGACATTCAGGTTGGAGGGATTGACGACGATATCCGTATAGGCGGTGTAACGTGGCGGCGTCATATAAGCATAGGCGAGTGCAGCGGCGACGCAGAGAATGATCGCAAGCACAATCCAGACGATCCCGGCACGCAGCCAGCCGAGTACCTCGTCCACACCGATCCGGTCGATGTATTTCAGGCCCGGCAGCGTGGCCGCGAAACTGTTGCTTGGCGAGGCCGGCCTTTTGGGCTTTTCAGCCGGAGCGGGTTCGGCAATGGCAGCCGCCGGCTTCGGCTCAAGATGCTCTTTCAGCACCGTGCGCTCGAAAACCTCATCCTCATCCACCAGATCGTCCAGCAGGGAACCGTGGGGTCTGGCGGCGGGCGCCGCTTTTTCATCCAGCGGACGTGCCTGCTTATGTCCCGCCTTTTGAAGCCTGTACATCAGCCAATCCAACTTGAACGAACCACAAAAAAGGCCTGCAACAGATGGTTTTCATCGTCGCCAGAACCACTATTAACCGGCAAGTCTAGATATAACGGGTGAATTTTAGGTTACCCGCATCATCCCCGCCATCATCACCTATTCGCCGCGTCCATGAAAGAGATGATTGACTTGAATGGATCGATACGGTTCTTTCTGGCGTTATATTTTTGTATTATCCATTTGAACCTCAAAGATTTTATCGAAACGGAGTTTGGCATGAGCCTGAAATTTGGAACGAGCGGCCTTCGCGGCCTGTCTGTCGATCTGAAAGGAAAGGCCTCGGCCGTCTACGCAACGGCATTTGCAAGGCACCTTCTCACATCGGGTCAGGCAAAGGCGGGCGACCCCATTCTCGTGGCCCGCGATTTCCGCGATTCGAGCCCGGATGTTTCCGCAACCTGTATCGCCGCGCTGAAAAAAGCCGGCCTCACGCCGCTCGATTGCGGCACGGTCCCGACACCGGCACTGGCGCTTTACGGACTTTCCCTCAAGGCCGGCGCGCTGATGATAACGGGTTCGCATATTCCGGCCGACCGCAACGGCATCAAGTTCTACCGCCCGGACGGCGAAATCGACAAACAGGACGAAACGGCGATCGCCGCACTCGCAGCCGAAGTCGAGGCTGAAGGGATTAACGACGAGGCCGCAACGGCGGACGACCATGCCGCAATTGCAGCCGAGCTCTTTTATGAGCGCAATGCCGCACTCCTGCCGGCAAAGGCGCTGTCGGGCCTGAAGATCGGCGTTTACCAGCACAGCACGGTGGCGCGCGATCTCTTCGTCGACGTTCTCGCCCACTATGGCGCCGATGTCGTGTCGCTCGGCCGTTCCGAGACCTTCATTCCGGTCGATACCGAGGCGGTCTCCCCTGAAACGCTGGAGCTTCTCAAAAAATGGGCGCCGGAACACGGCCTCGATGCCATCGTTTCCGCCGATGGTGACGGCGACCGGCCCCTGCTTGCCGATGAAAACGGCGTGCCGCTGCGCGGCGACCTGATCGGATTGATTACGGCGAATTTTCTCGATGCCGGCGTGGTCGTCACCCCCGTCACCTCCAATTCAGGCATTGAGGCGAGCGGTTCGTTCAAGGTCATCCGCACCAGGGTCGGTTCGCCTTTCGTGATCGCCGGCATGGCACAGGCCCTTGCCGAAGGAAACAACGGCGTCATGGGTTTCGAGGCCAATGGCGGCCTTCTGACAGCCTCCACCTTCACATTGAACGGCAAACCGCTATCGCCCCTTCCGACGCGGGACAGCTTCCTGCCCATCCTCGCCGTATTGCTTCTCTCCGCCGAGCAGAAAAAGCCGCTATCGCAGATTGCCGCCGCCTATAACCTGCCGGTCGCGGCTGCCGATCGTCTGGAAAACTTCGCACAGGAAAAGAGCGCTGCCCTGATGACGCATCTGCGCGCCTCGCGGGATAATCTCGAAACCTTCCTCGCCCCCGTGGGCAAGGTCAAGGCGCTGAGCGACATTGACGGCCTGCGCGTGGCGCTGACAGACGGCAGCACCATCCATTTCCGCCCTTCCGGCAATGCTCCGGAAATGCGCTGCTACGTCGAGGCCGCCAATCAGGACGAAGCCGAAACGCTGCTCAGCAAGGGCCTCGATCTCATCCGCAACTTTGGATGAGTGGATGGCGCTGAATGCTTGAAGCGGACGGCCACCATGAATGTCCCAGTGTCGCAAATGTCGCATCCCGTCTTTGCCTGTTGCTCTTCCCGCTCCGGAAAGCGATAAGGGCCGCAGGGTTCAAGGAGGCGGGATGTGAGCGGCGAGACCATTACCCTTTATGAAGCGATCGGCGGCGATGCCACAGTCAGAGCACTGACCCGGCGCTTCTACGAATTGATGGACACCCTGCCAGAGGCGGCGCATTGCCGCGCCATCCATCCAGCCGATCTTTCCGGCAGCGAAAGCAAGTTCTACGATTATCTGACCGGATATCTTGGCGGACCGCCGGTCTATGTCGAAAAACACGGCCACCCGATGTTGCGCAGGCGTCATTTCGTGGCCCCTATCGGACCCGCCGAGCGGGACGAATGGCTGCTCTGCTTTCGCCGCGCGATGGACGAGACCATCGAGAACGCAAAGCTCCGGGACATCATCTGGGGACCCGTGGAGCGGCTGGCCTTTCACATGCAAAATCAGGAAGCGAATAACCCATGACGACGGAAAGATTGCGCGCCTTGATTTTGCTGCTGGGCAGCCTTTTGGGTGCTGCCGGCGTCATGCTTGCCGCCGCCGCCACCCATACCGGCGAAACCTATATGCTTGGCAACGCCTCGACCATGGCGCTCGCCCATGCGCCAGTGCTTGTGGCACTGCATATCGGCGCGGATCGCATCAGAACCGCCATTCCGGCAGGGCTGATTCTTGGCTTCGGCACGGCGGTTTTTGTTGGTGATCTCGTCACCAGACATTTTTCCGGTCACAGCCTGTTTCCCTACGCGGCTCCCTTGGGTGGCCTCGGCATGATCGCGGGATGGCTGGTGCTCTGCGCCGGTGCATTTTTGAAGCCGAGGGGCTAAATCGGCATCAACGCCGTTTCCAGCGAAACGACAGGATGTTGCCGCCACGTTGAGCCGCGTCACCGATCTCGAAGAACGGCTTTTCGCCCGGCTGGCGGGTGCGCAGATAGGGAAAAGCCAGCACATTGCCGCCGTCAGCTGCGGCGCGGTTGCGCCGCTCGCGTTCTCCGACGACTTCATACATCTCCGTAAGGGCCGGATCGGCGCACTGGCCTGCCATCTTGTGCAGCTCCACGCGGCAGGCCTCAGCCACCGCCTGCTCTGCATCCTTGAAATTATTGCGCTCGTCGCTCATCGTTTAAGGTCCGTTCATTCATCGTCTGCAGCGCCCGCTCCAGACTGGATTTGCTGCCATTGCGCAGCGGAATGAACGTCTTGCCGAATTTCTTGCAACCGGACTTCACCCGCAGACACGCATCGTGGCTGATACAGTCGATAGGGCAGAAAACGCAGTCGACGGACGGAAGAACAGTGTCGATACGCGAGACCGCCTCACGCAATCCGCCATCGTGATGGATAAGCTCGGCGCCGAAATTGCTGGCGATCTGGCGAAGATGAGCAACCTGACAGTCACGGCCGCCAACATAAAGAAAGCTCTTCGGACCGGAAAGCTGCTGTTCGGCCACATCCTTTTCAGGTTGAGGCGCGCCCTTGCCCTGCTTGCCGCCGCGTTCGGCTTTCTTCTTTTCCTTGCGTGCCATTCCCTCACCTGCCGGTTGATTTTTTCATGCCCCGACGTTCGGGATGCCGGCACCATAATAAAGATGAGTTTTGGAGTAAAGTATAAAGGTGATAATTTTCCTCATGTTTTGACATAAAGAATCGATCACATATTCGCGATAACCTCACCAGATCAGTTGTTGATCTTCAATCCGCCCATGAAAAGCTGCTCCAGGTGCCGGGCTGCATCCTCAAACCGGCCTTCGCCACCGTTCTTGTCGCCCAGCACGGCCCGCACCTGCACGTCGAAATCCGCATAGTGCTGCGTGGTCGACCAGATCGAGAAAATCAGGTGATAGGGATCGCATTTCGCCATCCTTCCGGCCTTGATCCAGACGCGGATTACCTCCGCCTTTTCATCCACCAGTTGCTTCAGCGGACCCTTCAGCTCATCCTCGATATGGGGCGCGCCCTGCAGAATTTCATTGGCAAACAGGCGGCTCTCGCGCGGAAAATCGCGCGACATTTCCAGTTTGCGGCGAATATAGGAGCGGATTTCGCTTTCAGGATTGCCCTCGGCATCGAAAGCCCTGAGCGGATCCAGCCAGGTATCCAGCACCCGCTCGATCAACGCGCGATGCATCGCCTCCTTGGTGCGGAAATAATAAAGTACGTTCGGTTTCGACATGCCGGCCGCCTCGGCAATCTGGTCGATGGTTGAACCGCGAAAGCCGTTGGTGGAAAACACACTCAGCGCGGCCTCAAGAATCGCTTCCTGCTTTTCTTCCTGAATGCGGGTCCGCTTCTGTGTTTTCGCTGCGCGCGGTATGGCCATACTCTGCTCTCTGTGTTTCTTTTCGATGCAATTGCCGCTACAGTATGCTTAAAAAATAATCGACGCGTACAGTTTAGGCAAAATTAGTGCGATTCGTCACGAAAATCCCTTGCTGACGTCATGGCGAATTTGCAATGTTTACCAGCCGGTCAATTTATCCACCATCGCCATCACAAGGCAATGGCTGTTATCTTAACCGGCAAAAACGGGAACGGCACAAGCTTTGCTTCGATAAAAACAAAACAGGTGAGGACGACACTTCATGGCAGCGGGTAAGAACTTGACGGTCAATGGCGACCGTCTGTGGGACAGTCTGATTGACATGGCGAAAATCGGCCCCGGCATTGCCGGCGGCAATAATCGCCGCACGCTGACGGATGAAGATGCTGAAGGCCGCAGCCTGTTCAAGAGCTGGTGCGAAGCGGCCGGCCTCACGATGGGCGTCGACAAGATGGGCACGATGTTCGCCACCCGCCCCGGCGAGGACCCGGATGCACTGCCGGTCTACATCGGCAGCCATCTCGACACCCAGCCAACCGGCGGCAAGTTCGATGGCGTTCTCGGTGTGCTGGCTGGACTGGAAGTCGTGCGAAGCCTGAACGATCTCAACATAAAGACGAAACACCCTGTTGTCGTTACCAACTGGTCCAATGAGGAAGGCGCGCGCTTTGCCCCGGCCATGCTGGCTTCCGGCGTCTTCGCCGGCATTCACGATCTCGATTACGCCTATAGCCGCACCGATACCGACGGCAAGACCTATGGCGACGAGCTGAAGCGCATCGGCTGGCTGGGTGAGGAAGAGGTGGGCGCCCGCAAGATGCACGCCTATTTCGAATATCATATCGAACAGGGGCCTATCCTCGAGGCGGAAGGCAAGCAGATCGGCGTCGTTACCCATGGTCAGGGCCTGTGGTGGCTGGAAGTGACGCTGACAGGCAAGGAGGCGCATACCGGCTCGACGCCGATGGCCATGCGCGTCAATGCTGGCCTCGCCGCCGCCCGCATCCTCGAAAAGGTGCAGGAAGTGGCGATGGCCCACCAGCCGGGCGCCGTCGCCGGCGTCGGCCAGATGATCTTCACGCCCAATTCCCGCAATGTGCTGCCCGGCAAGGTGGTTTTCACCATCGACCTCAGAACCCCCTCGCAGGCGAAACTCGACAACATGCGCGCCATCTTCGAACGCGAGGTGCCAGTTATCGCCGAAGAACTCGGCGTCGGCTGCTCAATCGAGGCCATCGGCCATTTCGATCCCGTCACGTTCGATCCAGTGCTGGTGGGCCGCGTGCGCGCTGCTGCCGAAAAGCTGGGCTACAGCCATATGGACATCATTTCCGGCGCTGGCCATGATGCTTGCTGGACGGCAAGGGTTGCCCCCTCCACCATGATCTTCTGCCCCTGCGTGGACGGTCTTTCCCACAATGAAGCCGAAGACATCTCCTCCGAATGGGCCGCCGCGGGCTGCGACGTGCTGCTGCATGCGGTGCTGGAAACTGCGGAGATCGTGCAATGACCGCCACCATTATCAAGAACGGCACCATCGTCACCGCCGACCTGACCTACAAGGCCGATGTTAAAATCGAAGGCGGCAAGATCACAGAGATCGGACCCGATCTGACCGGCGGCACAGTGCTCGATGCCACGGGATGTTACGTCATGCCCGGCGGCATCGATCCGCATGTGCATCTGGAAATGCCCTTCATGGGCACATATTCCGCCGATGATTTCGAGAGTGGCACGCGTGCCGCCCTTGCCGGCGGCACGACCATGGTGGTGGATTTTTGTCTGCCCGATCCCGGCCAGTCGCTGCTCGATGCCCTGCAAAGATGGGACAACAAGGCAACGCGCGCCAACTGCGATTATTCTTTCCACATGGCCGTTACCTGGTGGGGCGAGCAGGTCTTCAACGAGATGAAGACTGTGGTTCAGGAAAAGGGCATCAATTCGTTCAAGCACTTCATGGCCTACAAGGGCGCGTTGATGGTGAATGACGACGAGATGTTCGCCTCCTTCTCGCGCTGCGCCGAGCTTGGCGCCATTCCCTTCGTGCATGCGGAAAACGGCGATATCGTTGCGCAGATGCAGGAAAAGCTGATGGCGGAAGGCAATGTCGGGCCGGAAGCGCATGCCTATTCACGGCCGCCCTCCGTCGAAGGTGAGGCCACCAACCGCGCCATCATCATTGCCGATATGGCCGGTGCGCCGCTTTATGTCGTTCATACATCCTGCGAGCAGGCACATGAAGCCATCCGCCGTGCGCGTCAGAACGGCATGCGCGTTTATGGCGAACCGCTGATCCAGCATCTCATCCTCGACGAAAGCGAATATGCCAATGCCGACTGGGACCATGCTGCCCGCCGGGTCATGTCGCCACCCTTCCGCAACCGCCAGCATCAGGATAGCCTCTGGGCGGGTCTCGCCTCCGGCTCGCTGCAATGCGTGGCGACCGACCATTGCGCCTTCACCACCGACCAGAAGCGCTTCGGCCTCGGTGACTTCCGCAAGATCCCCAATGGCACCGGCGGGCTGGAAGATCGCATGCCGCTGCTCTGGACCCATGGCGTGGCGACCGGCCGGCTGACGATGAACGAATTCGTCGCCGTCACCTCCACCAACATTGCGAAGATTCTCAACATCTATCCGAAAAAGGGCGCGATCCTCGTCGGCAGCGATGCCGATATCGTCGTCTGGGACCCGGCGCGGGAAAAGACCATCCGCGCGGAAAACCAGCAATCGGCCATCGATTACAACGTGTTCGAAGGACAGAAGGTCAAGGGCCTGCCGCGCTTCACCCTGTCGCGCGGCATCGTCAGCATCGAGGAAAGCACGGTCAAGACGCAGGAAGGTCACGGCACGTTCGTCGCCCGTGATCCCTATCCCGCCGTCAGCAAGGCGCTGTCCACATGGAAAGAGCTCGTCGCGCCACGCAAGGTGGAACGCAGCGGTATACCGGCATCGGGTGTATGACCTTGAGCACCGATCCGAAACGCGAAATCGTCATCGCTGCCGCCGTTCTCCTGAATGCGCGGCGGCAAATGCTTGTCGTGCGCAAGCGCGGCACCACGCAATTCATGCAGCCGGGCGGCAAGATCGATCCGGGTGAAACGCCTGAGCAGGCGCTTCACCGTGAACTTGCCGAGGAAATCGGCCTCACGCTTCCTGAAAATGCCGCGCGATATGAGGGCATCTTTCGGGAGGAGGCCGCCAATGAGACAGGGGCGGAGGTCGTGGCCCATGCCTTCGTCGCCCAACTGAATATCGACGTTACCCCGCAGGCCGAGATAGAGGAGGTGCGCTGGCTCGATCTGGATGCGGCCTCCAATCTGCCGATCGCCAAACTCACGGAAACACGTATGCTGCCGCTGGCACGCGCAGCCCTGACGGAGAGTGGAAACAAGCCACGATGAACCAAGCCTCGTCCTATTCCGTCGTTTCCGCCAGAAATCTCGGCCTCACCTTCGAAACCGGCGATGGCCCGGTGCACGCGCTTTCCAATGTCGATCTGGAAATGGGCAAGGGCGAGTTCGTCTCCTTCATCGGCCCTTCCGGCTGCGGTAAGACCACGTTCCTGCGGGTGATTGCCGATCTCGAAAAGCACACATCCGGCGATATCACCGTCAATGGCACCACGCCGGAAAACGCCCGCAAGGACCGGTCCTACGGCTATGTCTTTCAGGCCGCCGCACTCTATCCCTGGCGGACCATCGAAAAGAACATTGCACTGCCGCTCGAAATCATGGGCTATACGAAGGCCGAACAGAGGGAGCGCATCGACCGCACGCTCGATCTCGTCAATCTCAGCGGTTTCAGCAAGAAATACCCATGGCAGCTTTCCGGCGGCATGCAGCAGCGCGCCTCCATCGCCCGCGCGCTGGCCTTCGATGCCGACCTGCTGTTGATGGACGAACCCTTCGGCGCGCTGGACGAGATCGTCCGCGACCATCTGAACGAACAGTTGCTGAAACTGTGGGATACGACCGGCAAGACCATCTGCTTCGTCACCCACTCCATCCCGGAAGCCGTTTATCTCTCGACCAAGATCGTCGTTATGTCACCACGGCCCGGCCGGGTGACGGATATCATCGAATCCACGCTGCCAAGGGAAAGGCCGCTTGAGATCAGGGAGACGCCGGAATTTCTGGCAATTGCGCATCGCGTGCGTGAGGGATTGAAGGCGGGGCATAGCTATGAGGGGTGAGGTCAGCGCCAGCATTACCCCCCATCAACCGAGGGCAACCCGATGACCCTCCTCCGCCACCGCGTCCTCCCCATCCTCACCGTCCTCCTCGCCATCCTCATCGTCTGGCACCTTTGCGTCATCTACCTCAACATGCCCTTCGTCCGCGATCAGGCAAACCGCGCCGGCCAGACGCCGAGCTTCATGGAGCTTCTGCCGCAAACCTTCGCACAGGAGCGCCCGGTTCTCCCCGCCCCGCACCAGATCATCGCGGAACTGTGGGACACCACCGTCAACAAGGCGATCACCTCCAAGCGCAGCCTCGTTTATCACGCGGGCGTCACGCTTTCGGCCACGCTCCTCGGTTTCGCCATCGGCGCGGTGCTCGGCATCCTGCTTGCCGTCTCCATCATCCACAATCGTGCCATGGACCGCTCGGTCATGCCGTGGATCATCGCCAGCCAGACCATTCCAATCCTTGCCGTCGCGCCGATGATCATCGTCGTCCTGAATTCCATCGGCATTTCCGGGCTGTTGCCCAAGGCGCTGATTTCCACCTATCTCTCGTTCTTCCCGATTGTCGTCGGCATGGTGAAGGGCCTCAGAAGCCCCGAAACCATCCAGCTGGACCTGATGCACACCTATAATGCCTCGCCCGCACAAATCTTCTGGAAGCTGCGCTGGCCGTCTGCCCTGCCCTATCTCTTCACCTCGCTGAAGATCGCCATCGCGATTGCGCTGGTCGGGGCCATCGTCGGCGAATTGCCGACGGGCGCCGTCGCCGGTCTCGGCGCGCGTCTGCTCTCCGGCTCCTATTACGGCCAGACCGTGCAGATATGGGCAGCGCTGTTCATGGCCGCCGGTGTGGCCGCCATTCTGGTATCGATCATCGGCATCGCCCACGCTGCCGTCCTCAAAAGAATGGGAGCGCGGCCATGACAAATCCCGTCTGGTTTATTGGCGCAATCCTGTTCTGGCTTGCCGCCTGGGCCTCCAACGAATGGCTGGTGCGCCACACCTTCGCATCACAGTCGGCAAAGCGAATGAGCCGCATGGCCGTACCGCTTCTCTTCGGGCTGGCCATTCTCGCGCTTTGGGAAGGTGTGGTGCGCGGCTTCTCCGTCCCACCCATCCTGTTGCCTGCCCCGAGCGCCATCCTCGCCCGCCTTCTCGGCTCGCTACCGATCCTCTGGGCGGATTTCCGCCAGACCTTCCTCAAATCGGTGCTGACGGGTTATGTGCTCGGCTGCGGCCTCGGTTTCATCGTCGCCATCCTCATCGACCGCTCGCCTTTCC
Source organism: Agrobacterium sp. 10MFCol1.1 (assembly GCF_000381165.1). Lineage (NCBI taxonomy): Bacteria > Pseudomonadati > Pseudomonadota > Alphaproteobacteria > Hyphomicrobiales > Rhizobiaceae > Agrobacterium > Agrobacterium sp. 10MFCol1.1. The sequence continues at coordinate 188,413 of NZ_KB906074.1, read as the reverse complement.
TGCAACGCGGGCTTCTGCCCATCGGCAATTTCGTCTCCGCCCTGCCGGTCGTCGGCATCGCTCCCATCATGGTCATGTGGTTCGGTTTCGACTGGCAGTCGAAAGTGGCTGTCGTCGTCATCATGACGTTTTTCCCGATGCTGGTGAACACGGTTCAAGGGCTTGCTGCCTCCAGCCACATGGAACGCGACCTGATGCGCACCTATGCCGCAGGCTGGGGGCAGACATTGCTGAAACTGCGCCTGCCCGCCGCCTGGCCCTTCATCTTCAACGCCCTGAAGATCAATTCCACACTGGCGCTGATCGGCGCCATCGTCGCGGAATTCTTCGGCACGCCCATCGTCGGCATGGGTTTTCGCATCTCGGCGGAAATGGGCCGCAGCAATGTCGATATGGTCTGGGCAGAAATTGCCGTGGCGGCGCTCGCAGGCTCAGGATTTTATGGTCTGGTGGCGCTCATCGAGCGCGCCGTCACCTTCTGGCATCCGTCCGTCCGTGGGGGACGAACGTAAATAACGAAAAAGGGAACAGCGATGAAAATGAAACTTGCCTCCATTCTTCTTGCCGGCGCGTCACTTCTGAGCGCATTTGAGGCTCAGGCTGCCGACAAGATCACCCTGCAGCTGAAATGGGTCACCCAGGCGCAGTTCGCCGGTTATTACGTCGCCAAGGACAAGGGCTTTTATGAAGCCGAAGGCCTCGATGTCGATATCAAGCCGGGCGGACCGGATATTGCGCCTGCGCAGGTTCTGGCCGGCGGTGGCGCGGATGTGATCGTCGACTGGATGCCATCGGCACTCGCCACCCGCGAAAAGGGCGTGCCGCTCGTCAACATTGCCCAGCCGTTCAAAACGTCAGGCATGATGCTGACCTGCCTCAAGGAAACCGGCATTACCAAGCCGGAAGATTTCAAGGGCAAGACGCTCGGCGTCTGGTTCTTCGGCAATGAATATCCGTTCCTGTCGTGGATGGCGCACCTGAAAATCCCGACCACCGGCGGCGCGGATGGCGTCACCGTCCTCAAGCAGGGTTTCAACGTCGATCCGCTGCTGCAAAAGCAGGCCGCCTGCATTTCCACCATGACCTATAATGAATACTGGCAGGTCATTGATGCCGGCATCAAGCCGGAGGAACTCGTCACGTTCAAATATGAGGACGAAGGCGTCGCAACGCTGGAGGACGGGCTCTACGTTCTCGAAGACAAGCTGAAGGACGCCAAGTTCAAGCAAGACATGGTCAAATTCGTCCGCGCTTCCATGAAGGGCTGGAAGTGGGCGGAAGAACACCCTGACGATGCAGCAGGTATCGTTCTTGAAAATGACGCCTCCGGCGCCCAGACCGAAAAGCACCAGAAGCGCATGATGGGCGAAGTCGCCAAGCTGACCGCCGGCTCGAAGGGCGCGCTGGACAAGGCGGATTACGAGCGCACCGTCAAGACGCTGCTCGGCGGCGGTTCCGATCCCGTCATAACCAAGGAGCCGACAGGCGCCTACACCACTGAAATCACCGATGCGGCGCTGAAATAGTCACGTCGACGCCGAAAACATGGAAACGCGCGGCCATCACCGCGCGTTTTTTTGCTCGCTGGTGACCCGTTTGATGAATTACAACACTCGGCCATATACAAAAATGTATATCAACCCTCGAGGCTATGCGGATTGATTTGTATAGCAACAACAATTAGAGTCCCCGCCAACAAGACTGCCGAATTTGATCTTGTAAAAAAGCACGAGGCAAAGGTGCTTAAGATTCGCGTTGAGGGGCGTTTGAATCGGGAGGATCGAGAAGGAAGTATTGTGATCCCTTGTTTCACATTCGTTGCCGCATGACCTTTTAAAACACGCCTTCAGGCTGAAGGACATGCGATCGAATATTGCGCGAGCCAAGACACATGCAGCATAAAGTCACGTTTAACCGCTTTGTTTTCCTTCTTCTTTCCGCAACGGCCCTGCCATTTTCGGCCGTGGCCGAGGGAGAAGTGCCGGAACCGGTCAAACAGCAGAACCTGCCTTCCATCATCGTCGCGCACGCCGCAACACGCGATCTCGTGGACCGCATCATCGCCACCGGTACCATCAGGCCCGTGGACGAAATTTATGTACAGCCGCTGGTCGACGGCCTGTCGATCGACGAACTGAACGTCGATATCGGCGACAGGGTCGAGGCCAATGCGGTTCTGGCCGTGCTTTCCTCGGACAGTCTTCTCCTGCAAAAAAGCCAGCTTGAGGCCAACAGGGCCAAGGCGCAGGCCGCCGTTGCGCAATCCAAGGCGCAGGTTCTGGAGGCTGAGGCCAACAAGGCCGATGCCCTTCGCCAGCGCGACCGCGCCGCCAAGCTCGGCCAGAGCGGTTCCGGTTCCGTCTCCGAGACGGAAAAAACCGAGGCCGCTGCCCAGGTTGCGCAGGCACGCCTTGATGCCGCCAAACAGACCGTTTCCGCCGGAGAGGCAGACATCAAGGTCGTGGACGCGCAGATTGACGACATCAATCTGAAACTGACGCGCACGGGTGTGAAAACCCCCGTCACCGGTATCGTTTCCGCCAAGAATGCCAAGGTCGGCGCCATCGCCAGCGGTGCGGGAAACCCGCTTTTCACGATCATCAAGGACGGCGCGATCGAGCTCGTCGCCGATCTTTCCGAGACCGACATCCAGCGGGTGAAGGCCGGCCAGAAAGCTTTCTTGACGGTTGCCGGCGGAGCCAAAAAAATTGAGGGCAAGGTGCGTCTCGTTTCGCCGACCGTCGATCCGGCCACGCGCCTTGGTTCCGTGCATGTTGTGCTGCCGACGGACAGCCCGGCACGGTCGGGCATGTATGCCAGCGCGGAGATCATCGTAAAAGAGACGAACGCGCTTGCGCTGCCGCTTTCGGCCGTCACCTCCGGGCGTGAAGGCTCGACCACCCGCAAGGTGGAAGGCGACATCGTCAAGCAGGTGAAGATCGAGACCGGCATTGAAGACAGCGGTTTCATCGAGATTGTCAGCGGACTTGCCGCTGGTGACAAGGTTGTCGAGAAAGCTGGAGCATTCGTGCGTGATGGTGACCGGATAAGACCGGTGGAAGCCCAGACGGCTGCGTCCAACTGACTGAGGGAATGAAATGAACTTCTCCGCATGGTCAATCCGTAACCCGATTGCGCCGCTTCTCGGCTTCGCGCTTTTGATGTTCCTCGGCATCCAGGCCTTCAACGCCCTGCCGATCACCCGTTTTCCCAATATCGACGTTCCCGTCGTTGCCGTCACCGTGACCCAGAGCGGCGCTTCGCCGTCCGAGCTGGAAATGCAGGTGACGAAGGAGATCGAAGACGCTGTCGCCGCCATTAGCGGCGTCGACGAAATCCAGTCGACCGTCACCGACGGACAATCCCTGACAACCGTCGTCTTCCGCATCGAAAAGCCGACGGAAGAGGCGGTTCAGGACGTCAAGGACGCTATCGACAAGATCCGCAGCGATCTGCCATCCGACATCGAAGTGCCTGTTGTCAGCAAGATCGACGTGGAAGGCCAGGCAATCCAGACCTTTGCCGTCTCCTCGCCGAACATGACGCTGGAAGAACTGTCCTGGTTCGTGGATGACACCATCAAGCGTTCGCTACAGGGCAAGTCCGGCATCGGCAAGGTCGACCGTTATGGCGGCGCCGACCGCGAAGTGCGCGTTTCGCTCAGCCCCGAAAAGCTCGACGCCTACGGCATCACCGCAAGCGAAGTGAACGGCCAGCTGCGCGGCACCAATATCGACCTTGGCTCCGGCCGCGGCCAGGTTGGCGGCAACGAACAGACGATCCGCACGCTCGGCGACACCCGCGATGTCACCCAGCTTGCCAACACCACCATCGCGCTCTCCAATGGCCGTTTCGTAAAGCTCGCCGAACTCGGCACCGTCACGGACACCTATGAGGAGCAGAAGTCCTTCTCGCGCTTCAACGGCAACCCCGCCGTTACCTTTGCGGTGTTCCGCTCCAAGGGCGCCAGCGAGGTTTCGGTCGCCAAAACCGTGGCCGAAAGCCTCGATCAGGTCCGCAAGGACCATCCCGACGTCGCGATCCAGATGGTCGATGACGCCGTCTACTTCACCTATGGCAACTATACGGCAGCGCTCGATACGCTGATCGAAGGCGCGGTCCTCGCCGTCATCGTGGTTCTGCTGTTCCTCAGGAACTGGCGCGCTACCCTGATTGCCGCCGTGGCCCTGCCGCTCTCCGCGATCCCGACATTCTGGATCATGGACATCATGGGCTTCTCGCTCAACCTCGTCAGCTTCCTCGCATTGACGCTCGCCACGGGTATTCTCGTGGACGACGCCATCGTGGAAATCGAGAACATCGCCCGCCACATCAAGATGGGCAAGACGCCGTATCGCGCCTCGCTGGAAGCCGCAGACGAAATCGGCCTTGCCGTCATCGCCACCAGCTTCACCATCATCGCCGTCTTCGTACCCGTGTCGTTCATGCCAGGCATTCCCGGCCAGTACTTCATCCAGTTCGGTCTGACGGTCGCCTTCTCGGTGTTCTTCTCGCTGGCGGTCGCCCGTCTCATCACGCCCTTGATGGCCGCCTACCTGATGCGCGCCGAAGACGCGATGGATGACCATGCCGACAATGACGGCTGGCTGATGAAAGCCTATACGCGCATGGTTTCCGCCACCACCTCCAAATGGTGGGCGCGTTACCTGACGCTGGTCGGCGCCATCGGCTTCCTCATTGCTTCCGTCATGCTTCTAAGCCAGGTGCCGGGCAGCTTCCTGCCACCGGACGACGCCTCGCGCGTAACGCTTTCGGTGGAACTGCCGCCCAATGCAACGCTGGACGAGACAGACCGGACGACGACCGAAATCTTCCACGCCATCCGCGATATCAACGGTGTGGAAAGCGTCTTCATCCTCGGCGGCGCCTCGCCCAAGGGCGATCTGGAGCTTCGCCGCGCCACCGTCAACGTCATTCTCCAGCATATCGACCATTCGCTGCTGAAAACCCTTGTCAACAAGGGTCTCGGCTCGCTTCCGCTTGTCGGCCAATATCTTCCGAAGATCGAGGAAAAGGGCCGTGTCCGTCCGCAGTGGGATGTTGAGCGGGATATCTTCGCCAAGGTCCACAGCATTCCGGATGTACGCATCATCAAGCTGAACGACCGCGCGGAACGCGAACTGAGCTTCAACTTCCTCTCGTCCAACGAGAAGGATCTGAACGACGCCGTCGGCATTCTCGAAAGCCGCCTGCGCGCCTCGCCCATCCTTGCCAATGTCAGCTCGGAGGGAGCGCTTCCCCGTCCTGAACTGCAAATCCGCCCGCGCAAGGACGAGATCGCCCGCCTCGGAATCACGCCGCAGCAGATTTCGCAGACGGTGCGTGTCGCCACCATCGGTGACATCGACGCACAGTTGACGAAAATCTCGCTGGACGACCGGCAGATCCCGATCCGCGTGCAGGCATCTATCGATACCCGCCGTGACCTCGCCACCATCCGCGCGCTGAAGGTCAAGACCGCATCCGGTTCGCTGGTGCCGCTCTACAGTGTTGCCGATATCGACTATTCGGAAGGTCCAAGCTCGATCAAGCGCAACGACCGTAACCGCGTCGTCTCCATCGGCTCCGATGTACCGTTCGGCACAGCGCTCGATACGTCTACGGCGGAGTACAAGCGGATCGTTTCGGAAACCGAACTGCCGGCAAGCGTTCGCCTTGCCGAAAGCGGCGATGCCAAGGTGCAGGGCGAAATGCAACAGGGCTTCGTCAACGCCATGCTGCTCGGCCTGCTTCTGGTGCTGGTGGTGCTTATCCTTCTGTTCAAGGATATCATCCAGCCCTTCACCATCCTGTTCTCACTGCCGCTCGCCATTGGCGGCGTGGCTGTGGCGCTCATCATCACGCAGAACGCGCTTTCCATGCCCGTTCTCATCGGCATTCTGATGCTGATGGGTATCGTGACGAAAAACGCCATCCTGCTGGTGGACTTCGCCATTGAAATGCGCCGGCACGGCATGGAACGGGTGCATGCCATGGTCGAGGCCGGCCGCAAGCGCGCCCGCCCGATCATCATGACCTCCATCGCCATGTCGGCGGGCATGTTGCCCTCGGCACTTGGCGTCGGCGAAGGCGGCTCCTTCCGCGCGCCGATGGCGATTGCGGTGATCGGTGGCATCATCGTCTCCACGGTGCTGTCCCTGATCGTGGTCCCCGCCTTCTTCCTGATCATGGATGACCTGTCGCGCCTGCTCGCCCACCTCTTCGGCCGCTTCGTCGGCAAGAAGGAAGAGGAGGAAGAGTCGCTCTCCAACGAAAAACTCTCGGAGATCGCCCGCGAAAACAGCCTGGCGCTCTCCTCGCTGGAAGCGCGCGTCGCCGGCATGGAAAAAGGCTCCGGTGAAAAATCCGGTGACAAGGGCAGCAATATATTGCGGTTGCCGCCGCTCGCTGCCGAGTGAAAGTTGAAACGCCGGGTCCAGTGCCCGGCGTTTCCTTTTGTGGTGAGTTTGCTTGGTCGCGACTGCGTTGCGGCTGGCTTCTTCTCCACGTAGGGGAGAAGAGATAGGTCGCACCCACTCGCTCCACATTTCCCTGCTCCACGCACACCAACGCCAAACCCATTTGATCGAAATCAATTCGCTTTTCAGGTGAACTGCTAATCTCCCTCGCATCGGGAATTGCCGGTCGAAGGATAATGCGATGAGCTCTTTTCAGATAGGCGTGAGGGAAAAGGAACATCCCCGGTTTCGTATCGCTTCGGACAACCCGGCAAAAGGTTTGAGCGGGAGCCGGATGGACGTGAACAAGACCGTAAAGCTGAGCAACAGGGACAGGAACATTCTGCTGCGCGTGCCCCTGATAGGGATTGCGGATGAAGCGGCGGCGTTGAAACTGATGGAGGCGGCGACCGTCACCAATCTCAATGCCCGCCATGTGCTCTTCAAGGAGGGCGAGGCAGCGCAATATTTCTACTGCGTGCTGTCGGGCTATGTCCGCCTTTACCGGCTGGACAGGCACGGGCGCGAGGCGGATGTGCGTGTCAGCGGTCCGGGCGATACCTTCAACGAATGCCTGATCTTCGGCAGCGACAGCTATCGTTACAGCGCGCAGGCGGCGGAAAGCTGCACCGTGGCGCGTTTCGAGCTGGCAAGAATCCGCAGCCTTGTGGATCAGGAACCGGCAATCGCCAAGGCCGTGATGCGCTGCCTCTCCAACAGCCTGCTCGGCACCATGGATTGCATTGCCAACGACCGGCTGCAAACCGCGCCGCAACGCGTTGCCCATTACCTGATCAATCAGGGACCGCGCGACGCTACGTCCTTTTCGCTGCGTCTGCCGTTCCAGAAAAGCCTGCTCGCCGGCAAGCTCGGCCTTGCGCCGGAAGCGCTGTCGCGCGCTTTCTCCGCACTGAAAAAGGCGGGCGTCACCGTTCGCGGCCGCATCGTGCAGGTCAATGATGTCGCGGCGCTGAAGCAGATTTGAAGAAGTACCGGGGAGAGGAAGAGGACGGGACGCCTACGGGTATCCCGTCCTCTAATTTTTTGTCGAGCAGGATATCAGACCGGCTGCGGCACGAAGCGGAAGCGATCGCCCTTTCGCTCGACGCGGAAAAACCCACCAAGATGGCCGCCGGAAACCAGCCAGCCGTGATCGGCAACCTGGGCCAGCGCATCGAGACGTGTCGAGTATGCAGTTTCGGAATCGATATCATAGACGAAACCGATACCCGGATCGTCCGCCTGCAACGCGCTAACATGCAGCACATCGCCCCACAATAACAGCCGGTCATCGCCATTACCGATGAGATAGCCGGTATGGCCAGGCGTATGGCCGGGCATGGCGATGGCTTCCATACCCTCGGCAATCCTGCCAGTTGGGATTGGCCGCAGCATGGCCCCACAAATGTCGAGCAGCCGGGCGGCAATATCGAAGGCGCCCTGCCTCGCTGCCGGCAATGTCTTGCGCGCATCCTCGCTGGTGAAAAAGGCAAGATCGGCCTCGGGCACCCATATGTCCGCATTGGGAAAATAAGGCCGGTCGCCTTCGATAAGTCCCAGCGCATGGTCGCCGTGAATATGGGTGAGGATAACACGGCTGACATCATCAGGCTGGATCCCAGCGGCAATCATCCCCGCACGGGCATGGCCGTAGGTCGGCCCCCAGGCCGTGCCGCAACCGGTGTCTATCAGCGAAATACCATCAGGCCCTGACAGCACAAAACAGTTGACGTCCATATCCACCGTTTCGCCCTCATGCCCGGCAAGCGCCGCCGCCAGCGCATCCGCGCCCTGCCGGTGGATGAGGTGGCCGACAGGCGCCTTGTAGACACCATCGACAAAACGGGAAACGTCATAGGGACCAAAACGGAGGGGCGTGGTCATGTCTCAGAGACCGCCCTGCTCTTTCAGGAAACCGACGATGCGATCGACACCCTCGCCGCGCTTCATGTCAGTAAAGACGAAAGGCATGGCATTGCGCATGCGGGTGGCATCACTGTCCATCACCGTCAGATCAGCGCCGACGTAAGGGGCAAGGTCTTTCTTGTTGATGACCAGCAGGTCCGAGCGGGTGATGCCCGGCCCGCCCTTGCGCGGAATTTCCTCGCCCTGACAGACGGAGATCACATAGATGGTGATATCGGCAAGATCGGGCGAGAAAGTCGCCGCAAGATTGTCGCCACCGGATTCGATGAAGACAACATCGAGATCGGGAAAGCGCGCATTGAGACCGGCAATCGCCTGCAGATTGATCGTCGCATCCTCACGGATGGCGGTATGCGGACATCCGCCCGTCTCCACTCCAACGATACGCTCGGACGGCAGCGCCTGCATGCGCACCAGCGCTTCCGCATCTTCCTTGGTGTAGATATCGTTGGTAACGACGGCGACGGAGTAATCGGCGCTCATCGCCTTGCAAAGCTTTTCCGTCAGCGCGGTCTTGCCGGAACCGACCGGCCCGCCAATGCCGACGCGCAGCGGACCGTTGCCCGATTTCATGCCCGATGTCACAACCATGTTCCCTTCAATATGCTTTGATGTTGTCCCACCATAACGCTTCGCACGACCGCTTCAAGGGCGGCAATGCTGCATTGCGGCGAGATATTCAGGAGCGGAAAAGCCGCGTTCCCTGCATCTCGTGCCGCATGGTCGCGGTGTCGGCGATAACAGTGGCGCTGCCGAGATCGTCGAGCGTGGATTGCACGGCCCGTGCCGCCATTTCGCCGATTGTCGCCTCGCTTGCAGCGAGAATGGCAACGCCATCCTTCTGCCCCGCGACGCCGAGGCGGATACCGGCGGAGACGATCTGCGAGACACCGGCATGCAGGAATGCGGCAACCGTTTCCCGAAGCGGCACGCCATGCCCTGCCGCCACCGCACCTATGGCAACAGGATAAGGAACCTCTTTCGGCAACAGCTCAAGAACCGCGTTCGGCCAGGCGCCGGCGGCGGCAACGAAGGCATCGCCGAGGAGCACCGTCTCGCGGTAGCGCTCCGCAGAACCGGCGAGCGCGCGAGCCAGATCCGCCGCTTCACTCAGGGCGACGGCGTCCGTTCCATTACGCCAGGCATCAGCCAGAAATACCGCATCGTTCCACAGACTGCCGGAACGCAGAAGCACCTCCACCCAGCCGTAAAGGCCGGCGGCATCACTGACGCGCCGGTCCTCCACCGCCTTTTCAAGGCCGCCAGAATAGGAAAAGCCGCCGACAGGAAAGGCCGGCGACATCCAGGCCATGAGCCGCAGCAGCGCGGCAACGCCGCGATCTTCGCTCATGTTTCAGCCATGGTCGTGATGGTGACCATGGTCATGCCCGTGCCCGTGACCGTGACCGTGGGAATGGCCGCCATGGGCGTGGTAAGCACCGCGCGCCGGCTGGAAAGGTTCTTCCACATCACGCACTGTGGCGCCAAGGCCTTCCAGCATGGCGCGGATCACGTGGTCACGCAGGATGAGAATACGCTCCTCCTCGATCTGCGCCGAAAGGTGCCGGTTGCCCAGATGCCAGGCAAGCTCGATCAGGTGAAGACGGTCCTTCGCCTTGATTTCGAACAGCTTTTCGTCCGCAGCGCGAACCTCCACCAGATCACCGTTCTCCACCACCAGCAGGTCGCCATGGGCAAACAGCACAGCTTCCTTCAAATCCAACATCACCATCTCGTCATTCTGCAAATGCAGAAGTTTGCGGCGCAGATGCCGCTGGTCATGCGCGAGAGTGACATAACCGGAAGGTTCGTCGGCTGGAGTTCCGGCGGGGTGATAGGACGTGACGCGCAGCATGGGATGATCCATTTCAGAAACAGTCTTGGGGTTCCGATTGTTGACGGATAGCCAGGCCGATTTCAAGGCGTGTTTTCAGGTCGAACGCGTCTCGGAAAACGAAAAAGCCCGGCATCGCTGCCGGGCCTTGTCAAAAAAAGCAAACCGCAATCAGGCCGCAGCGCGGCTCTTCAGGTTTTCCAGAATGTTCTGCGGCGAGGAAACGCCGTAAGGGTCGGTATCGCTATTGTCGCAATAGCCCTCTTCCTCAAACCACTGCTCCACCAGACCGTCGTTGATGACGGCGGCGTAACGCCAGGAGCGCATGCCGAAACCGAGATTGTCCTTGGCGACCAGCATGCCCATCTTGCGGGTGAACTCGCCCGAACCGTCAGGAATGACCTTGACGTTTTCGAGGTTCTGGCCCTTTGCCCAGGCATTCATCACGAAGGCGTCGTTGACCGACAGGCAATAGATTTCATCGACGCCGAGCGCGCGGAATTCGCCCGCGAGCTTTTCGAAATCGGGAAGCTGGTAGGTCGAGCAAGTCGGCGTGAAAGCGCCGGGCAGCGAGAAAAGAACGACCTTTTTGCCCTTGAAGTAGTCGTCGGAGGTCATGTCCTGCCAACGGAAAGGGTTGGGGCCACCAACGGCCTCGTCGCGAACACGCGTGCGGAAGGTAACGGCGGGCACTTTTTTGCCGAGCATGTCTTGTCTCCTGATCTGTCTTCAATTTTCTGGCGTTTTGCACGGATCGCTTGGGACCGATCCGCACGGAATTCTTTTGCCGTTTCTTTAGCGCAAGATGCGCTGCGGTGCAGCATAAAAATCGGATTACCAGACGTCAAATCAACGAAACGTCGCACCGCGGGAAGATCAATTGTGCAGCGCTACCGACCAGCGCAACAGTGGCGGCAACGGTGTCCACCAGCCGGTGCGAATGCCGGCTTGCCGCAGCATGGCGGCAGACCACGTGTTGCAGCCGGCCAGCGCATTGAACCAGCCATTCGCCTCGAAAAATCCATCCGTCAGGCTGTAGGAAGCACCGGGTATAAGCTGAACTTTGTCATTGTCCCGCAGGAAGCTCGCACGAATGCCCGCCACAAGTCGCTGATATCCCGCTTCGGAAATGCGAAGGCGCTTCACCCCGGCAAGGTCGGCGGGAAAATCCCCAGTCACATCCACATGCATCACAGACTGGTCGAGTGTCAGAGAGCGCACGACTGGCATCGGCTTCAGGTCGGCCCATGTCGGCGTCTGTATGTAAAACGACCGGCCACCCCAGCCGAACACCAGATAGGCAGCAGCCGGATGGTTGACCGCGATACCGCCCTCCTGCAATTCGGAAAAGACCCGACGCAGATCGTCATCAACAGGCAGGGCGATATCGGTATGGATCGGATTGGATAACAGCAATATCTCGCGATCCCTCACGCCGCTTGTTTCATCGGCAAAAAAGGGTCGCGGCACGACGGTGCCGAGCACAAGAAGCAGGATGATCAGCAGCAGGCCACCGCCGATCCACCTTGTGATAAATCTCACCACGAAACGCCGTCAGAACAGGAAATAACGCTGCGCCATCGGCAGCACCGTCGCCGGTTCACAGGTCAGAAGCTCGCCATCGGCGCGCACCTCATACGTTTCCGGGTCAACCTCGATATGCGGGGTCAGCGAATTGTGGATCATCGAGGCCTTGGAAATACCGCCGCGCACGTTCTTCACCGCCATCAGCTTCTTGGCAACACCAAGACGCCCTGCAATGCCGGCATCCAGCGACGCCTGACTGACAAATGTAACCGAGGAATTGGTGCGCAGCTTGCCATAGGCGGCAAACATCGGGCGGTAATGCATCGGCTGCGGCGTTGGAATGGAGGCATTCGGATCGCCCATCGGTGCCGCGGCGATGGAACCGCCGAGCAACACCATTTCCGGCTTCACGCCGAAGAATGCCGGGTTCCACAACACCAGATCGGCACGCTTGCCGACTTCGATGGAGCCGATCTCATGGCTGACGCCCTGCGCGATGGCCGGGTTGATGGTATATTTGGCGATGTAACGGCGGACGCGGAAATTGTCGTTTTCGCCGGTCTCGTCCTTCAGACGGCCGCGCTGGCGCTTCATCTTGTCAGCTGTCTGCCAGGTGCGGATCGCCACTTCACCGACACGGCCCATGGCCTGGCTGTCGGAGGAAATGATCGAGAACGCGCCGATATCGTGGAGAATATCCTCCGCCGCGATGGTTTCCTTGCGGATGCGGCTTTCGGCGAACGCGATATCCTCAGGGATGGACGACGACAGGTGGTGGCACACCATCAGCATATCCAGATGTTCGGCCAGTGTATTGATGGTGTAGGGCCGCGTCGGGTTGGTGGAAGACGGGATGACGTTCGGATTGCCGCAGACCTTGATGATATCAGGCGCATGGCCGCCGCCTGCCCCTTCGGTGTGGAAGGCATGGATGGTACGGCCCTTGATGGCGGCAACCGTGTCTTCCACGAAACCGCTCTCGTTCAGCGTATCGGTGTGGATCATCACCTGCACGTCATATTCGTCAGCCACCGTCAGGCAATTGTCGATGGCGGCGGGCGTCGTGCCCCAGTCCTCGTGCAGCTTCAGCGATGAGGCACCGGCAAGGATCATCTCTTCCAGCGGCGCGGGCAACGAAGCATTGCCCTTGCCCGCCAATGCGAGGTTCATCGGGAAAGCGTCGAAGCTCTCGATCATCCGCTCGATGTGCCACGCGCCGGTGCAGGTGGTGGCAAGCGTGCCATGCGCGGGGCCGGAACCGCCGCCCAGCATGCAGGTAACGCCGCTCATCAGCGCTTCCTCGATCTGCTGCGGGCAGATGAAGTGGATATGTGCATCCATGCCGCCGGCAGTCAGAATCTTGCCTTCGCCGGCAATCGCCTCTGTCGAAGGGCCGACAATGATTGTCACGCCCGGCTGCGTATCGGGGTTGCCCGCCTTGCCGATGGCGTGGATGCGCCCGTTCTTCAGGCCCACATCCGCCTTGTAAATGCCGCTATGGTCGACGATGACGACGTTGGTGATGACGGTATCGACAGCGCCTTCGGCCCGCGTCGCCTGGCTCTGGCCCATGCCGTCGCGAATGACCTTGCCACCGCCGAATTTCACTTCCTCGCCATAGGTCGTGTAGTCCTTCTCGATCTCGATGAAGAGTTCGGTATCGGCAAGACGCACCTTGTCGCCGACGGTCGGGCCGAACATGCCGGCATAGGCGGCGCGGGAAATCTTGTAAGGCATGGGTTCAGGCTCCTTCGGACGCGGAGAAAATCGATATGGGAGAAATTCGTGTCAGCCGGCCCTCGTGTGTGAGGGCCTCTACAAGCTGTTTTTCGGCGGCAAACGGATGCCCGTTCCAGCCGTGATGACCAAAGCCCGCAATCGCCACCTCGTCATCGCCGCCGCTCACGGTCTCCAGAACATGGGCGATGGCAAGAAGCCCGGTGCTCGGGCAGACGTAAGGGGCCGGCGCATAGACCTGCAATGCGTGATCAAGCCGCTCATGCACCCCGCGCGGAATGACGAGGTGGCTCTTGCCGGTCTCTTCGGCTAATGCTGCAAAACCGGAGGTATAATCGGCGCAAAAATCGGTCAGTTCGGGCCAGCGAGCGCGGATATCCGGCTCCATCTGCGAAAATTTCGCGGGATCGCGCACCGACCAGATAGCGGAAGCCTGCTGCACCCCGTCATTGTCGCGCCACGCGGCCCCTTCGCTCATCTCGCGGCCGGGCCGGCCGGTGTTGCAAACGGCCACCACATCCGTGCGGCTGCCGCCAGCGCCCAGCGAACGGCAATCGTTGAAGCGGATGACAATGTCGGAAAGGTCGATGAGATCAGCCACGCCCTGCGGCATTTCTCCGTTTCCGACAATCATGATCCGCCGCCCCATACCGTTCAGAAACCTTCGGACAACTGGCGCAATTCATCAGCGCGCTTGTTGCTCATATCGGCCAGGCATGAGGAAACCAGCATCGGCTCCATCGTGCCGCCACGCGCCTGAAACCCGAAGGCATCACAATTGGCATCGCGAAACGCCACCCAGGCACGCTGGGCGGCAACCAATGCATCAACGGCACCCTTGCCGCTCTCGTCTGCCGTCTTGTCACGCTCGGCAAGCTGCTTGCGGACCTTCTGGTAGGCGGCGTTCAACTGCTTGTCGGCCTTTTCGTAATCCTTGCCGGCGCAGATTGTCATATCGGCCTGCGTTTGCGGCGAGGTGCAATCGGGCGCGTCATCGGCAAATGCGGAAGACGCCGCAAGAGACAGCAGGACAGCCGCACCGAAACAGAATTTTTTCAAAGTCATGGCCATCACTCAGGCAGCCGCGCCATCGAAAGCCTGTGGCTTCAGCGCACGCGGATCGACACCATCAAGGCAATTGGTATTCACCGCCACCATCGGCGTCCCATCCGGCCCATCGGCATAGGCAAAACTCTCAATGCCGCAGGTGGAGCAGAACAGATGATGGATCTTGTGCTTGTTGAAGAGATATTCCGTCAGCTTGTCGTCGCCGGAAAGCAGGGTGAATTTTTCGCGCGGCGCAAAGGCAAGCGTCGAGCCCAAGCGCTTGCAGCGCGAGCAATTGCACACGACCGTGTGGTCGAGATCGGCATCGACCTCGAAGCTCACGTCGCCGCATTGGCAACTTCCGTGATAATGTGCCGTCGCCATCTCATAACCTCCCCATGATCTGTTGACGAAACCCGTAAACCTCACGCTTGCCGGAAAGCGGCACCAGCGTCACTTCCCGCTTCTGGCCGGGTTCAAAACGAACCGCAGTACCAGCCGGAATGTCGAGACGCATGCCGCGCACCTTATCGCGGTCGAAGACAAGACCCGCATTGGTCTCGAAGAAATGGTAATGGCTGCCCACCTGAACCGGCCGGTCACCGGTATTGGCCACCTCGATCGTCACCGTCGGCTGGCCGGCATTGAGTTCGATGGTGCCCTCTGCGGCAATGATTTCGCCTGGTTTCATGGTGCTCCCCTTTGTCTCTCTCAAGCAGCGGTGGCTGCCGCGCAGCCTTCAGCCTTCAGCACCCGTGTCTTCGATGCCGGATTGTTGACGATTTTGGCCGCCGGGCGGATGGGCCTGCGAACCAGCTCGCCGCCGCAATTCGGGCAGGCGCCTTTGAGCACATCGGTCGCGCAATCGGCGCAAAAGGTGCATTCGAACGAGCAGATCATCGCATCCCGGCTGTCGGGGGCAAGATCACGGTCGCAGCATTCGCAATTGGGCCGAAGCTCCAGCGCCATATCGTCCCCTCAGCGTATCGGTTCGTGAACGGTCACAAGCTTGGTGCCGTCGGGAAATGTTGCTTCCACCTGCACATCATGGATCATGTCGGCGATGCCTTCCATAACCTGATCGCGGGAAATGACATGCGCGCCGGCTTCCATCAGGTCGGCCACCGCGCGACCATCGCGGGCGCCCTCGACAACGAAATCGGTAATCAGCGCAATCGCTTCCGGGTAATTCAGCTTCACGCCACGTTCCAGCCGGCGGCGCGCCACCATGGCGGCCATGGAAATCAGCAGCTTGTCTTTTTCTCTCGGAGTAAGGTTCATCGTCGTCCCGCAGCTTTCGCACCTGCCCCGCAAAACACAGTGTTTCGGGGGCTGATCCGACTTGTTTGACAGACCCCGGAAGGTCGCCTGTCGCGGGCGATCCGGAGCTTTACAGATTCCAGACTTTCGGCACTGGCGCGCCGTTTCGCAAGAGCGAAATGATCGGAAAAAGTATTTTTCTAAGGGAGAAGCCGTCCGCGGCGGACACGCGCACGACAAGCTTGCCCTGCCATTCGCTGGCGCCGCCGCTTTCCCCGGCAATAGCCCGGATTTTAGGCAAAAGCGCCTCGGCCAGAGGCCCGATATAGAGAAGCGTGGCAAAGGCCACCTGCCCGGCAAGCACCGCCGGTTTTGCAGTCAGCTCCGCCACTTCTCCCGCAAGCAGCAGCTCTTCGGCATGTACCAGCCGGCCGCCATGGCGAATGCGCCAGCGATCCCGGAACAGGCCATGCTGCATCGCTTCGCCCATGGCCTGACGCCCGAGCAGCACGGCTTCGACGGCGATGAATTCGGAGGTTGCGTCGAGATCGGCTTCCAGCCTGCGGGTCAGCGACGCCCGGTCGAAAAGAATGGTTTCCTGCGGCAGCCAGTGCAACCGGGCGCCCGGCCCTGCGGAAACGCGGGCGGTGACGGTGGCGGTTCCGGAGGATGCCTTGTAGACCTTCTCGCAGGCCTGCGTCGTCACCACCAGCGAGGTGCCGGCCCCGGCAACAGCCTGCCATTCCATTTCATCTCCGCCGGTCAATCCGCCGGAGGAGTTGATGAGGATGGCCTCGATCTCGTTGGAAAACGTATCCGGCAGGCGGATCTTGGCGCAACCTTCCTGGAACAATTGGTCCAGCCGGCTGCGCCCTTCGACAGCCTTGGTTACAATGCGTCCTCTGCCACGGGCGCGCTGCTGCCGGGCAGGTTCGCCGTCTTCGAGACCGGAAGGGCGGATGGCTTGCTGTTCTGGCTGCACGCGGTCTCCGAAACGGTTGCGGAAGCGGACCCGGCCTTGGCGCCGCAATCTTTTTTGACGACGGCATCCACCACCATCTGTCCTTCCGTGTTGCGGAAGAAATCCCACATTCTTTCCGCCGCATCAACCGTGCGCGTCACTTCGCCTGTGGGCATCTTGCGCTCCACGGCAGGTTCCGCCTTCGGCGTCTGCTCGCCACCCGGCTTGCGGGTAAGGACCGCCGACGCTGCCAGCACTTCCGCCTTCATGGTGGCGCGCGGCCAGGCATGGTCCCAATTGTCAATGACATAGGACTGGATACGTGCCCCGCCCTTACAGACGTCATAGGAATTGACGGTGAAACTCTCGCCCGGTCTGGTTTTCGCGCCGCCCTTGCAGCCGTCCATTTCCGCCCAGCGTTTCAGCGCCGTCTCGCCGCCATATTGCCAGTAGGACTTGCCACCGCCCTGATAGGGATTGGCCGGATCCTTCAGACCCGCAAAGGCGATGATCGACATCGGCCGCGCCGGCTTGCAGCTTGCCGCATCCGGTCCCCATTTGCCCTCGGTCTCCAGCGGATAACCCGCGCGCAACGATGCAACGAAGCCGGCAGCGGTGAAATCCGCGCTACCATTGCAGATGAATTGCGACAGCATGCGCCCGCCGCCGGAATAACCGGAACCGTAAAAGCGCTCCTCATCCACGCAGAACTTGCCTTTCACCATGGCAATTGCATCGCGAATGAAGCTTACCTCATCCAGCCCGCCGGGACGGGTGGTAACACCAGGAACATTCCAGGCATGGGTGCCGGGCAATTCGCCATTGAGGCTGCCCGCCAGCGCCACCACCATCAGGCCGTCGCGCTCGGCAAGCTTGTCCCAGCCGCTGCGGTTCAGCTGTCCGTGCGGATTGCTGTTGGAGCCGTGGAAATCGAACACCACAGGCACCGGTTTTTTTCCGTCATAGGCGGATGGAACGAAATAAACGCCTTCGCGTTTCTGACCACTGGAAAGAATGGAAAAATCATGCCTGCCCGGTTCCACGCCGGGTTGAGCAAGCTGACCGCAGGTCGAGGCCGACGCTGCGACACTCGCGCTCGCGCAGATCGCAAGACCCAGAAACAGGGTGCGGGCGGAGCGGAACAGCCGGGCAGCCCGGCCAAGGGCAAAGTCTTGATGCATTGACACGCCTTTATTGGGCACGGTTTCCCCGACGATACGTCGGACGCGCGTGGAATGTAAGGGATCAACTATCGCCGCGTGCGAATAGACTTCGTCTGTGTCTCGCATGCAGCATTTCCGCTGCCAATATCACAGGCGTTTATTCAATGAAATGCTAAAATTGCGCATAAAAGCCATGCAGACACGCATAGACTTTCAAAATATTAATCGGCCGTTTGCACGCCGTGATCGGCGTGCGTGGCTTCTAGTCTCGATTTATACTGTCAGATGGCGACGCGCCTCGGGCGTATCCAGCGTTTCGGCAAGCCCCTCATGCACAATTTCGCCCCGGTCCATGATGTAGACATAGTCGGCAAGCTCACGGCAGAAATCCAGATATTGCTCGACCAGCAGGATCGCCATACCGGTGGAATCCCTGAGATATTTGATTGCGCGGCCGATATCCTTGATGATCGACGGCTGAATGCCTTCGGTCGGCTCATCGAGAACGAGGATTTTCGGCCGCGTCACCAGCGCCCGGCCGATGGCGAGCTGCTGTTGCTGGCCACCGGACAGGTCGCCGCCGCGTCTGCCCAGCATGGATTGCAGCACCGGAAACAGGCTGAAAATATCGTCGGGAATGAAACGCTCCTTGCGCGGCAGCGGCGCATAACCGCTTTCAAGGTTTTCCTGCACGCTGAGCAGCGGAAAGATTTCACGCCCCTGTGGCACGTAGCCGACGCCGCGCTTGGCCCGGTGGTAAGGCGCAAGCCCATCCAGTGCCGCCCCTTCAAAGCTGATCGACCCGCCACTGATGGCATGCTGGCCGGTGACCGCGCGCAACAACGAGCTTTTGCCCACGCCGTTTCGGCCGAGAACACAGGTGATCTTGCCCATCTCCGCTTTCAGCGACACGCCCCGCAGGGCTTGGGCTGCGCCATAGTGGAGGTTGATGTTTTCGACGTTCAGCATGGTGCAACTCCATTGATGCTTTGGTGGGCGGCGCTACCCCCCTCTGCCCTGCCGGGCATCTCCCCCACACGGAGGGAGATCAGATGCCGTTCCCGCTCGTCCCATCGCCTACTGGTCTTGGGGCAGGGTGTTAGCCGCTTGCCGATCTCCCCCCTTGTGGGGGAGATGCCCGGCAGGGCAGAGGGGGGGTAAAGCCGCAGACGCTTCCATCACCGTCCCAGATAATTCTCGATCACCTTCGGATCGCTGGACACAAAATCGATCGACCCTTCAGCCAGCACCGAGCCCTCGGCAAGACACGTCACCTTCACGCCCAGCTCGCGGATGAAGCCCATGTCGTGCTCCACCACCACGACCGAGCGGGTCTTGGCGATTTCCTTCAGAAGCACGGCGGTTTCGGCTGTCTCCGCGTCCGTCATGCCGGCCACCGGCTCGTCCACCAGAAGCAGCTTCGGCTCCTGCGCGAGCAGCATGCCGATTTCCAGCCACTGTTTCTGGCCGTGCGAGAGGTTGGCCGCGAGATCGCCGCGGCGGTGGCTGAGACGCACGGTGGCGAGGATTTCCTCGATACGCGCCTTGTCCTCCGCCGTCAGCCTGTAGAACAGCGTGGCGAAGACGCCGCGTTTGCGGTTCAACGCCAGTTCCAGATTGTCCCAGACGGTATGGCTTTCAAACACCGTTGGCTTCTGGAATTTACGCCCGATGCCCAGCTGGGCAATGTCCGCCTCGTCCTTTTTCGTGAGGTCGATGCTGTCTTCGAACAGCACCGTGCCGGTATCCGGCCGGGTCTTGCCGGTGATGATATCCATCATCGTCGTCTTGCCGGCGCCATTCGGACCGATGATGGCCCGCAGCTCGCCCGGCTCAACCACGAAGGACAGGGAATTGAGCGCCCTGAACCCGTCGAAGGAAACGGAAACACCGTCGAGATAAAGCAGGCTTTTGGTTCTGTTTTCGGAAACCGTGTTCATATCAGCCTCACTCCGCCGCCTGTTGCGCCGCTGTTGCAGCACTGTCATTGCCCGGTTGTCCGGCCGCACTTGCCGCCCGCGCAACACGCTTTTCGCGCCGGCCGACCAGATAATGCTGCACGGTGCCGACGATGCCCTTGGGGAAGAACAGCGTCACCGCGATGAACAGCCCACCCAGCGCAAACAGCCAGAATTCGGGGAAAGCACCGGTGAAATAGCTCTTGCCGCCATTGACCAGCAGCGCGCCGATGATCGGCCCGATCAGCGTGCCGCGCCCGCCGACTGCGGTCCAAACCACCACCTCGATGGAGTTGGCGGGGGAGAATTCGCCGGGATTGATGATGCCCACCTGCGGCACGAACAGCGCACCGGCAATGCCCGCCATCATGGCCGAGACGACGAAGGTAAAGAGCTTGATGTTTTCCACCCGGAAACCGAGGAAGCGCACCCGGCTTTCGGCATCGCGCACGCCCACCAGCACCTTGCCGAATTTGGAATTGACGATGCCGGATGCAATCAGCAGCGAAAGCGCCAGCATCACGGCCGTCATCGCAAACAGCACGGCACGGGTGCCATCCGCCTGCACGGAAAAGCCGAGAATATCCTTGAAATCGGTGAGACCATTGTTGCCGCCAAAACCCATGTCATTGCGGAAGAAGGCAAGCAGCAGGGCGTAGGTCATGGCCTGCGTGATGATGGAGAGGTAGACGCCGTTGACGCGAGAGCGGAAGGCGAACCAGCCGAACACGAAGGCGAGCAGGCCGGGCACCACCAGCACCATCAGTGCTGCAAACCAGAACATGTCGAAGCCGTGCCAGAACCACGGCAGTTCCTTCCAGTTGAGGAACACCATGAAGTCAGGCAGCACAGGATGGCCGTAAACACCACGCGTGCCGATCTGCCGCATCAGATACATGCCCATGGCATAACCGCCGAGCGCGAAGAAGGCGGCGTGGCCGAGCGAGAGAATGCCGCAATATCCCCAGACCAGATCAAGCGCCAGCGCCAGCAGCGCGTAGGCCAGATATTTGCCGAGCATCGACATGATGTAGGTCGGGATGCGGAACGCGCTGTCAGCCGGCAACAGCAGATTGGAGGCGGGCACCAGCACGGCGATGGCCAGGATGATGCCGATGGCGATGGAAATGCGCCGATCGAGCGCGCGCAGGAGGAAGCCGGTAATCATGCTTCGATCGCCCTTCCCTTGAGTGCGAAGAGACCACGTGGCCGCTTCTGGATGAACAGGATGATGAGAACGAGCACGAGGATCTTGCCGAGCACGGCGCCCACCGTCGGCTCAAGGAACTTGTTGAGCACGCCGAGCGACAGCGCACCCACGAGCGTTCCCCAGAGATTGCCGACCCCGCCGAATACCACCACCATGAAACTGTCGATGATGTAGCTCTGGCCGAGATTGGGCGAGACATTGTCGATCTGCGACAGCGCTACCCCGGCAAGGCCGGCAACGCCGGAACCGAGCGCGAAGGTGAAGGCATCCACCCAGGGCGTGCGGATGCCCATGGAAGAGGCCATGCGGCGGTTCTGGGTCACAGCGCGCATCTGCAAGCCGAAGGCGGAGCGCTTCAAAAGCACCAGCAGCGCGAAGAAGACGGAAAGCGAGAAACAGACGATCCACACGCGGTTCCAGGTGAAATTGAGGTAACCGACGCTGAAGGAGCCGGACATCCAGCTCGGGCTGCCGACCTCACGGTTGGTCGGGCCGAAGATGGAACGCACGCCCTGTTGCAGGATCAGCGAGATACCCCAGGTGGCGAGCAGCGTTTCCAGCGGTCGCCCGTAGAGATAGCGGATGACTCCGCGCTCCATGATGAGGCCGACGCAGGCTGTGACCAGAAAGGCGGCCGGCAGGGCAATCGCCAGTGACCAGTCGAACAGGCCGGGGAAATGGCTGCGGATCAGCTCCTGCACCATGAAGGTGGAGTAAGCGCCGATCATCACCATCTCGCCATGCGCCATATTGATGATGCCCATGACGCCGAAGGTGATGGCAAGTCCGATGGCGGCCAGCAGCAGCACGGAACCGAGCGACAGGCCGTACCAGATGTTCTGCGCGTAGTCCCAGATGGCAAGGGAACTCTCGATGCTCGAAATCGCCTCGTCCACATCCGGCTTCAGGCTCGGATCAACCGTGGGCGTCGCCGCCATCAGAATGCTGATCGCATCGCGCCCGCCAAGCGCCTTGATGGTGGCGATCGCTTCTTTCTTCACCTCGAGGGGGCGGTCGGAAGAGAGCAGCGAGACAGCCCGCGCCTCCTCCATCCGCGTCCGCACCTCTTTGTCGGCTTCCTTGGATATGGCCGCTTCCAGCAATTCCAGATTTTCGGCACTGGGGGCTTTCAGAACCGCATCGGCGGCGGAAAGCCGCACCGAGCGTTCCGGACTGAGCAACGTCAGGCCGCCCATCGCGGCGCGGATGACGCGACGCAGATTGTTGTTGACCCTGATCTTGGTAACCGCCGCCTTCGGCGCTTCGCCAGCGCTTTCGCCGGTCAGCGGATCGATGAGCGTGAAATTGGAACCCGACGGCTTGGTCATGAACACCAGATTGTCGGCCTTTCGCACGTAAAGATCGCCTGATGCAAAAGCCTCAAGCGCCGGCACCACCCGCGCGTCGCCGGTGGCAGCAATCTGGCCGATCAATGTTTCGGCCTGCTTGAAGTCAGCCGTGCCGAGCTGGTCGATCAGCGCCTTCGGATCGCTCTGCGCGAGGGACTGGGCGGCGATCCCCAGGGTGAGCCAGAGGAAGATGGCTCCGAGAAAAGATCGGATCGTCATGTCGGGTTCCTTGGAGCGGTTTGCGACTCTGCGGTTGCGTGTGGCACGACCTGAATATGCGGCTTCACCCCCCTCTGCCCTGCCGGGCATCTCCCCCTCAAGGGGAGAGATCGACCCGTGGCAAGGTCCCGTCCATCTCGACGTTCAAGGATGAAATGGCGGGAGAGCATCTTGCCGATCTCCCCCCTTGAGGGGGAGATGTCCGGCAGGACAGAGGGGGGTAATTCTGGCTCAGTTTGTAAACAATCCGCCCCTCCAAAGAGGGGCGGCGTTCGTTTCCTTATCAGCTACCCTTGCCGCCGCACTTACCGGTCGCAACGTTGAAGTTGCCGCAGGACATCGGCTTGCGCCAATCCGAAATCAGATCCTTCGAGTCAGGCAGATAATCCGACCATTCGTCACCCACGACCTGTGGCGTCTGCTGCACGATTTCGAACTGACCATCGGCCTGGATTTCACCGATCAGCACCGGCTTGGTGATGTGGTGGTTCGGCATGACGGTGGAGTAACCGCCAGAAAGGTTCGGCACGGAAACGCCGATGATGCTGTCAAGAACTGCGTCCGTATCGGTCGTACCTGCGGTTTCGACAGCCTTAACCCAGGCGTTGAAACCGATATAGGCGGCTTCCATCGGGTCGTTCGTCACGCGCTTGTCGTTCTTGGTAAACGCATGCCAGGTTTTGATGAATTCGGCGTTGACCTCGGTATCGACAGACTGGAAGTAGTTCCAGGCGGCAAGGTGGCCGACCAGCGGCGCGGTATCGAGACCGGCAAGCTCTTCTTCACCGACCGAGAAGGCGACGACCGGAATGTCCTCGGCCTTGATGCCCTGGTTCGCAAGCTCCTTGTAGAAGGGCACGTTGGCGTCACCATTGATGGTGGAGACAACGGCGGTCTTCTTGCCGGCCGAGCCGAACTTCTTGATGTCGGACACGATCGTCTGCCAGTCGGACTGGCCGAACGGCGTGTAGTTGATCATGATGTCCTCTTCCTTGACGCCCTTCGACATCAGGTAGGCCTTCAGGATCTTGTTTGTGGTCTGCGGGTAGACATAGTCGGTACCTGCCAGAACCCAGCGCTCGACGCCTTCGGTCTTGGCGAGATAATCGACGGCCGGAATGGCTTGCTGGTTAGGCGCTGCACCCGTGTAGACGATGTTGCGGGAGGATTCTTCACCCTCATACTGCACCGGGTAGAACAGCAGGGAATTCAGTTCTTCGAAAACCGGCAGCACGGATTTGCGCGACGAAGATGTCCAGCAACCGAAAACGGCCGCGACCTTGTCCTGCGAAATCAGCTGGCGGGCCTTTTCGGCAAACAGCGGCCAGTCGGAGGCCGGGTCGACCACGACGGCTTCGAGCTTCTTGCCGAGAACGCCGCCCTTCTTGTTCTGCTCGTCGATGAGCATCAGCATGGCATCCTTCAGCGTCGTCTCTGAAATCGCCATGGTGCCGGAAAGAGAATGCAGCACGCCTACCTTGATCGTATCGTCGGCGGCAAATGCGCCATGGAAGGCGGTGGTGGACATGATTGCGCCGAGCAGCGCGGCGCTAAGCGTCTTGCGGAATGTCATCGGAAGAACCCCTCTCCTTGTTTAGCCCTCATGGGGCTTCAGCGGCATCGTTGACCGCTGCTGGAAAGGACTATCGATCTCGCGGGCGAGAAACCGTATACGTCAATTGACGTAGGCGGGGTGGCGAAAGCTGCAGGGAGTGTTGGGGAGAGGGAAATCCGGCCGGGGCAATCGATGTGAAACTTGGCGTTTCAACTTGCTTCTTCTCCGGCAGGCAAGACGAGAGCGGCGCGGGTCGAGGGTGCGAGGTCGGAGACAGACTGAGAAGTCGTCCCTTTATCCGGCGCTTCGCGCCACCTTCTCCCCGGCAGGGGAGAAGAAACGATCAGCGACGCTTCACATCAGGCGTGCGGCTTGTCTTCCCGCTCTTCGTCGCGGATCGCATCGTCATGATACCAGGAGCCGAAATCGACATGCGGCTGACGTGCCTCGCGCTCCAGATCGCTCAGCCCGATGTTACGGAACTTTGAGAGCCCCGCGCGTCCGCCGACCGGAAATTGAAAGATCGTTGCCGTTTCACGATGAAAGCCAGTTGCCATATCGAACATCTCACTTTGTTTGCATCGAAGCACTTTGGTTGTGAAGCAAACCCGTTAGCTCTGGTTTAGCTCCATCTGATTAAAAAAAAATCACGTTGCGAAAAATATAGGCATTAAATGGTCATTCAGCAAGAAAAACCATTCCGGAAGCGCCGGTTTTTGGGGCAAATGCCGATCCGTCGTTCGCAATCGAAAACATTGCACCGCAACAGGGCATTTTGAGCGATGCCACCCGCTATCTGTTAGGAATCACTGACGAAACATTAGGGTTCGATTTACCTGCCGCAGTGCAGCATGAGCGGTTAATGGCCATATGGGCCCCCTCGGCCCTGAGCATGCCTGAAAGATTTTTCGAAGAATTCGCAAAACATCGCCAATCTGGCACGCGGCATGCATCTATATGGCCAGCCCTTGAACGCGAATGTGCTTCCGGTGGCGAAAGCCACGGCAAGCCTCAAGGCTTCGCATTGTTACCTATGAGAGGTTCGTAATGACTAAGTTCAAACTCGAGTACATCTGGCTTGACGGTTATAAGCCGGTCCCCAACCTGCGCGGCAAGACACAGGTCAAGGAATTCGATGAATTCCCGACGCTCGAGCAGCTGCCGCTTTGGGGTTTTGATGGCTCGTCCACACAGCAGGCCGAAGGCCACTCTTCGGATTGCGTGCTGAAGCCCGTCGCGATCTATCCCGATCCGGCCCGCACCAACGGCGTACTGGTCATGTGCGAAGTCATGATGCCTGACGGCGTCACCCCGCATGCATCGAACAGCCGCGCGACCATCCTCGACGACGAGGACGCATGGTTCGGCTTCGAACAGGAATATTTCTTCTACCAGGACGGCCGCCCGCTCGGCTTCCCCGAGCAGGGTTATCCGGCTCCGCAGGGTCCGTATTACACCGGCGTCGGCTTCAAGAACGTCGGCTCGGTTGCCCGCGAAATCGTTGAAGAACATCTCGACCTCTGCCTCGAAGCCGGCATCAACCACGAAGGCATCAATGCCGAAGTGGCCAAGGGCCAGTGGGAATTCCAGGTATTCGGCAAGGGCTCCAAGCGCGCCGCCGACCAGATCTGGATCGCCCGTTACCTGCTGCTGCGTCTTTGCGAACAGTACGGCATCGACGTCGAATTCCATTGCAAGCCGCTCGGCGATACCGACTGGAACGGTTCGGGCATGCATTGCAACTTCTCCACCAAGTTCATGCGTGAAGTTGGCGGCAAGGAGTATTTCGAAGCCCTCATGGCAGCTTTCGCCAAGAACTGGCAGGAGCATATCGACGTTTACGGTCCGGACAACCACCTGCGCCTGACCGGCAAGCACGAAACCGCTCCGTGGAACAAGTTCTCCTACGGCGTTGCCGACCGTGGCGCCTCGATCCGCGTTCCGCACTCCTTCGTCAACAACGGTTACCGTGGTTACCTCGAAGACCGTCGTCCGAACTCGCAGGGCTGCCCTTACCAGATCGCTTCCGTCGTTCTGAAGACGATTGCAGAAGTGCCGCTCGCAAAGTCGGCTGCTGCCTGATAACCCAAGACATGGCGTCGCCCGCAACCGGGCGACGCCATTTTTATGTCCACCGAACGGCCGGACCGGACAGGCGACCTTTCGCCCTCTGCCCTGCGTGGAATACTCTTGCCTATGCGCAAACTCGAAGACGTTGCGTGGCTTTGACCAACCGCATCGGCTTTTCCGAAACCGCGACACGGTTTTCGGTCCGATGCTCTAAAGCAAGAAGGTGAGCGATGGGCATTCTCAAAAAATTCTCTCTCGAAAACCGCATCGCCATCATCACCGGCAGCGGCCGCGGCCTCGGTTTCGAAATCGCCAGGGCCTTTGCCGAGGCTGGCGCCCATGTGTGGCTGACCGGCCGTAACGCCGAGGCGCTGGAACAGGCAGCAGGCATACTTCGGCAAGCCGGCGGAAAAGCCGATTATGCCGCTTTCGACATTGCCGATACCGCCGCCGGAACTGCCCTCGTCCACCGCATCATGGACGAATTCGGCCATCTCGATATCCTCGTCAACAATGTCGGCGCACGCGACCGCCGCCCACTTTCCGAATTCAGCGACGAGGACGTGCTGGAGCTTATCCGCACCGACCTCACCTCCTCCGTCTCGCTGTCGCGAGATGCCGCGCAAGCCATGAATACCAACAGTTACGGCCGCATCATCACCATCACCTCCATTCTCGGCCACATCGTCAGGCCGGGCGATGCGATCTATCCCGTTGCCAAGCAGGGGCTGACAGGGCTGATGCGCGCAATCGCTGTCGAATATGGTGCGCGCGGCATCACCAGCAACGCCATTGCACCCGGCATGTTCGCCACGGAAACCAATGCGGCCCTTGCCGAAAACCCTGACATGGTCGCCTTTGCCAAACTGCGCGTGCCGCTGGAACGCTGGGGCAGGCCGGATGAAATCGCCGGTGCCGCCCTGTTTCTGGCCAGCGACGCGTCCTCCTTCGTCAACGGCCATGTGCTGACGGTGGATGGCGGCATGTCGGTGCGGCTGTGAGAATGGCAAAACACCTTTTGCGGAAAGGGGCTGGATCCTAGGCATGGCCGCACGGCAACGCATCATCCCCGTCAGGCGCGAATATAACCGCTGGGTCGCCAACCAGACGCTGGAAGATTATGCGCTGCGCTTCACCGCTAAAAGCGCCCGGCAATTTTCGTCCAACCGCATCTCCCACACCGCCATCGGCGCTATTTCCTTTCTGGCACTGGAAGCCATCGGCGGCGCGATCACGCTGTCATACGGCACCACCAACGCCTTTTACGCCATCATCGTCGCGGCCATTGCCATGCTTGCCGTCGGCCTGCCGATCAGCCGTTACGCCATCCGTCACGGCGTCGATATCGATCTCCTGACACGCGGCGCGAGCTTCGGTTACATCGGCTCCACCATCACCTCGCTGATCTACGCCGCCTTCACCTTCATGCTCTTCGCCATAGAGGCGTCGATCATGTCCGGCGCGCTGGAGCTGGCGCTCGGCATTCCCCTGTGGATCGGCTACATCATCTCTGCCGTCATGGTCATTCCGCTCGTCACCCACGGCGTGCGCCTCATCAGCCGTTTCCAGATCATTACCCAGCCCTTCTGGATCGTGCTGAACGTATTGCCCTTCATCTTCATCGCTTTGATGGACTGGGAAAAATACGACCTGTGGCGGGCGTTTTCCGGCATTCATCACGCCTCCGGTCCGCCGGGCACCGTGGCCCATTTCAATCTGGTGGAATTCGGCGCGGCGTCTGCCGTCATCCTCGCGCTGATGTCACAGATCGGCGAACAGGTGGATTTCCTGCGCTTCCTGCCCGCCGAGGGACAGAGCCGCCTGCGCCATCGCATCGCGGTCTTTCTGGCCGGTGCTGGCTGGGTCGTCGTGGGCGTGCCGAAGCTGCTGGCCGGTTCCTTCCTCGTGGTCTTGACCTTCAGTTCCGGCGTCTCGGTGGACCGCGCCGCCGATCCCGCCCAGATGTATCTCACCGCCTTCGGCTACATGATCCCCAACCATACGGCGGCCATGCTGCTGATGGTCGCCTTCGTGGTGGTCTCGCAGCTGAAGATCAACGTCATGAACGCCTATGCGGGCTCGCTCGCCTGGTCCAACTTCTTTTCCCGCCTCACCCACAGCCACCCCGGCCGCGTCGTCTGGCTGGTCTTCAACGTGGTGATCGCGCTGCTGTTGATGGAACTCGGCATCTATCGCCTGCTGGAAGAAACGCTCGGCATTTTTTCCATCGTCGCCATGGCCTGGCTCTGCACCATCTCGGCCGATCTGTTCATCAACAAGCCGCTCGGCCTTGCCCCACCGGGCATCGAGTTCAAGCGCGCCCATCTCTACGATATCAATCCCGTCGGCGTCGGCTCCATGGCGCTTTCGGCCACCATTGCGCTGATGGCGCATTTCGGCACCTTCGGCGCACTCGCTGCCTCGCTTGCGCCCTATCTCACCCTCATCGTCGCCTTCATAGCCTCGCCGCTGATCGCCTGGGGCACGAAGGGCAAATTCTATCTGGCCCGCAAGCCGCGCCAGAAATGGCGCGAGCTGAGCGCCATCACCTGCTCCATCTGCGAACACGCGTTCGAGCCGGAAGACATGGCATGGTGTCCAGCCTATGCGGCGCCGATCTGTTCGCTCTGCTGCTCGCTGGACAGCCGCTGCCATGACATGTGCAAGCCGAAGGCCAAGCTCAATTATCAGGTCGCGACGGTCGCAAAATCTTTCCTGCCCCACCAACTGGTTGCAAAACTCGCCACACGGCTCGGACGTTATGGCATGGCGGCGGCCATCGCCGTCACCGCCATTGGCGGCATATTGGCGCTCATCGCCCATCAGGTCGGCACCGCCTCGCCGGCAACGGCTGACGTGGTCAACCGCACCATCCTCATCGTATTTTTCGTCTTTGCCGTCATTGCCGGCATCGTCTGCTGGTTTCTGGTTCTTGCCCATGACAGCCGGGTGGTTGCGGAAGAGGAATCCTCACGCCAGAACACGCTGCTGTTGAAGGAAATCGCCGCACACAAGAAGACCGACGCCGCCCTTCAGGACGCCAAGGAAACGGCTGAGGCCGCCAACCGCGCCAAGAGCCGCTACGTGGTCGGCCTCAGCCACGAATTGCGCACGCCGCTCAACGCTGTTTTGGGCTACGCCCAGATCCTCGAACGCGATGAGACCATTCCCGCGCCGCGGCAATCGGCCATCAAGGTCATCCGCCGTTCCGCCGACCATCTCTCCGGCCTGATCGACGGGCTTCTGGATATTTCCAAGATCGAGGCTGGCCGCCTGCAGGTCTATTCCAACGAGATCAATATTCAGGATTTCCTCGACCAGATCGTCGATATGTTCCGCCCGCAGGCGCAGGCCAAGGGTCTGGAATTCCGGCATGAACGCGCCCATTCCCTGCCGCAATATGTCCGCACGGAT
Organism: Agrobacterium sp. 10MFCol1.1; assembly: GCF_000381165.1. NCBI lineage: Bacteria > Pseudomonadati > Pseudomonadota > Alphaproteobacteria > Hyphomicrobiales > Rhizobiaceae > Agrobacterium > Agrobacterium sp. 10MFCol1.1. Next base: position 158,725 of record NZ_KB906074.1, on the reverse strand, counting down.
GAAAAGCGTCTGCGCCAGATCCTCGTCAACCTGCTCTCCAACGCCATCAAGTTCACCGACGAGGGCAGCGTCACCTTCGATGTCGCCTATCGCAGCCAGGTGGCGAGCTTCACGGTGTCGGATACCGGGCGCGGCATTGCCGAAAAAGATCTTGCCCGCATCTACGAGCCTTTCCAGCGCGGCGAGGCCGAAAGCGTGCGCCCCATGCCGGGCCTTGGCCTCGGCCTCACCATCACGAGGCTTCTGACCAACACACTGGGCGGCGAGATTTCCGTCTCCAGCGAAAAGGACAACGGCTCCACCTTCCGCGTCCGTCTCATGCTGTCGGCTGTGCACCGGCCAAGTACCGCACCTGCGCCGGAAAAGACCATTCGCTCCTATTCGGGCCCACGCCGCACCATCGTGGTGGTTGATGATAACGAGGATCACCGCGAGCTGATGCGGCAGGTGCTTTCGCCGCTCGATTTCGTGGTGCTGACCGCCCAGAGCGGACCGGAATGCCTGACACTCATCGAAGGCGTGCAGCCCGACCTCTTCCTCATCGATATCTCCATGCCCGGAATGTCCGGCTGGCAGCTTGTGACAAAGTTGCGTGAAGCAGGGCAGACAGCTCCGCTCATCATGCTCTCGGCCAATATCGGTGACGGCACCGTAGCGGGTGCCGGAGAAGACAATCACAACGACGCCATCGCCAAGCCGGTCGACATCCGCCACCTGTGCGACAGGCTTGCGGTGCATCTCGGCCTGAAATGGATTTACGATACCGACCTTCCCCCGGCACCCATCCCCCAGCCGCCGGCGCAGATCGTTCATCCCGGCGCGATTCATATCAAGGATTTGCAGAGGCTCGGCGAAATAGGCTACATACGCGGCATAGAGGCAAAACTCGCAGATCTCGCCCGCAACACCAACAACCTGCCCTTCACGCAAGAGCTTGGCACCTATGTGCAGGCCTTCGATCTGGCCGGTTACGCCCATTTTCTAAAGCGGTTTGAAGAGAGCGACAGGGGAGACGGCAAGGCATGAGCGGGCAAGGCGCAGCACTGCCGAGAGACATTGTATTGCTGGTGGATGACAGCCCGGAAGCGCTGGGGTTCCTCACCGATGCGCTGGAACAGTCAGGCTTTTCGGCGCTGATCGCCACATCCGGTCAGGCCGCGCTCAACATTGCCGAACGCATCACGCCCGATATCATCCTGCTCGATGCGGTCATGCCGGCCATGGACGGTTTCGAAACCTGCCGCCGCCTGAAGGCCAACGCCGCCGTGGCCCAGGTGCCTGTCATCTTCATGACCGGGCTGACGGAAACCGAACATGTGGTGCGGGCGCTCGAATCCGGCGGTGTCGACTATCTGACCAAGCCGATCAACATCGATGAGCTGCGCGCCCGTATCCGTGTGCATCTCTCCAATGCCCGCTCGGCGCAGAGCGCCCGCGTGGCGCTTGATGCCGCCGGACGCCACCTGCTTGCCGTGCGCGCCAACGGCGCGATCCACTGGTCCACACCACAGGCAACCCGGCTGGTCAACGCCGCCACCGGCCGTGATGATGGGCTGGAGATCGTCGTTGCCCATATTTCCGGCTGGCTGGCCGACAGGACAACGGTGGATTCCGCCCGCGATGCACCGCTGACGATCACCGAGGCCGGGCGGCCCGCTTTGCAGCTCTCCTTCCTCGGCGCAATGGGACCGGACGAATATCTCTTCCGTCTGACAGCCGCCAACGAGAAATCCGACGACCACCTGCTGAAGGACCACTTTGCCCTGACAACGCGCGAATCGGAAGTTCTGCTGTGGATTGCCAAAGGCAAATCCAACCGCGATATCGGCGATATTCTCGGCCTTTCCGCCAGAACCGTAAACAAACATCTGGAACAGATTTACGTCAAACTCGGTGTCGAAAACCGCGCCTCCGCCGCCGTCAAGGCCGCGCATATTTTGCATCAGGGGTGACAGCTGCATCTGATGTGACACGGTTGGAAAAACATATATTTTCCGCTTAAGCATAGAGCATCGACTTATTCGCCGAGCGAGTGCAGCGTATTTCTTCTCCCCTCGAGGAAAAGAAACAAGCGGCAACGCCGCAATCCAAGTCCCCCCAAAAAACATCACCTTCCATCCAACCCAAACCCCGCGCAGGGAGGTTCCCATGGACCATTTCATTATTCTTTCCGGCTGCTCCGGCGGCGGCAAATCAACCCTGCTTGCCGAGCTTGCTCACCGCGGTTTCGCGACCGTCGAGGAACCGGGGCGGCGCATCGTGATTGAGGAAACGAGAAATAACGGCACCGCCCTCCCCTGGATCGACCTGGAAGCCTTTGCCCGCCGGGCGATCGCCATGGCGCTGGAGGACCGGCAAAAGGCGCCAGCGGAAGGCTTCGTCTTCTTCGACCGAGGCCTGATCGACGCCGCCTCAGCACTTCATCATATTAGCGGCGATGGATTCATCGAAACGCTGCGGCGCACGCACCGCTACAACCCGCTGGTCTTCCTCACCCCGCCCTGGCCGGAGATCTACCGAGGCGACAGCGAGCGCAAGCACGGTTTCGAGGTGGCAGTGGAGGAATATCAACGCCTGATGCACGACTATGCCCGTCTGGATTATGAGACGATTGTACTGCCGAAAGCCCCCGTCACGGAACGTGCCGATATTGTGCTGGAGAGGCTCGCGGCTGAAGCTGGCTGAAGGTGCGATCGGAGCCAAGTGTTTCGAGCCTTTCCCATACCGTCATACCGTCTTTGAGACGGAATCCGTCTGACGTGCGGCTCGGAAAGTGTTTTAGCCCAAGGACTTGGGCTGGCTGGGTGCTGACGCCGGAAATGCCCCGCACCAGAAAGCAGAAGGCCCGGTCTTGCGACCGGGCCTCCATATTGCAGTCCAGTAAGACTTACGTCCCCTGCTGGATGTAGGTGAACTTGCCGTCCGGGCCCTTCTTCCACTCGTACATGACGTAACCGGGAAGCTTCGGGTCGCCCTTCTCGTCGAAGGAGATATCGCCGAGTGCGGTCGGGAAGGTGCCCTTCTTCAGAGCTTCGGCAACCTTTTCCGGCTCAACGGAACCGGCAGCCTTGGCAGCACCGGCAATCGCCTGCAGGGCGGCGTAGGAGTAGAGCGTGTAGGCTTCCGGGTTGAAGCCGGCGGCCTTGAACTTCTCTACCAGTTCCTTGTTTTCAGGACGCAGCGTCGGATCGGGACCGAAGGTGTTCAGCGTGCCTTCGACGGCGTCGCCGGCGATGGAGGCAAGTTCGTTCGAAACGATACCGTCGCCCGAGATGAGCTTCGCCTTCAGACCCTGGTCAGCCGACTGGCGGATGATCAGACCGGCTTCGGTGTGCAGGCCACCCCAGTAGATAACGGAAACGCCGGCTTCCTTCATCTTGGAGATCAGTGCGGAGAAGTCCTTGTCGCCGACATTGACGCCTTCATACATGGCTTCCGTCAGGCCGGCCGCATTGGCTGCCTTCTTGGTTTCGTCGGCAAGGCCCTGACCATAGGGGGTCTTGTCGTGAATGATGGCGATCTTGGCGTCCTTGTAGTGGTCGGCCAGATATTTGCCGGCAATGCCACCCTGCTGGTCGTCACGACCGCAGGTACGGAAGGTGTTCCACAGGCCACGCTCGGTGAAAACGGGGTTGGTCGCAGCAGGCGTTACTTCGAGAATGCCGTTTTCGGCATAAACTTCGGAAGCCGGAATGGAGACGCCGGAGTTGAAGTGACCGACGACGAACTTCACGCCATCAGCAACGAATTTGTTGGCAACCGAGATACCCTGCTTCGGGTCGGAAACGTCATCGCCGAGAACGATCTTGATCTGCTCGCCGTTGATGCCGCCTGCAGCATTGATATCCTTCGCAGCCTGTTCAGCACCCTTCTGAAGCTGAGCGCCAAATGCGGCGTTCGGGCCTGTCAGCGGGCCGCCGACAGCGATCACGATATCGGCCCAGGCCGAACCGCTGAAGGCGACCATGGCGGTCAGCGCAACGGCGGAAAGAAGAGACTTCTTCATTACTATACTCCCAGTTCCTTTGGATGGGTTGACTACCAGGACCTGTTCAGTACCCACCTTAACCGAACAGGTAACGTTCCACTCACGCGAGTATCGTGCAGCCGGAGGAATCCGGCTGTCAATCTTTCTTTTTATATGAAAATGCCGACGTCCGATCGTAGAGCCAATAGTAGTTATTGACCATCTGGCTCGTCCTGCGCATGCGGAAACCGATGCTGGAAAAAGCCAGAAGAAGAACGACGTCAAACACGTAGTAGAAGCCGTTGATGAACGGCCCGTTGAAAAGCGCGAAATGCAGAAACCGCATCACGAGCCCCAAAGCCAGCGTATAAATCACCACACGCGGGAAATCGCCCCAGCCATCGGCGACAGATCTGCCCGTGCGCCACGCCGTCCAGAAACCAAGAAGAACAACCAGTGCGCGCAGAATATAACGCACGCCGCTATCGGTCTCGAATAAAAGGCCCTGCATCTTCTTTCCCCATCAGCGCCGGGATGCAAATGTCCGGCCCTGCCTTGTTGTCGTCCCGCCGTTTTTCCGGCGGGCATTTTATTGTTTGCCACCGGCCATTTCCCCTTCGAAAACGGCCGGCGGCGGTTCGTTATCTTGCGCCGCAAAATTTCCGGCGCAAGTAAAATCTTTCAGTGCCGGCCGCCTTCGAGATAGGCTGCGCGTACCTGCGGATCAGCCAGCAATTCCCTGCCCGAACCGCTCATCGTCACCTTGCCGTTGACCATCACATAGGCGCGGTCGGAAAGCTTCAGTGCCGCAAAGGCGTTCTGCTCAACCAGGAAGACGGTCAGGCCCTCTTCCTGGTTGAGCTTCTTGATGGCCTCGAAGATGCCCTTGACGATCAGCGGGGCAAGGCCCAGCGACGGTTCGTCGAGAAGCAGCAGTTTCGGCCGTGCCATCAGCGCGCGGCCGATGGAGAGCATCTGCTGCTCGCCGCCGGAAAGCGTACCGCCACGCTGGCTCTGACGTTCTTTCAGCCGCGGGAACATGACGAAAATCTTCTCGACGTCCTCTTTGAAATATTTGAGGTTGTCGAGATTGGCCCCCATCTGCAGGTTTTCCAGCACCGTCATGCGCGGGAAAATCCGGCGGCCCTCGGGTGACTGGGCAATACGCTTGCGGGCGATGAGGTGCGTCGGCAGGCGGGTAATGTCTTCGCCGTCGAACGTCACCTGGCCAGTGCGCGCCTGCGGGCTGCCGCAGATGGTCATCATCAGTGTCGATTTGCCGGCGCCGTTGGCGCCGATAAGGCTGACGATCTCGCCCTTGTTGACCTCGACATCGACACCGGCCAAGGCCCGGATGTTACCGTAGTAGGTTTCGACACCCTGTACTTTGAGAAGCGGTTCACCGGACATCAGGCCACTCCTCCGTCGAGTTCTTCCGCAATCACGTCTTCCACTTCATCATCCTCGACACCCAGATAGGCGGCGATGACCTTCGGGTCGTTCTTCACATGGTCCGGCGAACCGTCGGAAATCTTCTGGCCGTATTCGAGAACCACGACGTGATCGGAAATCTGCATCACCACCGACATGTCGTGCTCGATAAGAAGCAGCGACGTGCCTTCGTCGCGGATACCGCGCAGCAGCGCATTGAGCGCCAGCGATTCCTTCGGGTTGAGACCGGCCGCCGGTTCATCAAGGCACAGAAGTTCCGGCCCCGTGCACATTGCGCGGGCAATTTCCAGACGGCGCTGCGCGCCATAGGGCAGATCGCCGGCCGGGTCGTCGGCGCGGTCGGTCAGATCGGCCTTGTCCAGCCAGTATTTGGCCTTATCGATCGAACTGTTGACCGCCCTCTTGTAGGCGGGCAGGCCGAGAAGACCGAGAATGGTGTAGCCCGATGCCTTCATAAGCGCATTGTGCTGCGCCACCAGCAGGTTTTCCAGAACCGTCAGACCCGAAAACAGGCGGATGTTCTGGAAGGTACGCGCCACCTTCGCCTTCTTGGTGATCTCGAAATCCGGCAGGCGCTCCAGAAGATGCGCCTCGCCGTTTTGCTGACGCATGGTGATCATGCCCATCGTCGGCTTGTAGAAGCCGGTGATGCAGTTGAAAACCGTGGTCTTTCCAGCACCGTTCGGGCCGATCAGCGCCGTGATCTCGCCACGCTTCGCCTCGAAGGAGAAGTCATTGATGGCCATCAGGCCGCCAAACCGCATCGAGAGATGTTCGACCTTGAGGATCGTATCGCCAGTTAGATTGGGTGTCATGTTTGTCGTTCCGGAAGCCATCAACCGTGACCTTCCTTGGTAAAGCTGCCGGAGACGGCCTTGCGTTCCCTGAGGAAGGCCGTCGGTTCTCGTGAGCCGACAAAGCCGCGCGGCTTGAACAGCATGACGATGACCATGGCGAGACCGAACAGCAGCATGCGGTAGAGTTCCGGCGTGAAATCAGGCCCGAAGACATGCTTCAGGAATTCCATTTCGCGCAGCAGCTCCGTGCCGCCGACCATGACGAGGGCGGCAATGGCGATGCCCGTGAGCGAACCCATGCCGCCGAGAACGACAATGGCAAGGATGACGGCCGATTCCAGGAAGACGAAGCTTTCCGGCGATACGAAACCCTGACGGGCGGCGAAGAACGAGCCGGCGAAACCGCCAAACATCGCGCCTGTCGCAAAAGCGGTAAGCTTGGTGATGACGGTATCGATGCCGAGCGAACGGCAGGCGATTTCGTCTTCACGCAAAGCTTCCCACGCCCGGCCGATCGGCATGCGGCGCAGCTTGATGGTGACGTAAGCCGTCAGCATGCACAGAAGCAGGATCACGTAGAACAGGAAGATCTTGTAATAGGCCGACGACATCGTCAGGCCGAAGGCCTTGGCGAAATTGTTCGGCGCGCCGACATCGAAGGACCAGATGCCGAAGATAGACGCCTTGGCGATGCCGGAAATGCCGAAGGTGCCCTTGGTCACATCCGTCCAGTTCAACAGCACGAGACGAATGATTTCACCGAAGGCGAGCGTGACGATGGCAAGATAGTCGCCACGAAGTCTGAGCACCGGGAAGCCGAGAATGATGCCCCAGAAGCCCGCGAGAATGCCGGCCACCGGCAGAAGCACCCAGAAGGACAGGCCGAGATGGCTTGACAGCAGCGCGTAGGAATAGGCGCCCACCGCATAGAAGGCCACATAACCGAGATCGAGCAGGCCCGCGAGGCCAACGACGATGTTGAGGCCCCACGCCAGCATCACATAGATCAGGATCTGGATGCCGAAATTGTCGACGAATTTCAGCGAGCCCTGAAAACCGAACAGCTGCACGGCGACGACGGGATAAAGCAGCAGCAGGACAAGCGCGAGCTTCAGGAAGTGCTTGTGGAAAAAGCCTTTTTCCTCGGAGATTTCCAGAATGCCGCTTTTGGCCTTGGCAAGCTTGCGGCGATCCATCGACGGCCGGATGAAGCCGACCATCAGGAAACGGCCGATGGCGGCGACGCCGACGAAGATCGACAGAAGACCCCAGCGGGTGCCCCAGATAAGCTGGTTGTTGATATCCTGATAGGTGACGATACCGACGTAAAGAATGAACATGCCGAGCGAGACGATGCCCGCAAAGATGCCTTCCTTCACCGCCGTTGCCATCAGGCTCGGGCTGGAAGTGTCGTTTTCGGAAGCGATATTGGTCATGGGATCACACCTTCTCGACTTCCGGACGACCGAGAATACCGGTCGGCTTGAAGATCAGCACGAAAGCCAGGATGCCGAATGCCGCGACGTCCTTGTAGGCAATGGAGAAATAGGCGGACCAGAGAGATTCGATGAGGCCGATCAGGAGGCCGCCGAGAACGGCACCCGGAAGCGAACCGATACCGCCGAGAACCGCTGCGGTAAACGCCTTGACACCCGGAATGAAGCCATCGTTGAACGATGCGACACCGTAATACATCAGATACATCGTACCGGCGACCGCCGCGAGTGCGGCACCCATGATGAAGGTGATCGAGATCGTCTTGTCGACATCCACACCCAGAAGGGCCGCCATCTTGCGGTCCTGTTCCGTGGCGCGCTGCGCCCGGCCGAGCGGAGTCTTGTTGACGATGTACCAGAAGGCGAACAGCAGCACCGATGTCACCGCCATGATGATGAACTGCTTCAGCGAGACGGTGATGGAGCCGAAATGGTAACTGTCCGTCACCATTGACGGGATCGGCTTGTTACGCGGACCCTGTGTCACCTGGATGAAGTTGGACAGCGCGATCGACATGCCGATGGCGGTGATCAGCGGCGCAAGGCGGAACGAGCCTCTGAGCGGACGGTAGGCCACGCGCTCGATCACCCAGTTCCACAGGCCGGTCATCAGCATGGCGACGACCATCATCAAAATCAGAAGAAGCGCCACCGGAATACCGGCAAAAAACGATGTTGCCATCAGAAAAACGATCAGCGCGGCGAAACCGCCAAGCATGAAAATATCGCCATGGGCGAAGTTGATCATGCCGATGATGCCGTAGACCATCGTATAGCCAATTGCGATGAGGCCGTAGATCGATCCAAGAGTCAGCCCGTTGATGAGCTGCTGGATAAAATACTCCATGTCTTTCCCCTGGGCATGACCTCTAATGAGCCACGCCTCGTTTATGTTAATTATAGGGGGAACCTTTTCGATTAGCCCCCACCTGCAAAATGCATATCGTGTTCGCTAAAAATGTGAAGTCAAAAACGGGCGATCCTGCACAAAATTTGGAATTTCCACATTCGTTGCCGTTTTCCCGATCAGAATAGCCAGGATTTCGGCAGTAAGTGCTAAAAAATTGGCGTTCGAATGCTTATTTCAGTGTTGCCTGACGCATTGTTTGACGGGTGGCGGGCAAAAGAGTAGCGAAATAGAGGGGCAAAGGATCCCCGGCACGAAATGGCAACGGCAACAAGATGATCGACATATTGACGAAAGCGGCGCTGGACGCCGGGCAGGCAATCATGGCGGTCCATCGCGCCGGGCCACACGTATCGTACAAGGACGATTGCTCACCCGTGACCGAGGCAGACCAGCGGGCGGAGGTGATCATTCTGCAGGCACTGGCTGCGCATTTTCCCGAAATCCCGGTCATTGCCGAAGAAGCGGTCTCGAACGGCATTCTGCCGGAGACAGGCACGGAATTTTTTCTGGTCGATCCGCTGGATGGGACCAAGGAATTCATTTCCGGCAAGGATGATTTCACCGTCAATATCGCCCTGATCAGAAACGGCGTGCCGGTTGCAGGCGTGGTTTACGCCCCCTGCCGCGGCCAGGCCTGGACCGGCAAGGACAACAGCGCCGAAAAGCTCGCAATATCAGGCGAAGGCGCGATCCTCGCGCGCCACCCCATCCGCGCACGCCAGCGCGGCGCCTCCCCCGTGGCGCTGATCAGCCGCTCGCACTGTACCGCGAAAACGGAAGCCTTCGTGGCCGAACACGGCCTGAAAGACTGCATTTCCGTCGGTTCCTCACTGAAATTCTGCATGCTGGCGGAAGGTGCTGCCGATATCTATCCCCGCTTCAGCCGCACCATGATGTGGGATACGGCGGCAGGCGACGCCGTACTGCGCGCCGCCGGCGGCAGAACGCTGGATTGCGAGGGGCGGCTGCTTGCCTATGAGGTGAGAGGCGATGGTGAAGATGCACTCGCCAACCCGGATTTCATTGCCGAGGGCGCAATGGCAGCGACGGTGGAAATTGCGACATAAGCCTGCGAGGAGACCGCTAGACCTCCTTCGGTGATCAGGCGTTTTTAGGCGTTCGCTTCGGTGTCTGCGGCTTACCCCCCTCTGCCCTGCCGGGCATCTCCCCCACAGGTGGGGAGATCGAATCGTGGCAAGGTCTCGCAGATCTCAATGTTTGAGAATGAAGCGACGGTAAAGCCGCTTGCCGATCTCCACCCTTGTGGGGGAGATGCCCGGCAGGGCAGAGGGGGGTAAGCCGCATACGCCGAGCCCCAAAATCAGTTCCTCCATATCGATCATACCGGCGTTGAACCGGTATCTCGGAAAATAATTTCATCCCCGCTCATCCCCGCCCCGCCCCGCCGCATCACAATCGCCGGCGAACAGCCACGGAGCGCGGAAGAGACATCATGACTGAACAGACGGCGAGACTTAGACTTCCTTATATCCTGCCCTCGCAGGCACAGAAACACGTCACCCACAATGAGGCGCTGCAGCGGCTGGACGCGATCGTCCAGCTGGTCGTCAAGGACGTGGTCGCCGCCCCGCCCGACAATGCGCCGGAGGGAGACTGCTTCCTGCTCTCGCTTGACGCCGCTGGCGACTGGGCGGGCAAGGGCGGGAAGCTTGCCTTCCGGCAGGACGGTGCATGGCTGCTGATAGCGCCGCAACCCGGCTGGACGGCATGGTTTGCCAGCGAGGGTAAACATCGCGTCCTACGGGACAGCGCATGGCGGGACGTGCCGCTGCCTGCCGCGGCGACCCTCGAAAGGCTTGGCATTGGCACACAGGCCGATACCACCAACCTTCTGGCGCTTGCCGCCCCCGCCAGCCTCTTCACCCACACAGAAGAGAACGGCGACCACCGCATGGCGATCAACAAGGCGGCAAAGGCCGATACCGCCTCGCTGCTGTTCCAGTCCGGCTGGAGCGGCCGGGCGGAAATGGGCCTTGCAGGCAATGACGGTTTTTCGATCAAGACCAGCGCCGACGGCATTTCCTGGCAAACGGCCCTTTTATGCAGCGGCGACGGCAGGGTCACGATGCCGAACCGGCCCGTGGTTCTGGCCAGCCTGCCTTCGGGCACGACGAGGCCGGCCAACGGCTCGGCTTCGGGGTTTTCAATGCTCTTCATCGATGAGGGTGGTTTCGTTCTCGGCGACGCGGTCGGCACAGACGGCGGAAGGGAACTCGTCGTTCCCGTGAAAGGTCTCTATCTGGCCACCCTGTCGCTTGCCGTGGTGTCCTCATCCGGGCACCGGGTTTTGCTTGCCGTCAACGGCGCGGCTGGCGGCCTCACTGTAGCGGGCAACGCCTCCAATGCCGGCACCTCGCAGTCGACGACCCTTATCCTGCCCCTCAATGCCGGCGATCGCCTGCGGCTGTTGCATGAGGGAACCGCGGAATTCGCCCACGGCAGCGGGAAAACGTGCCTTTCGCTTGCGGCGCTGTGAGGAAAACAACCGATGGACGATAAAAAACACGATTTTTGGAAAAATTTTTTCCCGACAAAATAAGGCGACTCGAACAGATCGGGCGAAACCGTTCAAATTCTTAATAAATTGTCACGAACTGCTTAGGCAATTTTTAAAGGTACGGGGCTAAAGTTCCCGTCATATGGTCTTGAGTTTGTATAGAGTGTCCAATGACCGAAATGATACGCCCACGAGTTAAATATGTCATCGGCCCCGATGGCAGCCCTCTGACGATTGCGGATCTTCCGCCGTCAAATACCCGTCGATGGGTTATTCGCAGAAAGGCAGAGGTCGTCGCCGCCGTGCGCGGAGGACTGCTGAGCCTTGAGGAAGCCTGCGAGCGTTACACGCTCACCGTCGAAGAATTCCTGTCTTGGCAGTCGTCGATTGCCGATCATGGCCTTGCCGGCCTGCGCACCACGCGCATTCAGCAATATCGCCACTAAACCAGTGCGCCGGCGCGGCAACGCGCCCAAACCGAACTTCCAAAACGCCCCGTCGCATCGACGGGGCTTTCGGTTTGATTTTGGATTTCCCCTGAAAATTGCCAGACACAGCCGGTGACTCTCACCGGTTTGTGTCCACTGCGTTCGCTATCCCGCTGTTTCAATTCAGGCGCAGGCCGTTACAGTGGAAAAAACGAAAAGCAATGCGAAGGCAGAGATCATGGATATCAAGACAAGCGAAACCGGATCGCGCGGCGAATATTCGGCAACCATCGACGGCCACAAGGCCGAGATGACCTATTCGCGCACCTCCCCTTCCCTCATCATCATCGACCATACCGGCGTGCCCGATGCACTGCGGGGCAAGGGTGTCGGCCAGGCGCTCGCGGCCCACGCGATCGATGAAGCTCGCAAGGGCGGCTGGAAAATCATTCCGCTCTGCCCTTTCTTCAAGGCTCAGACGCTACGCCACCCTGACTGGGCAGATGTTATCAAGGGGTAACTAGCCAGACGGGCTGAGGCTTGGGACAAACCTCAAGTTTGTTTTTTAGCGAAAGCGGAGCCCACACGCTCCGTCACCCCGGCCAGGAGCCGGGGTCCAGCCAGCTCAAATCCTTGAGCTTAAGGGAATCTTCCGCCGCGCAGACGCGCGTCGGCTGGATGCCGGATCAGGCCCGGCATGTCGACGGATAATTTTCAGGCTGCCAGCAATCACGCCACCTTCAGCGGCGGTGTTCCTGCATGTATGCTCCTTCGAACTTCGGCCCGAAATTCCGGCGTATCCTCGGCGCCATGCACTGCCACGGCATGTTGAACCGCCGCTTCCATGAGCTCCTCCGGCGTATCGGCTGAGATAGCGATCGAGCATTTGCTGTCGCTCGGGAATTCGCGGCAATCGATATATTGGCGGGCCATTTGTTTCCTCCCCGCTTCTGGCCCACCCGCGTCCGCGCAGGGCGCGCGTGGGACAAGCCTCCGGCTCTTGGTCGGAACTTCACCAAATTACGCCTTTCCCTGGCCCCGGACAATCGAAAACGCAGGGATTCCCTCCATCCCTGCCCCGCAAGAAACCAGCCGGGCAAGGCGCTGCGGTGCACCAAAGCAAAAGGCCGCCAACGAGAGGCGGCCTTCCAGAAAAAAGCATGGGCATCCGGTCATTGAAAGCCGCCTCCTGATCCACCGGCAGCCGTCAATGAGGACGATCCTTATATGATCTTGCGCCAATACCTAGGCGCGGGCGCGGATCGCTCCGTCGCGGTTTTCCAGTGCCGCCGCCTTTTCATATTCGGCCTGCACCTCTTCCAGAGAAGCCTCTGCGGCTTCCTGCTGGGTCTTCAGCTCCCGGATCGAGACCTGAAGATTGTCCGCACGCTGACGCGCGGCCTTGGCGAAGGTCGGATATGCGAAGTGGGTCGGATCGGTAATGCCGGACTTGCTCTCTTCCAGCGATATCTGATGCACCAGTTCCTTTGCCATCCGCTCAAACTCGGACATCATCTGCTGCAACTGGCTAAGTTGCCGGCGTTTTTCGTTAACCTGAAATTCTTTCAGGCGAACCAGGCTGTCACGCGACTTCATACGCAATACTCCATGGATAGCGAGACCCGGATCAAAAAGGCACTATGCCCCCTCGATCGGCCCGTTTAACCCGCCCGCTCAACCGGCCCGGTTAACCCGTTGTGCCGGAATGATTCCCAAAAGTTACCCGGCGTTAATAAAAAAACGCCGCCGTTAACCTTTCGTTTACGGGCATCGTTAATGATAAACACGATCATTTAAGGGTCGGTAAATGCCAGGTCCAAAAAAACGGGCCCGACGATGTAAGAGTCGATTGAATCACTTAGCGAGATATCCTCACGTTAAGCTTCAATTTTGGCGATGGTGGATTCACGTGCAAAAACAGCGAAATGCCAACTTTGCTTAATAAATTCGATACACCTTGCCAAAGGCAATTAGAATTTGTTAACCATTTGGTGGCAGCCTGCAAATCAGGCAACGTCTGGATCCGCATCGCGCGAGGCAATGATTTACCAATCTGCGGGCGGCAAAGGGGATAATTATGCGGGTTCTACTTATTGAAGACGACAGCGCAACCGCGCAGAGCATCGAACTGATGCTCAAGTCGGAAAGTTTTAACGTCTACACGACCGACCTCGGCGAGGAAGGCGTGGACCTCGGTAAACTCTACGATTACGACATTATTCTTCTCGATCTCAACCTGCCCGACATGTCGGGTTACGAGGTCTTGAGAACCTTGCGCCTTTCCAAGGTCAAGACACCCATCCTCATCCTCTCCGGCATGGCCGGTATCGAGGACAAGGTTCGTGGTCTCGGCTTCGGCGCAGACGACTACATGACGAAGCCGTTCCACAAGGACGAGCTTGTTGCCCGTATTCACGCAATCGTCCGCCGTTCCAAGGGCCATGCGCAATCGGTCATCTCCACCGGCGAGCTGATCGTCAATCTCGATGCCAAGACGGTTGAAGTGGGCGGCCAGCGCGTTCACCTGACCGGCAAGGAATATCAGATGCTTGAGCTGCTTTCGCTGCGCAAGGGCACGACGCTGACCAAGGAAATGTTCCTGAACCACCTTTATGGCGGCATGGACGAACCGGAACTGAAGATCATCGACGTCTTCATCTGCAAGCTGCGCAAGAAGCTCGCAAATGCCGCAGGCGGCGCAAACTACATCGAAACCGTCTGGGGCCGCGGTTATGTCCTGCGCGAGCCTGATGGAGCCACGGAATTTCTCGAAACCGCCTGATCCCCTTCAGGATATGGCAGTTTTCAAAAGACCCGCTGGCGACAGCGGGTTTTTTGTTGCGATTTCATGATTGGATAGTGCCATGGACCATTCTATCCCCACCCTCAGAACGGAACGCCTGATTTTGCGCCCGCAGATCATGGCGGATTTCCCCGCCTATAGAGACTTTATGGCGTCAACCCGCTCCATCGGCGTCGGCGGACCATATGACCTGCCGTCAACCTGGGGCGTTTTTTGTCACGATCTCGCCAACTGGCATTTTTTCGGCCACGGGGCGCTGATGATCGAACTTGGCGAAACTGGGCAATGTATCGGCCAGGTCGGCATCAATCACGGCCCGCTATTCCCCGAAAAGGAACTGGGCTGGCTGCTTTATGGCGGCCAGGAAGGCCACGGTTATGCTGCGGAAGCGGCCTCTGCACTGCGCGACTGGGCATTCGAGACCCTGAAATTGCAGACGCTGGTCAGCTATGTCTCGCCGCGCAACAGCAAATCCGCAGCAGTTGCACAGCGCCTCGGCGGTGTTATCGACCCATTGGCACCACGGTCTGATCCCGAAGACCTTGCCTATCGGTATCATCCGCAAAAAGTGACCTGAAGGATCGGGACGTCGCGCAACGGTTCATCGAGACGTTCCGAACACCTGTCTTAATGCATTTCCACGTTCAGGAAGCCGACAATCGCCTCCGCGATCTGCCGGTGGATTGCCAGGCGGTCCCTGCCACCGCCGTCACGGCAGACGAAACCTTCCCCCGGTGAAAGCTCCTCGACGATTTTTTCGCCGTTTGGCTTGCATGTCTGCATGAAGCTGAAATGGCTGGCATCCGGTATTTCGCGGTAAACCGTGGTCGCCTTTGGCAGATTGCGGGCGATATATTCCGAATCAGCCTTGATGGCGGCAATCTCGGGCGTTTCCACACCGGCGGCCAGAACCAGAACCGGTACATCGACACGTTTCAGCGTTTCCGGCAGGAAACCGGCAGCCGGGCCAGCGTCGAGCGCAATCACCGCGCGGATGCGAGCATCGCGCAAATCCATCGAAAGGCATGGATCGGCCTTGCCACCGTTAACGATTCCGACCTTGGCCAGCAACCGTGGTGCCTTGCATTGCGGCAGAACCTTCTCCGCATTGCAGTCTTTTAGAGCGAGATCGGCGCTGTAGCGGGCGCCAGTCAGCTCCATAGCGGTCCAGCCTCCGAGAGAATGGCCGATGACCGCGATGCGTGCCCTGTCGATTTTTCCAGCGAGTTGATCGTTATCGAGCAACGCCGTCAACGTTCGGCTGATGTCGCGCGGGCGTTCCCATAACGGCACGATCTCCATCGCAGTCTCTTCAGTGAATGATTCGCCCGCGTGATCCGGCGCGACCACGATATAACCCTGCTGAACAAGCTCACCGGCGATCCAGTTCAGATTGCGCCAGCTTCCGCCAAATCCGTGTGACAGCAACACCAGAGGACGGGAACCGGCCAGAAACGACGCATCAGCTTGAACCTCGAGACCATAAAAGGCAGCGTTTTCGCCCACTGTCTCAGTTTTTCCCGATGGTGCGGACGGATACCACAATGACAGGTTCAGCGTTCGCGTGCCCGAATCATCGGGCAATTCCAGCTGTCTGAAACCAATGGCGTTCTCCGCCATCACGGGCGCAGCGGTGAAGAGGATGGCGATGGCAACCACAAGAAAATAGCGCATGTGAAGCTCCAAAAATTGATCTTGGATCAACCCTTGGTTCAAACCGGCACCGTCCGAGACCTCGAACAGGTTTCAGGACGCCCTGAAACGCGATTGAGACGGCACGGTGGGAATGCGCAGTACTAAACCCCCACCACCCGCTCGAAAAGCCGGATGGGATTGCCCCGGAATGTCGAATCGCGAAACAGGCGGAAGCCGAAACGGGCGGCGATGACGAGCGAGGGGGTGTTGAGTGGATCAATCATGCAGACGGTCCGCTGCGAAATTCCGCTGCGATCAAACCACCCTGTTGCCGCCGCCACCGCCTCGGTCGCGACGCCCTTGCCGTTCAGATCAGCATCGATTTTCCACATCGCTTCTGGCACGCCATCGAAATCGGTGCCGTTTCCACGGCGCATATGGGCAAAGCCCACCTCGCCGACGATACGCCCGGAGCTTGCCTCCTCCACGACAAAGGGACCGAAGCCGAAGACCGACCAATGGCCGATGAAGCGCAAAAGACGGGCAAAGGCGATTTCGGGGTCCAGCGGCGTAATCGATGTGACCCCTTCGATGGGCCGGACATCCGCGCTCCAGAACGCACAATAAAGCGCTTCATCCTTGATGACGTGCGGCCGCAGGACGAGGCGCGCGGTTGTCAGACGTGTCATGAACCTCTTCCCCAAAAGCAAAAAAGGCCGGCGCGTCGGAAAACGCTACCCGGCCCTTTCGCAAAACTACCTCTGCAACTGAACGATCACGCGGCAACCGTCTTTGCGGTAAACACGATGCGATCCTCATGCACCTTGTATTCCACGGCCATATCGGCCTCCTCCGCCAGAAGCAGCGTGTAATAGGGCTGCACGGAATGGGCGTCGACCGCCTCTTCCAGCCTGCCTTCGTAGATCTCGGCGAATTTGGCCGGAATGCGCATCATCTTGCCCTTGACGGTGATTTCGAATTTGGCGTCACCCTCCGGATCTTCCAGCACCACATCCACATTACCACCGCGCGGGATCGCGCTGTAGGACACGAGAAAGAGGTTGAGCAAAAGTTTGACACGATTTTTCGCGACGATGGCGCGTGGGCCGTTCCAGGTCACTTCGGCCTTCTTTTCGGCGGCAGCGAAATCCTTGGCGGCTTTTTCAGCCTCGCCGGTATCGATCGAAGCGCCAGCGGAGCCGGACGCGCCGAAAGCAAGGCGGGCGAACTTCAGCCGCACGGAAGCGTTAAGAGCTGATGTGCGGATGAGATCCAGCGCATCGTCATCGGTGCCGCCCTCGTCCAGCAATTCGAGGCCGTTATTGATGGCGCCGACAGGAGAGATCACGTCATGGCACACACGACTGCACAGAAGAGCTGCCAGATCGGGACCGGACAGCGTGATATTGAGTTTGCTCGTCATAAAATTCTCTCCTGCGCAAGGGAGGCGCGGACGGTGTGGAAATTGTTAAGCCATAATGACACCATATTTGGTAAACCGATTGTTAATAGGATGGTTTCAAAATGCCAAATGCCTTAACAGGCCACCCTGGAGCGCCCTGCGTCCGTTCGGACGTATAAAGGATGCTCTGGAACTTTGAATCTTCGCATGGGCCCTGCCGAAAATCGATTCGGATTTTCGGGCTGATGCACCAACGAACAGACGGACGGACATGACGATGCGCCTTACGAAAACCCGCACCATTGCACGCCTCGGACTGGGAAAGATTTTTGCGCTCCTTGCCAGCCTTTTGATGTGGGTCGCACCGGCCTCGGCCCAGAACAGCGATCAATATTCTTTTCAGGAAGTCGTGGATGCAGGCCACGGATTCTTCGGTGAAACCACCGGCGGCCTCGCCAAGGTGGTGGAACGCGCCTTCCAGCAATACGGTCTTCCGAACGGTTATATTCTGGGGCAGGAAGGCTCCGGCGCTTTCGTCGCGGGCCTCACCTATGGCGAAGGCACGCTTTATACCAAGAATGCCGGCCAGCATCCCGTCTTCTGGCAAGGCCCGTCGCTCGGCCTCGATTACGGCGGCCAGGGCACCCGCGCCATGATGCTGGTCTACAACCTGCCTTCGGTCGATTCGCTTTATCGCCGTTACGGCGGCGTCAGCGGCTCCGCCTTCATCGTCGCCGGCGTCGGCATGACTTATCTGAAAAGCAGCGATGTCACGCTGGCACCCATTCGCACCGGCATCGGCGCGCGCCTCGGCATCAATGTCGGCTACCTGAAGCTTACCCAGGAACCGACCTGGAACCCCTTCTGACGCTGAGATGGGGAGGCACTCTTGCGGCTCCCCGCGCAATTGCCTTGGCGATACCCCTCCCAACGGTTGCAATAATAGCGTAACGTGCTCTCGCGCTCCTCTTTCCGAATGCGCGCGTATCTGAGTTTCGGAGACTGTCTCGCGTGATTGAATATGCCATTCTTTTCGGATTGGGTTTTCTCACCGCAACCCTGCTGGCCTTGCTGATCGCGCCCGCGATCCATCGCCGCATCGTTGCCTATACGGAAAACCGGCTGCGCGCGACAATGCCCATCAGCCCCCAGGAAGTTCGCGCCCAGAAGGATATGGCACGCGCGCTATATGCCGCCGAAAACGCCAAGGTTCGTCAGGAACTGGACACCGAACGGGAAAAGAACACCTCGCTCCGCCTCGCCAACGAGGCAGCATCCAGCGACGCCTATCGCCTCGGCGAGCAGAACCGCGGCCTTTTGCTGAAAATCGAGGAATTGACGCTGGAAATCGGCGAATTGCGAGGCGCCCTCGACGCCAGCGAGGAACGCGCGAGCGCAATACAGGCAAACCTTCTGGAGCAGGAACAGGCCGCAAATGCGCGTGCCGGCCAGATGTCTGAGATCACCGCTCGCCTCACCAATCTGACCCGCGAGCTGGATGATTCGAAAATCCTCGCCGCCACC
This sequence comes from Agrobacterium sp. 10MFCol1.1, assembly GCF_000381165.1. Lineage (NCBI taxonomy): Bacteria > Pseudomonadati > Pseudomonadota > Alphaproteobacteria > Hyphomicrobiales > Rhizobiaceae > Agrobacterium > Agrobacterium sp. 10MFCol1.1. The sequence continues at coordinate 139,793 of NZ_KB906074.1, read as the reverse complement.
CGCGATCTGGAGGCCGAGCAGGCAAAACAGACCGCCTCGCGTTTCCGCAAGGAGGGCGAAACGGCGACCCGCGAATTGCAGGATGTCGCTGCCCGCAACAAGGAGGCCATGACGGCGGTTGCGCGCGAAAGCCGCAAGGTCACCCGGCTGGAAGAACAGATCGCCAGTGTCATGGCAAAAAATGCCGATCTCGACACCATGCTGACCCTGCGCAATCAGGAGGTTGCCCGCCTGAAGGAACAGCTTGCCGCAACCGGCGGCCGCGCCGACGACATGATCATTCGTCTGCCCAACCCCGCCGTACTGAACGGGGAAACCGCAAGCCAGCCGCAGAAGGCGCCCGTCCTGCCCGAAATCGCGCCCGTGGTCGCGGCAGACATTCCACCGGTCTCAACCGCCCTCGAACCGGCAGTGCCGCCGCCGGAAGGTCTGGAGCAGGAGATCGAGGATATCCGCAATCAGGGAACGGCACTCACCGAACGCCTGCTGAATGTGCGCGGCACCGGCAACGACGAACCGATCCGTCGCGAAATCGCCCGCATCGCCGCCCAGATGATCGCGCTCACCGCAGCGCAGGAGGGCGAGAAATCGCCGATCCCGGGGCTGCTTGCGAAAGCCGCCGCCTCGACCGGCCGTGAGAGCCTTGCGAAGCGGGCGAGTGTGTTGATGGAGAAGCGGAAGGGTTGATACCTCTACGCCTTTGCGTATGCGGCTCACCCCCTTATGCCCGGCAGGGCAGAGGGGGGTAAGCCCCACGCGCAAAGGGTAAACCTAAACCCGCCCTATCGCCCCCGCCATCTGATAAAGCGCCAGCCCCGAAGCCGTCCCCGCATTCAAACTGTCCAATTGCGGCGACTGCGCAATCCGGGCGGTATGGAACCGAGACAGTACCGATTGCGGCAACCCCTCGCCTTCCGTGCCGATGACCAGCGCCATGCGCTCCGAACGTGGAATATCGCGAATCTCGGTCTCGCCATTCGGCGAAAGGCTCCAGATCGCAAAACCGGCCTGCGAAAGCCGCTCCAGCATCTGCACCGCACCACCGCCGCGATGATAGGGAACCGAGAGAACGGAACCGACGGACACCCGGAGCGCCTTGCGATAGAGCGGATCGCATGAAGTCTCGTCCAGAAACACCGCATCGGCATAAAAGGCCGCGGCGTTGCGGAACATCGCACCCAAATTGTCGTGGTTGGAAATGCCGCAGCCCACCAGCACCAGCGACGAGGCGGGAAGCGCGTCCGTCAACCCGTCCAGCGTAATGTCACGCACCCGGCGGCCGAGCGCCAGAATGCCGCGATGCAGGTGAAAACCGACAATGCCATCCAGCACCGGCGCTTCCGCCACATAGACCGGCACATCGGGCGGAAAATCGGCAAGGATATCCGCGACGCCGGAAAGCCGGTTCTTGAGGATGAGAATGCTTTCCGCCGCAAAGGCACCACCCGCCTTGTGGGCGGCGGCCAACATGCGCAACACAACCGTGCCTTCCGCGATGAAACGGCCCTGGCGACCGGTGAGATCACGCTCGCGAATATCGCGAAAGGCGGCAATGCGCGGATCGGCCGGGTCTTCGACCGGGATCAGAGCCCGACCGTCCGGAAGCGCATGCGCGCCCGCCGGATCAATATCCTCACTGGGCATCGACCGTCACATCGGCGAGAAACCGGCCGGCCGCGACGTTGAAGACCAGCGCCTTGCGAGTGCCGTTGGCAAGCTTGCCGTAAAACAGCATGTCACCGCCGGAATAGCTGACATTGTCGATTGTAAAGCCCTGCGGCAGGCTGGCGGTCACGGCAAGCGGTCCGTTGCCGGTGGGAACCGCCAGATTTTGCGGTACGCTCTGCGTTACAACGGTTTTCGATGGTCCTACCGCCTTGTAGACAACCGCGCCGAACACAGCCATAAGGCTGATGAACATCACGGAGCCCGACACGATCTGCAAACGGATCATCTTGCGGCGAACTTTATCCATGGCCGGATCAAGCGGCTTGTCTTCCTGTTCGTCTTGCTCGATGTGCGTCATCGGGTTCCCTAGAATGCTGATTGATCGGAAAAATAAGAATGAACGACCCCTTTAAACAAGGCGGAGACGCAAGGAAAGTCCTGATTGCCGGCGAAGACGCCGAAGGCCGCATCGATGTGTGGCTGGCGGGCGAAGTTGGCGGCGATCTGTCGCGCAGCCGCCTGAAAGCCCTGATCGAGCAGGGTGCCGTTTTATTGAACGGCACGCCGGTGACCGAGCCGAAAAAGAAGGTGCACCCGCACGACCGCGTCGAGATCGTCATGCCGGAGCCGGAAGACCCCGAACCCAAGGGCGAGGATATCCCGCTCGATGTGGAATATGAGGACGACGACCTGATCGTGCTCGTCAAACCCGCCGGTCTCGTCGTGCATCCCGGCGCCGGCAACTGGACCGGAACGCTGGTCAACGCCCTCATCTATCATTGCGGCGACAGCCTCTCCGGCATTGGCGGCGTGAAGCGCCCCGGCATCGTGCATCGGCTGGACAAGGAAACCTCCGGCGTCATGGTCGTGGCGAAAAACGACAATGCACACCGCCATCTCGCCGCGCAATTTGCCGATCACGGCCGCACCGGCCCGCTGGAACGCGCCTACAAGGCCGTCGTCTGGGGCCGACCGCGCACGCTGCGCGGCACCATTGACGCCGCACTAGGCCGCGGCGCCGACCGCACCAAACGCGCCGTCAAGCGCGAGGACACGGACGATGCCCGCGAGGCGATCACCCATTACGAGGTTATGGAACGTTTCCATGAAAAGGCGGATGCGTCCTGCCTCGCCTCGATGGTGGAGTGCCGCCTGGAAACCGGCCGCACCCATCAGATCCGCGTGCACATGGCCCATATCGGCCATCCGCTGATCGGCGACCCCGAATATGGCGCTGCCTTCCGCACCAAGGCGAACCTGCTTGAGGAACCGGCAAGAAGCACCGTCAACCGCTTTCCGCGACAGGCGCTGCATGCCTATCTCCTGGCCTTCGAACACCCCCGCACCGGCGAGGTGATGGAATTCGAAACAGACATGCCTGATGATATGGAAGAACTGCTCATCGCCCTGCGGAGCTGAAAATGCCGCACGGCGAGGTCAAAAAAACCACGCCGTGCATCTTGCCGGAAGCCACGGAAAATAAAAAGAGATTAGCGGATAGCGATATTCCCCACATGGTCTTTCTTGTAGACCGCCCCAATTCCGCTTCAATCGTCGCACCTCTTCGAACCCCGGAAAGCTTGAAATCGTCACCGCGAATGCCGTGGCCGGACCTCGGGCTTGCCGAAAGACAGACGTTGCAAGGAACGCCGTTTTATCCGCAGAGCTGAACGGAACCGGCATGACGACGGGATCTATCGCGCATGAACACCGATGAACGCCAGTTTATCTTTCAGGAATTACGAAGCGTCGAAGGCTATATCGACCCACCCGACGCGCTTGTCTTCAAGGCGCTGCTGCAGGCGCAGACAAGGGACGGCCTGAAGGGCGGCATGGCGGAGATCGGCGTCTATTATGGCCGCTCCTATTTTCTGCTGCGCAAATTCGCACAGCCGCAGGAAAAGGTTCTGGGCGTCGACCTGTTCGAACTCGACCCACCCTCGGACGGAAGCCTCGACCAATATGACCGCCTGATGGAAAACGGCAGGCGGTTGGGTTTTGCGATGGATGAGGACTTGATCATCAAGGGCGACAGCACCCGGCTCGCACCCACCGATATTACGTCGCGGACTGGTCCCGTCAGGTTCTTCAGCATCGACGGCGGGCACCACCTGCACCATGTGCTGGCGGACGCGAAACTGGCGCTGGAGGTGATCGCCCCGCACGGCGTCATCGTCTTCGACGATACCTTCAACCCCGCATGGCCGGAAGTGACCGTTGGCGTCGCCGATTTTCTGCGCACCCACGGCCACAGCCTCGCCTGCTTCGCCATGACGAAATACAAGACCTATGTCTGCCGCCGGGAATTTCACGCTGTCTACGCGGACGCGATTGCCTCTGGCCCCGACTTGCAGACACTCGATCATGTCGAAACGGAGTTTCTCGGCTCCCGGGTCGTTCGCCTGCACAACCCCACCCGCCGGCGGGTCATGTATGAGTTGATGGTGCGCTCCGGTCTCGGTGGTTTTTCGGAACGAATTTACCGTTCGAAAGTTAAACAGGTCAAAGAAGGTGTCGCCGGGACATAACGCATGTGTGAACGCTGTGTTCGCTTGAAACGCGGCGGGTGCATACATATTTGTTACATGGGTTCGTGCGGGGTCGGTAACGACCCGCCACTAGCGGTGTGCCTTGGGCGAGTAATCGCCAATCGATGAGGGTGCCGTTCCAGACCATAGATAAGGGGGTGCTTTATGGCCCGCAATAGTTTGCCTACAATTACGGCCGGCGAAGCCGGTCTCAATAGATATCTCGACGAAATCCGTAAATTCCCGATGCTGGAGCCGCAGGAAGAGTACATGCTTGGCAAGCGTTACGCCGAGCATGGCGACCGCGACGCCGCTCACAAGCTCGTCACCAGCCACCTGCGCCTTGTTGCCAAGATTGCCATGGGTTACCGCGGTTACGGCCTGCCGATTGGCGAAGTCGTGTCCGAAGGCAATGTCGGCCTGATGCAGGCGGTGAAGAAGTTTGATCCGGAACGCGGTTTCCGTCTCGCCACCTACGCCATGTGGTGGATCAAGGCTTCGATCCAGGAATATATCCTGCGTTCGTGGTCGCTGGTGAAGATGGGTACGACTGCCAACCAGAAACGCCTGTTCTTCAACCTGCGCCGGCTGAAAGGCCGTATCCAGGCGATCGACGATGGCGATCTGAAGCCGGAACACGTCAAGGAAATCGCCACCAAGCTGCAGGTTTCCGAGGAAGAAGTGATCTCGATGAACCGCCGCCTGCATGGCGACGCATCGCTGAATGCGCCTATCAAGGCATCCGAAGGCGAATCCGGCCAATGGCAGGACTGGCTGGTGGACGACCATGAAAGCCAGGAAGCCGTGCTGATCGAGCAGGACGAGCTGGAAACCCGCCGCCGCATGCTGGCCAAGGCCATGGGCGTGCTGAACGATCGTGAACGCCGCATCTTCGAGGCCCGCCGCCTTGCCGAAGACCCGGTAACGCTGGAAGAACTCTCATCCGAGTTCGATATCAGCCGCGAACGCGTGCGCCAGATCGAGGTTCGCGCCTTCGAGAAGGTTCAGGAAGCGGTGCAGAAGGAAGCCCTCGAAGCCGCCCGCGCGCTGCGCGTGGTGGATGCGTAAGGCTCGGTCTTTTTAAGAGAGTGGGGCTGAACTGATCGGCCACGTCATACTCGGGCCTGTCCCGAGGATGACTACGGAGTAATTGGCTCGACTGCCATCCCATCTCACTCCCCTTGGTGTCCGGCGTGACGAGAGAGTGAGATTCTTTGCCAGTAAATTTCTAAGCCCGCAGATCGCGAGATCTGCGGGCTTTTTATTTGCAAGACATAAGGAAGAAATGAGGGGACCGGCTTTAGCCGATCCCCCACCAATCACTGACCGGTCGCGGGCTTTGCAGCCGCCCATTCGCGTAGCGCCGTGTCGAAGGCGGCGATGCCGTCATTGCCCTTTTGCAAGGTCAGAAGCGCACGGCGGCCGTTGCGGTAGGAAACCGGGATGTCGATCCAGTTGCGGCTCTTCAATAGCTCCAGATTGGTCTTCATCGCATCCGGGAAGTCGTTAAGCGCGATCATGTGGAAATCGTCGGTGATCTTTGCCGGAACCGCGATCAGGGCATTACCACGATCCTGCTCCGTGCTCTTCATCGCGATACGCTGGACGCTGTCGATCGCGCCGCCTTCGAAACCGGGCGAAACCGAGAAGACGATCTCGATCAGATGGCTTGCCGGAAGCGAAGGATCGGTGTTGCGCTTGAAGGTGATGAGCGCGCTGAGGCCACGGCCAGGAACCGTGATCTGGCCCTGCACCGTTGCGGACGGACGACCCTCATTGTCGTTTTCCTGCTGCAAGGACCAGGAAACGCTGCCCTGAATGGCGGTCGGAACCGTCTGGCCCAGCACTTCCTCGTAGAGGAACATGCGGTCGCCCGTGGCGGCAGCGGCCGCAGCAGGCGGCTGTGCCGGCGGCGTACCAGCCGGAGTACCCGCAGCCGTATTGGCCGGAGCCTCGCCTGCAGGCGGCGGCGCAACATTCTGCTCATAGACCGACTGGCCCTCCGCCGTGACGGGCTGGCCATTGGCGCCCGGCGCCGGCCCCTCGTCGCGCTCGGTCCCGTCGGCCAGAAGCCGCTGGGTGAACTTCGTGCCGGTGACGGACCCGTCATCGGCATGCGGCTGCGCCTGATGGTTGGTGGGGCTTGTCGTCGGCTGCTGCCCGCTGGCGGGCGGCTGCTGGGCAGCTGGCGGTGTGGATGTCGGCGTTTGCGCCGTATTGGCTGGAGGCGTCTGGGTGCCGCCATCCTTCTGTGCCGATTGCACCAGGCCGCCGACCATGTCGTTCAGCGCATCACGGTTCAACCAGAGCGCATAACCACCACCGGCAAGAAGCCCGGCGCCCACAAGCGCAAGTACCAGCGAGGCATAATTCCGGCGCGGCTTCTTCTTGACCATGTAAGCGGGCGTCGCGGCACCAGCACCGAGAGCGGGCATTTCGTTCGTCGTTGCCCGGCTGGAAGATGATGCGCCGTCATAACCGATCAGCTCGTCCAGATCGTCCCAGGGCGTGCGCTCCTTGTTGTCCTTGGACGCACGGTCATCGAAGGGATCGTTATCGGCGCGCGGCAACGCAGGCGTGGCCTTCGGCGGGATCGCGAGATCCGTGTCCTCGAAATAGGACGAGAAGTCCTCGACGACGGCAGCCTTTTTCGGGGCCGTGTCTTCGGTCTGCCGGGGTTCGGAAAAATCGTCGTGCCCGCCAAAAATCGGATCGTGATCGGCAGCAGCGCGGTAACCGGTATGCTCGTTCCCGTCGCGCCGCTCAGGCTCGAAGCTGACATCCGGGGCCTGATAGTGCTGCGCGGAATAACCGGCGACGGCGGAATGGTCGTCCCTCTCGTGGCGCACTTCGGCCTCGGCAGCCGGGCGAACATCCTCGTCCTGCGCTTCTTCGAGCTTGCGCCAGTCATCCTCGTCAACCGGCTGCGCCCAATGGGGCGGCACGGAATCATCGGCATGGGGGGCCGCCACTTCAGGCGCGACATCATCAACGCGCTCGTCCTCCGGCTGATAGGCCGGCTCTTCATGCGCGCGGGTGAAATAGGTACCGGCTTCCTCGTGAGGACCGGCTTCATGAACCGGCGCGACACGGGCCGGTTCGGGTGCGTCGTAAAGCTCCTCCGGCTCACGCGCGCCGTAATGCTGCTCCTCATGCGGGATTAAAGCGGCGACGGGTTCCTCGGGGAGAGGCTCCTCTTCGCGGGCCGGTTCTTCATAAACCGGCTCTGGCTGGACAGGATAAACCGGCTCCGAATGTGCGGGCACAAGCGGAGCAGGCTCTTCCTCCACCGGCTCGTACCGCTCGGCGGCATGAACGGCAGGCTCTTCGGCAACGTCCTGCGGATGATAGACAGCATCCGCCTCTTCCGCCACGGGGGAGAAAGCATCATCCTCCTCCAGTGCCGGCAAGGCCTCGGCATATTCACTGTCCACCTCGGCTATGGCGGCGTCCAGCTTGGCGATCTGCCGGCGCAACAATTCTTCCGGCGGACGTGGCTTCATATTCTCGAGCTGGCGCACAACCGCACTGCGCGCCTTGTCGTAAACCTTCGCCCGGTTTTCGGGAGTATTGTTCGCCAAGCCATCCACGGCCTTGCGAATGACTGCTACAAAATCCGCCATAAGCACTTTCTCGTCGTGACCGGCGACGTACCGGCCCGATATGGTTTATGAATCTAGATCGCCGAGGACATTAGTCCTCAAACGGATCAGTCACAAGTATGGTGTCGTCACGCTCCGGACTTGTCGACAGAAGCGCGACAGGCGCCCCGATCAGTTCTTCCACCTGACGGACATATTTAATTGCCTGAGCAGGCAAATCCGCCCATTTTCGGGCGCCGACGGTAGATTCTTTCCAGCCTTCCAGCGTGACATAGATCGGCTCGACACGAGCCTGCGCACCCTGGCTTGCGGGAAGATGATCGATTTCCTGCCCGTCGAGCTTGTAACCGACGCAGATTTTCAGCTCGTCCAGACCGTCGAGAACGTCAAGCTTGGTGAGCGCGATGCCGGTGATACCGTTGGTGGCGACTGACTGGCGCACCAGCGCTGCGTCAAACCAGCCACAACGACGCTTGCGGCCGGTGACAGTGCCGAACTCATGGCCCTTTTCGCCCAGGAACTGGCCGATTTCGTCATGCAGCTCGGTCGGGAAAGGACCTTCGCCAACGCGGGTCGTATAGGCTTTGGTGATGCCGAGAATATAACCCAGCGAACCCGGACCCATGCCCGAACCGGCAGCGGCCTGACCGGCAACCGTGTTGGAAGAGGTGACATAGGGGTATGTGCCGTGGTCGATATCGAGCAGCGAGCCCTGCGCGCCTTCGAACAGGATGCGCGCACCGGCGCGGCGCTTCTTGTCGAGCAGCAGCCATACGGTTTCGCTGAACGGCAGGATGCGTTCTGCAACCGAGCTCAACTCTTCCATGATGGTTTCATGCGAAACTTCAGCAGCGCCGAAGCCGCGACGCAGCGCATTGTGATGCGTCAGGATGCGATCGACCTTGGCGGACAGCGCCTCCATGTCGGCCAGATCCATGACGCGGATGGCGCGGCGGCCGACCTTGTCTTCGTAGGCCGGGCCGATGCCGCGGCGCGTTGTGCCGATCTTGGTGCCGCTGTTGGAGGCGGCGTCTTCGCGCATGCCATCAAGTTCGCGGTGCAGGGAAAGAATGAGCGTGGCATTGTCTGCAATGCGCAGGTTTTCCGGCGTAACCTTTACGCCCTGCACTTCCAGACGGCCGATTTCAGCGATCAGCGCATGCGGATCGACCACGACGCCGTTGCCGATGACGGCGAGCTTGCCCGGACGCACGACGCCGGAAGGAAGAAGCGAAAGCTTGTAGCTGATGCCATCGATGACAAGAGTATGGCCGGCATTGTGGCCGCCCTGATACCGCACGACGACATCTGCCCGCTCGGACAGCCAGTCGACAATCTTGCCTTTGCCTTCGTCGCCCCACTGCGAGCCGACCACCACAACATTCGTCATTTCTTGCTTTCCTGCTCATGGCGCTTGCGCGCCCGATAACCCGATGGGAAACCCAAACCCGCGAATGTATACTGCGTTGTTTTACGGAAAGCGACCCTGTTTCTTATGGTGAATTTTGCTTTTTCCGTGACAAAACGTCGAATTCCGCATTATCTCGCCCCGTGGGGGGACAAGCGCGGACACAAGGCCGCTATTCACCCCTTAGCCTTTTCCCGCCCCTTGAAGAAGCGAAACATCAGCGTGCCTTCGAAAGCCTATCTCGCCCTCATCATCGCCACGCTCTGCTGGGGTGGCAATACCGTTGCCGGAAAGCTCGCCGTCGGCCACATCAGCCCCATGGCGTTTACCTTCCTGCGCTGGGTTTTGGCCGTCGCCATCATCTTCGCTATTTCCGTGCCGCAGCTCATCAAGGACTGGCCGGTGGTGAAAAAACGCCTGCCTTACTTCTTCGTGCTCGGCAGTGTCGGTTACACCGCCTTCAACGTCTTTCTTTATACCGCGCTTCAGCACACCTCCGCCATCAATGCCGCCGTCATCCAGGCGGGCATTCCCATGGTCATATTCGTGCTGAACTTCATCCTGTTCCGCACTCGCGTGCTGTTCGGCCAGATCGCCGGTTTCTGTCTCACCATTGCCGGCGTGGCGCTTCTCGCCTCGCATGGCGATCCGGTCTCGCTGCTGCAACTGGAGATGAATGCCGGCGACGCCATCATGCTGCTGGCGGTGCTGGTCTATGCCATCTACACCGTCATCCTGCGCTGGAAACCAATCGTGGACTGGCGCACGCTGATGGCGATCCCAGCCTTTTTCGCCCTCCTAACCTCAGTCCCGCTGGTCTTTTGGGAAATCTCACGCGACAACGTCGTCTGGCCCGATCAGAAGGGTTGGGTGCTGGTGGTCTATGCCGCCATCTTCGCGTCGCTCATCGCCCAGATCCTGTACATCAAGGGCGTGGAGCAGATCGGCGCCAACCGCGCCGGCCTTTTCATCAACCTCGTCCCCGTCTTCGGCACGCTTCTCTCCGTCATCGTCCTCAGCGAAACCCTGCATCCCTACCAGATCGCGGCGCTGGTGATGGCGCTGGCCGGCATTGCCGTGGCGGAACGAAAAAAATCGCCGGCTTCCTGATCCCGTAAGGGTCTGGAAAACCGGCGCAGTCTGGCAGGCATGAAAAGTTCGGGTTAGAGCGCGGTTTCGCGCTCAACCGGAGAGAAAGCGGCGTTGCCGAGCACGATATCGCCCTTGTCGGTGCTCACAATGAGCACCTTTTCGAGCGATCCGTCATCATCAAGCAAAAAGGCAAGGCGCAGTGCTGCGGAAGACCAGCCGGCACCGGCCAGTGCCGTGCGCTTGATCGCGGCACAATCGCCACAATCATTGGCGCTTACCGAAGGCGTTGCCGGAACATCGGCTGAAAAGCCGGAGAAATAATCATCGAGTGCGCCCATGGTGGCGTTCACATCGCGGTTGACGCGCAGCAGTTCATCGCGGCGTTCGCCGGTCAGCGGCGCGGCAATCGTCGAAACGCACTGGCCGGCGGACAGAACGCAGCCATCAAAACCGCCGGGCGCCGAAATACCGATCTGTGTTACGGCGCTCTTTTCGGCTGCGGCAAAGCTGCGGGCAAAACCGGCGGCACCAGCCGCATCGGCATGAGTGGACATGGAAGCAATGGCAATTCCGCAGATGGCGGCAGCAATAATCTTCTTCAGCATTTTCATACCCCGTTTGACGATCCGCCGGCTTGTGCCGGTCTCGATTTCTGTTTTCCGCAGCGGCCCCGTCCTTGCAGGTTGTCCGCTCCTTGTCTGTGATCCCACAATGGCACAGCACTGTTTTCAGCCGCTTTAAGCCGATTGCTACAATTTTATCGGTTTTCATTTTTGTACAGGGGGCAGGCTCTCCGGAAACATAGCCCGCGCCCGTCGCCCCGAAACCGAGGCAACGCTTAGAAGCGATAAAGGGGCCGCATCGCTGCGGGAGTATCAAATGGTGTAGTAGGGTTTTGCAGACGATGCGGCCCCGGCTTCAACATGTGACCCGCCCGCCAAACCGGTTCCTGTTTGGAGGATGAGCACATGCCGGCCGCCTCAACCGTGACATCGGGAAACTCCCCGGTTTTGGCCGCCTGCCCCGCCCACCTTGCGCCGCGCGCACGCTGGATGACCGGGATGGGATAAGCATAAGCGGCTTTGTGAGACCGGGGATGTGCGGGGATGCCGGCAATGCCATTTCCGGAAAAAAACGCCACTTACCCCATGGTTTTGCCGCATCCCGGACACAGGAATTTTCAGCGGGTTAACAAGCGCTTGATCGGCGGCATTTGAATTAACCTTGTCTTAAAACCCGACGTTAATGGTTAGCAATTTAAGAATAGCGGAACGAAAGGGTTCCGCGATGCGTGGCGTATTTGCCGTTGTTTTACTGATGACTGTTCTGGCCGGTTGCGCAACCGCACCGTCGCAGGTCACCAATGCCTGTGCGATTTTCGAGCAGCGGAACGGCCTCTTCAACAACTGGCGACGTGACGCGAGGGCAGCCGAACGGGAGTTCGGCGTGCCGGTGCCGGTGATGATGGCAACGATCTACACCGAATCCGCCTTCCGCCCCTATGCCCGCCCGCCGCGCACCAAACTCTTCGGCTTCATTCCCTGGACGCGCCAGTCCACCGCTTACGGTTATGCCCAGGCGCTGGACGGTACATGGGAAGTCTACAAGCGCGAAACCGGCCGCTGGTCGGCAAGCCGCACGGATTTCACCGACGCGATCCATTTCGTCGGCTGGTATCACGCCAAGAGCCGCCGCGAAAACGGCATTGCGCTGAACGATCCCTATAACCTCTACCTCGCCTATTATTCCGGCCATGCCGGTTACGCCAAGGGAAGCTGGCGCAACAATTCCGCCGTCCAGAAAGCCGCCCGCCGCTCCGCCAACATGGCGCTGCGTTACGAGGCGCAGTTGCAGCAATGCGGATATCGCTGAGGCGGGTGTAGCAGGATCGTTCTGCATGGATGCGATGCGGAAAGGCGGATCACCTACCTTCACCGTCACCCCGGACTAGATCCGGCATGACGGTGAGGAAGGAGGCCGGGCAGAAAGCTACCCTCCATAAGGCGCCAGAAACTCCCGCACCGCCTCGATCTCGTTCGAACGGATTTCATGCCCGCCCGGATGCCACACCGTTTTCACCGTGCCGCCCTGCGCTTCCAGGCTCTTTTCCAGCGCCTTCGTCAGCGGCACCGGGCAGATGGGATCGCGTTCTCCGGCCGTGATCAGCACCCGGCGCGAGGATTTGGCCGCAGCCGCCTGCGGCTCGAACGGGATGAGCGGATGCATCAGCACGGCGGCATCAAAAAGCTCCGCCTGTTCGATCAGCACATTTGCGAGAATATTCGCGCCGTTGGAAAAACCGAGACCGATAACCGGACCAGCCTGATAGTGCTCCCGGTTGGCTTTGACGAAATCCGCCAGCTTGGCTGTTGCCCGCTCTAGATCGGCCATGTCGTAAACGCCCTCACCCGTGCGCCGGAAAAACCGCGCAGCGCCATGTTCGGCGACATCGCCGAGCGGCGAGACAATCGTGGCATTCGGCAACAGGCCCGAGCCGAAATCGAAGAACTGGTTTTCATCACCGCCGGTGCCGTGCAGCACGACGAAAAGCGGTGCACCCGCAACGCCGGCACGGGATTTGTGGAAATATGTGTCTTTGGTCATTGGATAATCCTTTCTGAAAGGAGAAATGCAGCGATACCGAACTCACTCTGCCGCAAGGCATTGGGCATCACATGTCGAGCGAGAGGTTTCAGCGTGTCGTCTTCTCCCCGGACGGGGAGAAGAAAAGAGTGGCAAACGTTTCGCCAAAGGATGGCCAGGTCCGATAGGGTTAAACCGCCTTCTCGTCACCCAGCGGCTCCAGCTGCTTTTCCAGCTGGGCGCGCAGATGCGCGTGCTGGGTCGGCAGCTTCAGCGCCTCGCCGAGATGCGCCGTGTCCTCGTCGCGGTCGAAACCGGGCTCGTTGGTGGCCACTTCGAACAGCACGCCGCCGGGCGTGCGGAAATAGATCGCCCAGAAATAATCGCGGTCGATCACCGGGGTCACCTGATAGCCGGTATCCATCAGCGCCTTGCGGACTTCGAGCTGCTTTTCGCGGTTTTCGACCGCAAAGGCGATGTGGTGCACCGAACCCGCGCCGAGGCGCGCGCCGGAGATGTTCGGCATGGTTTCGATGTCGATGACATCAGCACCGTTGCCGCCGGGCATGCCGAGACGCAGCACGCCATCCTGGCGGTCCACTTCCTCATAACCCATGAACTTCAAAAGCTCGGCGGTTGCCCCTTCGTCACGAAGGCGCAAGGAGGCGCCCTGAAAACCGTGGATCGCCTGATCCGTACTGACCCCATTGCCGGTCCACTGCGAACGGGCATCATCCTTGATCTCGACCAGCGCGAAACCATCACCATCGGGACCTGCAAAATGCAGGCGCTTGTTGCCGAATGCCTCGTCAGCCTTCAGACCGTCCACGCCCGCCTTGGAAAGACGATCCCTCCAGTAGCCGAGCGAGCCTTCCGGGACGGAAAACAGCGTTGTGCCCACTTCGCCGGTGCCGGGACGACCACGGGCAATGTGCGGGAACGGAAAATAGGTCATGACGGAGCCGGGCGTGCCGACCTCATCGCCATAATAGAGATGGTAGACATCCGGTGCATCGAAATTGACCGTCTTCTTCACCCGGCGCAGGCCGAGCGTATCGGTGAAAAAGCCGTTGTTCTGGCGCGCACTACCGGCCATGGAGGTGACGTGGTGCAGGCCCTTGATCTGGTTCAACATGATAAACCCCTTTTCGCCCTGGCGGCCCGTTAATCGGGCCAGCCGTGTTCATGGCGTGAAGATGGGGTAAGAAGTGCTGCGGGCATAGACCGGCAACAGGAACGGATTGTTCCCGATTGGTGAACGATAAAACCGACTGTTCAACCCAGTCGATAGAGGCATGCCTCAATGATCGTCGGCGAGGCCCATGCTCCAGTAACCGACTGCGCGCAGCGATGCCTTGGGGAAGGCGATCTCATCAGTGAGGAAGGATTTCGCCGCCCTCGCCTCGGACTTCTCGCAGGCAACGAAAACATGCAGGCCGTCATGCTCGCCCGTCCAGGCATGGCCGCGCAACGCCTGTTCGATAAGGCCCGATGTGCCGGCGGGCTTGCCGCGCCGATAAAGCCATGTCCATTCGACATTGGCGGCGCAGACGATCTCCTGCCGTTCCGCCTCGTTGTCGATCTCGGCATAGACACTGAGCGTCTTGCCAACAGGCATTTCCGCCGCCATGCGCAGCATCACCGGCAGCGCGGTCTCGTCGCCGGCAAAGACGTAACGCTCCGCTTCCGGGCAAGTGCCGCTCGGACCGATGATGCCGAGAACGTCGCCCGGCTTTGCCGTCGCGCCAAAATTTGCGCCCGGCATGTCATCGCCCTCATGCATGACGAAATCGATATCCACCTCACCGCGGCCGCCATCGCCGGAGCGGATGGTATAGACGCGCCGCGTCAGAAGATCGTCGCCCGCCGGCCAGACGATCGCGCCGGTGGGCGCGAGGTAAGGCCAGACCGCAGCGCGCGCCTGATCGGGAACCAGCAGCAGGCGAACATGCATGCCGCCGGTGACAAGCCTTTCAATACCGCTTTCGACGGACACCACGAGACGGCGCATATGCGGCGTCAGATTATAGGCGCGGGCAACCTTGCCGACGAAGAGATTGGGTAGCTCGCGCTGATAGGCGCCGTGTCCGCTCCAACGGAAATCGAGTCCCGTCTTGCCGGAAAACTCAACGATATGCTCAGCCACCATGGCCTTGACCGACGTCAATATATGTTCCGAAACGCAGCTTACCCGGGCGGCGAACCGGCCACCTTCGGCGCTGAAGCTGCCATGGCCATATTCCGCCTTGAAACGCACCGTCGTCCCTTCCCGCTCCATCTCCATATGCTCCGAAAAATGATCCTCGAAAGCATCGACGATCGATGCGGGATCGGGCAGCGAGACAGAGGTTTCTGCAGACAGGAGAGACACGGGCACAAATCCTTCACTTTGTAGTCGAGTATTCTTAAACCGGACCCGACTGCGCTGTAAAGATGTTTGCTGCACTCCCCGTCATGCCCGTCTTGAGCCGGCATGACGGAGGAGGCTGGAAGGTTGCTTAAGCAGTTTCCGGCAATTGCCAGTCGATAGGCTCACGGCCATGGGATACCAGGAAGGCGTTTGCCTTGGAAAAATGGCCATTGCCGAAAAAGCCGTTATGGGCCGAAAGCGGCGAAGGGTGCGTCGAGCGCAGCACGAGGTGTTTTTTCTGGTCCACGAAAGCCGCCTTCTTCTGGGCATAGGAACCCCAGAGCAGGAACACCACATGCTCGCATTCGTCATTGACGGCGCGGATGACGGCATCGGTGAACTTTTCCCAGCCCTGCCCCTGATGCGAGGCAGCGCGCGATTCTTCCACCGTCAGCACGCTGTTGAGCAAAAGCACGCCCTGTTTCGCCCAGCTTTCCAGAAAACCGTGACTGACGGGGCGGATGCCCAGATCGCTCTGCAATTCCTTGTAGATATTGACGAGCGAGGGCGGAATGCGCACGCCGGGCTGCACCGAAAAGCAAAGCCCATGTGCCTGGCCAACCCCATGATAGGGGTCCTGCCCCAGAATGACGACCTTGACCCTGTCGAGCGGGGTCAGATCCAGCGCCCGGAAATATTCGGCACCCTTGGGAAAGATGTGCTTGCCAGCAGTTTTTTCGGCAAGCAGGAAATCTTTGAGCTTCTGCATGTAGGGGCTGGCGAATTCGGTGGAAAGAACACGTTTCCAGCTGTCTTCGAGTTTGACGCCTGCCTCTGCCATGATGTGCCTCTTTGTTACTTGAACCGGTTGCCGCGCTGCAGCACTTCGATCTTGTAGCCATCCGGATCGCAAATGAAGAAATATTTCGCGAAAGGCTGACCTTTATGGTCGGCTTCGATGATCTTGCCCGGAGACAGGCCAAGCTCGATGAAACGCTGATGTTCGGCATCCACATCGGCAACGCTGACCGCGAGATGGCCGTAGCCGTCACCCAGCGCATAGGGCACTTCGCGACCCCGGTTGACAGTCAGCTCCAGCTCGAAATCGCCTTCGGCATTGCTGAGATAGATCAGCGTGAAATTTTCGAACTCGGCACGTTCCGCAATCTCAAGCCCGAAAGCCTGCTTGTAAAACTCCACCGAACGCTTTTCTTCCAGCACCCGGACCATCGAGTGGATCAGCTTGGCCATGGTGTTTTCCTTCTGCTTCTTATCTCGTCGTCGTCCGGTTGTGCTCCGGACATTGCGGACCAACGGGATAAAGACAGAGTGCCGTGCTTTCAACCCTAAAGACGGATTAAGGAGCAGGGGAAACCGCCCGATCACGGCAAATGTGATGGCGAAACAGTTGGCGCATGACGTGGACACGCGGGCTTTCCGGTCAAAATGGCCCTCACATTTCGCCCCGCCGCTCTATCCTGAGTAGAGAACTCATGATACCGGCATATCCATGCGCCTTCTGTACCTCTGTCTTGGCTGGCTTATGGTCGCGACCGGCATCGTCGGCGCGTTTCTTCCCGTTTTGCCCACCACGCCATTTCTGCTGCTGGCGCTCTGGTGCTTTTCCCGCTCCTCACCGAAACTCGAGGCGTGGCTTCTGACCCACCCCCGATTCGGCCCGTCGCTTCGGCAATGGCGCGAACGCGGCGCAATTGCCCGCAAGGCGAAGATTGCGGCCCTGTCGGCCATGTGTGCGAGTTATGCCGCCTTCTGGTTCCTGAGCGACCCGCCGGCTCTGCGCGCGGCAATCGTTGCCGCCGTCATGCTCGGCTCTGCACTCTTCATCGTCACCCGGCCGGAAAGCTGAGGCGACATCACCTTTAGAGCCTTGTCGCATTTCCTGACGGAAAACCGGGTTCCACTTTTCCTGGAAATGCTCTAGCGATGCCTCGACTGCGGCAGCACATAAGGAATATGCCGCGCCGGCAGACGTCCGACGACGCCGCCAATGCCATAGACCCTTGCAATCGTCTCGTCGCTGATCGTATCCAGCGATGGACCGCTCGCCGTTACCCGGCCGCCATGCATGACGATAAGTTGATCGGCAAATTCTGCCGCAAGGTTGAGATCGTGCAGGATGGCAAGCACGAGACCGCCGCCAATAGCGAAATCCCGCGCCGTTTCCAGCACCGCGATCTGGTGGCCGATATCGAGACTGGCCGTCGGCTCGTCGAGAAAGAGAGCCCGCACCTCGCCGTTTTCCACGGGATGCGGCACCTGGGCGAGAGCGCGGGCAAATTGCACGCGCTGCTGCTCGCCGCCAGACAGCATGTTGTAGGAGCGCTGCTCGAACCCGCGAAGCCCCGCCCTGGCGAGCGCCCGGCGGGCCTGCTCTTCCGGCGCGCGCGACCCTTGCGCGACAGCGCCCATGCGCACGATTTCGAGCGCGGTGAAAGGAAAGGCAAGCTGGGTATTCTGCGGCAGAACGGCGCGGATGCGCGCAAGCTGAACCGGCGTAAACAACGGCAGGGCAACATCATTATAGGTCACTGAACCGGCCTCGGCACGCATCTCGCCGGACAGAACCTTCATCAGCGTCGATTTGCCGGCACCGTTCGGACCGATAATGACATTGACCTTGCCGGGCTTCAGATCGACGCAGACCTCGTCGAGCAGACGGCGGCCGGAGCGGATGAGGGTGAGGTTTTCGGCCTGGATCATGACATGTTCCGCATGGAAAATCCGCCGCGGCCAAGCAGCAGGAACAGGAAGACCGGCGCGCCGATCAGCGCGGTGACCACACCGATGGGCAATTCCGCCGGTGCCGCAACCGTGCGGGCAAAACTGTCGGCGAGAAGCAGAAGTGCGGCCCCGCCAAGTGCAGAGGCCGGCAGCAGGAAGCGGTGCGATGGGCCAATGGCAAGCCGCAGCAGATGCGGCACGACGATCCCGACAAAACCGATGGAGCCGGCAGCCGCCACGCTTGCCCCGCAGGCAGCGGCAACGGCCAGAATGACGACTCGCTTCAGCCGCTGCACGGGAATGCCCATGTGAAAGGCCGCCGCATCGCCAAGGATCAGCGCATCCAGCCCCCTTGCGACAAAGGGAATGATGGCAAGCACGACGACGATGAAGGGCAAGGTGGCGAGAACCTTGGCAGGGGTGGCCCCACCAAGCGAACCGAGAGACCAGAAGGTGATGTCGCGGAGCGCCCGGTCATCGGCCACAAAAATCATCAGGCCGGTCAGCGCACCGCTGATCGCCGCAACCGCAATGCCGGCCAGAATAAGCGTCGTCGTGGAGGTGGCGCCATCCCTTGTGGCAATGACGTAAAGCAGCCAGGTATTCAAAAGCCCGCCGAAAAACGCCATCAGCGGCAGAAAATGCGGGCCGAAAAATACGGCGACGGTTGCAAGCGCACCTTCCCCAAGAGAAATGGCCGCAACCGCAAAAAGTGCTGCACCCGAGGTGACACCGACAATGCCGGGATCGGCCAGCGGATTGCGGAAAAGACCCTGCATCATGGCGCCCGAGACGCCAAGCCCAGCACCGATCAACATGCCGAGCGCCGTGCGCGGCAGTCGCACCGCCTCGAGAATGACTTTATCACGCGCATCGAGTTGATCCGCGCTGCCAGTCAGATAGGCCCAGAGTTCGGAAATGCCCACACCCGTGGGCCCGCTGACGAGCGACACGCCGCAGGCAAACAGCAGGATGCCAACGAGCACGGCAAGGGTAACGACCCCCTGACGGGATCTGTCACCGGCAACCCTGCCCTCCGTGGAACTCAAGGCAGCAAGGCTCACGGCTTCACCACATCAGGGTAGAGCTTGTGCGCCAGTTCACGACCGGCGGCGGGCGTGCGCGGGCCAAAACCGATGAGGTAAAGCCCGTCCATGCTGATCAGCGCCTTCTCCGCAGCAGCCGGCGTGGACTGGAACGCGGGCAGCGCGAAAATCTCATCCGCCTTGCCGGCATGGTCGCCGCGCGCCATGGTCAGCACCACATCGGGCGCGGAGGCGATGACCGCCTCATCCGTCAACGGCTTGTACCCGCTGATTTCCTGCGCGGCATTGATGCCGCCGGCCATTTCGATGATCGCCGCCGCTTCGGTGCCCTTGCCCGCCGCCATGATGCGACCGCCCGCGCTGGAGAGCACGAAGAGCACACGCTTCCTGTTCTTTTCCGGCACGGCTGAGACGTCCTTGGCGAGCACATCAAGCCCGGCTTTGGTTTCCGCGGCCAATGCCTTTGCCTTGTCGGCAAGACCAACTGCCGCACCGACATCTTCGATCTTCCTGGGGATGGCGTCGCCGCTCGGCGGGGTATCGACGGTGACGAAAGGCACCGCACTGGCCTTGAGGATGGCAACGACATCCGCCGGGCCGGACCCGTCTTCAGACAGGATGAGATCGGGCTTCTGCGACAGAATGCCCTCCGACGAGAGCGCCCGCATATAGCCGATATCGGGCTTGGACAGCACGTCCGCCGGATAGCTGCTGGTGCTGTCACGCGCAACGATGCGGTCGCTCGCGCCAAGCGCATAAAGGATTTCCGTTACCGTACCGCCGACTGCAACGATGCGTTTCGCCTCCGGATTGCCCTTGTCCGAAGCTCTAGCTCCGGGCGCGGCAACGGCGATGACGGCGGGCACGAGGGCGGCGAAAACGAACGAGCGAAGGCTTAAATTCAACATGACGCTATCCTGAAACACAAGCTGGCACGGGCGGATACGGGATTGCCCATCTTATTTAACTTGAGTTATTTGCACATGTTTATAGAAGGCGCAATCGATAAGTGGAGTAAAATTGTTCGCTTTATCGTCAGCCTCTTTCCATCCACGCTTTGGCTGGATATCCTGACTGCAACTGTAAACTTAAAGGGAGACTTCCATGTTTATCGCAATGAACCGTTTTCGCGTCGTACCGGGCTATGAGGATACCTTTGAATCCATCTGGCGCGAGCGCAAATCGCACCTGAGCGAGCTGCCGGGCTATATCGAATTTCACATGCTGAAAGGCCCGAAGGCGGATGACCATACGCTCTATGCCTCGCACACCGTCTGGGCCACCAAGGACGATTTCCTGAGCTGGACCAAGTCCGAACAGTTCCGTGCCGCCCATGCCAAGGCCGGTGAGAACCGTGGCAAGGTCGAATATCTTTCCGGCCCGCATTTCGAAGGTTTTGACGTCATCATCCACGAAGACAAGAATGGCGAACGCCGTTCGATTGCCGCCTGAGGCTCGCCGATGAGCATTGCAGCCCAAAAGACCGATGACCGGCAGGCACGCGCTGCCGCAGCACTTGCCGAAAAGCCTGACGGCATCGTGGAAGCCATTGCCGCCAAGGCAGAGGTGACATCAGCCGAAGTTCTGGCGATCCTGCCGCAAGGTGCGGCCGTTTCGGCTGGTTCCGATCAGTTCGACGCGATCTGGAACGAGATGCGCGGCTGGGGCGAAGTCCTGATGATCGTCCAGACCGGCGATATCGTGCTGGAAGTGCCGGGCGACCTGCCAGAGGGCAGCGAAAGCCACGGCTGGTTCAACATCCACGGTGACAGCCCCATCGGCGGCCACATCAAGAAGGACAATTGCACCGGCATCACCTTCGTCGATCGCGGTTTTCACGGCCGACGCTCCTGTTCCGTCTGGTTCATGAATGCCGCCGGCGGTGCCATGTTCAAGATTTTCGTCCGTCGCGACGAAAACAAGGAACTGCGTGGCGATCAGCTGGCGAAGTTCGAAGCGCTGCGGGACAGTTTCCGTGGCTAAGTGAATGGGAGGCTGCTGGTGGTGGCCTCCCTCCTTCCTCATCAATCCGTGATGGCTCAGCCCCACTCGTGAGGAAACATTCACCGGTTCATCGCCCGTTCAGTGCCGTTTTTTATCATCCGCTGAAATTCGATCAGCTGCACGGAGCAAGCACCATGAACGACCGCCAGCCACTTCTTTCGCGCCGGAATTTCGCAGGGCTCCTCGCGCTTGCACCGCTTTTTGCAGCGGGCGGTGCGGCTGCCGCACCCGCAAGCCTGCGCGGCAGCGTTTCCTATCGCGAGCGGATCGCCCTGCCGCCGGGCGCGACTGTTACGGTACGCCTCATCGATGTCTCGCTGGCGGATGCGCCTTCGCAGACGATCGCCGAAACAACCATACGCCCGCGTGGGCAGGTGCCGGTACCCTTCGTTTTGCGTTATGACGACCGCGACATCCGTGGCCGCCGCTCCTATGCGCTCAGCGCCGAAATCCGAGAGGGCGACCGGCTGCTCTTCACCACCACGCGCCGTTACTCGGTTCTGGCCGGTGGGCGTGACGACACCGATCTCGTTCTGGAACGGGTGGCGGCGGCTCCAGGCAGGCCGGAGCCGCAGGCTGGCATTGAGGGGCGCTGGCTGGTGCAGGAAATCCGTGGCGAAAGGGTTCGCGGCCGCCGCGAGGCAACGCTGGAAATTTCCCGCGAGGGCCGCGTTTCCGGCAATGCCGGCTGCAACGGCATCGGCGGCGAGGTGAAGATAAGCCGCAACCGCGTCGATTTCGGCCGGATGATTTCCACCCAGATGGCCTGCGCTCCTGACATCATGCGCCAGGAAAGGCAGTTCATCGAAGCGCTTGAAGGCGCCCGCTCCTTCCGGCTCGAGCCGCGCCGAGGCACGCTGGAGTTGATCGACGGCCGCGGCCGCCCGGCCATGCGCCTGCGCCGCGCCTGAGAGCGGTAACGGCAGGCGGCAACGCCTGCCGCCGCCGTGCTGGCCGTGGAACATTCCATGTCGCTTCCGGCACGGCGCGGCCCCTTTTCCCGTTTTATGACTTTGCTGCACTCGTCTTGGCGCTTTGCTCCGCCACAGAGCTGCGCTATGGAACGCGCCAACTGCGCCGGTTCAAAGTCTTTGAGGGAAAACGAATGACAACCTATGTTCTGACAGTAGCCTGCAAATCGACCCGCGGCATCGTCGCCGCGATTTCCGGTTATCTGGCGGAAAAGGGCTGCAACATCGTCGACAGTTCGCAGTTTGACGACCTCGAGACCGGCAAGTTCTTCATGCGTGTTTCCTTCATTTCCGAAGAAGGCGCGACGATGCAGGCCATCACCGAGGGCTTTCAGCCGGTGGCGGAAAAATTCGGCATGGAAGCCCGCATCTATAGCGACGGCCAGCGCATGAAAACACTTCTGATGGTGTCCCGCTTCGGCCATTGCCTCAACGATCTGCTCTACCGCTGGAAGATCGGCGCGCTGCCGATCGATATCGTCGGCGTCGTCTCCAACCATTTCGAATATCAGAAAGTGGTGGTCAACCACGATATTCCCTTCCACCACATCAAGGTAACGAAGGAAAACAAGCCGCAGGCCGAAGCGCAGCTGATGGACCTGATCGAGACCAGCGGCACCGAACTGGTGGTGCTGGCGCGTTACATGCAGGTGCTGTCCGATAACATGTGCCGCAAGATGTCGGGCCGTATCATCAACATCCACCACTCCTTCCTGCCATCCTTCAAGGGCGCCAACCCCTACAAGCAGGCGTATGACCGCGGCGTAAAGCTGATCGGCGCGACAGCCCATTACGTCACCGCCGATCTGGACGAAGGCCCGATCATCGAGCAGGACACGGTGCGCGTCACCCATGCCCAATCTGCCGAAGACTATGTCTCTCTTGGCCGTGATGTGGAAAGCCAGGTACTGGCACGCGCCATCCATGCCCACATCCACCACCGCACTTTCATCAACGGCAACCGCACCGTAGTCTTCCCGCCAAGCCCGGGCAGCTACGCTTCGGAACGGATGGGCTAAGACGCCACGAAAACGACGCGGAATTATTTTTACCGACCGGCAACCGAGCATCCCATGTGACCGTTTCTTCACTGTAGCCCAACAGCGAGGTCTCTCACATGAAAAAACTCGTCATTGCCGGCGCCGCGTTTCTCATCGCGGCGGGGTCCAGCTTCGCCCAGCAGCCGCCACCACCGCCAGGACCAGCGGACGCTGGTTCAAGGGCGGATGCGCCGCCGCCACCTCCTCCGCCCGGCCCTGGTGGTCCGAGGGAAGCAGGCTGGCGGGACGGCCCGCATGGCAGGAGAATGCCACCCCCGCCCTCCAAGGCAGCGCATTTCAGGATTGAAGACGGCGAGCGCAAAATCGACGTCAAATGTGCCGATGACGAGCCGATGAAGGCCTGCGCTGACATCATGATGCAGCTTATCGACAAGATGAACGAATAGGACCGCGAGTCTCATCCAAGGGGACGGCGCAGCAGTGCCGCCTCAGGAAAACTCCACCCGGGCCCTTAAGCCCCGCCCTCCCGCGCCGTCCTCCAGCGTCAGTCGCCCGCCGAACAGCCCGGCGATCTCCTCGATGATCGCAAGGCCGAGGCCGGCGCCGGGGGCGGCGTTGGCTTCGCCGCGGGCGAAGCGCTGGCGCACCATGGCGCGTTTTTCCGTGGGTATGCCGGGGCCGTTATCTTCCACTTCCAGCCAGACGGCGCCCGCTTGCCTGCCGACGCGCACGGTGACTTCCGCACCACGCCCCGCGTAGTTGATGGCATTGGAAACGAGATTGCCGATCAGTTCACCGATAAGGAGCGGCTCGGCGAGAATTGTCGCTTCGCCCTCGCCTTCGAAACCGAGATCGATACCGGCGTCGGCCGCGCGTGGCACGAAATCTGCCGTCACGTTTTGCGCCACCGCCACGAGGTCGATCTGGGAAAAATCATGTTTTTCGCTCGAACCGGCGGCATCGATATTGGCCATGCGCAGCAGTTGGGCGAGGATGTGTTCGGCATGGGCCACCGAAGCGCCGCCCTTGCGCGCCGCCGCCTGCGCGTCTTCGAGACTTGCGGCGCGGGCGGAAAGCGCAAGCTGGGTGCTGATGATGGCAAGCGGCGTGCGCAATTGATGGCTGGCATTACCGGTGAAATGCCTGAGCGCATCGAGCGCCGATTGCAGCCGCACCATGAAGGAATTGACCGTTTCCACCAGATTTTCCACCTCCACCGGCACGGATTGCCGGATTGGATGCAGGTCGTTAGGGCTGCGCTCGGCAATCGCTTCGCTGAGCCGGTAAAGCGGCCGGAGCGAAATCGTCACCGCGATCCAGACAATGATCGCCGCGCCCACGATCATGAACAGCAGGCGCAAGGCCGAGCGCAGGATGATGGCCTGCGCAAGCTGGCTGCGGGCGATCGTCGTTTCAGCCACCGTCACGGAAAAGGGCACGGAATTGATGCCGGTGGAGGCAAAACGGCGGATCGCGGCGATGCGGATCGGCTCGTCACGAAACACTGCATCGCGATAGGCAGGCGTTTCTCCGGCCGGATTCTCCACCGTCGGCAGGTTCTGGTAACCGGTGAGAAATTGCCCGTTTGGCCCGTCGACACGATAAAACACCCGGTCCTGCGCCGCCGATGTCAGCATTTCCAGCGCAACATAGGGAATATCGACCTCCAGCGAGCCGTCTTCGGCCACCACCACCCGCTCGGCAATCGCAAGCGCGGAACCTGACAGCACCCGGTCGGAGACGACATTGGCCGTATTGACCGCCTCGCGCCAGGTATCAGTGAGCGCAACGCAGCCGATGATGGCGGTGGAGATGAGAAGCCAGCCTAAAAGACGCCGCCTGAGCGAATAGGCGGCCTGTCTCATTCAGCCATCTCCGGCAGCTTTTCCAGATAATAGCCGATGCCACGTGCCGTCTTCACCGTCAGCCCGTGGGGGGCAAGCCGCTTGCGCAGCCGGCTGACATATTGCTCGATGGCGTTGCCTGATATCTCGTCGTCGAAACCGGTCAGCGATTGCACGATCGCCTCCTTGGCAACCACCTTGCCCGCCCGCATGAACAGCACCTCGAGCAGCGCCACTTCACGCGCCGGAATATCGAGCGGGCGCCCATCGGCTGAAAAGGTGCGGGATGTGAGGTCGAACAGGACTTTGCCGAAGCCGAGCGTAGACGAGCGCAGGCCGGCATTGCGGCGCAGCAGCACCCGCACCCTCGCCTCAAATTCGGTGATGTCGAAGGGCTTGATCATGTAGTCGTCGGCGCCGAGATCGAGCCCCTTGACCTTCTCCTCCGGCGTGCCACGCGCCGTCAGGATCAGCACCGCCGCCTTGTCCTGGCGCGAGCGCATGGAGCGCAGCACCTCGATGCCGTCCATTTCCGGCAGGTTGAGGTCGAGAATGACGAGATCGAAATTTTCCGCCGCAATCGCAGCGTCGGCGGAAGCGCCGTCTGAAACGACATCCACGGCATAACCGCTGCCGCGCAGAAGCGCACACAGCCCTTCCGACAGCACCTGATTGTCCTCGACCAGCAAAATACGCAATTCTTCCTCCCGCAACATTGCCGAGCTTATCCAAGCCCTTGGCGCTTGTGAATGGCAAGCGCGTGCGGCATGATCTTTTCCATGCGTATCGCCGTTTTTCTCTGTCTCTGTCTTTGCATGGCCTCACCGGCGCTTGCACAAGTCGCCGTTTTCCCTGCACCATCAGGCAAGGCGGATGCGGAAACGCTGGTGGTTTATTCCTCGCTGGACGAACCGCTGGCCACGCCGATGATCGAGGGTTTCCAGAAGGCCAACCCCGATATCGCCGTCCATTACGAGGACATGCTGACCGGCGAAATCTACGATCGCATCGTGAAAGAAACCGATGCGGGCAAAAAGACCGCCGATTTCGCCTTTTCATCCGCCATGGATTTGCAGGTGAAGTTGAGCAATGACGGTTACGCCCAGCGCTCCGACCTTGCCATGAGCGCGCGCTGGCCCACCTGGGCCAACTGGCGCAACACCGCCTATGCGCTGACCTTCGAGCCGGCGGTGTTCGTGTATCACAAGCCGAGCTTCACCACCGAAAAGCCGCCCGCCACCCGTGCCGAATTCGTCGATTATCTTGAGCGCCACGCCAAGGAAGTGCATGGCCGCATCGCTACCTACGACATTGAGCGCTCCGGCGTCGGCTTCCTGTTCATGTCGCGCGATCAGGAGCAGTTCGGCGATATATGGAGCGTCATCAAGGCCATGGGCGCGGCCGGCGTGAAGGTCTATTCCACGTCATCCGCCATTCTGGAGCGTGTCTCCGACGGGCGCTTCGTGCTGGGCTACAATATTCTCGGTTCCTACGCGGCCGACTGGGCCTCGCGCCATCCCGATGTCGGTATCGTGCTGCCCAAGGACTATACCGTGGTCATGTCACGCATCGGGCTGGTGCCGGAAGCCGCCGCCAACCCGGCGCTCGGCCGCCGCTATCTCGAATTCTTCATGTCCAAGGAGGGCCAGACGATCATGGCCCGGCAATTGCAGATCCCCGCCGTCAGCCCTGACGTGGCGGGCGAAAACACCGCCAACACCATGCAGGCGATCCACGGCGCACAATTGCGCCCTGTGCCCGTCAGCCCGGGCCTGATGGTCTATCTGGATCAGGTCAAGCGCAGCCGCCTGATCGAGCGGTGGAACGAGGCGCTACGCTCGCAATAGTAGACGGCAAGCACAAATTAATAGAGAGTAAATGCGCAAGGACTTGCGGTGCGTCAGTTAGATGACAGCTTTTTATGATGCTCTGCAATCCTTCTTCATTCCGTGGAGGCGGAAGAAGATGCGGGAGGAAATCTTGAGGACCGTAGAGCTCCGCGCTGCCCTGGCAGCGTCAGGATAAGCACGGCCTGAAACTCCCTTCCGCATAAACGAAAAACGACGCCCAAAAAGGGCATCCTGAGGAGGGTTTTCTAAGTGAAACATTTTCTTATCGGCACATTTCTGGCAGGCGTGATCGCGCTTCCGGCGGTCGCAGCGGACTACACCATCATCGCGCCGGCCAATCCCGGCGGCGGCTGGGACCAGACCGCGCGTTCCCTGCAGACCGTGCTGCAGGAAGAAGGCATTTCCAAGAGCGTTCAGGTGCAGAACGTGCCAGGTGCCGGCGGCACCATCGGTCTTGCACAGTTCGCCAGCCAGCAGAAGGGCAACCCGAACGCCCTGATCGTCGGCGGTTACGTGATGGTCGGCGCGATCCTCACCAACAAGGCGCCCGTCACCCTCAAGGAAGTGACGCCAATCGCCCGCCTGACCGGTGAATATGAAGCAATCGTCGTTCCGGCATCCTCGCCGCTGAAAACCATCGGCGACCTCGTCGACCAGCTCAAAAAAGATCCGGGCAGCGTGTCCTGGGGCGGCGGCTCGGCCGGCGGCACCGATCATATCGCTGTTGGCCTGATCGCCAAGGCGGCCGGCGTCGATCCGACCAAGATCAACTACATCGCCTATTCCGGCGGCGGCGAAGCGCTTGCCTCGATCCTCGGCTCGCAGGTAACAGCCGGCATTTCGAGCTACGGCGAATTCGAAAGCCAGGTCAAGGCGGGCACGTTGCGCCTGCTGGCCGTTTCCAGCGAAGAGAAGCTGGAAGGCGTTGACGCGCCGACGCTCAAGGAAAGCGGCCTCGACGTCGTCGTGCAGAACTGGCGCATGGTCGCTGCTCCTCCCGGCCTGACGCCGGAACAGGAAAAGGCCGTCAGCGCCGATATCGAGAAGCTGGCGAAATCCGCAAAGTGGCAGGAAACGCTGAAGACCAAGAGCTGGATGGATACCTATCTTTCCGGTGACGAGTTCAAGGCGCAGCTTGCCAAGGACACCGCCGCCACCGCCGCCATCCTCAAAGAAATCGGACTGGTAAAATGAGCCAGGGTTCCAACCCTTCACAACATCAAGAGCGCCGCCCTGACTGGGCGGCGCTGGCGATCGCCGTAGCCCTCGTCCTTATCGCCTGCGTGATCTTCTGGGACAGTGCGCGTCTCGCCAGCGTCACCGGCTACTCGCCGGTCGGTCCGGCAACGGTCCCCTACGCCATCGCCTTCTGTCTTGTCGGCCTTGCGCTCTGGACGGCCATCGAAGCCTGGCGCGGTGATTTTCCTGAACGGGACAAACAGGAAGTCGCCCCGGTCATATGGGTCGTCGCCGGCCTTGCCGCGCAGATGCTGTTGCTGAACGTCGCCGGTTTCTCCATCGCTACCGGTCTGCTGTTTGCGTTTACGGCGCGCGCCTTCGGCAAACGCAAGCTCTGGTATTCGATCCCCGTCGGCATCGCTCTGAGCTTCGTCATCTGGATCATCTTTGCGCGGCTGCTGCAACTTTCTCTGCCTGCCGGGCCTCTGGAGCGGCTGTTGTTCTAACAGCCATTCCGGCCAAAATTCGAGATCACAGGAAACCGCCGGCGCGCGATGACGCAAACGCCAGCCGTTCCGCCCGCCCATCTGCTCGATTTGGGGGACATCTGTCCATGAGTACGTTTGAATTCCTGCTGCACGGTCTTGAGGTTGCTGCCCAACCCATGAACCTGCTCTATGCGCTGATCGGCGTGACACTCGGCACTGCCGTCGGCGTTCTGCCCGGCATCGGGCCGGCGCTGACGGTCGCTCTGCTTCTGCCCGTTACATACCGGCTTGATCCCGCCGGTTCGCTCATCATGTTCGCCGGCATCTATTATGGCGGCATGTATGGCGGATCGACCACCTCGATCCTGCTCAACACGCCGGGCGAAAGCGCATCGATCGTGACTGCGCTCGAAGGCAACAAGATGGCCCGTGCGGGCCGCGGCGGTCCGGCACTTGCCACCGCCGCCATCGGCTCCTTCGTCGCTGGTCTCATCGCCACCGTCGCTCTCGCCTTTGTTGCACCCTATATCGTCAAGCTGGCGCTGGTTTTCGGCCCGCGCGAATATTTCGCGCTGATGGTGCTCGCTTTTGTCACCGTCTCCTCGGCTTTCGGAGATTCGGCACTGCGCGGCCTTACCTCGCTGTTCATCGGCTTCGCGCTCGCCATCGTCGGTATCGACCAGTTGACCGGCCAGACCCGCATGAGCTTCGGCATTCCCGACCTTCTCGACGGCGTGGAAGTGACGACGCTTGCGGTGGCCATGTTCGCCATCGGCGAGACGCTGTTCATCGTTGCGCAGGGCCAGAGTGGCGACGAGAAGGTCGAAGCCGTCAAGGGTTCGGTCTGGATGAGTGCGCAGGACTGGGCGCGTTCCTGGAAGCCCTGGTTGCGCGGCACATTGATCGGTTTCCCCATTGGCGCCATGCCTGCCGGTGGTGCTGAAATCGGCACTTTCCTTTCCTATGCAACCGAAAAGCGGCTCAGCAAACATCCGGAAGAATTCGGCCATGGCGCCATCGAAGGGGTTGCCGGTCCGGAAGCCGCCAACAATGCCTCCGCTGCCGGTACGCTCGTGCCCCTCCTGACCCTCGGCCTGCCGACGACGGCAACCGCTGCCATCATGCTCGCCGGTTTCCAGCAGTTCGGTCTTCAGCCCGGCCCGTTGCTGTTTGCCACCAATCCGCAGCTGGTCTGGGGCCTTATCGCCAGCCTGTTCATTGCCAACCTGATGCTGCTGGTGCTCAATCTGCCGCTCATCGGCCTGTGGGTGAAGCTGCTGACCATCCCGAAACCCTGGCTCTATGCCGGCATCCTGCTGTTTGCGACGCTCGGCACCATCGGCGCCAACCCGTCCGTGTTCGAACTCGGCATGCTGCTCGCCTTCGGTATCCTTGGTTACATCATGCGCATCTTCGGTTATCCGATCGCGCCTGCCGTGGTCGGCCTCATCCTCGGGCCGCTTGCCGAACAGCAGCTTCGCCGTGCACTCGCCATCGGCCAGGGCGACCCGACCGTGCTGCTCACCTCACCGATTGCCGTCGGCCTGTTCCTTGTCGCAGCCGCCGCCTTCATCGTCCCGCTCATCATGCGCATCCGCGGCCGCGGCGAGGTGCTGACGCAGCTTGCCGCCAACGAGGACTGATAACAAACAGCCTCCCAAGGCAACTGGCCCCGTCTCCTTCCGGATGCGGGGCCCTTTTTATTCACGGCAACGGGATGTGTGGCGCAGGCACGGCCGTGATAGTATTCCTGTCCAACGCAGGAGAAAAACATGCGCAAGATCGCGATCATGCTGGTTCTGGGCCTTGCCGGCTGCGCCACCGCGGCACCCGACGTGCAACCCATTCCGGGCAGCATCACCTATGGCGGACAACCCCATACCAAATTGACCAAGTCACCCATCGGCAGCACGCTCAGCCACGAATTCGTCATGGGCGATGGCCGGCTGGCGATTGAAACCTACCGCATCCAGCCTGACCGGTCGCTGAAACTGGAAAGACGCGAGATCGTCGGCGACTGGCCGCCGAATTGAAAGAAGATACGGCCCCTGATGTGGCTCCGGGGTTTGCTTCCGGTGCCACACACATTTCCCGCTCACGGCAATTCAGAACCATTCTAAAACATATTTTTGATTTCCGCATACCTTGCCAATAAAGCTGACAGCGAACATCAAGTTACGCCTGCGGGATCCGCTTCCGCAGGGTCAAGAACCATATTGCAAGGGACATATCCGTGGCCATCAACTTCACCTTCCCCGTTCGGCTGCTGGCAGCAGCGGCCTTCAGCCTTGGCGCGATGACCGCAGGCGCTGAGGAAATGACGATCAAGCACGCGCAGGGCGAGACCGTTCTGAAAGCCGCGCCGAAAAAGGTTCTGGTTCTGGATATCCCCTCGCTCGACAATCTCGATGCGATGGGCGTCGAGCCAGCTGGTGTCCTTGGTTCCAACCTGCCGACCTATCTCCAAAAATATGCCGATGGCAAATATCTGAAGGTCGGCACGCTGTTCGAACCCGATTACGAGGCGATCAATGCGGCAGAAGCCGATCTCGTCATCGTCGGCGGCCGTTCGCGTGCGAAATATCCCGATGTTGCGAAGATCACCCCCGCCATCGACATGTCGATCGATTCCAAGGAATTCATCGCGAGCGTCAAAGCCAATATCACCAAGCTCGGCGATATCTTCGGCAAGCAGGAAGAAGCAAAGAAGCTCGACGCCTCCATTGACGAGAAGGTCGCAAAGCTGAAGGCCATCGCGCCGAATTCCGGCACGGCGATGATCCTCGTCACCAATGCCGGCAAGGTCGGTGTTTACGGCCCAAGCTCGCGCACCGGCTGGCTGCACACGGAAATCGGCTTCAAGCCGGTCGCTCCTGATATCGACGACCGCTTCGACCGGGGCGATGTCGTGTCCTTCGAATATCTGGCAGAGGTCAATCCCGAATGGCTGTTCGTGATTGACCGCGATGCCGGCATCGGCCGCGCAACGGACCCAGGCAAGGCCGCCGCCCAGGTGCTGGACAACGAACTGATCCACCAGACCAACGCCTGGAAGAAAAAGCAGATCGTCTATCTCGACCCGCAGGCGGCCTATATCGTCAGCAGCGGTTATACGGCGCTCACCACCTTGCTTGATCAGGTCTACGAGGCCGTGTCCGAGAAGAAGTCGTAAAAACTGCCTTCGCGACGTCATCCCCGGGCTTCTCCCGAGGATGACGAAGGAGAGGTTCAGTCCTCCGGGCAATCTGCGAGGTCGAAGCGAGCCATCACCATTTTCGAAAAACCACTGACGTGAAATCCCTGTCCCTCATCCTCGCCCTCCTTCTGGCGCTGACACTCGCCATCGTCAGCCTGTTCGTCGGCGTGAGCAACGTCTCGCTGGCGACGCTTTTTGCACCGGATACGAGCGCGGATGCACTGCGCGTGCTCCTCGTCAGCCGCATTCCGCGCACGCTGGCGCTCATACTGGCCGGAAGCTCGATGGCGATTGCCGGTCTCATCATGCAGATGCTGGTGCGCAACCGCTTCGTGGAGCCTTCGACGGCTGGCACCACCGAATCCGCCGGCCTTGGCCTGCTCACCGTCACCCTGCTTGCCCCGGAAACGCCGATCTTCGGCAAGATGCTGGTGGCGGCCGCTTTCGCGCTGGCTGGAACCGCACTTTTCCTGCGTATTCTGCGGCAGGTGCCGCTGCGCGATGTGCTGCTGGTGCCGCTGATTGGCATCATGCTGGGCGGCGTCATTTCTGCCGTCACCACTTTCTTCGCCTATCGTTTCGATCTGCTGCAATCGCTCGGCGCGTGGATGACCGGGGATTTTTCCGGCGTGCTGCGTGGCCGCTATGAATTGCTGTGGATCGGCTTCGTTTTCGCCATCGCCGCCTATCTCGCCGCCGACCGTTTCACGGTGGCAGGCATGGGGCGCGACTTTACCACCAATCTCGGCCTGAACTACCGCCGGGTAATGGCGCTCGGCCTCACCATTGTCTCGCTGGTCAGTGCCGTCGTCGTCGTGACCGTCGGCATGATCCCTTTTCTCGGCCTGATTGTGCCGAATGTGGTCAGCCTGATGATCGGCGATAATATGCGCCGTTCCGTGCCCTGGGTGGCGACGCTTGGCGCGGTCTTCGTTCTTGCCTGCGACATCATCGGCAGAACGGTGCGCGCGCCCTATGAGATACCGATCGGAACCGTGGTCGGCGTCATCGGCAGCGCGTTGTTCCTCTATCTCCTGCTCCGGAAACGCCACCATGCATGAGAGACATCCCGACCGGCGCGCGAAACTCGTGCTGCTGATGCTTCTCGCACTGGCGCTCATCTCCATGGCTGCCTTCATGACGCTCGGTGCAAAGGGCAGTTGGAGCTTCATCCTGCCGTTTCGCGGCATCAAGCTTCTGTCGCTGCTGTTGGTGGCCTATGCCATCGCCGTTTCGACGGTATTGTTCCAGACGGTCACCACCAACCGCATTCTCACCCCTTCGGTGATGGGTTTCGATTCGCTCTATGTGCTGGTGCAGACGGCGCTGATCTTCGTGTTTGGCTCGGCAACCGTGGTGATGATCGATCCGCAACTGAAGTTTCTTGCCGAAACCGCGCTGCTCGTCACCTTCTCCGCCCTGCTCTACCGCTGGCTTTTCGTCGGCGCGGAACGCAGCCTGCATCTTCTGGTGCTGGTCGGCATCGTCTTCGGCGTGTTCTTTCGCAGCCTCTCGGGCTTCATGCAGCGCGTGCTGGACCCCAATGAATATGCGGTGCTGCAGGATGTGCTGTTCGCCAGCTTCAATTCCATCGATCCCACCCTTCTTGCGGTATCAGCCATCATCGTCGGCGTGGTGACGATTATAGGGTTGCGGCTCCTGCACACGCTCGACGTTCTTTCGCTCGGCCGCGCAACGGCCATCAGCCTTGGCGTGGACTACAAGCGAACGGTGACGATCATCCTCGTGCTGGTCTCCGTTCTCGTTGCCGTTTCCACCGCACTCGTCGGCCCTGTCATGTTCTTCGGGCTGCTGGTTGCGGCGCTGGCCCATTATCTCACAGGCAACGGCAAACATGCCTATGTGCTGCCGGCTGCAATCCTCATCGCCATCATCTGCCTGGTCGGCGGTCAGGTGGTGCTGGAGCGGATCTTCGCCTTCAACACGGCGCTTTCCATCATCATCGAATTTCTGGGCGGCATCGTCTTTATCGGTCTTATTCTCAAGCGGGGTGCGCGATGATCATCGCCAGTCAGATCAGCAAATCCTATGGCGACACGGTTGTTGTCGATGGCGTCTCCGTCGCCATTCCGGCAGGCGGCGTCACCTCCATCATCGGGCCGAACGGGGCGGGAAAATCCACGCTGCTCTCCATCGTGGCACGGCTGATGTCCATGGATGCGGGAACCGTGACGGTGGACGGGCTGGATGTGACCAAGACCCCTTCCGACACGCTGGCAAAACGGCTCTCGATCCTCAGGCAAGACAACCACATCTCGTCACGCCTGACGGTGCGCGATCTCGTCGGTTTTGGACGTTATCCCTATTCGAAGGGCCGTCCCACCATCGAGGACAAGGTCCATATCGACCGGGCGCTGGAATATCTCCATCTCGAAACCCTTTCCGGCCGCTTTCTCGACGAGCTTTCCGGCGGCCAGCGTCAGCGCGCCTTCGTGGCCATGGTTCTGTGTCAGGACACGGACTATGTGCTCCTGGACGAGCCGCTCAACAATCTCGACATGAAACACGCCTCAAGCATGATGAAGATCATGCGTCGCGCCGCCGACGAGCTGAAGAAGACCGTGGTTCTGGTGCTGCACGACATCAACTTCGCCTCCTGGTACTCCGACACCATCATCGCCATGCGTGATGGCCGAATCTGCCGCCAGGGACCGGCGGAACAGATTATCCGTCCGGAGGTTCTGCGGGAAATCTACGACATGACCATCAGTGTCAACGACATAGACGGTCGACGCATCTGTCTGTTTTATGAGTGAGATACGACGATTGCAGAGGTTTTTTGCCATTGCCGTCCGAGCGACGGAACAGGGCAACCGGCCAGGGCGTTAATCGGCGGAGATTTTGCCAAACGGCATTCCGTCCGCAACGTCAGGAGACATCGATGAAGACGCACAAGACGAAGAACGACCTGCCTTCCAACGCCAAATCAACGGTGATGGGTATTCTGAACGAATCGCTCGCTTCGGTGATCGACCTTGCACTGGTGACCAAGCAGGCGCATTGGAACCTGAAAGGTCCGCAATTCATCGCCGTGCACGAACTTCTCGACACCTTCCGCGCCCAGCTCGACAATCACGGCGATACCATTGCCGAACGCGTGGTGCAGCTTGGCGGCACGGCCCTCGGTAGCCTGCAATCCGTCTCTTCGACGACCAAGCTCAAGGCCTATCCGACCGATATCTACAAGATCCACGATCATTTGGACGAACTGATCGCCCGTTATGGCGACGTGGCCAACATGATCCGCAAGGCTATCGATGATTCCGACGAGGCCGGCGACCCGACGACAGCGGATATCTTCACCGCCGCCTCGCGCGATCTCGACAAGGCGCTGTGGTTCCTCGAGGCGCACGTTCAGGAAAAGAGCTGACCCGCAACGCGGCTACCGACACCACACACACGAAAGCGCCCGAGATGCCCGGGCGCTTTTTTTATGAAATGGCGCAATCAGTGCCGACGTAAAACCGCAAGACCGATGTCGCGCAACATCTCATGATCGAGAATGCCGCGCTGGGCGCTACGGATCAAAACCGCCGCGCACTCGTTGGCGACGTGGCTACAGCGATCTTGAAGGCACTCGAAACATACGCCGTCGAAAATATTCTGCAGATCAGTGATCTGCTGGGGCGACAATTGTGCGCCGACTCTTTCAAAAGCTGCATACGACAAGGCTCATCCTCCCGATGATGACATGCCAAGTATCGTTTCTTTGTTTGTGGACATGAAATTTGTACACCCGAACGAATCACTTGTCGAATCAGATTTTAACCAAATGTAAACAGGTTATTTTTTGGCCATCCGGCCGGTTGTGTGCTTTTACAACCCAAATAAAGGCCAGCTGAAACAATACCTTCGCCCGCCAACACCCTTTTTTACGACGCATCGGCCCGGCCGTTTTGAATAAACCCACAGGCCAGACGGATTTCCACCGAAACCGCAAAAGAAACTGTTGCATTCCAAAAACGATTGAGCGATATAGCACCCGTCGCCACGCTTTGGCGGCCCGCGGTCCAGCGAACTACCCCGGACCAGCGGTTTTTGAGCGGGTGTAGCTCAGGGGTAGAGCACAACCTTGCCAAGGTTGGGGTCGAGGGTTCAAATCCCTTCGCCCGCTCCAGTTTTACCTGGAAAACGTCGGGAATGTCAAAGCGCTTACAGGCACCGCCCTGATTTTGCCGCCGGTCCCAGATAGCTCCCCTTCAACCGAAGCCTACCCGCATGTTCTGGGCCGATCTGACGCCCAACCATAGTCCCGTGCCCTAGATACCAAACTTATTCGCTTCGGGAAGGCGTTTGCGGACGTGCAAGACATGACAGCCGATTTGGATTCTCATGAGAATTAGTCAGTATTAAATACTATTCTTATTTAATATAAGAGTACAGTATCTTATTATAAGATACGTAATTACTAATAATAAATAATTATTTCTTAAATTTGTAAGTATAATCATCACCGGAAAAGCGCATGATGCCGAAATATGACCCATGAAGGGCTCGATTTTCTTGTGGGAGCCATAACGATGAGAAATATTCCCGTTGTCGGAAAGTTTTTGACGGTATTTGCGCTATTCGGCGTATGTGCAATCCTGATTGCGGCCTACTCCGCCATACAGATCAAATCGATCGATGGAAGTTATAGTGATCTTATTGCTCGTGACAGCGCAGCGGCCTTGAATTTGGCGCTCGCGAACAAGGAACTGCTGAACGGGCGTGCGGCTCTGGCCGATATGATGATCGCCTTTACGGAACAGGGTAATGCCGCTGCCGAAGCTGAGGTGAAGGCCACACGCGACAAGTTCATGGTATCGATGGATGGAGCCATCGCCAATATCCCCGAAGACAACCGCCTGCGCGTACTCAAGGACGACGTGACGACGCTCTATGATGTGACGTGCAAGAACGCCTGGCACCTGGGACGAACCGCATCAACCGTGGATGAGGCACTTGCGTCGCAAAAAGCGTTTGGCACCGAGTGCCAGCCAGTCTTTGCCAAGATCGGCGCGAAACTTACGCAGATAGCCACTGATATTTCGAACCGTAGCGCCAAGCAGAGCGATGATCTGAGCGACATAAGCCAACGGACTGCAATGATTACCGTCGCGGCGGTCGTCCTCGGCTTCATCACTGTCGTCGTCATCGGATATTTCGCGATCAGCAGCTGGCTTGTCACGCCGATCCGCGGTCTTGTCGGCACCATGCAAACGCTTGCGGAGGGTAACCTGTCCGTCAATGTCGAGGGAACGGACCGGCGCGACGAGGTCGGCACGATGGCAAAGGCGGTTGAGGTCTTCAAGGATAACGAATTAAAGGCCCGCCGGCTGGAAGCAGATGCGGCGCAGGCGCGTAACCAGTCCGAGGCAGAGCGTCAAAGAACCGCCGAAATTGATCGCAGGCGCGCCGCCGAAATGGCGGAAGCAACCAGCGGCCTTGCCGAAGGTCTGAAGCATATGGCCAATGGCGACCTGTCCTACCAGCTGAAAACGCCTTTCTCCGCAGAATTCGAAAGCCTGCGTGCGGACTTCAATATCGCCGTAAACCAGCTTAGCAAAACACTGCTGTCCGTTGCCGATGTAACGGCCACGATCGACAACGGCTCTCGCGAGTTGAGTTCGAGTGCGAGCGACCTGTCGCAACGCACGGAAACCCAAGCCGCATCGCTGGAAGAAACAGCCGCAGCGCTCGACCAGATAACCAGCAACGTCAGCAATTCGACCAGACGGACTGAGGAGGCGCGGATCGTGGCGGTCGAGGCCAACAGATCCGCGCAGACATCCGGTCAGGTCGTCGCAACTGCGGTCGATGCCATGAAGCGCATAGAAAGCTCTTCAAGCCAGATTTCCAACATCATAGGCGTCATCGACGAGATTGCCTTCCAGACCAATCTTCTGGCACTCAACGCCGGCGTCGAGGCGGCCCGTGCGGGCGAGGCAGGCAAGGGCTTTGCGGTTGTGGCACAGGAAGTGCGTGAATTGGCCCAGCGCTCGGCGCAAGCGGCCAAGGAAATCAAGGAGCTTATCCGCAACTCCGCCGACGAAGTGCAGAACGGCGTGAAACTCGTGACCGCAACCGGCGGCGCCCTGAAGATCATTGAAAGTCACGTCATCGCCATCAATACACAACTCGACGCCATCGCGACATCCGCAAGGGAACAGTCGGTCGGGTTGGCCGAGGTCAACAGCGCGGTGAACCAGATGGACCAGGTCACGCAGCACAATGCCGCGATGGTCGAAAGGGCGACGGCCTCCAGCGCATCGCTTGCCGGTGATGCCGAAAAACTCCGCCAGATCGTCGGCCAGTTCAAGCTGGATGGCGCAATGGCCAGCACCAGCACGGCTAGAACCGCATATAAGCCTTCAGCGCCGGTGCGAGTTGCGGACAACGCACAGCCGAGACCATCCCCGGCGCGTCGCATGATCGGCCAGGTGGCCGCAGCGCTCGGCGTATCCACGGCCTCGAAAGATCAGACATGGGGCGAATTCTGATCCACTCTCTCAGACGACACCCGGATAGCTTATCCGGGTGTCTTAAGGTTATCTATATCAGTGAAAACCGCTCCTCCGTCATGCCGGGCTAGACCCGGGTGACGGCACCAGGAGGAATTCCACCCACACCCGTTGGCAACTGTCAGGCAGCCGCGTCCCATACCGGTGCAAGCCCGTCCGGCGAGACGATACGGCCATCCGGTCGAGCAAGAGCGCGGATCGCATCCGTCTCAGCGACCGACAGCGTGAAATCGAAGATCGCAAGGTTTTCATCAACACGGGCTTCGCTCACCGTCTTCGAAAGCGCAATCACACCCTGCTGCTGCACGAGCCAGCGCAGCACCACCTGCGCCACCGACTTGCCCCGGCTTGCGGCGATGTCCTTTAGAACCGGATCGGCAAAAACCTTGCCGTCGGCCATACCGTAATAACCCGTCACCGACATGCCGGCAGCCTTGGCCGCCGCGATCACCATATCCTGATCGATATAGGGATGGTATTCGATCTGATTGGTGGCGATCGGTGCCTTTGACAAACTGACCGCCTCAGCCATCAGCGCCGTATTGAAGTTGGACACGCCGATATGGCGAACCTTTCCGGCGTCGCGAA
Organism: Agrobacterium sp. 10MFCol1.1; assembly: GCF_000381165.1. Classification (NCBI taxonomy): domain Bacteria; kingdom Pseudomonadati; phylum Pseudomonadota; class Alphaproteobacteria; order Hyphomicrobiales; family Rhizobiaceae; genus Agrobacterium; species Agrobacterium sp. 10MFCol1.1. The sequence continues at coordinate 101,129 of NZ_KB906074.1, read as the reverse complement.
CCGCGTTCAGCGCGCCGATCTGCTCGGCCAGCGTTACCGCTTCGTTCGGCCAGTGCAGAAGCAGGAGATCGACATAATCGGTCTTCAGTTTTTTCAGGCTCTCATCGACGGAGGCAAGAAAGGCGTCGTGCCTGTAGTTCTCCACCCAGACCTTGGTGGTCAGGAAGATATCGCTGCGTGCCACGCCGGAACCGGCAATGGCTTCGCCGACTTCGGCCTCATTACCGTAAATCTGCGCGGTATCGATATGGCGAAAGCCGGCCTTCAGGGCATGCGGAACGATCCGAAGAACATCGGGGCCGGGAATACGGAAGGTACCGAAGCCAAGCGCCGGGATCGATGCGCCGTTGGCGGTGACATCAAACATATATTTTCTCCTTTCAGGGTGCGCCCGGCCAGCCCTTAGGCAATGGCCGGGATTTATATGAAAAACTCACGCAGTCTTCAGCGAGAGCGAGGCGCGACGGTCGAGTGCACCGCTCCAGAGGGTGAGAATGAGGGCAATGGCGACAAGGATGGCGCCAACCCACGGGGTTGCGGCAAGGCCCATCGGCGATTCCACCACCAGACCGCCAAGCCACGCACCAATCGCGATGCCGAGATTGAAGGCGGCGATATTGAGCGCCGAGGCGACATCGACAGCGCCGGGGCGGTGTTCCTTGGCCAGCTGCACCACATAAAGCTGCAGGCCGGGAACGTTGGCGAAGGACAGGAAGCCGAGCGCCACCAGCGTGATCAGGGTCAGAACCGGCGAAACGGCGGTGAAGGAAAAGACCAGAAGCACGATGGCTTGTGCCAGAAAGAGTCCGATCAACGCCTTGACCGGATTGTGGTTGGCGATTTTGCCGCCACCGATATTACCGGCGGCAATGGCGATGCCGTAGAGCACAAGGATCAGGCCGACGCTCTTTTCGGAGAAGCCTGTGACATCCTGAAGGATCGGCGCCAGAAAGGTGAAGGCGACGAAGGTGCCGCCGTAACCAAGTGCGGTCATGGCGAAAACGATGAGCAGTCGGCCGGAACCCAGCACCCGCACCTGATCGAGAAGGCTGGCGGGCGGCGCTTTCTTCAGCGTGCCCGGCAACAGGGCCGCGATACCGGCAAAGGCGATGACACCAAGACCTGCAACCGCCCAGAAGGTGGCGCGCCAGCCGAAAATCTGCCCGATATAGGTACCGATCGGCACGCCGGTGACGATGGCGACGGTCAAACCCATGAACATCATGGCAATCGCCGAGCCACGGCGGTTTTCCGGCACGAGATCGGCGGCGATGGTGGCGCCAACGGAGAAGAACACGCCATGGGCGAAGGCGGAAAGCACCCGCGCGACCAGAAGCGTCTCATAGCTTGGCGACACGGCGGCTGCGACATTACCGACGACGAACAGCGCCATCAGACCCAGCAGCAGCGGCTTTCTTTCGATCTTGCCGGTCAGCGCAGTCAGGATCGGCGCACCGAAAGTGACACCCAGCGCGTAAACGCTGACGATAAGGCCGGCAAGCGGCAGGGTAATGTGGAGATCTGCGGCGACCGTCGGCAAAAGACCGACGATGACAAACTCCGTGGTTCCGATCGCGTAAGCCGCGATCGTCAAGGCAAATATGGCCAATGGCATGACGAGTACCTCTTCGCCCGGAGCGGGATCGCGGGCGTTATGGACAGCGGGTACTGTCCGGTTGGATCAACTGTGTGATTGCAATATGGGCGAAGGGGACTTGCTTGATAATCAGCAAGATTGGATAAAGGCCTTTGAATTAATTTCACAAGTGGTGCAGCGATGGACAACAGGGCCGGAGAAATGGAAGTCTTCGTCGCGGCAGCCGAGCTGGGGAGTTTTTCCGCAGCCGGGCGCAGGCTCAAGCTTTCACCCTCGGCGGTGAGCAAACTTGTCACCCGCATTGAAGACCGCCTCGGCACCCGCCTTCTCGCTCGCTCCACCCGCGTGGTGACGCTGACGCCGGAGGGGGAAATCTATCTTTCTCGGGCAAGGCGCATTCTGGCCGACATCGCCGATACGGAGCAGATCGTAGCAGGCGGCGGCAAGGTGGTGCCGCGGGGGCTATTGCGTGTCAACGCCACGCTGGGCTTCGGCGAAAGGTATCTTCTGCCGCTCGCACCGGAGTTTTTATCTCTTTATCCGGAAATCGAACTGGATATCTCGCTAACCGACGGCGTCATCAGCCTGATCGAGGAGCGCACCGACATAGCGATACGATCCGGCGGGATGGCGGATTCGTCCCTCAAGGCAAGAAAGCTGAAAGAGGTCCGACGGATCATCGTCGCCTCCCCTGCCTATATCGAAAAACATGGCATGCCGGAAAAGCCGCACGATCTGGCCCAACACAATTGCATCAGCTTCAATTTCAGTCGCAGCCTCAACGAATGGCCTTTCCGTGATCCCGGCACGACAGAGGTCTACCGCCTTCCCGTGACCGGCAACGCCTCGGTCAACAGCGGCATGGCAATGCGTAGGCTGTGCCTGACGGGCCTTGGGCTGGGAAGGGTCGGAGAGTTTCATGTCGAGCCGGATATCGAGGCCGGTCTGCTCGTGCCGGTGCTGGAGGATTACAATCCGCGCGACATGGAGGTGATCCACGCCGTTTATGCCGGACATGATCACCTGGCCGCCCGCGTACGCGCCTTTATCGATTTTGTCGCGGCAAAGGTCGGGCGGTGACTAGCTGCCTCAGACGAGGCTGTGAACCATCTTCGCCAGCCAGTCCACGAAAACACGGACCTTGTTGGTGACGTGCCTCGTCTGTGGGTAGACCACATAGATCGGCATCGGTTCGCGCCGCCATTCCGGCAGAACCGGCACAAGCTCGCCACGCGCAAGCGCATCCTTGACCATGAAAACGGGCAGCTGCACCATGCCCATGCCCGCCAGCGCGGCGTTGAGATAGGTGCGGCTGTCATTCACCGACACGACATAGTTGGGCGTAATCTCGACGCTGCGAAGCCCGTTGTCGAATGAGATCGGCATGATCTGGCCAGTGGTGGCATTGAAATATCCCACGGAATGATGTCCGTTTTCGAGATCTTCCGGCTGTTGCGGCATGCCGAAACTCTCGATGTACAGGGGAGAGGCGAAGGTTTCGAATTTCAGCTCGCCGACCTTGCGCGCTATAAGGGATTGATCCCGCAACGTGCCGACCCGCAGCGCGCAATCGACATTCTCCGCGATATAATCGACCAGACGGTCGCCGACGCCGAGATCGAGCCGGATTTGCGGATAGCGCTGGTAAAATTCGCAAAGATGTGGAATAACCACGAGGTCCGCGAAGACACCGGCCATTTCCACCCGCAACCGGCCAGACGGCTGCACCTGCGCGCTGGACATGCTGCCATCAAGCTCTTCGATTTCCGACAGAATCTGCGAGGCCCGCTCATAATATAGAGCGCCGTCCGTCGTCAGCATCACCCGCCGCGTTGTGCGGTTGAGAAGCGTGGTATGTAAATGCGCCTCCAGCGCCTGGACCATGTTGGTGACGGTGGTTTTGGGCATGTTCAGCGCGGTCGCGGCGCGGCTGAAATTGCCGGTTTCGACGACGCGAGTGAATACCCGCATGGCGGAAAGCTGATCCATGTCGCTATTATCCGTTTTTTTGGAATAGTGTTTTCATTTTGATGTACTTGATCGTTTTCTCCCGAACAATAATATGAATTTCAGATTTTGCAAATATGGTGAGCTGCTGATGGCGGCGCACGGGACCGGATCAGATGAAAGCGCACTGGGAAAATATCGAAGGCTGTGGGGGCTCAGCGTCCCAGCTTTCCGTGCGCCGATATGAAAGTGCCGGCCTGTGCACCAACCCGCCCGTGGTCCTTTATTTGCGCGGCGGCTCGTTTCTTGAAAAGGGCGGCAATTGCCCGGAGCTTCCGGTGGCACGCGCGCTCGCTGAAAGCGGCGCGATCGTCGTCGAGGCCGACTATAGCAAGTCGTCCGGCAACGAGTTTCCGATGGTGATCGATTGTGCCTTCGAAGCGCTGGATCACCTGAGCCGGGACCGCAAGCATTATGGCGGCGCGAAATCGCTGCTGTTTGTGGCCGGCGAAGAGGCTGGTGGCAATGTGGCGGCTGGGCTTGCGCTGAAGGCGCGGGACCGCATGCCGGGCAAGCTTGCCGGTCAAATACTTCTGTCGCCCATGATCGACCCGATGATGACGACGGAATCCTTCCGCGATGCGGACAGGATCGGCATGCGCCAGCGCTGGGCGGATGGCTGGAGCCATTACCTTGCCAAGGCCTGCGGGTTTTTTCACCCCTATGCCGCGCCCTGCCAGTGTACGCGGCTGAACCGGGTGGCGCCGGCGCTGATCTTTACCGCCGAGGACGACCCTCTGCGCGACGAAACGGTCGGTTATGCCGACAGGCTCATCGCCTCCGGTGTCAGCGTCCGGCAGCATGTTTTCCCCGCCGGTATTGGCTGGACGGGGCTTTATCAAGGAAAGGGCGGCGGATGGGTCCCATCCGTCTGTTCGGAGTTCAAGACCTTCGTTGACCAGATAAAACACTGAAATCGCATTTTGAGCATGTCCAGTAAAAGTGCGTAGCGGTTTTACGCCCGGACCTTGCGACAAAACACACAGATAGAGAAACTGACCGGCTCCTGATCCGAGCCAAGGAGAGACCCATGACGCTGACCACAAAGCGCCGGGCCCTGACGGGCGCCGGTATCGGGCTTGCTATGTCCGTTGCAGCCGCAGCACTCATTTTCGACCTGCCCACCAGCCGTGATGCGACGGCAGCTTCCACCCCGGCTGAAACGCCGGCTATCCCAGTCACCGTCGCCAAGGTGGAAAGCCGCGATGTGATGCGCTGGGAAGAATTTTCCGGCCGTCTCGAAGCCGTCGACCGCGTGCAGATCCGCTCCCGCGTCGCTGGCCAGATCAAGGCCGTGCATTTCCGCGAAGGCGCGCTGGTGAAGGAAGGCGACCCCCTCTTCACCATCGATCCGGCCCCCTATCAGGCAGCCGTTGCAGGTGCTGAAGCCCAGGTCGCCTCCGCCGAAGCCAAGGTCAGCCTTGCCAAGACGGAACTCGACCGTGGCCGCAGGCTTTCCGACAATCGCACGATCTCCCAGAGCGATCTCGACCAGCGGCAAAGCTCGTTTGCGGATGCCGAAGCCCAGCTTCGCGCCGCCCGCTCGACGCTGACGACGGCTCAGCTCGATCTTGGTTACACCGAAATCGTTGCACCGGTTTCCGGCAGGGTCGGCCGCATCGAAATCACCGCCGGCAACCTCGTTGCCGCCGGCTCGACATCGCCTGCCCTGACGACGCTGGTTTCGGTCAACCCGATCTATGCCAGCTTCAACGCCAGCGAAGGAACGGTAGCGAAAGCGCTTTCCGAGCTGCCGAAGACGACCGACGCCCTGCCCGCGCTCGAACAGATCCCGGTGGAAATCGGCACGCTTTCGGATGAAGGCACGCCGATCAAGGGCACCCTGCACCTCATCGACAACCAGGTCGATTCCGCCAGCGGCACCATTGGTGTGCGTGCGGTCTTCGAAAATCCTGATGGCAGGCTCATTCCCGGCCAGTTCGTGCGGGTGCGCATGGGTGAACCGAAGCCGGAAAACCGGATAGTCATCAGCGACCGCGCCATCGGCACGGATCAGGACAAGCGGTTCGTCTTTGTCGTCGATGCCGAAAACAAGGTGAGCTACCGCCAGATCAAGCCCGGCGCACCGGCTGACGGCCAGCGCATCATCGACAGCGGCCTTGCAGCCGGCGATACGATCGTCGTCAACGGCCTGCAGCGCATTCGCCCCGGTGCAACCATCGCACCGCAGGCGGAAGACAAGGTCGCCGCCTCGCAATAACGCCGTCCCGCCTCCGGCGAGACGCATTTCACAAAGAACCGGCCCTCACCGGCGGCCATGATGCCGCCGGAACGGTCCTTGCATTTCCAAATCTACCCGGAGAGGGGACTGGATATGAATATTTCCAGATTTTTTGTCGACAGGCCGGTCTTCGCCGGCGTGCTGTCGATCCTGATCGTGGTCGCAGGCCTTCTCGGCATGCGCGCCCTGCCGATTTCCGAATATCCGGAAGTCGTGCCGCCATCCGTCGTCGTCCGCGCCACCTATCCCGGTGCGAACCCTGCCGTCATCGCTGAAACAGTCGCCACGCCGCTTGAAGAACAGATCAACGGCGTCGAGGACATGCTCTATATGGGCAGCCAGGCGACATCGGACGGCGTGCTGACGCTGACCGTCACGTTCAAGCTGGGCACCGACCCGGACAAGGCGCAGCAGCTGGTGCAGAACCGCGTGTCGCAGGCCGAACCGCGCCTGCCCGCGGAAGTGCGCGCACTCGGCATCACCACCGTCAAAAGCTCGCCCGACTTCATCATGGTCGTCAATCTCGTGTCGAAGACCGATGCCTATGACATCACCTATCTGCGCAACTATGCGACGCTGAACGTCAAGGATCGCCTCGCCCGTATCGAAGGCGTGGGTCAGGTGCAGGTCTTCGGCGCGGGTGACTATTCCATGCGCGTCTGGCTGGATCCGCAAAAGGTGGCCGAACACGATCTCGCCGCCAGCGACGTATCCGACGCCATCCGTCAGCAGAACGTCCAGGCCGCAGCCGGCGTCATCGGCGCATCGCCAAGCCCCAACGGCGTCGACCTGCAGCTCAACGTCAATGCCCAGGGCCGTCTGACGACTCCGGAGGAATTCGGCAACATCATCGTCAAGAGCGGCGCGAACGGCCAGATCACCCGTCTTCGCGACGTCGCCCGCATCGAACTCGGCGCTGCCGACTATACGCTGCGCTCGCTGCTCGACGGCGAACCGGCCGTGGCGATTGCCGTATTGCAGGCTCCCGGCTCCAACTCCATCGAAATCGCCGATAATGTCCGCGCGACAATGGACAATCTGCAACTGGCGATGCCTGATGGCGTGAAATATGAAATCGTCTACGACACGACGAAGTTCGTTCGCTCGTCCATCGAAAAGGTCGTTGATACGCTCCTCGAGGCCGTTGGCCTCGTGGTACTGGTGGTCATCCTGTTCCTCCAGACCTGGCGCGCCTCGATCATTCCGCTGATCGCCGTTCCGGTGTCGATCATCGGCACCTTCGCCGTCATGTATGCCTTCGGTTTCTCCATTAACGCGTTGACCCTGTTCGGCCTCGTGCTGGCCATCGGCATCGTGGTGGATGACGCCATCGTGGTGGTGGAAAACGTCGAGCGAAACATCGAAAACGGGCTTTCTCCGCGTGATGCCACCTACAAGGCGATGCGCGAAGTCTCCGGGCCGATCATAGCAATCGCGCTTGTGCTGGTCGCCGTTTTCGTCCCACTGGCTTTTATCTCCGGCCTTTCCGGCCAGTTCTACCGGCAGTTCGCGCTGACGATCGCGATTTCCACCGTCATTTCGGCGATCAATTCTCTGACGCTGTCACCCGCTCTTGCGGCCCTGCTGCTGAAAGAGCACGACGCACCGAAAGACTGGCTGACCCGCTTCATGGACCGGATTTTCGGCTGGTTCTTCCGTGGATTCAACCGCGCCTTCGGGGCCGCCTCCAATGGGTACGGCAAAACCGTAGGCGGGCTGGTAACGCGCAAAAGCCTCGTCATGATCGTCTATATGGCGCTGGTGGCTGCCACCTACGGCATGTTCAGCGCGGTCCCAAGCGGGTTCGTACCGGCGCAGGACAAGCAATATCTCATCGGCTTCGCCCAGCTTCCGGACGGCGCAACCCTTGACCGCACGGAAAGTGTCATCAAGCGGATGAGCGATATCGCCATGCAACAGCCGGGCGTCAGCCACGCCATTGCCTTCCCCGGCCTGTCGATCAACGGCTTCACCATCGGCTCCAATTCCGGCATCGTCTTTGCAGTTCTCGACGACTTCGAAAACCGCAAGACGCCGGAACTGTCAGGCGGTGCCATCGCAATGCAGCTGAACCAGAAGTTTGCCGGCATTCAGGATGCCTTCATCGCCATGTTCCCGCCGCCGCCGGTTAACGGTCTCGGCCAGACGGGCGGCTTCAAGCTGCAGATCGAGGACCGTGCCGGTTACGGCTACCAGACGCTTGACGAAGCGGCCAAGGCGGTCATCGCCAAGGCATACCAGACACCGGAACTGGCAGGCATCTTCTCCAGCTTCCAGATCAACGTGCCGCAGCTCTTCGCCGATCTCGACCGCGCCAAAGCCGAGCAGCTGGGTGTTTCGGTCAGCGACGTCTTCCAGACGCTGCAGATCTATCTGGGCTCGCTTTATGTCAACGACTTCAACGCCTTCGGGCGGACATACAGCGTGCGTGTGCAGGCAGATGCGCAATTCCGCGCACATGCCGAAGATATCGGCCGCCTGAAGGTCCGCTCGTCCACCGGTCAGATGATCCCGCTTTCCACGCTGTTGAAGGTAGATGCAACAACAGGACCGGAGCGCACAAACCGATATAACGGCTTCCTTGCAGCCGATATCAACGGCGGTCCGGCACCGGGCTTCTCCTCTGGACAGGCGCAGGCGGCGATCGAGAAAATCCTTGCCGAAAACCTGCCGGCCGGGATCGAATACGAATGGACGGACCTGACTTACCAGCAGATCCTTGCCGGTAATTCCAGCCTCGTGGTCTTCCCGCTGGCGCTGCTGCTCGTCTATCTCGTATTGGCTGCGCAATATGAAAGCCTGACCCTGCCGATCGCGATCATTCTGATCGTTCCGCTCGGCGTTCTCGCCGCATTGACAGGCGTCTGGCTGACGGGAGGGGACAACAACATCTTTACGCAGATCGGCCTTGTCGTCCTTGTCGGGCTATCGGCGAAGAACGCGATCCTGATCGTGGAATTCGCCCGCGAGCTGGAATTCGAAGGACGAACGCCGCTTCAGGCCGCAGTCGAGGCAAGTCGCCTGCGCCTCCGCCCGATCCTGATGACCTCACTCGCCTTCATCATGGGCGTGGTGCCTCTGGTCATCTCCACCGGTGCGGGTGCGGAAATGCGCGCGGCCATGGGTGTCGCAGTGTTCTCCGGCATGATCGGGGTGACGTTCTTCGGCATCTTCATGACACCGGTATTCTACGTGCTGGTTCGCAAGCTGTCGGGTAACCGTCCTCTCATCCAGCACAAACAGGAAGAACCTGCCAATTCGGACTACAAGCTCGAAAAGGCCGGCTGAGACCTGATCCAATCCACCGCAAACTTCGACGAAAGCCCGCCGCGCATCTAACGATGCGCGGCGTTTTTGTTGCTTGGAACGTCCATGTGCATCGCCTGAAACAGAATCTGTTTCAATGACTTAAGCAGCAAGCACATACATGTTGCGCCGCAATAACGAAAGAACGAATAAACTATATCCGCATAAGGCAGCAGATACGTATAGGAACAATGCTATTTTGTGCTTTCCATTTTGTGGTAATTTCAAGAACAGGGTGATTCGGGCTAAATGATTTAGTTCAGGGGTGACATGATGGAGCAGGAATACGAGAACTGGGCGACAACCATTGCCTATTCGATAGTAATGCATGAAGGTCTGGATCTAGCGCTTGCCGCGCAGAATCTGGACAGAGGCAAGACCAGAAACAACCGTGAACGGCTGATGGAAGCCATCCGCAAATCTCTGCTGGAGGCCCGTTCGCGCAGCCATCTGACGGTAGCGCAGCGGCTCTGAAGTCTGTCGCCGTATCCGATGCTGCCACAGGATCAGGTTGGAAGCAGATCGGTCCTTATCGCGGCTTTCAGCGGCAGGTGGTCCGAGGCAATGCGCGCCAGCGCACTGTCATGCGCTTCCACCTGCTCGATCAGCCCTTCGCGGTTGGCGATGATCCTGTCGAGCGCAAGCACCGGCAGGTTGGATGGGAAACTGGGCACTGCCGGCGGCAGGGCGCCGAATGCATCTCTCAGAGTATTGAGCGACGAGCCATTGCCGAGACGCCATTCGTTCAGGTCTCCCATGAGGATGGTCGCGCATTCGTTTCGCGCTTCCAGAAGACCGATAAGCGCCTTCGCCTGTTGGGCACGGGAATGCCTCAAAAGACCGAAATGCGCGGCGATTATTCGCAGTGCGCCACCGCTTTTCAAATCCAGTTCCACCACCAGCGCGCCGCGCGGCTCCAGCCCCGGCAATTTCAGCGTATGAACATCCCGCACCGCACCTTCCTTGAACAACAGGACATTGCCGTGCCATCCATGCGCCTTCACACCCGCCAGAACAGGCACGGGGACAAGCCCGCTTTCCCGCTCCAGCCGGGCAAGATCGAGCAGGCCCGTGCGCTCGCCGAAACGGCTGTCCGCCTCCTGTAGCGCGATGATATCCGCGCCAATTTCCTGAATGACGCGGCTGGTGCGATCAGGGTCGAACCTGCGGTCGCGTCCGACGCATTTATGGACGTTGTAGGACGCGATGACCGGGAAGGAGTGATCTCTCTCCACCTGCCCGGCATTCTTCCGTTGGTGGCGGTCGCGCAGCGACTGCATGACGAAGGCGGGCAGGCTGCTGTTTTTCGCCAGTGCCGTTTTTCCACGCTCCAGCAAACTGTTTTTCTTCACGCTGCGACGCCTCCGATGCGCAAATTAAAAGTTTTAGAGCGTTTCCGACGCATGGCGCTCTAAAGATACGGCGAAGCGAGCCACAGGACGCGCTCCACAAAACGGACAACGAATGGCCGCGCATTCAGTTCGCTCAGTCGCACGGGTAAAGCGGTTGCCCGTGCTTCCCGGATGCGGTTTCCGATGGTCGCGGCGAATTCCTCATCCATAACTTCCAGATCGACTTCGAAGTTCAGCCGCAATGAACGAGGGTCCAGGTTGGAAGAACCGATGTAGCTCCAGCGCTCGTCGATCACCAGAAGCTTGGAATGATTGAAGGGCCCTGTCGCCCGCCAGATGCGGCAGTAATTCTTCAACATCTGGTCGAATTGCGCCGTCATCGCCCTGTCCACAAGCACCAGATTGTTGCTTTGCGGCACGATGATATCCACCACGACTCCCCGCCTCGCTGCGGTAATGAGCGCTGAAATAAGCTCCCGATCGGGGAGAAAATAGGGCGACATGACGAGAATGGAGGAGCGGGCGACGGAAAACGCCCCCATCAGCATCTTGTGATTGGTCTCTATGCTCTTATCCGGCCCCGAGGAGGAAACGCGCGCAACGATCTGTGAACCCGGCACACCATCGGGAATGGCGATATCCCAGACCGGCGTGTGCAGAAGCTTCCCCGTCGTGAACCTCCAGTCCTCCGCCGCAATGGAGAAAAAATCAGAGACAACCGGCCCGCTGATCTTGAAATGAGTGTCGTGCGCCTGTTTTTCGCCGCCGAATTCAAGGGTGAAGCCCTCGCGGATATTCATGCCGCCGCTAAAGGCGAGGCGCCCGTCCACCACGAGGATCTTGCGGTGGGTGCGCAAATTCGCATAGGGCAGCCGCAGCCCCATGATGACATTGCCGTTGAATACATCGGCAACGATGCCTTTTTCCCGGAGCGTTGGCAGGATGCTCGGCACGGAATAGCGCGCGCCCACCGCATCCACCAGCACCCGCACCTCCACGCCCCGGAACTTCGCCCTTTCCAACGCCGCGACAAAACGCGCACCGATCCTGTCATTGTCGAAAATATATGTTTCGAGGATGATCGACCGCTTCGCCTCGCCTATCGCTTCAAGCATGGCGGCATAGGCCGCGTCGCCGGTGACAAGCGGCTCGATGCGGTTACCGGTCGTCAGTGCGTGGCGCGTCACCCGGTCGCCGAGCGTCTTCATCGCCTCGAAACGGCGTCCGAACCGCGCGGCAATCACCTCGCCGCTCGCATCCAGGCGCGCCACGCGATCCATGATCTCGTCCTGCATGAAAGACCGCTGCTGCCTGATACTGGACCGGCGAATCCGGTTGATGCCGGCAATCGCATAAATGACTGCACCGACGATCGGCGACAGAACGATGACGCCCACCCAGCCAAGCGCGGAGCGGACCTCTTCCTTCGTCATCGTGGCATGTACGGCCGCCACGGTTCCCATCAAAATGGAAAGAGCGGCAAGGATATGAGGCCAATAGGCGATGACGAGATCGAGCATGATGCAACTATAGGGCATCGTGCCGAAAAGTGTACCGCGGTTTTGGGAAAACCCGATGCGTAAACAAAAAGGTAGGGCAGTTCGCCGATCCCGCAATACCGGACCGGCACCGGAAAGGCCAAGAAGACCGGACGCCCATCGTTTTACGGGATAGACCCTTGCGGGATTAACGGTGGAAAGTGACGATGCGATATGTCATGAGAGCGCATCTTGATCTGTGAGCAGGGGCACTTGCGGGCTTCTGTGGCGTTTGAAAGCAAGAAGGCCGTGATGCAGGAAAATACCCAGGGCGCCGTCATCGTCATTTCCAGCCACGTCATGCGTGGATCGGTCGGCAACCGTGCCGCAGTCTTCGCGCTGGAGACCCTTGGCTATCCGGTATGGGCGGTGCCCACAATCGTTTTGCCCTGGCACCCCGGCCATGGCCCGTCCACCCGGATGCGCTTTCAGGACGACGACTTCGACAAGGCCATGACCGACCTCGAAAACGCCAAATGGATCGGCGAGGTCAAGGCTGTCCTGACCGGTTATTTCGGCAGCGCGGCGCAGGTGCGCTCCGTCGCAAGGCTGATCCGCAATCTCAAGGAAAAGAACCCGTCGCTGATTTATGCCTGTGACCCGGTCATGGGCGATCTGGGCGGACTATACATTCCCCTTGAGACTGCAGAAGCCATCCGCGATCACCTCATTCCGCTTGCCACCGTCGCCACGCCAAACCGTTATGAACTGGCCTGGATGAGCGGCGCCGAGCTTGAGACCAACAATGCCATCATGGATGCCGCGCTCGCACTCGGCCCGCCGAAAATGCTGGTCACCTCAGCCGTGTCGATGATGGCGGGCGGCACGGGAAATCTCTATTTGAGCGGCCGGCACGCGCTGATGGCGGAACACCGCGCCATAGAAGACGCACCGAACGGTCTCGGAGACCTGATGGCGGCGCTGTTCCTTGCCCGGCTGCTGGAAGGCATGGACGACGAGAAGGCGCTGCAACTGGCCACCGCCAGCGTGTTCGAAATTCTGGCGCGAACCAAAAAACGCGACATGAACGAATTGACGCTGGAGACGGATTCTTCAAGTCTCTCCACACCCATGGCGATGGTGCAGATGCGCCATCTCTTGCATCCTTCGCGCAGCAAGCGCAAATAGCGGCTAAAGGATTGGTCTTCAACGCACCGAGTTCTTCTCTTGATCTTGGTCCAAGCACAACGGTACTGCGATAGATGAAAGATTTTCCGGAAAACCTTCTCAACGGCTACAAGAACTTCATGAGCGGCCGCTATGCCGACGAGCGCGAAAGATACCGCGTTCTGGCTGATACCGGACAGAAACCGCAGACCCTGTTCATTGCCTGTTGTGACTCCCGTTCGGCGCCGGAAACGATTTTCGACTGCGGACCGGGAGAACTTTTCGTCGTGCGGAACGTCGCCAACATGGTGCCGCCCTTTGAGCCTGACGGTCAGTACCACGCCACATCAGCCGCCATCGAATATGCCGTGCAGGTTCTGAAGGTGAAGGACATCGTCGTCATGGGCCATGGCCGCTGCGGCGGCATTCAGGCCGCACTCGACCCCAATCTTGAACCTCTGTCACCCGGCGACTTCATCGGCAAGTGGATGAACATGGTGAAATCCGCCGCCGAGCAGATCCAGAGCAACGACGTCATGACCGCTTCCGAGCGCCAGACGGCGCTGGAGCGCGTTTCCATTCGCAACTCCATCGCCAACCTGCGCGGCTTCCCCTTCGTCAAGGCGCAGGAAACCGCTGGCAAGGTGAAGCTGCATGGTGCCTGGTTCGATATCTCGACCGGCGAATTGTGGGTGATGGACGGCAAAACGGGCGACTTTCGCCGCCCGGACCTGTGATTGTCGAAACCTTCTCAAAGCTTCGTCACCCCGGACGTGATCCGGGGCCAAGCGCGATCAAGTCTTTGATTGCTTAGTATTGTTTTCACGGCGCAGACGCGCCGTGACTGGATGCCGGAACTAGTCCGGCATCACGGAAGTGGACGTTCCAATTGGGATAAAGCGGCCTTATTGGCCGTCAATCGCCTTGCCGATAAACGCAATCGCCTGCTGATAAACGCTTGCAGCGTTCCAGCCCTGAATGGCCGCGTAATTCGTCTGCCCCTGCTGATAACCCGCACCGCGCTGCCAGCCGTGGCCGACAAGGAAGTTGGCCGTGGAGGCCAGCGCATCGGCGCGCGAGCCGACGAGATCGATGCGTCCGTCGCGGTCGAAATCCACGCCGTAGCGCACAACGTTCAACGGCAGGAACTGCGTCTGGCCGATTTCGCCATGGGCAGCACCCTTGGCGTTAACGTTCAGCGATCCGCTGCCGACGAGCTTCAGGGCCGCATAAAGCTGCTCGGTAAAATAATCCGAACGGCGGCAGTCGAAAGAAAGCGTCGCCACGGCGGACAGCGTGTGCTGGTTGCCCATGAAGCCGCCAAATCCGGTTTCCATGCCCCAGATGGCGAGCAGCGGGCCGGCCGGCACACCATAGGCCTTTTCAATCGAGGCGAAGAGAGCCGCATTGTTCTTCTTCATGGTCTTGCCGCGCGAGATGATCGTCTGGCCGCCACGCTTCTGCATGAACTGGTCGAAGGACAGCTTGAAGCTGTGCTGGCCGCGATCGGCGCGGATGGTCGGCTGATTGTAGGAGACGCCGGAGAAGGCACGATCAAGCACCGAGGCGCTGACACCGCGGCTCGCCGCTTCCTGCTTGAAGGCACCGACCCAGGCGTCGAACCCTGCCGAAGTGTTGCCGCATTGCGCAGCCACAACCGGCGTCGCCGCCAAAACCGAGACCATGGCCACACCAGCCAGAATTGCCTTCATTGCCCGCATCAAAATCTGCCTTCGATATCCTTTGGGGAATTTATCCCGAGAACCAAAACGTCGCTGCTGTAGGGGCTCGGGTGCCAAATTGCTTTTTGGCCGCCTAAATTGCCTTTTGGCAGCAAGGCCTGCAAATAAACTGGCCGTGATGATAGCCAATTGGAAAACCCGCCTGCCCCACACAGAACAGACGGGTTATACTTAACGAACCTTAAAAAATCGTATCAAGCCGCCGCCTTGCGGGGCTTGATGAGACCACGATTGACCAGGAGTTCGGCGATCTGGATGGCATTGAGGGCAGCGCCCTTGCGCAGATTGTCCGAAACAACCCAGATATTGAGGCCGTTTTCAACAGTCGCATCCTCACGGATACGCGAAATATAGGTCGCATCCTCGCCGGCGGATTCAACCGGGGTGATGTAGCCGCCATCTTCATGCTTGTCGATCACGAGGCAACCCGGCGCTTCGCGCAAGATGTCACGCGCCTGATCGGCGGTGATCTCGTTTTCGAACTCGATGTTGACCGATTCCGAATGACCGATGAAAACAGGAACGCGCACGGCCGTGCAGGTTACCTTGATCTTCGGATCGAGCATCTTCTTGGTTTCGGCCAGAACCTTCCATTCTTCCTTGGTATAGCCGTCTTCCATGAAGACGTCGATATGCGGGATGACGTTGAAGGCGATGCGCTTGGTGAACTTCTTCGTTTCGACCGGATCGGCCACGAAGACGGCGCGTGTCTGCTGGAACAGTTCGTCCATGCCTTCCTTGCCAGCGCCGGAAACGGACTGGTAGGTGGAGACAACGACGCGCTTGATCTTGGCAAAGTCATGCAGCGGCTTCAGCGCGACAACGAGCTGGGCCGTGGAGCAATTCGGATTGGCGATGATGTTCTTGCGGGTGAAGCCCGAGATCGCGTCGGCGTTGACTTCCGGAACGATCAGCGGAACGTCCTGGTCGTAGCGCCATGCAGACGAGTTATCGATGACGACGCAACCCTGCTGGCCGATCTTCGGCGACCACTTCTTGGAAATCTCGCCGCCGGCCGACATCAGGCAAATATCCGTGTCGGAAAAATCGTAGTTTTCGAGGTTGGAAACCTTCAGCGTGCGGTCGCCATAGGAGACTTCCGTGCCCTGCGAGCGGGAGGAAGCGAGCGGCACGACTTCATCTGCCGGAAAACCACGTTCGGCCAGGATGTTGAGCATTTCGCGACCGACATTGCCGGTGGCGCCTACAATTGCAACTTTGAAACCCATGATCAAGCTCTCTTTCTGTCTCTCCTCTTTTGGGTGAGGTGGGGAACCCGCATCGCATTGCGGCTTCCTCGATCCCCAGCCAAACCGGGGAGAGAGCGGTGGCCAGAGACGTCAGACGGTTTTAATCGTCGTTTTGGCCGTAATTCGGATAGAATAAGAAAGACGCGGATCATCGCCGGCGGATTGTGCCGGTCCTTCCATGACAATCATGTCTGCAACATGCCTGCGCAAGGTGATGCTCCTTCTTCGCGAGAAGCTATTAGAAGGTTTGGTGTTCGTGTCAAGAAAAAAGGCACGTTGCGAGCGACCCGGCGCACAAGCGCAAATGCCACCTCGCGACATTTTTGCACGTTATGCATTAGACTAAAGTCATAATCCGAAAGCATCGCTCTCATTGGGGTTAATTTTCTGTCACTCTAACATTACGCGCATTGCACCCTTACGGGGGAGTCCGGAGGAGAGACAGGGCTCTGCAATGCGCTCATTTGACATCTGTGGAGGACAGACAATGGCAAACGTAGCAGCCGTGAGCGGCGCCGCCCGTCCCATGACGGGTGAGGAGAAGAAGGTGATTTTCGCCTCTTCTCTCGGAACAGTCTTCGAATGGTACGATTTTTATCTGTACGGCTCGCTCGCGATCTATATCGGCGCGAACTTCTTCAGCCAATATCCGGAAACGACACGTAACATCTTCGCGCTTCTGGCATTTGCCGCCGGCTTCCTCGTGCGTCCCTTCGGCGCCCTGGTGTTCGGGCGTCTCGGCGACATTGTCGGCCGTAAATACACCTTCCTGATCACCATTCTCATCATGGGCGTTTCGACATTCCTCGTCGGCGTCCTGCCCGGTGCATCGCAGATCGGCATCGCAGCCCCGATCATCCTGATCATCCTGCGCATGCTTCAGGGTCTGGCGCTTGGCGGCGAATATGGCGGTGCTGCAACTTATGTGGCCGAACACGCGCCCAACGGTCGCAGAGGCTATTACACCTCATGGATCCAGACGACGGCGACGCTCGGCCTCTTCCTGTCGCTGATGGTCATTCTCGGCGTGCAGTTCGCACTCGGCAAGGAAGCCTTCGCCGCCTGGGGCTGGCGTATTCCCTTCCTCGTTTCGGTTCTGCTGCTTGGCGTATCGGTCTGGATTCGTCTGAAAATGAACGAATCTCCTGCCTTCAAGAAGATGAAGGAAGAAGGCAAGACCTCAAAGGCACCGCTCAGCGAAGCCTTCGGCCAGTGGAAAAACGCAAAGATCGCCCTGCTTGCCCTCGTCGGCGCCGTCATCGGTCAGGCCGTCGTCTGGTATACGGGCCAGTTCTATGCGCTGTTCTTCCTGCAGAGCATTCTGAAGGTGGACGGCCAGTCGGCCAACATCATGGTCGCGGCGGCCCTCATCCTCGGCACGGGCTTCTTCGTGCTCTTCGGCTGGCTTTCCGACAAGATCGGCCGCAAGCCGATCATCATGGCGGGTCTCGTTCTCGCGATGCTGACCTACTTCCCGCTGTTCAAGGCGCTCACATGGGCGGGCAACCCGGCACTGGCGCAAGCGCAGGCCAGCGTTCGCGCCACCGTGACCGCTGCTCCGGGCGACTGCAAATTCCAGTTCAACCCGACAGGTACGGCGAAATTCACCACATCCTGCGATATCGCCACCTCGTTCCTGACACGCAACTCCGTTCCCTATGACGTCGTTGCTGGAGCGGCTGGAACGCCGGCAAGCGTCAAAATCGGCGACGCCACCATTGCGAGCTACGACGCCATCGCAGCCGGTGCGGATGCTGCCGCAAAAGACAGGGCCTTCCAGAAACAGGTCAACATCGCGCTGCATGACGGCGGCTACCCGCTGGTGCGCGGCGTAGCACAGGTGCCGGACGCAAAACTGGATGCCTTCATTGCCGCCAACCCGGAACTCAACCTCAATGCGGAAGCCGTTCGCGCCGCCGACAAGAAGATGGTGGCGACCGACAAGCTGGTGGCCGACAAGTTGCTGACGCCGGCCGAGACCGCCGGAGCGGCGGAAATGGCCGTCTACAGCATTGCCGGTGGCGGCACCTTCGCCATGGTCGCCGATCCGGCTGCCGTGAACTGGGTCGTCATCATCGCGGTCCTGACCGTCCTCGTGATCTACGTGACGATGGTCTACGGCCCGATTGCGGCACTGCTGGTCGAACTGTTCCCGACCCGCATCCGCTACTCCGGCATGTCGCTGCCCTACCATATCGGCAACGGCTGGTTCGGCGGCCTGCTGCCCGCCACCGCTTTTGCGATGAGCGCGGCGAAGGGCGATATCTATTACGGCCTCTGGTACCCGATCGTTTTCGCAGGCATCACACTGGTCATCGGCCTGCTGTTCCTGCCGGAAACCAAGGATCGCGACATCCACACCATGGAGTGAGCGGTTTCGCTCCCGACGATAGAGACCCGGCGCTGACGCGCCGGGTTTTTTATTGCCGCAGTACCGCCAGTGCCCGAACTGGCCTTTCGCAGGCTGTCAATCCGCCGCAGGTAGAAACCGCCAAAAACAAGACAAAAACGCTCGAAATAGGCTATGACGCCGTATCGTGCGGAAAAGGGAGAGCCATTTTGAAAATCGGGACGCCTAAGGAATTATATGATGGCGAGGCGCGCGTCGGCATGACGCCCGACAGCGCGCAAGGCCTGCAGAAACTCGGATATGATTGCATCCTCGAAACAGGCGCGGGCAAGGCGGCGGGATTTTCCGACGACGCCTATCGCGCAGCCGGTGTCACCATCGTCGATAGCGCCGATGCGCTTTATACCGGTGCCGACATCATCGCCAAGGTTCGTCCGCCGGAAACGTCGGAGATTGATCGCCTGTCTTCGGACAAGACGCTGATCTCGTTCTTCTATCCCGCACAGAACAAGGACCTTCTGGAGCAGGCGAAGGAAAAGGGCGCAAATGTCATCGCCATGGACATGGTGCCGCGCATTTCCCGCGCCCAGAAAATGGACGCGCTGTCCTCCATGGCCAACATCGCCGGCTATCGCGCCGTCATCGAGGCCGGCAATAATTTCGGCCGCTTCTTCACCGGTCAGGTAACCGCCGCCGGCAAGGTGCCGCCCGCCAAGGTGCTGGTCATCGGTGCCGGGGTTGCCGGTCTTGCCGCCATCGGCACGGCAACCTCGCTCGGCGCCATTACCTATGCCTTCGACGTGCGCCCGGAAGTGGCCGAACAGATCGAATCCATGGGCGCCGAATTCGTCTATCTCGATTTCGCCGACCAGAGCCAGGATGGCGCAGCGACCGGCGGTTACGCCGCCCCCTCCTCGCCGGAATTCCGCGAAAAGCAGCTTGAGAAATTCCGCGAGCTGGCACCGCAGATCGATATCGTCATCACCACGGCGCTGATCCCCGGCCGTGACGCCCCGAAGCTGTGGCTGGCCGACATGGTAGCGGCAATGAAGCCGGGTTCGGTCATCATCGACCTCGCCGCCGAGCGCGGCGGCAATTGCGATCTCACGGTGCCCGACCAGCGCGTCGTCTCGGACAATGGCGTCATCGTCATCGGCTATACGGATTTCCCGAGCCGCATGGCCACGCAGGCCTCAACGCTCTATTCCACCAACATCCGTCACATGATGACCGATCTGACGCCCGCAAAGGACGGCAAGGTCGTTCACAACATGGAAGACGACGTCATCCGCGGTGCGACCGTCACCTATCAGGGCGACATCACCTTTCCGCCACCGCCACCGAAGATCCAGGCCATCGCCGCGCAGAAACCCAAGGAACGAGCAAAAGAGCTTACGCCTGAGGAAAAGCACGCCAAGGAACGGGCCGAGTTCAAGGCGCAGACGAAAAGCCAGGTCGGTCTGCTCGTCATCGGTACGGCGGCCCTGCTTCTCGTCGGCCTTTACGCGCCGGCAAGCTTCATGAGCCATTTCATCGTCTTCGTGCTCGCTTGCTTTATCGGCTTCTCCGTCATCTGGAATGTCAGCCACTCGCTGCACACGCCGCTGATGGCGGTGACGAACGCGATTTCCGGCATCGTCATTATCGGCGCGCTGCTGCAGATCGGTTCCGGCAACTGGCTGGTGGTGATCCTTGCCTCACTTTCCGTCCTGATCGCGACGATCAACATCGTCGGCGGTTTCCTTGTGACACGGCGCATGCTCGCCATGTTCCAGAAGTCCTGAGCCGTGTAGGGGACACATAATGACCATTGGTATCGTTTCCGCGGCCTATGTTGCCGCAGCCGTTCTATTCATCCTCTCCCTCGGTGGTCTTTCCGGGCAGGAAAGCGCCAAGCGCGCCGTCTGGTACGGCATAACAGGCATGGGTCTTGCCATTGTCGCCACGGTCTTCGGACCTGATGTCGGCAACTGGTTCATCGTACTTCTGATGCTGGCGGGTGGCGCCGTTCTCGGCTACTTCGTCGCAAACCGCGTGCAGATGACCGAGATGCCGCAGCTTGTTGCAGCACTTCACTCCTTTGTCGGTCTGGCCGCCGTCTTCATCGGCTTCAACGCCCATATCGAGGAAGCGCACGTCGCCTCGCTCGATGAGACGGCGCGTTCCCTGTTGACAGGCTTTTCCGCCCTCCTCGCCCACAAGACGCCGGTAGAACTGGCAATCATGAAGGTCGAGGTCTTCCTCGGCGTCTTCATCGGCGCCGTCACCTTCACCGGTTCCGTCGTCGCCTTCGGCAAGCTTGCCGGCAAGGTGGACGGCAAGGCGAAGAAGCTTCCGGGCGGACACGTCCTCAATGCCGGTGCCGCGATCCTGTCGCTCGTCCTGCTCATCATGTATTGCAACGGTGCTGGCGCATGGACGCTGGTGCTGATGACGCTTGCCGCCTTCTTCATCGGCTATCACCTGATTATGGGTATCGGCGGCGCAGACATGCCTGTCGTCGTCTCGATGCTGAACAGCTATTCCGGCTGGGCGGCGGCCGCCATCGGCTTCACGCTCGGCAACGATCTCCTGATCGTTACCGGTGCGCTTGTCGGCTCCTCGGGTGCGATCCTGTCCTACATCATGTGCAAGGCCATGAACCGCTCCTTCATCTCGGTCATCCTCGGCGGCTTCGGCGGCACGACGGGTCCGGCGATGGAAATCGAGGGCGAGCAGGTGGCAATAGATGCCGAAGGCGTGGCATCAGCGCTGAACGACGCTGACAGCGTCATCATCGTGCCCGGTTACGGCATGGCGGTGGCACAGGCGCAACAGGCCGTTTCCGAACTGACCCGCAAGCTGCGCGCCGACGGCAAGACCGTGCGTTTCGCCATCCACCCGGTTGCGGGTCGCCTTCCCGGTCACATGAACGTGCTGCTCGCCGAAGCAAAGGTGCCCTACGACATCGTGCTGGAAATGGACGAGATCAACGACGATTTCCCCAATACCGACGTCGTCATCGTCATCGGCTCCAACGACATCGTCAACCCGGCGGCACAGGACGATCCCAACTCGCCCATCGCCGGCATGCCGGTTCTGGAAGTATGGAAATCCAAGCTGGTCATCGTTTCCAAGCGCGGCCAGGGCACGGGCTATTCCGGCATCGAGAACCCGCTGTTCTACAAGGACAACACCCGCATGTTCTACGGCGATGCGAAGAAGTCGATCAACGATCTTTTGCCGCTGATCAAGTAATGAAAAAGGGCGTTTCCGGGAGACCGGAAACGCCCTTCTTACTGACGTTAAAAGAAAGCTCCGCCGTCATCCTCGGGCTTGTCCCGGTTGCAGATCCTGGGGACAAGCCCGAGGATGACGGCGCGCAAATAGCTGATCGTGAGTTAAGGGTATCAACCGGCCGCAGAGACCGCTCTCAAAGCACCCGGTAACGCCGGTTGAAATACATCAGTGCTTCGTCGCCCTCATTGATCTTCATATCGACGACATCGCAGATCAGGATATCGTGCGTGCCGCCATCATGTGCCTCGCGAATGCGGCAATCGAAGGAGACCAGTGCGTCTTCCAGAACAGGCGCGCCGGTTTCGAGCACGCCCCAGCTTCCGGCAGCGAAACGTTCTTCCGCCGGTGTCTTGCCGCCGAACAGGGTGCTCAGCACCTCGTGCTTGGAAGCAAGCGTGTTGACGCAGATGACGCCATTGCCCTTCACCACATTATAAGCGGAAGAGCCGCGGTTGAGGCAGACGAGAAGCGTGGGCGGATTGTCGGAAACGCTGCAAACGGCCGTCGCTGCAAATCCCGCACGGCCTGCCGCACCGTCCGTGGTGACGATGTTGACTGCCGCACCGAGCCGCGCCATGGCATTTCTATAATCGAGGCTGCGTTCCTGTGCAGTCTTCGTCTCCATTTCCGCTTCCTTTTCAAGAGACATCATCCGCATCTAAACCATCCTTCCTTAACAGGCCCTCAAGCCAGAACACAGGCGTCTTCGAACGCAAGTCGCGGCAGGCGGCCGAACAGCTTCGACGGATCGCCGTAACCAAGATTGATGAGGAAATTGGATTTCCACGTCGTACCCGCAAAAAATGCGGCATCCACCTTGCCCTTGTCGAAACCGGACATGGCTCCGGTATCAAGCCCGAGCGCGCGGGCGGCAAGAATGAGATAACCGGCTTGCAGCGTGGCATTGCGGAATGCCGTTTCCTCGGCCATCGCCGCACTGGAGGTGAACCAGGAACGCGCATCGGCATGGGGAAACAGCACCGGCAGCTTCTCGTAAAATTCGCTGTCGATGGCAGCGATGACCGTGACGGGTGCTGCCATGGTCTTTTCCAGATTGCCCGAAGAAAGCGCCGGCCTCAATTTTTCCTTGGCTTCCGGGCTGCGCACGAAAACGAAACGCGCCGGCGAGCAATTGGCCGAGGTCGGCCCCATCTTCGTCAGGTCATAAAGCGCTGTCAGCGTCTCATCCCCGATCGGCTTGTCCATCCAGCCATTGTGGGTGCGTGCCTCGGTGAAAAGTGTTGCCAATGCAGCGTCGTCCAATGCTCTCGTCATTTTACTCTCAAATCCCGTCAGAATGTTTGTGTTGCCGGTAGCAGAAACTGCAAAAGCCGCGCGTTGAAAAGGTCAGAATCGGTGATATTGACCGCATGCGCTCCGAAATCGAGAAGGCAAAGCTCGCTTTGCGGCAAACCTTCCGCAAGACGCAGCGACCGGGTATAGGGCACCAGAAGATCGTCCTTGGTTGCCACTACCAGAACCGGATTGCCGATCTCGCCGAGGCGCGCGTCGACATCAAAGGCCCGGAGCGCCGCGATGCGCCGAAGCACATTCGCCCTGCCCTGAAAATGCGCGACGCCATGCGCATCGTCACGTGCCAGCCGCTCCTGATGCTCTGACATCCAGGCCGCCGGATAAAGAAACAGCGGCTGGGCTTTCACGAAAGCCTCGACACCGGATTTTTCCAGAAGCTCGATCCGCACATCGAAGCAGCGCCCGGAATGCGGATCGGCCTTGCTCCAGGCATTGATAAGAACAAGCCTTTCGATGAGGCCGGGCTTGCGAAGCGCGATATCGAGTCCGATCAGACCGCCAAGCGCATGGCCCATGAAGTGAAATTTTTCGAGGTTCAGCGCCGAGACGATCTCAAGCACATCATCGGCCATCGCCGATATGCCGCCATCTGCCGGCACCTCGCCGCCGGTCCGGCCAGTTCCGCGATGGTCATAGGTAACGATCCGGAAATGGCTGGAAAGGGCCTCGATCTGCGGCGCCCAATAGGCGCCCGATCCACCCAGCCCC
Organism: Agrobacterium sp. 10MFCol1.1; assembly: GCF_000381165.1. Lineage (NCBI taxonomy): Bacteria > Pseudomonadati > Pseudomonadota > Alphaproteobacteria > Hyphomicrobiales > Rhizobiaceae > Agrobacterium > Agrobacterium sp. 10MFCol1.1. Next base: position 77,337 of record NZ_KB906074.1, on the reverse strand, counting down.
GATGACAGCAGGATAGTGGGCGCCTCAGGCTCGGCCCGGCCATGAACCTCGAAATGCATCATTTTGCCGTTTCGCCTTACTTGCCGATATGTGCGACGGTGGCGATTTCCACCAGCGCGTCAGGCTTTACGAGGCCGCACTGGATGCAATAACGCGCGGGCTTGTCGCCGGGGAAATATTCGGCATAGACCGTGTTCACGGCCTGGTAATTTGCCCAGTCGGTGATGAAGATGTGGTTCATCGTCACGTCCTCCATCGTGCCGCCGGCGGTCTCAATAACGGATTTGATGGTTTCCAGAACATGGCGTGTCTGGGCGCTGGCATCGCCCACATGCACGACATTATTGTCCTTGTCGAACGGCAGCGTACCGGAAACGTAAACCACGCCATCGGCAAGGGTTCCCGGCGAAAAAGGGGCGATGGGTTTGCTTGTACCGGCAGGCACGACGATCTTCTTCGGCATTTCATTCTCCTCTTTGTGTTTGGGGATCAATCCCTGACGGGTGCGGCCTGCGAGATGACGCCGCAGAAATCATTGACGGTCGCCACCCAGCCGAAAAATTTCTCGACATTATAGACCGTCGCCTGCTGGATGTAGTCCGGGCCCAGATGATGCGTGGCATCCTCCAGCATCACCCCGAAATATTCGAGATGGAAAGCGTCGCGCAGCGAGCTTTCGACGCAGACATTGGTGGCGATGCCGACGAACACCAGATTGCGGATGCCGCGGGCACGCAGGACGCTGTCCATATTGGTGTTAAAGAAACCGCTGTAACGCGTCTTCGGCACCAGAATGTCGCCGGGCTGCGGCTGCAGCTCGTCGACAATGGCGTAATCCCATGTGCCCTTGGCCAACAGCTGGCCCTGCAATTCAGGCCTTTTGCGCATTGTTTTCAGCGCGTTGGACTTGTGCCAGTTGGGCGAACCCGGCCCACCGGCCTCGACATAATCCTTGTCCCAGCCATTCTGGAAATAGATGACCTGAACACCTGCCGCCCGCGCTGTATCCAGCGTCTTCTTGATGTTGGCGATGGTGCCCTTGGCGCCGGAAATATCGAACCCGGCAAGATCGACATAACCGCCCTCGGTCGAATAGGCGTTCTGCATGTCGACCACGACAACGGCGGTCTCGCTGGGCTTGAGGGTAATCGGCTCCGGCCTTGCGGGAAGTGTGACACTTTCCGAACGGCTTTCCGGCCCCTTGTAACCCGCCACGACGGCTTCACTCATTCCGCTGCCTCCAGTTCGGCCAGCACATGCTGGCGGCTCTTCATCAGCGGCTGTACATATTTGCCGAATTTTTCGACGCCTTCGAGAAAATCGTCAAAGGTCAGCATCACGCCACCCGTTCCCGGCACTTCGCTCATTTCATCCAGCATCGCCGCTACTTCCTCATAGGAGCCAATCAGCGTTCCCATGTTGATGTTGACGGCCGAGACGGGATTGGACATGTGCCGGACATTGGTGTCGGAGCCGGACTTGGTGTCGACAGAACTCTGCAGGCCGAGCCACTTGATCGCGTCTTCATCCGCGCCCGCCTTGTAATGCTCCCACTTCGCCCAGGCATCCTCGGATTTTTCTTCCGCGAGGATCATGGTCAGCACGACGGATTTAACCTCGCGACCAGACTTTTCGGTTGCCGCCAGAAGTCGCTCATTGGTGGGTGCAAAAGCCTTTGGCGTATTGACGCCGACGCCGAAGCAGAAGCTGTAATCGGCGAATTTGGCAGAGAACGCCATGCCGGAATTGGAGGAACCAGCGCAGATGAGCTTCACATCCCCCTGCGGCACCGGCTTCATGCGGCAATCATCCATCTGGAAGAACTTGCCCTTGAAGTCCGACTGCCCTTCCGTCAGTAGTTCCTTCAGCACGGAGGTATATTCGCCGAGATATTCATAGCGATCACCGAAATAATCGTCGCCCGGCCATAGCCCCATCTGGCTGTATTCAGGACGCTGCCAGCCGGTAATAAGGTTGATGCCGAAACGCCCGCCGGAAATGGAATCGATCGTCGTCGCCATGCGCGCAACGATGGCCGGCGGCATGACAAGCGTGGCGGCGGTGCCGAACAGCTTGATCTTGGAGGTCACGGCGGCGAGGCCCGCCATTAGGGTGAAGGATTCCAGATTATAATCCCAGAACTCGGTCTTGCCGCCAAAGCCGCGCAGCTTGATCATCGACAGCGCGAAATCGAAGCCGTACTTTTCCGCCTTCAGCGTGATTTCCTTGTTCAGGTCGAAGCTTGGCTTGTATTGCGGCGCGTTCTCGGAAAGGAGCCACCCATTATTCCCGATCGGTATAAAAACACCAACTTCCATCTTGCTGTTCCCTTTTTTTGGCATCAGGCGTTTTCCTGATTTGAAGAAAGAGTAGCAGGTTCCGTGCCAGACGAAAAAAAATAATTTTATCAATTGGATAATTTTTTGGAGGCGAATTTCTTTTTACCAAAAGATAAAAATTTTATCATTTGGTAAATTAATATGCCTGTTTATTCGGCAAATATCGAACGCAATGTGCGGGAAACGAGTGGCTCTCACAATGGTTCTGAAGCATTGCACGACAGCGGAAAACCACTCCTCCGTCACGCCGGACTTGATCCTGTATCCAGCCGCGGCCCGTCCGCGCCGCCAATAGAGCCCCGCGCGATCAAACACTTGATCGCAATAGACCCCGGACCAAGCCCGGGGTGACGGCGTGAGGATGCTAAGACGGGGTCAGCACGAGTGTGCAACGAGGCATTTCAAGCGCTGTAAAGACAACCAGCGACAAGCTATGCCAAAACTTCAACCGAGGCGTTGCTGCGCGTAGGCATGCACGGCCCTGAAGGCGGCTTCGGCGCCGGCGACGACCCGCTCCTCTTCTTCGATGGTCAGCGAAATTTCATCGAGCGCGGCCGTAAAGGTACGCCAATGCAGGCCGCGCCCTTCCGGAGCGCCGGCCAGATGGCGCGCGCCGAATTCTTCGGTGAGGCCAAGCTTGGCTGCATCTTTAAGAAGGAAAGCCGCGCCGAGGTTCGAGCCTTCGACCACATAAAGCCAGCCCATGGCCTCAGGTAGATCGAACGGCGTTTCGCTGGTAAAGCGCGGCTCGTTTGTTTCAGGAATGGCGTGTCCCAGATCGGCAAGGTCCTGCTCTATCATGGAGAGACGGCGACGACCCTTAAGATCAGGCAGCAGGCCATCAAGCGTTTCATTGGAGAAAAACGCATCGAGGTCGCGATGGAAAAGATATTGCGTTTCCACGAATTTGCCGAAGTTCTCCCGGCTCTCGAACGGCTTCGCTGCCATGATGAAGGTATCGAGACCACCATGCGCGCCACGCGTGGCAGCCCTCAGGCGCTTCACGCGGCTCTGCTCGATCTCTTCCACAGGCGCTGATGGCTCCACAATGGTCATGACGCTTCCCTTTATCCCATATTCAGATTGCCTGATAAAAATCTTTACTTAAACAGTCAAATTTATTTTAGCATTTTTCCTGTGCATCGCTAAAAAATGGCATTCGCGTAAACCGGTGTAAACATTCCATGCCCCACCGGGCGCAACAAAGATCCTGAGGCAGCTTTAGAAGCCAATTCCCCCCGTTCCAGCCTACCGAACAATCATTCTGTAATTACCGCTTTACAACTAACATGTCAGTGTGCCATCAATCTGCAGCCATCTTGGAGGAGCATCTTAATTGACCCAGAAATTCGGCCTTTCGGCAGCACTGACGACCCCTTTCAAAACTGACGGAACCGTCGATACAGACGCCATGATCGCGCATGCCCGCCGTTGCCTTGCAAATGGTTGCGACAGCGTGACACTCTTCGGCACCACCGGCGAGGGATGCTCCGTCGGCAGCCGCGAACGGCAGGTCATTCTCTCCCGCTTCATTGAGGCAGGCATTGCGCCTTCCCGTCTGGTCACCGGCGTTCTCGTGGATTCCATCGAGGATGCAGCCGACCAGTCCGCCGAGGCCCTGAACGCAGGTGCCCGCAATATTCTTCTCGCCCCACCATCCTATTTCAAGAATGTCAGCGATGACGGCCTGTTTGCCTGGTTCTCGGCGGTTTTCGAAAAGATCGGCAAGGGCGCGCGCGACATTCTCGTCTATAACATCCCTTCCGTAACCATGGTAACATTGTCGGTCGAACTGGTGGGGCGGCTGAGACAAGCGTTTCCGGGCATCGTCACCGGCGTGAAGGACTCCTCAGGCAACTGGAGCCACACAGAGCGCCTGCTGAAAGAACACGGCGATCTCGCCATTCTGATCGGCGATGAGCGTGATCTGGCCAAGGGCGTTCGCCTGGGCGGTCAGGGAGCCATCTCCGGCGTTGCCAATTTCCTGACGCAGGAAGTCCGCGCCATGGCCGTTGACGGCAAGGACGATGCGCGCATCGTCGATCTTGTTGTGGAACTTCTGAAATTTCCGGTTACGCCCGCCGTCAAGGTGCTGGTATCACACACGACAGGGGAAAATATCTGGTCTGACGTGCGCGCGCCGCTCGTTGCCATTTCACCGGAGGGCCGGCGGCAGATCGAAGGCGCTTTCGACGCGCTGTTTCGCAAACAGGCCGCCTGAACAGACCTTGAAAGGTTGAGCATGGACGATACCGGCGAACAGACATTGCGGGAACGGGCGTATGAAAGCTTTACGCATCACCTTCTCTCGCGCGACGTTCGCCCTGGGCAATTCATCTCGCAACGCCGCCTCGTGGAATTGACGGGTCTGCCGCTGGGCGCGATCCGGGAAGCAATTCCACGGCTTGAGGCGGAAGGTCTGATCAAGACTGTGCCGCAGCGGGGATTGCAGGTCGCCCATATCGACATCAACCTCATCCGCGAGGCGTTCCAGTTCCGGATCTTTCTCGAGAAGGAGGCCGTGGCGCTCTTTACGCGTTCGGCCTCGGACGAGACCATCGCCAAGCTGTTGAAACAGCACCGCGATATCGTCGAGGCGACGGAAAACGGTGGGGAATCGCCGGAGCTGGACCAGCACGCGCAGCAGGTGGACTGGGGCATGCACGACGCCTTCATCGATAGTCTCGGCAATTCGATCATCTCGAACGCCTACAGGGTCAATTCCATCAAGATGCGCCTCATCAATCAGGAGCGCTTTCGCATCGCAGGCCATGTCAAATCGGTGATGAAAGAACACCTCGCCATTCTCGAAGCCATTGAGAAGCGATCCGTCGAAGACGCCGTGGAGCGGCTGACCGCCCATATCCGCAACGCAAGGGACAGGGCGCTGGCAGTATAGGGCAATTCCGGTAGGGCAGAAGAAAGGTCCTGGCCGGAATTGCATGAAAATAAGCAACAAGCCGGAGGTGAGGAGAATTTCCGGCTAACTGGAGGAGAACTGACATGACGCATTCATTGCTCAACCCCACGCGTCGCGCCTTTCTGGCAGGCACGGCAGCGATCGGTGGCAGCGCGGTGCTCGGCATCCGCTCCGCATCGGCGGCGGTGAACTGGAAAAAACACGCCGGCACCACGCTTGAAGTCAACCTGGTTAAAAGCCCGCGCAGCGAAACGCTGATCAAATATCTGGGCGAATTCGAGGAACTGACCGGCATCAAGGTCAATGCCGAAGCAACGCCTGAACAGCAGCAGCGCCAGAAGGTGGTAATCGAGCTTTCCTCCGGCAAGCCAAGCTTCGACGTTGTGCATCTGAGCTACCACGTGCAGAAGCGACAGTTCGAAAAGGGCAAGTGGCTGGCCGATATCAGCGGCTTCCTGAAGGACCCGTCGCTGACCGATCCGTCCCTCGTCGAAAAGGATTTTGCCGAAGCCGGCATGCTGTTTGCCAAGGATAGCGACGGCGTGCTGCGCTCGCTGCCATTCTCGGTGGATTACTGGATCGTCTACTGGAACAAGGAACTCTTCGAAGCCAAGGGCCTGAAATACCCTGAGACCTTCGAGGAACTGGTGACGGCAGCGGAAAAGATCACCGATCCCGCAACCAACACCTACGGTTTCGTCGCCCGCGGCCTGAAGAACGCCAACACCCCGGTCTGGACTTCGTTGATGCTGGGTTACGGCGCAAAGCCGATCGGCGCGGACGGAAAGGTCGACACCGAATCCAAGGAAGCGGTCGAGGCCGCGAAACTCTATCAACGCTTGATGACCAAAGCCGCCCCTCCCGGCGTTTCCGGCTTCAACTGGGCCGAAGCGCAGTCTGCCTTCCTTCAGGGCAAGATCGGCATGTGGTTCGATGGCGTCGGTTTTGCACCGCCGATCGAAAACCCGGAAAAATCCCGCGTTGTCGGCAAGGTCGGTTACGGTGTCATGCCGAAGGGCCCGGCAGTACAGGCGGCCGGCACCTTCGGCGATGGCCTCGGTGTCGTCGAAGCCAGCAGCAAGAAGGAAGCGGCCTACCTCTTCTGCCAATGGGCGATTTCGCACGACATGGGCGCGCGCCTGTTGCAGGCGGGTGCAGGCGTTCCGTTCCGCCAGTCCATCCTGGAAGACCAGAAGGTGCGTGAGGGCGTGAAGATGCCGGCCGCCTGGCTGGATGCGGTCGTCGGTTCCGGCAAGGTCTCGCAGCTTGCCCTGCCGGTCATCATTCCAGTCACGGAATTCCGCGACATCTACGGCGTCGGCCTCACCAACATGATCGGCGGCGCCGACCCGGCAGCTGAGCTGAAAAAAGCGACGGAACAGTTCGCACCCGTTCTGGCGCGTAGCGAGGGATAATGGCCTCCGTGAGCATCGAAAACACCAAAACAGGCGTCAGCCGGAAAGAAAGGAGCAGGCCCGCAAGGCTTGCTCCCAACTACTGGCCTTTCGTTATACCGGCACTTGTCGTCATCTCGGCGGTGATCGTTTTTCCGTGGGTCTTCACCCTGTGGATGAGCGTGCATCGCTGGACGCTCGGACAGGAGCAGAGCTTTATCGGTTTCGATAACTATATAAGGCTCGCAAGCGACGTGAGGTTCTGGGAATCGCTCTGGCACACCCTCATCTATACCGTGCTGTCGGTCGTCGCTCCGCTGTTTCTGGGAACATTGGCGGCGCTGGTTTTCGATGCGCAGTTTCCGCTGCGCGGTTTTCTGCGCGGCGTGTTCGTGATGCCGATGATGGCGACCCCGGTCGCCATCGCGCTCGTCTGGACCATGATGTTCCACCCGCAGCTCGGCGTTCTGAACTATCTCTTGTCCTTCATCCATATCGGACCGCTGGAATGGATCTACAACCAGTCCACAGTCATCCCCTCGCTGGTGCTGGTGGAAACCTGGCAATGGACGCCGCTCGTCATGCTGATCGTGCTCGGCGGGCTGGCTGCAGTACCCCGCGAACCCTATGAAAGCGCCGAAATCGACGGTGCCAACGCCTGGCAGAAGTTTCGTTACCTGACCATGCCGATGATCGCGCCGTTCCTGATGATCGCCGTCATCATCCGCTCCATCGATGCCGTCAAAAGCTTCGACATCATCTACGCGATGACGCAGGGCGGCCCTGGAACGGCCTCGGAAACCATCAACATCTACCTCTACAACACGGCGTTTTCCTACTACGACATCGGTTACGGCTCGGCCATGGCCGTCGTCTTCTTCATCATCATCGTGGCGCTGTCCTTTGTGCTTTTGATGGTGCGCCAGCGTGCGCAATGGAACGAGATGGAGGATCGCTGATGGCTCGCCAATTGCTCAAACGTAAAAACCTCGACCGCATCGGCCTGTTTTTCGTGGCGCTGGTGATGATTTCGCCTGTCATCCTGTTCTTCATCTGGATGATTTCGCTATCGCTGAAATATGAAATCGACAACGGCGCCTATCCGCCGATCCTCATCCCCGAGCGTTTCGCATGGTCGAACTATGTGAAGGTGTTCGAGGAGAATAATTTCTTCCTCTATTTCTGGAATTCGGTGCTCGTCACCGGTGCGGCCACCATTCTGGCGCTGGTGATCGGCGTGCCTGCCGGTTACGGCATCGCCCGGCTGAAGGCGGAAAAGTCGGCTGTCGTCATCATGATCGCCCGTATGACGCCCGGCCTCTCCTTCCTCATTCCGCTATTCCTGCTGTTCCAATGGCTGAACCTGCTCGGCACGCTCTGGCCGCAGATCATCATCCATCTCGTGGTGACGGTTCCGATCGTGGTCTGGATCATGATCGGTTATTTCGAAACCACGCCGAAGGAACTGGAAGAAGCGGCAAGCATCGATGGCGCATCCTCCTGGCAGGTGTTCCGGCTGGTGGCGCTGCCGATTGCCAAGCCCGGCATCGTCGTCTCCTTCATTCTGGCGGTCATCTTCTCGTGGAACAACTTCGTCTTCGGCATCGTGCTGGCCAGCCGTGAAACGCGCACCCTGCCGGTGGCGGTCTACAACATGCTGTCCTTCGAACAGGTGAGCTGGGGACCGCTTGCCGCAGCCGCGCTGATCGTGACGCTGCCGGTGCTGCTGCTCACCATGTTCGCGCAGAAACAGATCGTGGCGGGCCTGACCGCCGGCGCCGTCAAGGGCGGCTGAATCAACCAATTAAAAATACGGGAACCAAAAACATGGCACCGGTCAATATTCTAAACGTCCAGAAGCGCTTCGGCGCGGTCAATATCATCCACGGCATCGATATCGATATCAAGGATGGCGAATTCGTCGTGCTGGTCGGCCCGTCCGGCTGCGGCAAATCCACCCTGCTGCGCATGATTGCGGGGCTTGAGGAAGTCAGCGACGGCGAAATCCACATCGGCACACGCGAGGTCAGCAACCTGCCCGCCCGCGACCGCGATATCGCCATGGTCTTCCAGAACTACGCCCTTTATCCGCACATGACGGTGAAGGATAATATGGGCTTCGCGCTGAAGCTGAAGAAGGTGAGCGCCGACGAAACCAAGGCCAAGGTCGACAAGGCTGCCGCCATTCTGGGACTGGACAAGCTGCTCGACCGTTATCCGCGCCAGCTTTCCGGCGGCCAGCGCCAGCGTGTAGCCATGGGACGCGCGCTGGTGCGCGATCCGCAGGTCTTCCTGTTTGACGAACCGCTGTCAAACCTCGACGCCAAGCTGCGCGTGCAGATGCGCGGCGAGATCAAGGCCATGCACCAGCGCATCGGCACCACCACCATCTACGTCACGCACGACCAAGTGGAAGCCATGACCATGGCCGACAAGATCGTGGTGCTGCATGACGGCGTGATCGAGCAGATCGGCGCGCCGCTCGAGCTTTATGACCGGCCGGCCAACCTCTTTGTTGCCGGTTTCATCGGTTCGCCTGCGATGAACTTCATTCGTGGACGCGTCGAAGAAGGCGTGTTCCGCACCGTGAAGGGCTTAAGCCTTCCCCTGCCCGCCAACAGCGATATTGCCGCACTGGGCGGCCGCGACCTCGTCTACGGCGTGCGCCCGGAACATATCCGTGCAGCAAGCGGCGGTATCGAAGGCCGGGTCGAACTGGTCGAAGGCACAGGCTCGGAAATCTATGCCAAGCTGAACTGCAAGGGCGACGAGATTGCCTGCCTGTTCCGTGAGCGGCTGGACGTGAGGTTCGGCGATACGATCCATATCGCCATCGACCCGGAAATGGTTCACCTTTTCGACAAGGCAACCGGCAAGCGCATCTAAGGCGCATGCCGAGTAAAATTGCGTAAGACAAAGACATAGGGTGACGGGCATGGACAGCCAACACGAGAGCCGCAAACATGTGCTGTGCGTGGGTGCAGCCGTGCTCGACACCCTGTTTCGCGTCCATGACATGCCAAAGGGCGAAGGCAAGGTCCTGCCCTACGAAATGTTGCAGATCGCTGAGGGCATGGCATCCAGCGCAGCCTATGCGGTGCACCGCATGGGCGGGCGCGCCAGCCTTTGGGGTGCGGTGGGTGACGACGAGACCGGAACCCGCATCCTGCGCGATCTCGCCGAAAGCGGTATCGACACCACAGGCATGACAGTCGCCGCCGGCGCACGCTCCGCACTCTCCACGATCATTATCGATGATCGCGGCGAGCGGCTGATCGTGCCTTTTTATGATCACAGGCTGCATGAGAAAAAGCGCTCCTGCACACCAGCGGACCTCGCCGCTTACGACGCCGTGCTGGTGGATGTGCGCTGGCCGGAACTGGCGCTCGATGTTCTTGATGTGGCACGCGCACTCGGCAAACACGCCATTCTCGACGGCGACGTCGCGCCGGTCGAAACCCTCGAAAAGCTCGCACCCGCCGCAACCCACATCGTTTTTTCCGAACCCGCCGCCGCCCGGCTGACGGGGCTTGAGACGGTAGAGGACATGCTGCCGGTGCTGCACGCCCGCTACCCGCAAACCTTCATCGCCGTCACCGCCGGACCGGCAGGCTGCTGGTGGACGGAAGCTGGCGATCCCACTGTCCATTTTCAGGAAACGATGCAGGTCAAGGCGGTGGATACGCTGGCGGCAGGCGACATTTTCCACGGCACCTTTGCGCTTGCAGTTGCCGAAGGCATGGAAAGCCGCGCCGCCATCCGGCTCTCCTCCGTTGCCGCTGCCCTGAAATGCACCGTCTTCGGTGGCCGCATCGGCGCACCCACACGCGAAGAGACCGAAGACGCGATGCGGCAATGGCTGGAGCGTGAACGGGGACCGGCGCTACGCGCCTTCTGAGCGCATCCATTGCCCGCATAAAACTATTCCATTTTTGCGATGCCGTTTCCCGGCGAACTAGGCTAACGTCAAGTCAGAGCAAAGCTTTTCGCAAGCCGCGCTTGTTCCACCTTGAGCCTGCATTCCGCAAAAGTGATCGCCCGATGCATCAGACGACCCGCCCGAGACTGCGCGATATCGGCTTGCCGCCCGGCCATTTCGAGACCGGCCCGCTCAATGCCATCACCGATGTCGAAGGCGTGACGATCGGCCATTCGACCGTCATCGAAGGCGACACGATCCGCACCGGCGCAACCGCGATCCTGCCGCATGGCGGCAATCTTTTTCAGGACAAGGTGCCCGCCGCCTTCGCCGTCTATAATGGTTTCGGCAAGTTTGCAGGCTCGACCCAGATCGAGGAACTCGGCGAACTCGAAACGCCTGTCATCCTCACCAATACGCTTGCAACCGGCCGGGCAATCGAGACGATCAACCGCCACACACTGGCGCAGCCGGGTAACGAAAAAGTGGTGTCGATCAATGCGGTCGTCGGAGAGACCAACGATTCCCGCCTCAACGACATCCGCGCTGGACGCCCGACCGTCGAGGAAATTTCGGCCGCGCTGAAAAACGCTGTCACAGGCCCGGTGGCCGAGGGTGGCGTTGGTGCTGGAACCGGCACGGTGGCTTTCGGCATGAAGGGCGGCATCGGAACCGCATCCCGCATCGTCACCGTCGCGGGGGAGGCCTATACGCTCGGCGTTCTCGTGCAGTCCAATTATGGCGGCCATCTTCTCGTCTGCGGCAAACCCTATGTGAGCCCGGAGCACAAGGACAAGGACGGCTCGATTGTCATCATCATCGCAACCGATGCGCCGCTGTCGTCGCGCAATTTGAAGCGCTTGGCCGCTAGGAGCTTCGGCGGCCTCTCGCGCACCGGTGCGGCACTGAGCAATGGTTCCGGCGATTACGCGCTGGCATTTTCGACCAACGAGCGGCTTCGCAAAACACCCGCACGCCGCAAGGCCGTGGCGGATTTTCCTGAGCTTTCCAACGATGCGATCTCGCCACTGTTCGAAGCCGCAATAGAGGCAACCGAGGAGGCGATCCTCAATTCGCTCTGCGCGGCAACAACGACATCAGGCTTCAACGCTGGAACCGGCAAGGCCGCAACGGTTGAGGCCATTTGCATCGATACCCTTAAAACCCTTCTTTCAGCCTGACTTTTCCAGACGGAGTTTTCATGACTAGCCAATCCGGTCGCATCGTTTACCTCAACGGCGAATTCCTGCCCGAGGCGGAAGCCCGCCTTTCCATCTTCGACCGCGGCTTCCTGTTCGGCGACGGCATTTATGAAGTCACCTCCGTTCTCGAAGGCAAGCTGATCGACAGCGACCTGCACATGGCGCGGCTGGAACGCAGCGCCCGCGAAATCGACGTGCCGCTGCCGGTCACAACAAAGGAAATCGTAGAGGCCGAACGTCGCCTGATTGCCGACAACAACCTCGTTGAAGGCATGATCTACCTGCAACTGACGCGCGGCGCGGAAGACCGCAACTTCCTGTTTTCCGCCGATTTGAAGCCGACGCTGGTGATGTTCACGCAGGCCAAGAAACTCGTCGGCACCGCCGTGGAAGAGGCCGGCATTGCGGTCAAATCCGTTCCCGACCAGCGCTGGGCGCGCCGTGATATCAAGACCGTCTGCCTGCTGCCGCAAGTGATGGCAAAACGCATCGCCAAGGCTGAAGGCTGCGATGAGGCTTGGATGATCGAGGATGGTTTCGTCACCGAAGGCGCATCCTCCACCGCCTATATCATCACCGGCGACAGGAAGATCATCACCCGCGGCAACAGCAACAAGACCCTTCCCGGCTGCACCCGCCTTGCCGCCCTGCAACTGGCCAAGGAGGCCGGTTTCACGCTGGAAGAACGGCCTTTCACGTTGGAAGAGGCGATGAACGCAGACGAAGCCTGCCTGACCAGCGCCTCCAACTTCGTGGTTTCGGTGACGAAGATCGATGGCAAGCCGGTGGGTGATGGCAAACCAGGCGCGATGGTGAAACGCCTGCGCGCGCTCTATCTCGAAAACGCCCACCGCACCGCGATCTGACCAGGATCAATCTTCGAGAACCGCCCATATGCGCTCGACAACGGGACGGCGGTTCTCCTTGGAACGATAAAGCCGGATATCCACGGCAATATCGAAACTGTGATCGGCGGCACGCACCAGCGCGCCGCTATCCAGCTCGTGCCGCATCAGGCTTTCCGGCACCCAGGCAACACCCCATCCCGCCATCGCCATGGCTTTCAGCCCCACCGACATGCTGCCCTCATGCACCCGCTCGAATTTCGGCAGGCGCGCACTCAGGAGATCGCGCAACAGCGGCCCGAAGAACGATGCTTTTTCGTAATCCAGATACGCAAAGGGTTTTTTCGCGCTTTCCGTCAGGCTGTGCAGCGGTGCGCCGTCCTCTGTGGGGGCGGAAACGGGAATGATGTTTTCCGCGCCAAGCATGCGGAATTCGAAGGTCTGCGCATCGAGCAGCATCGGCACTTCGGGGTGGGCGTAGGTCAGAAGGAAATCGCTCTGCCCGTCCACCAGCGAATTGAGGTTCTCCTCCATGCTGCCGGAATCAGGCCGCAGAACCGAAAACAGCGGTCCCGCCTTCTCGTTCACCCGTTTCAGCCAGTCCGGGAAGAAGGTGAAAGACAGCGTGTGCAGCGCCGTCAGCCGCACTGTTCTGGCATCCTCACCGTCTTCCTGCAACAGGGTGCGACGGGCGTGGTAAAGCTGCTTCAGGGTTTCCTGCGCCACCGGAACGAACTTCACCCCGGCCTCGGTCAGTCGTGAGGGATAGGAAGCGCGATCGACCAGCGTCGCGCCCACCCAGGCTTCCAGCTGCTTGATCCTCCGGCTGAAAGCGGATTGCGTCACATGCCGCTCTTCCGCCGCCTTCGAAAAATTGAGCGTTCCGGCCAGCGCCAGGAAATCCTCGAGCCATTTGACTTCCAAGGGCCTGTTCTCCCACAAAGATGTTGAACCGGCCTTTAGCTGGAACAAGGGTCTTTATTAGGAGCAATAGCAGCTGATTGAAACCCTCTTAAAGGCTTCTTGAATATTCGATCATTCGCGCCCGGCTCGCCACAAGCTCTATCCGGCTGTCGCTCAATTGATTGAGGCAGATGCGCTTCGTCCACGGCCCGTCCGAGAGCGTGAAGAGGAAGCGACCATTGCCGAGCGCCGTCAAAGGCATGGAGCGGCGCGTGGGACCGATACCCATGGTCAGCGACGAACCGGAAATCGTAAATTCCGCCCCTTCGGTAGAGCGCCAAGATCCGGAAAGCTCATCGGGCACCGCATGGTCGCCAACCGGCAGGAACCGACGAGCGGCGTGGCCTGCCTCGCCGACGATCGCGTCGCCCTCGAGCCTCAGAAGCATCGGAGAGGATGCGGAGCGCGATGACACCCAGCCATCGGCATCTTCATAAAGCGTGTCGTCGCCATCGATGAAGGTCGAGGTACTGCCCTTGATCTCCAGCCACCACGGTCCGCTTTCGGTGACATAGAGGCCTTCCGGCAAGCTGGCGGCGGGTTTGGGTAAAGGCAGACCGGTCAGGGCCGCCATGCTTTCCAGCGCAATCTTGAAGCCGTTGGTATCCTCGCGGTTCGATACCACGACGAAACCCGTGCCGTTTTCCGGGTCGAGAAGGAAGTACGTCTTGTAGCCGGGATGCGAACCGCCATGACCGACGAAACGTCTGTCGCCGAGATGTGACCAGCGCAGGCCGAGACCATATTCGCTCATCCGTCCATCGGCGAGCCGCCGCTCGGTGGAAAGCCCGTCCAGAACGCCGGCAAAGCTGCCCTCTCCCCGCATCAGCCCCTGCAGCCAGCGGGTCAGCGCTTCGGCACTGCCGGCAAGACTGCCGGAAGCGGAAATATGCAGGCCCGCCGCCGAAAGTTGCCAGTTGCTCTCAGCCTTCCAGTAACCCGGCACCAATCCGTCCACCGGATCGTTCCAGACGTCCGGCGCCTTCAGGAAAACACCGAACGGTCCGGCAATTTGCGTCTGCACGAAATCGTCAAAACGGAAGCCATGGCGCTCCAGCGCCGCCTCGACCAGACGATAACCGGTATTCGAATAGGAAACCTCGCTGCCGGCCGGAAAGTTCAGCCGGGTCAGCCGCGACAGATAGTCGAGAAGCGGGCCGGCCTTCGTTTCGGTGTAGACGGAAAGACCAAGCAGCGAGAGGCATTCGCGCGTGTCCGGCAACCCGCCGCTCATATCCAGCGCCTGCCCGACAGTGACGTCGCGGAGTGGCGATTGCAGCTCCGGCAGATGCTTTCCGAGCGGATCGTCAAGCCCGATCAGATCGGAATGGGCAAGCACCATGGCACAGAAGGCATGTTTGGTGACGGAAGCGTAACGCACCACGCTTTTCGGCGTGAACGGCGCAAACGTCGAAAGGCTCTCAACCCCACCCGCATGGGCAAAACGGATACCATCTAGATCGAAACCGATCACCGCTCCGCCTGGCTCGTTGCCGGCCCATTGGGAGACGAAACTCTCGGCAAGCGTCGAAGCGGCGTTCCAGTCGAATTGCTGTGACATTGTTCGGTCTCGTATCTTCGTGGGTCCTGTGGGAAGCCTCATACCGCTGCCGCGACCTTCTCCCCGGTGGGGAGAGGAAGCGAGCAGCATCCGCTCGATCTATGTGCGACGGGGGCTCAAGCCGGCTCTTCCAACCGGATACTCAGGCTGCGCAACTCTTCGGTATGCGGGTGTTTCGTGCGGCCTTCGCGTAGATCGCCTGCATTCAGCTGCTCGACCATTTCACCATTCAGCATCACGCCCACCTGAGGGCACAGATGCGCGATAACAGCCAGATTGTGGCTGACGAGGATATAGGTGAGGTTGCGCGCCGCCCGCAGATCCTGCAACAGGTTCAGGATTTCCGCCTGCACCGAAACATCGAGCGCCGAAGTCGGCTCATCGAGCAGCAGGACCTGCGGATCGGCAATCAACGCACGCGCAATCGCCACGCGCTGACGCTGGCCGCCGGAGAGCTGGTGCGGGTAACGGAAGCGCACCGCCTGCGGCAGGGCCACATCCGATAGCGCCTGCTGGATGCGTTTTTCGATATTGTCCATGCCGTGCACCAACGGCAATTCGCTGAGGATACGGTCGATGGTCTGGCGCGGATGCAGCGAACCATAGGGGTCCTGAAACACCATCTGCACCTGCCGGAAGAATTCCGGCGTGCGCTTCAGCGGCGCATCCTTGCCGGCAAAGGCGATGCGGCCTTCCCAGCTTTCATTAAGGCCAGCCATGGCGCGCAGGATGGTGGACTTGCCCGAGCCGCTTTCGCCAACGATGCCGAAGCTGCCGCCCTTTTCGACCGAAAAGGACACGCCCTTCACCACTTCACGGTCGCCGAACTTGATACGGAGATTTTCGACGTCGATCATAGGCTGGACCACGCTGCATCACGGTTGAGAACGGGAAGACGCTCGCGCGGATGCGTCAGCGAGGGAATGCAGTTCAAGAGACCCTGCGTGTAAGGATGCTGGGCTTTCAGGAGTTCGGAAGCCTTCAGTTCCTCCATCACCCGGCCGGAATACATGACAGCGACGCGGTCGCAGAAATGCGAGACAAGCGGCAGGTCGTGGCTGATGAGGATGAGACCCATGCCGCGTTCCGATACCAGCTCCTCGATCAGCCGCAGGATTTCCGCCTGCACCGTGGCATCGAGAGCACTCGTCGGTTCGTCGGCGATCAGAAGCTCGGGATCGGGCGCCAGCATCATGGCGATCATGACACGCTGGCCCATGCCGCCGGAAACCTCGTGAGCGTAGGACGAAGCGACCTGGCGCGGATTGCGGATCTTCACCTGATCGAGCAGAGCGATTGCCGCCTCCATGGCCGCACGCTTGCTGCCGCCCTTGTGGGCGCGCCAGGCTTCCGCGATCTGTGCACCCATGGTCTTGACCGGGTTCAGCGAATATTTCGGATCCTGAAGGATGAAACCTGCCCGTTTTCCTCGGATCTGGCGCATCTGCTTTTCACTGGCGGAAAGCACGTCGATACCGTCGAAGGAGAGCTTGTCGGCCCTGATATCAGCATTGGAGGGCAGAAGCTTCATCAGCGCGCGCGCCGTGAGGCTCTTGCCCGAACCGGATTCACCGACGATGCCGAGCTTTTCTGTTCCGAGCTTCATGGAAACACCGCGCACCGCCTCGAAGCGGCTGGTGCGGGTCTGGAACGCGATCTTCAGATTTTCGATTTCGACCAGCATGGCTCAATGTCCCTTCGGGTCGAGCACATCGCGCAGACCATCGCCAAGGAAGTTGAAGGCGAGCGAGACGAGGAAGATGGCGATGCCCGGAATGGTGGCGACCCACCATTGTTCGAAGATGAAGCGCTTGGCCGTCGCAATCATCGCACCCCATTCCGGCGAAGGCGGCTGCGCGCCCATGCCGAGGAAGCCGAGGCTTGCGGCGGTGATGATGATCGAGCTCATGTCGAGCGTGATGCGCACGATGAGGCTCGGCACGCAGAGCGGCGCGATGTGACGGGCGATGATGCGCCAGGCGGAAGCGCCTGTCAGCCGGTAGGCCGCAACGAAATCGCTGCCGCGAACCGTCATGGTTTCGGCCCGAGCGAGACGCGCATAGGGCGGCCAGGCGGTGAGCGCAATGGCGAGAATGGCGCTTTCGACACCAGGCTTCAGCGCCGCGACGAAGGCAAGCGCCAGGATGAGGCGCGGGAAGGCCAGGAACACATCGGTCACCCGCATCAACACCGTATCGACGATACCGCCGAAATAACCGGCGATGCAGCCGATGGCGAGACCGATCGGCGCAACGAGAACGACGACGGCAATGACCATGCCGAGCGTGACGCGACCGCCATAAAGAATGCGCGAAAGAATGTCGCGACCCAGCTCATCCGTGCCGAACCAGTGCTCGGCACTCGGGAAGGCAAGGCGGTTGCCGAGGTTCTGCGCGGCCGGATCGTAAGGCGCGATGAACGGCGCCAGCAGCGACAGCGCAATGAAGACGATGATGATCGTGAGACCGACCACCGCCAGCGGATTGGACTTGAGGTTCAGCCAGATGCGGTACCGGTTTCCCCAGGCAGCCTGCCTGCGGGAATGCGGCGTCTCATCCAGAGCCCAGTTTCTGAAAGTTGCTAACATCATCGAACGCGGGGATCCATTACTCGGTAAAGTACGTCTGCGAGCAGGTTGAGGCCGACATAGATCAGGCCGATCAACAGGGTCGCTCCGACGACAGGGTTCATGTCCGCGTTCATGAGCGAGACGGTGAGATATTGGCCAAGGCCCGGCCAGCTGAAGACGGTTTCCGTCACCACGGCACCTTCCAGAAGGCCGGCATAGGTGAGTGCGAGAACCGTGACGAGCTGTACGGCAACCGTCGGGAAGGCGTGCCCCCAGATGACGGTCATTGCCGAAAGCCCCTTGGCACGGGCGGTAATGACATATTCGCCCTTCAGCGCATCGATCATGAAGGCGCGTGTCATGCGGGTGATATAGGCCATGCTGAAATAGGCAAGGATGCAGACGGGCTGCACCATATGGGCGATGGCGTCGTAAAACGCGTCCCAGTCGCCGGCAAGCAGCGTATCGACCGTCATCAGGCCGGTGACCGGCGAGATCATGCCGTCATAGATGATGTCCTGCCTGCCCGGTCCGGGTGCGACGCCAAGCGTGGCGTAAAATACCAGCAGCGAAATCAGCGCCAGCATGAAGACGGGCACGGAATGGCCGGCAAGGCAGACGACGCGGATGATCTGATCCGTCAACTTGCCCTGCTTCACGGCGGCCCATACGCCGAGCGGAATGCCGATCAGCGCAGCGAGAATGAGTGCTGCCGTAGCAAGCTCGAAGGTGGCGGGGAAAACGCGCTTGATATCGATCCAAACCGGGTTGCGGGTCAGGATGGAATTGCCGAAATCACCGTGCAGCACCTGCGACACATAGTGGAAAAACTGAACGACCAGTGGCTGGTCCAGGCCCATTTCGGCCCGAACCCGCACAATGACGTCTTCAGGCGCGTTGTCGCCAACTGCCGCGATGACAGGATCGACAGGCATGACGCGCCCGATCAGGAAGGTGATGACCATCAACCCGAACAGCGTCAGAATGACGCTGCTCAGTGTCGACGATATGCTTTTGACGCGCTTGTTCAATGTTACGCTTTCTTAGCATCGTGGTAGGAATTGCCCTCGGAGAGAACGCCGAGTTCAAAGCCGGAAACGCCCTTGCGGAACGCGGCCGTCTTCGTCGTCTGGAACATGAAGACGAAGGGGCTGTTTTCCATGTGCTCGCGCTGCAGCGCTTCATAAAGCTCGATGCGCTTTGCCGGGTCCTTCTCGTCGCGGGCGGCTTCTGCCTTCGCGGCAAAGTCGTCGTTCTTGAAGCGCGAACGCCACAGGAAGGGCTTGGACTTGGCGTCGTCGCCATTGTCCTTGTTGATGTTGAAGACATCGGCATTGGAATGCGGATCGAAATAATCCGTGCCCCATGCGGAAAGCGCCATCTGGTGTTCGCGGCCGCGCATCTTGGTCAGAACCTGACGGTTCTCGGCAGATTGCAGACGCACCTTGATGCCGATATCGGCAAGATTTGCCTGGATGGCCTGCGCCAGATCCGGGTAAGGCTGGGCGGAATAGTGATCCATGGTGATTTCGAAACCGTCGGCAAGACCGGCTTCCGCCATCAGCGCCTTGGCCTTTTCGACATCGCGCTGGTACGGCGTGTCGTTAACGGCGCCGGGGAAACCTTCCGGCTCGAAGCTCTGGTGAACCTTGTGCGTCAGCGGCACAATGTTTTCCTGCATGCCCTTGTAGTCCAGCGCCCATTTGATGGCCTGCCAGACCTGTGGCTTGGCAAGGTTCTCATTGCCCTGATTAAGCGAGATCAGCACCAGCGAGGCGATGCTCTTGCGCTGCAACTCGATGTTGGCGTCGTTCTGGACGGTACGCAGCTGTTCCGAGGTCAGGTCGCGGGCAATGTCGATATCGCCCTTCTGCAACATCAGAAGCTGGGAAGACGGATCGGTGACATGGCGCAGGATGACGCGCTTGATGTTACCCTTGTAGGGGCCATTCGGGTTGACGGTGAGCGCTACGCTCTCGCTCGGCTTCCAGGCCTGCAACATGAAATCGCCGGAACCGGCGCTGTTTTTCTGCAGCCAGCCATTGCCGAGGTCTTCGCCCGAGGCATTTGCCAGCACGGCCTTCTTTTCAACGATCGCGCCGATATTGGCGGAGAGGCAATAGAGCAGGAACGAGATTGCGGTCGGCTTTGCCGTCGTCAGCTTCACCGTCTTTTCGTCGGCGGCAACGATGGTAGTTTCGGCATTGTCAGGCGTGAAGCCGAACTGGCCGATGATGAAGGCCGGGCTCTTGTTCATCTTGATGGCGCGCTGCAGAGAAAAGGCCACGTCTTCCGCGGTCACTTTCGCACCGCTCGAGAAGGTCGCATCGTCACCGATCACAAAGGTGAAAACCTTGCTTTCCGCATCGGCTTCCCAGGACTTCGCGATGACCGGATCGACCTTGGTGGAATCTTCACGGTTCGCCCGCACCAGCTTCTGGTACATGTTGGACATGATTTCACCGCCGACGGCTTCGAAACCCTCATGCGGATCAAGGCTCGTCATGTTGTCCAGCTGCTGCGCGACCACCAGAATATCCTTGGGCGTCGCAGCAAATGCCGGAATGTGCGCATAGGACAGGAACGGTACGGCAGCGCCGGCAATCAGCAGGTTGCGTCTTGAAATCATCGAAAATCCCCTTTCGGACCTTATTTTTCGGAAACGGTATGGGTTCGCCCCAATCCAGTCATTTTTTTTATGTTTTCCCGCGATTACCACGAGCAAACGAGGCGCGACCAATTCCAAATTTGGCAGAGCCTATGCACGGATTGCATTTGCTCCGACCTTGACCTTTCATCTACCAATTCTCAAAAGTCTGACGACCGCGCGCCCGCGCCCCGCCCGTATCCAAAGGTGAATGACCATGACCGATGAAAAAACCGTACCCGTCTTCGACGGCCACAACGACGTGCTTCTGCGGTTATGGCGATCGGGCAATACCTCTCCCGAAACGCTTCTCATCGAGGGTGATACGGTCGGCCACATCGACCTGCCGCGCGCCAGGAAGGGCGGGTTGGCCGGTGGCCTCTGCGCCATCTACGTCCCCTCGCCCAGCATGGAGAAGGACGCGAACGGCGACTTCACGACACCGGCTGAAGCGGACGCGCTGAAGGCGACGCTTGGCATGGCGGCCCTGCTGTTCCGCGCCGAGAAACAATCAGGCGGTGCGCTGAAAGTCTGCCGCACGGCCGCCGAGATCCGCAGCGCGATGGCAGAGGGCGCCTTTGCCTCCGTCTTCCATATCGAGGGCGCAGAAGCGATCGGCGCCGATCTGGATGCGCTGCATGTTCTCCACGAGGCTGGCCTTCGCACGCTCGGCCCGGTCTGGAGCCGCCCGAACATCTTCGCCTACGGCGTTCCCTTCCGCTTCCCGTCGACACCGGATATCGGCCCCGGCCTCACCGATGCCGGAAAACGGCTGGTAAAGACCTGCAACGAACTGAAGATCATGGTCGACCTGTCGCACATGAACGAGCAGGGTTTCTGGGACATCGCGAAGATTTCGGACGCACCACTGGTGGCGTCCCATTCCAACACCTATGCGCTGTGCAACCACAGCCGCAACCTGACGGACCGCCAGCTGGACGCTATCCGCGACACAGGCGGTCTTGCCGGCATCAATTTCGGCGTTCTGTTCCTGCGCCAGGACGGCGTGAAGAACCCGGCTACAGATCTTGGCGAACTGGTCCGCCATGTCGACTATATCGTCAACCGCATCGGCATCGATCACGTCGCACTCGGCTCGGATTTCGACGGCACCACCATTCCAGCAGCCATGAAGGATGCGGCCGATCTGCAATTGCTGGTCACAGCCCTGCGCAACGGCGGTTATGACGACGCCGCACTCGCCAAGATCTGCCATGGCAACTGGGTACGCGTGCTGGAGAAAACGTGGGGCGCGTAACGCGCCCCGACTTTGGCATTCTCCCCGGACTTCCGTGCCGGAGACATGAAGCGGCAGGCCTCAGGCTTTTGCCGCTTTCTTTTTGCCCGTGGACCGAAACGCCAGCAGGCCTGCGACCAGACCAGCAATGGCCCATTTGATCGGCAGTACATCCGCCGTCTCGCTACGGATCGGCAGAACGGTCACTGTTCCCGGACGCGATTCATATCCGGCCTGCCCGCCGGCCTTCGCATCAGCGATCTGCTGCGGCGAAACAACCCATTCGGCGCCCCGCATCTTGTCATAAGCCATGTAGGCGCCGCCCACCAAAAGGGCTGCGATCAGCGAAATTACTATTCTTGTAGGCATGTTCATTTTGCATTTCCTTCAATTGAAAGAAGCGTTTAATCACATCAAACATCGCCTCCAAGCAATCGGAACGTTTAATTCACGGAGTTTTTGATCTAAAATTTGAACATCGCTCTTTTTGGTTGCATTTTTCATTTTAACGGCGAAAATCTCGTTGGTTTGTCGCCAAACTTCACATCGACACGTCACGCATTTCTGCTAAGCAAATTTCCTCAACCGAAACGAATTAGCGACACAATCCTGTGGTTCGCCAACCAAGGGACTGGCGCTGGAAAAAGCAAATGGCAGACAAGAGCGAAATTATACAGACCGATATTACCGAATCCCCGGTTGAAAGCTTCTTTGCCAGAAACCGGCCCTATCTGACGGCCATCGCCATTACGCTCATCTTCGTGATGATGACGTTTGCGATTTACCGCCTCACATCCGAAGTGCGGTACGATGATGTGATCGCAGCCCTTCTGGACACTTCGCTTCCGGCCATTCTTCTTGCAATGGTCTTTACGGCGCTGAGCTTCCTGTCGCTGATTTTCTATGACGCCAACGCAATCGAATATGTCGGCAAAAAGGTGCGCTTCCCGTCCATGGCGGCCACCGCTTTTGCCGCTTACGCCATCGGCAACACTGCTGGATTTGGCCCCTTGAGCGGCGGCGCCATACGCTTTCGCGCCTATTCCAGGCTGGGACTTTCGCCGGGTGACATCGCCCGTGTCATCGCCTTCGTCACGCTGTCGTTCGGGCTGGGGCTTTTGTCTGTCAGCGCCCTTTCGACCTTCATCGTCGCACCACGCATCGCCGCCATCATCGGTCTCGACCCGACTGTTCTAAGGGGCGGAGCGCTCGCCGTCATTGCCGTTCTCGTTACCACCGCCTACGTCGGCCGCAACGGCAAGGCGATCCGGCTCGGCAAATGGCGACTGCGCCTTCCCGACAGCCGCACCTCCTCGCGCCAGTTCCTCGTCTCAGCCTTTGATATCGCCGCCTCCGCCTCCGTGCTTTACGTGCTCCTGCCCGAGACGCATCTCGGCTGGCCGACATTCTTCGCGATCTATGCCACCGCCGTTGGCCTTGGCGTTCTCAGCCACGTTCCCGCCGGTCTCGGTGTGTTCGAAACGGTCATGGTAGCCGGGCTCGGCAACGCGATCAGCGTCGATCAGCTGCTCGGAAGCCTCGTTCTTTATCGCGTCATCTATCACGTCCTGCCGCTGGTTGTTGCCATTCTGGTGATGATCGTTTCCGAAATGAAGCAGTTCGCGGCCAAGCCGGTGGTCTCCGATATCAGCCAGCTTGCCGTGCGGCTGGCGCCACCGCTGCTCTCCACCTTCGCGATCATTCTCGGCACCATGCTGATCTTTTCGAGCGTGACGCCGACGCCCGGCAGCAATCTGGATTTCCTGTCGAATTTCGTGCCACTGCCGATCATCGAGGCGGCGCACTTTCTGACGAGCATTCTCGGCCTTGGCCTCGTTGTCGCCTCCCGCGGCCTCGGGCAGCGGCTGGATGGGGCGTGGTGGATTGCCCTTGTCGCCGCATCGCTGGCGCTCATCCTGTCGCTGGTGAAGGCGATCGCCGTTTTCGAGGCAATCTTCCTCGGCATCTTTATCGCGGCGCTCGCCCTCAATATGCGCAGCTTCAACCGTCATGCCTCGCTGGTCAAACAGGCGCTGGGACCGAGCTGGCTCGCTGCTATGGCCGTCATCATCGCCGGCGCGGCAACGATCCTTCTGTTCGTCTACCGCGACACCGATTACAGCCACACATTGTGGTGGGAATTCGAGTTCTCCGAAGAAGCCCCGCGCGGTCTGCGCGCCCTTCTCGGCCTGGTGCTTGCTTCCTCCACCATTGCAATTTTCAGCCTGATGCGGCCGGTCACTTTCAAGCCGGATTCCATCCAGCCGGAAGACGTTGAACGTGCAACCGACATCGTCATGCAGCAGGATTCGGCCGATGCCAATCTGGTGCGCATGGGCGACAAGCATGTGATGTTCTCGGAAAGCGGCAGCGCCTTCATCATGTACGGCATTCAGGGCCGGTCATGGATAGCCTTCGCCGATCCCGTCGGCAACGAGGAGGATTTTCCCGATCTGGTCTGGCAATTCGTGGAATCCGCCCGTTCGGCGGGTGCGCGCGCCGCCTTCTACCAGATTTCGCCCTTCCTCCTGTCCCATTGCGCCGATGCGGGCCTGCGTGCCTTCAAGCTTGGCGAACTGGCGCTGGTCGATCTTACCGCATTCGAATTGAAGGGCGGCAAGCTCGCAACCCTTCGCCAGTCCCTGAGCCGCGGCGCCCGCGACGGGCTGACCTTCGAAGTTGTCGAGCAATCGCATGTTGCCGATATTCTGGATGATCTCAAGCAGGTCTCGGATGGCTGGCTCACCCACCACAATACAAGGGAAAAGCGATTTTCTCTTGGTGCGTTCGAGCCCAACTACATTCTCTCCCAGCCCGTCGCCGTGCTGCGCAAGGATGGCAAGATCACCGCCTTCGCCAATCTGATGGTGACGGACACCAAAAAGGAAGCCACCGTCGATCTCATGCGCTTTTCACCGGATGCACCGCGCGGCTCGATGGATTTCCTCTTCGTCAGCATCATGCAGCACCTGCGCGAGGCGGGATATGAGAGCTTCAATCTCGGCATGGCACCCATGTCCGGCATGTCGAAGCGCGATGCGGCACCGGTCTGGGACCGCATTGGCAGCACGCTTTTCGAACATGGCGAACGTTTCTACAACTTTAAGGGCCTTCGTGCGTTCAAGACGAAGTTCCACCCGAAATGGGAACCGCGTTACCTCGCCGTACAGAATGGCGCAGACGCCGCTCTGGCGCTGATGGACGCGACGGTTCTGATCAGTGGCGGTGTCAGAGGAGTGATCGGAAAATGAGAAAATACAGCATGCTGAAGGCAGCCCTTGCCGCTTCCGCCCTGTTCCTCTCCCCGTTGTTTGCTTCCAGTGCCGCCTTTTCGCAGGACAAGCCAGCCTATGACACCGGAATGATCCCCGCCGAGCACATCATGGTGCCGGATGGTGAAATTCTCGCCAGCGTCTTCCTGATTTCCGATGCGGACGGATGGACCGGCACCGACGAAGAACGCGCCAAAGCACTGGTGGAAAAGGGTGCCGCGGTGGTCGGCATCGATTTCAAGGAATATCTGAAGGCACTCGAGGCCGATGATGACGAGTGTATCTATATGATCTCGGACATCGAGTCGCTGTCGCAGCAGATCCAGCGCACCGCCGGGACCGCCAGCTATCGCCAGCCTATCCTCACCGGCATCGGCAAGGGCGGAACGCTGGCGCTCGCCATGATCGCGCAAAGCCCGGTCTCCACCGTTCAGGAAGCCATCGCGGTTGACCCCAAGGCTGGCCTGCCGCTTGAGAAGATACTCTGCACCCCCGCCACCAAGGACAAGGTGGACGGTGAAACGGTTTATGGCCTGACCGATGGCCCGCTGCCAGCTCCTGTCAGCGTTCTGTTCACGCCCGATGCGGATCAGAAGGGCCGCGACCACGTTAACGCCCTGGTGAAGCTTCATCCCGATATCGAAGTGACAGATGTGACAGGCAAGGCGGATGAGATTTTGTCCCAGACCCTGTCCGACAAGGTCGATGCGGCGGGCGACACCAGCAGCCCGCTAGGCCTGCCGATCACGGTTCTCGAAACAAGCCCGGCGATGGACACCATGGCGGTGATCTATTCCGGTGACGGCGGCTGGCGCGATCTGGACGAGGAAGTCGGCGGCGCGCTGCAAAAGCAGGGGATACCTGTGATCGGCGTCGATGCCCTGCGTTACTTCTGGAAAGAAAAACAGCCGCAGGAAGTGGCCAATGACCTTGCGCGCATCATCGACACCTACCGCAAGGAATGGAAGGTTCGAAACGTCGTGCTGATCGGCTATTCCTTTGGCGCCGATATCATTCCCGCCACCTATAATCTCCTGCCCGAACGCGCGAAATCCCATGTCGTGCAGCTGACGCTGCTTGGACTTTCGACCGAAGTCGATTTCGAGATTTCCGTCCAGGGCTGGCTCGGCGTTGCCGGCGAAGGCAAGGGCGGCAAGACCATCGACGACATCGTCAAGATCGATCCGAAGCTGGTGCAATGCGTCTATGGCACGGAGGAAGAGGATGAAGACCCCTGCCCCGGCCTGAAGGCAAAGGGCGTGGAGACGGTCGGCATCGAAGGTGGCCACCATTTCGATGAGGACTATGAAGGGCTTGCCAAGCGCATCGTGACCTCCCTGAAAACCCGGCTACCGAAATAGGCTGTCGCAACCTCTGCGGCTTCGGGAGAATTCCCGAAGCCCGTACTTCCATCAGAATTCAATCACCTGAAGCGCCGCCGGCAGGATGTCGGCTCCCCGACTTACCGATCTCGGCTCGCAAACCTTCCTTGAAGGGTCCACGCATCACGGCCATACTTGCGGAATCGATTAAACTATTATTCAAAAGAAATATGCTGGCAGCGAATATCCATGGCATTTCCGCAACCATGCTTCTGTTGATTGCCAATCATAGATTTTATATTTCCCGACCGGTTCAGGGGCCGCCGCATGCTCGCACGAAAGACCAAAACTCCAGTTCTCGTGGAACGCATCGACCAGTTCGTCGGTCGGGTCAGGGAGGCGATGAAAAGCAGCGAGACGTTGCGAAACAAAAAAATCCGCGATCTTTGGGACGCAGAGGTCCGCTACCATTTCGACAATGGCCGCACGGAAAAGACGCTCGAACTTTACATCATGAAATATCGCTATGCCCTGAAGGCCGAATTTGGCGCAAAGAGCACCCCGCTTGCCATCTGCAACATGAAAAAGCTGCGGGAGCGGCTGAAGACCTATATAGAGCGGGCCGACTATCCGAAAACCGGCGTGGCGACCTCCATTGTCGAAAAGATCGAACGGGCGGAGTTCAACACCGCTGGCCGCAAGCCGACAGTGCTTTTGCGGATCGCGGATTTTATTGCAGCGATGAACGGCCTGGGCTCGAAAGAAGAGATGCAGGCCTTGTGGGACGCCGAAATCGCCGTCATGAAGGGCCGCGCCCAGACGACGATCATTTCCTACATCACCAAATATCGTAACGCCATCCGCGAAGCCTTCGGTGACGACCATCCGATGCTGAAGATCGCCACCGGCGATGCAGCGATGTACGACGATGCGCGCCGGGTCAAGATGGAGAAGATCGCCAATAAGCATGGTGCGCTGATTACGTTCGAAAATTACCGGCAGGTGCTGAAGATCTGCGAGGATTGTCTCAAGTCCAGCGATCCGCTGATGATCGGCATCGGCCTGATTGGCATGACGGGGCGACGCCCCTACGAGGTCTTTACGCAGGCCGAGTTTTCACCCGCCCCCTATGGCAAGGGCGTTTCCAAATGGAGCATCCTGTTTAACGGCCAGGCCAAGACGAAGCAGGGCGAAGGAACGAAATTCGGGATTACCTACGAGATCCCGGTCCTTGCACGCTCCGCAACCATTCTGTCCGCCTACCAGCGCCTGCGCGAAAGCGGGCAGGGAAAATTGTGGCACGGCATGTCGATCGACGATTTTTCATCGGAAACCCGCCTGCTGCTTCGGGACACGGTTTTTAATCTGTTCGAGGATCTCTGGCCGAAGGAAGAACTGCCCAAGCCCTATGGCTTGCGGCACCTTTATGCGGAGGTGGCGTATCACAATTTCGCGCCGCCCCATGTCACCAAGAACAGCTATTTCGCGGCCATCCTCGGGCACAACAATAACGACCTCGAAACCTCGCTGTCCTACATGACCTACACGCTGCCGGAAGACCGCGACGATGCATTGGCGCGAGCCAAACGCACGAATGAGCGCACTTTGTTGCAGATGGCGACCATCGCCCCCGTCTCCCGCAAGAACCCGTAGCGGTACCCGGAACTGCCCTAGAAAAAGCCTCTAATCCGGCCTTGCCTCAGGATAGCGCTGAACACGCTGCCAGCGGTATTTTCGCATGTCTGTCCCAACAGCCCGGACAAAT
Source organism: Agrobacterium sp. 10MFCol1.1 (assembly GCF_000381165.1). NCBI lineage: Bacteria > Pseudomonadati > Pseudomonadota > Alphaproteobacteria > Hyphomicrobiales > Rhizobiaceae > Agrobacterium > Agrobacterium sp. 10MFCol1.1. The sequence continues at coordinate 49,382 of NZ_KB906074.1, read as the reverse complement.
GTGCCGCCCTCAGCTTTTGCCAAGTCTTTCCCCTTTGTCTGCCGGCGTGGTGTTGGCGTTGGCGCTTGGGGCCGCTTCTGCCTGCACGCGATCTGAACGCAGCCACGCAGCAAAGAATCAATATAAATCTCAACTAATTTAATAATACAAAATATTTATTCTAAATATTACTTTTAATTATACAGCTACGCGCAAGACTATACTGCAATTATCCGCTTCATAACTGGTTCACGCACAGATTTTGCCATAGTTTTTTCGGAGACACATGGTGCTGCCCGCATATACGACTTACGCTCTTTACAACCGTGATATGGAATTGTCGCTGAAACGCGTCGCGAACGACCCCGTCGTATCGCGCGACGCCAAATATTATGCGGATAATATCGGCAAGGTCAAAAACCTCGACGCGTTCCTGAAGGACTTCCGGCTGTATTCCTATGCCATGAAGGCACATGGACTGGAGGAAATGATCTATGCCACCGCCTTCATGAAGAAGGTGCTGGAAAGCAATCTCAACGATCCGAACAGCTTCGCCAACAAACTGAAGGATACGCGATACCGCGACTTCGCTGCCTCTTTCGATTTCGGCACGATCAAAGCGGAAAAATCGGTTCAGACAAAATCCCAGCAGGACCGGTTGATTGCCACCTATCACGCTACGATCGAACAGGAAGGCGCCGAATTAAAGGAAGAGACCCGTTTTTACAACATTGCCATCGAGAAGGTCGGGCATGTCGACGATATCTTCAAGAACACGCGGCTTCGGGATTATATCTTCAAATCCTTCGGCATCGACCCCGAGACCTTCAGCTACAAGCACGTCAAAAACGTTCTGACGAGCGATATCAGCAATGCCGATAGCTACATCAACAAGACCTACAAGTCATTGATCCCGGAGTGGAAGGCAAAGGCGGCCGATCTGCGCATAGAACGTGCAGGCGTCGCGTCCACCGACAAACCGGCGCTCGCAAAGATCGACTACCTGATCAGCCAATATAACAAGCGTATCAACGACGCCAACAAACTGTTCGAGATGGCGGCCGCGTTTAATTTCCGGGACGACGGTCGCGTAGATGACGGCATGCCGGCGCAGACGGCTGCGCAGAGGCGACTGATTAACGAAACCTACGTTCTTTCAAATCCCCGCCTGACGCAGGCCGGAGCTGTTCTCAACCGCGAGTATTTCGTGGACAAGATGAAAACCATCACCGAGGCCAGCCAGATGACGCAGTTTGCGCGCCTGAGAACGATGCTCATCGTCAGCTTCAATCTGACCGACAATGATGAGACGGACAAGAAAATCGGCTGGGCCGTCTTGCAGGATCCGAATGATCCGAAAAGCCCTATCCATAAGGAGAAGGACAAAGGTCTTGTCGATCTGGCACGCGCCTTCAATTTCGGTGCGGATGGCAAGATCAAGACCGGCAAGGTCGCGCAGACCGCCGAACAGCTCAACACCATGATGAACCTCTACTTCAGCCGTTACGATGACAAGGACGAAGCAGCGGACGAAAAGGCAATCAAGAACTACCAGCGCTATATCGGCCTGACGAAAAATCTCGAGGATTTTCTGTCGAACGCGCAGGGCGCGGTCATCATTCGAAACTTCGCCCTGAAGGCCTTCGATATTACCGCTGAAGAAGCCTCGTCCTTCACGCTGAAACGGGTATTTACCAGCGATCTGTCAGACCCGAAAAGTTACGTTTATACTTTGAAAGACGAGCGTTTCGTGCGGCTGGCCAAGGCTTTCAACTTTGATGCCGAGGGCAAGATCGGCTCACCCCGGCTCGCCCAGTCGGAAAACGAGATCACCCGAATATCGCGAAATTATCTGAAGGAAGTTACCCGTTGGGACAAGGACAAAAAGGTCAGGGAGAAAGGCGAAAAGGAGGTCACCTATTATCGCCAGAAAATGGAAACGATTGAAACCGTCGATCAATTGCTCTCCGACCGCCGCCTTCTCGATTTTATGCTGATTGCGCAGCGTATCGACCCCAAAACGGTCACCACCGACTACCTCAAGAAGATCTTCAAGTCCGACCTCAAGGACACAAAAAGCTTCGCCAATACCGAAAAGGATGCCCGCTTCCGCGCACTTGCCGGCTCCTTCAATTTCGACGCCAAGGGGAATATCGTCGCGAAAGCCGGCCAGAGCGTGCAGAACACCCGCAGCCTCATGGAAACACGCGACAAATATGTTCGGCAGACGCTGGAACAGCGGGTCGGCGAAGAAAATTCCGGCGTTCGCCTTGCGCTCTATTTCAAGCGCATGGCCGCCAGCATTTCCAATCCTTACGACATACTCGCCGACAATGCGCTTGCGGAGTTCACCCGCACCGCCCTTGGAATTCCCGCAGAAACCGCAAACTCCAAGGTGGATGCGCAGGCAAAGATGATCGAGAAGAAGCTGAAGATAAAGGACCTGCAGGACCCCAAGAAGGTCGAAAAACTGGTCAATCGCTTTTTGCTGACATTCGAAGCGAACAACGCAACGTCGGATCCGCGTCTCGCTCTATTCGGCAGCGGCAGCACGTCCATCAGCGGCAATACACTCGCGACGTTGGGGCAACTCCGCAGCCGCCGCAGAGGTTAGACCATCTATTAGTGCTGGCCGCAGGTTTTGCCCTGCGGCCAACATCATCTTAGTCAAACCCGCCCGTCGCCTGAAGTGCGGTAGAGCAGGGTCAATACGGTCAAAGCCAGCCCGACCAGCGCGACCGAGCCGAAAATGTAGAAGTTCCACTCCGGAGCCAGGCCCCGTTGCAGTACGAGACCGCCGATCATCGGACCGGCGATGCCGCCCAGCCGCCCGACGGCCAGGGAAAAGCCAAGACCCGTACCGCGAATATGGACAGGATAAAGCCGCCCGACCAGAACGTTGGCAAGAATCTGGGTTCCAATCGTTCCCGCACCCGCAAGGGCAACGAAGAGATAGAGCAACGGCCCCTTGTTTACCGTCAACGCCCAGATCGAGGCCGCGCCAATGGCAAAAAGGACGGCCACAACCACTTTAACGTTACCCTTGTCGGCGAAACGCCCGCCGATGAGAATGCCAATTGCGGCTCCGACATTGAGCATGATGGAAAAGCTGAGCGCCGAACTGATGTCGTAGCCCATTTTGTTCATGATGGTGGGCAGCCAGTTGACCATGCCGAAGGTCAGCAGAAGCGAGCAAAAGTGAATGCCCCAGGCATTCAGCGTCGAAAGCAGCCGGCCTTCCGAGAAGAGGGCGCCCACGCCGCCCTTTTGGATCTTGGCATGCGGCGTAATGCGTTGCAGGCCGTAAGTGTCGCAAATCCCGTCTGCCTCTGCCTGCCGGCCCTTGCTTGCCAGCCATTCCGGCGATTCCGGCAGGAACCGCATGAAGATCGGCAGAAGAATAAGCGGCAGGCCGCCTATCAGCATCAATGGCCTCCAGCCATAGCTCTCCAGAAGCAAAATACCCATGAGGCCGGAAATGATGCCGCCGATAAGATAACCGAGGAACGACAGGGAGTTTGCCTGTGCCCTGCGCTTGGGCGGCGAGAATTCCAGCACGAGCGCGGTAACCGTCGGCAGGAGCGCGCCAAGGCCGAGACCGGCGAAGAAGCGCGTGATTTCGAAAGCAAGAAAGTTCGGCGTCATGGCCGAGGCAATCATCATCGCTGAAAATCCGGCAAGGCTGATGAGAACGACCTTCCGGCGGCCGATACGGTCCGCCATGGTGCCGGCAAACAGCGCGCCGAGCAGCATGCCCACCAGCGTCAAGGCGGCAGCCCGCCCGACCATGGCCGGATTGAGCGCCCATGCACCTTCTTTCAGCAACGCCGGTGCAACCGCGCCGTAAACGACCAGATCGTAACCGTCGAACATGATCATCAGGCCGCATGTCGCGATGACGCCAGCCGGGTTCTTCGTCCGCACCGAGGCGGCGCTCATATAGTTCGTGGACATATTCCTCCCTTTCACGCATGAACGCGCCACCCGGAATGGATCGACGTCTTCCCGTTCCTGCGATTGCTCCCTGGGTGCCCGGCTTGCTCCACCCTGATGTGCGTCTCGCTCCTGTCAAGACACATATCGCCGGTATCACCCGCCTTCGATTAAATGTTGCGTTTGCAAAAATTGCAATTGAAATATTAACAATCGTCAACAGCTATTGCAGGCGTGGATTTCAGTCGCCTTCCAGCTCCGAAATCCTCGACAAAGTCGGCGTCCAGTTCAAAATACGGATGCGGTTATAGACGCCGTGAATGACAAAAGGGTCGGCGTCGCTAAAAGCCATGACGTCCTCGATACAGCGGGCTTCAGCAATGATGAGGGCTGCGGCAGACCCTCCGCTTTCCGCCTGCATCGGGCCGGATGCGAGAATTCTGAATCCTTCCGGAACGCCATCTTCGTTGCGTAAATGAGCCTTGTGGGCACTCATCTGCGTCAACCTTTGCTCAGCGGCAGCGGGATCACTTTCCGCAAAACGCACATAGAGCCGGGGACGGTCGCTACCGACGGTCATCGGGCGAGCACGAAATCGTGGTCCACCGACCAGAACCAGCCGTTGGCGAACCCCAGCTCCTGCGCCCTCTGCGCATCCTCCACCCGCTGAAAATCGGCCAGCAGGCTTTCCTTCACACCGAAAACTGCATCCGAACGAATGTAAGGATCATCAGGGTCGAAAATATGCGTGACGAGCGTAGTGAAGCCTTCTGCCGCAACGATGTAGTGCAGATGCGCTGGTCGGTAGGGATGACGCCCCATGGCCCGCAGAAGCTGCCCCACGGGGCCATCATCCGGTATCGGGTAATATTTCGGCTTCGTCGCCCGGAACCAGTAGCGTCCGTCCTCACCGGTGACGAATACGCCACGCAGGTTGAAATCGGGCTGAATGCCCTTCTGCTGCACGTCGTAGAAACCTTCGTCATTGGCCTGCCAGACGTCAATGCGGGCGCCTGCGACCGGCACTCCGTCGGTGTCGAGAATGCGGCCGGTGACCAGCATGTCCTCGCCCTTGCCGTCGAGGCAGATATTGGCGCCCATCGGCATCTCAGGCGCATCGGCCACATGAAAAGGCCCGAGAACGGTGGATTCCGACGCGCCGCTCGGCTTGCGGTGGTTGATCGCATCGACCAGCATGGAGACGCCGAGAATATCGGAGAAAAGGATCCACTCCTGCCGCCATTCATTGCAGATCCGGCCGACCTCGGTCAGAAAATGGATTGCCTTCATCCATTCCTCTTCAGTCGGCTCAATCTCTTTCACCGCCTCGTGAAGCTTGCGGGTGACGACCGCCATGATCTCCTTGAGACGCGGATCGTCACAATCACGCATACGGGCGATCACGGTTTCGGCCGAACGTTCCTCGACGAAATAGCCGTCGTCACCGGTCGTTTTCATGTCCATAATGTCCTCCTCCCATCATTGCCGCTCCCTGCTTGCCGGATCACTCCGGCCTTGCGCCCTCGAAGGCGCGTTGCAACAGGGCGCGGATCGCGGTTTTTTCAACTGGCCGCGGGCACCAGTAAGGATTGGCGGTCGCAAGCTCGGCCATAGCGTCGAGATCTTCCCCGCCAACACCGATTGCTGCAAGGCTTGCCGGCGCGCCGAGCCGGGCGGCAAAATCGTAAAGACCCGTCCCTGCCCTGCCACCGACAAGTGCGGCCAGCGGCGCAAGCTGATCCGGCACCGCCTGTTCCACATAAGCGATGGTATGCGGCAGAAGCACCGCATGGGTTTCCGCATGCGGCAGGTCCAGACTGCCGCCCAGCGTGTGGCAAAGCTTGTGATGCAGCGACATGCCAACAGCGCCCAGCACCGTGCCACACAGCCACGCGCCGTAAAGCGCCGTTTCGCGCGCCTTGGTATCTTGCGGCTCCATCCTCACACCGGGAAGCGCCTCGATCATCGCCCGCAACCCTTCCACCGCCATCATACTGGCGATGGGATTGCGATCCCGAGCATAAAGCGCCTCTGCCGCATGGGCCATGGCGTTTAGCCCGCTGGTCATGCTGATGCCAACCGGTAATCCAAGTGTCAGTTCGGCATCGTAAATCACCACTTCCGGCAGGATTTCCGGACCGCGCAGGGTGGTCTTCACGCCATTTTCCGTTTGGCCAAGAATGGGCGTCACCTCAGAACCGGCATAGGTCGTTGGAATGACGATCTGGGGCGCATCGGTGCGCAAGGCAATGGCCTTGCCAAGACCGGTGGTAGAGCCGCCGCCGAGCGACAAGACGCAATCGGCACCGGCAGCGCGATAAGCCTCGACCGCCCTTTTCGCCACCTCGACCGGCGTGTGCATGGCCGCATCGTAAAAAACACCGGCAGCCAATTGGCCAAGCCGGGCGGCCAAAGCCTCCGCATCGCCCTTCTGGTGGGGTGTGGAAAGCACCAACGCCCGTGACAGCCCGAGGCGACGGATTTCCTCCGCCACCCCCACGGAGCTACCCGTGCCAAAGACGATGCGGGCCGGGGCCGTCGTATAGACGAACGGCTGCATGGCTCAGGCTCCGTCGAGCTTGAACAGGCGGCGCGCATTGGTGCGGCCGATCTTTACCCGGTCGGCCTCGGCAATGCTCGTCGCATTGAACCAGTCGGAGGCATGATCGATGTTCTCGAAGGGCCAGTCGGTGGAGAACAGGATGCGGTCGGCACCGATTTCCAGAATGGCATCGATCAGGGTCTGGGTGCGGAAATTGCCAGAGGTGGTGATGTGGAAATTCTCGTTGAAATAATCCATGAAACGGCGCTTGGCCGGATAGCGCGGCGGCAGCTTCACCCAGGCATTGCGGTGGTCGATGCGCCACATCATGTAGGGCAGGCCCTCGCCCATATGGCCAAGAATGATGTTGAGGCGCGGATGCTCATCGAACAGGCCTGATGCCATGAGGCGCAGCGCGTGAACCGCCGTTTCCTGCGCAAACGCCCAGGTGGGGCCAAGCAGCCAGGGGTGGCCGTCATAGATGCGGGAATCCTGCGGCAGCGGATTGCGCGGATGCAGATAGAAAGGCACATCAAGCTTTTCCACCTCGCCCCAGAATGGACGATATTGCGGCAGGTCGTAATAAAGCGGTGTCTGGCCATCGCCCTCCTGGCTGAAGCCGTTGACGAGTGCGCCGACGAAACCGAGATCGTTGACGCAGCGCTGAAGCTCCTCGGTCGCCGCATCCGGGTCCTGCAACGGCAGGGCTGCGAAGGCGAGGAAGCGGTCCGGCCGCTTGGCGCATTCTTCAGCCAGGACGTCATTGGCGCGGCGCGCAATCTCGATCGCCTTCTTCTTGTCGGGAATAGCCTGCACCGCCGGCGCATTCAGCGACAGGATCATGGTTTCGATGCCATGCGCATCCATCAGCTTCAGGCGCGTATCCTGAATGTCGAGCAGGCGATGCTGCAGTTCCTTCCAGTAATCACCGGGCACGAACCCGGCCGAATCCTGAAGTGTTTCCGGGATTGCGAAATGCTCTTCGAGAGCGACCTTGCCTTGCATGTTATTTCCTCCGAAAATCGCTGTTCAGTTGCCGCCACATGTGCGGTCAATATTGGCCCTTGGGTTCCAGGCCGAGCATGCTCTGGCCGATCATGGTGCCCACGGCATCCCAGTTCATGCTGATATGGCGGCCCACCGCATTCGCATCCCGCCAGGCCCGCTGGACCGGATTGGAAAGATCAAGCCCGACACCGCCGGTGGAATCGTTGAGTGCCTGCACGGCGCGCAGCGCCAGAGAGACCGAAAAGGACTGGCCGCGACGGCTCAATAGCCGGTCGTCCACCGAAAATTCCGCCCGCCCTTCAAGCCTTGCCTGTGAGAGTGCCTGAGCCCGCGCAACGTCGCGCAACAGGATTTCACAAGCGGCATCCACGCTCGCAGCGGCTTCCGCGACACGCAGCTGGATGGTTGGAAATTCCGCCATGCGGTTATTGCCGCCCGCCACCGCACCGCGGGTCACCCGGCCACCGACATGATCGACATAGGCTGCCAGGGCACCCTTGGCCGCACCGACGCCAGTCGAGGCGAGACAGGAAGGAATGCCGGTCAGAAGCGGCATGTTGAAGAGACCTTCCTGCGCATAAAACCGCCCGCCCGGCGTGTGGCCGCTGGTCGCGTCCGGAAAGGTCAGAACCCGATGTTTGGGAACAAAGACATCATCGAGAACCAGCGTCTTGGAACCCGTGCCGGCCAGTCCGACCACATGCCACGTGTCTTCAATGGCATATTGGCTTGCAGGCACGAGAAGGAAGGCCGGAACCGGCCTGCCTTCGCCCTGCGGCGGCAGGATGGCGGCGCAGAGAGACCATTGGGCATTCTCGCAGCCCGAGGCAAAGGCCCATTTGCCGCTCAGGCGGTAACCGCCGTCAGCGGCCTCCGCCATCTTTACCGGCGCATAGGAACCACACAGAAGCGCGTCAGGGTTTTCGTCCCAGACATCCGCCTGCGCATTCTCTGGAAACATCGCCAGCAGCCATTGATGGGCGGAAAGCAGGCCGGCAACCCAGCCGGTCGACGCGCAGGCCGCCGAAAGCTCGATATTGGCTTCGACAAGCTCGGCAAATTCACCGCCCTGCCCACCGAAAGCCCGCGGTTTGACGACGTCGAAATAGCCGATGCCGCGCAGCGCCGCGATATGACTGGCGGGAACGCGGCGCGCCTCCTCTGTTTGTCGGGCGCTGGAGCGGAAAAGATCCGCTACACCGGCAACGCGACCGACGAGGCGGACATGCGGGTTCGTTTGCGCCGGCTGCGGCGCATGGCTCATATCGTTCATGATTGTCTCCTCCGAGAATAGTCTAGCCGGGAAATATCAGGCGGACAGGCCTGCCGGGCTTGCGGCGCAATATTGGGCATTTTCGTAAAGCAGCGGTCGTGTCGTCTCGCTTACATCGGCCGACACCACCTGTCCGATAAACACCGTATGCGTTCCATATGGCATTGCCGCGACACGGCGGCAGGCGATGGCGGCATGGGCCGTGGGCAGATAAAGAACACCGTTGTCATGACGCTGCCACTCGCCGTTGCGGAAACGCTCCTCCGGTGAAACCTTGCCGCTGAAAGCATCAGACAAGGCAATCTGGTCCTGCGTCAGTACATTCACGATGAAATCGGGCCGGCAGAGCAGCAATTCGTGCAGAAACGTGCGGTTGTTCAGGCAAACCAGAAGAGAGGGCGGCTCCATCGAAACCGAGGTGACGGCGGTAACCGTCATGCCGTGATCGCGCTGATCACCCGTGGCACAGGCAGTGATGACCGTCACGGTCGCCGGAAAACGGCGCATCGTCGTGCGGAAATTCTGGCCGACGCCTTCAGGCGCAAGATTGTTCAGGCCAAACAGTGCTGATGTCATGAGATCCTCCCAAATCCTGCATTCTTAAATATTTTCATTTGCAACATTTGTCAATGCAAATGTTTAATGGCGGGGGGAAGCTGCGATATGGCCTCGCCGTCCCCGGTCTTCTGGAGCGAAACTATTGAAACTGATAGATTATGCCGGTACAGCCGATGGGTGCGCCACGTCATCCGCGCACGTGTTTCTCAAAACGGGGTTTTGCTTGTGTCTTATCAGTTCACTGACTCGGTACCCTACCTGCTCAACTGGGTAGGTGTTCGGCTTGGAGAGCGCTTCTCCCTGAGGCTGGCATCCTATGACATCACCCTGCCGATGTATCGTGTGCTGGCAACGCTGAGACAACAGGAAAGCAAAACGCTGACCGAGCTTTCAGACCTCGTGTCGGTGGAGATTTCCACGCTCTCCCGGCTTGTTGGCCTGCTCGTGAGACGCAACCTCGTCAGCCGCGAGCGACCTGTCGACAATGCGCGGATCGTGCGCATCACGCTGACGCCAAAGGGTGAAGAACTTGCCGAGGAACTGATGCCAATCGCCGCCATGTTCGAAAAGACCGCGATCGAAGGCCTCGACCCGGCCGAAGTGAAACTTTTCAAAAGCATCCTGCGCCACATCGGCCGCAACATTGCCGGTCTCTGATCCCCAAAGGATCCGCTGACCCGTCACGACCTTCGCGTGCAATGTACTTGTAATGGCTGGTTCCTATCCCTGTGGCAACTCACCACAGCGGAGGAAAATTGCCCATGTCCGAGAGATTGTCACCCGCCTACCTGACAACGCTCGCCCTTGTCACAGCATCGATCCTGGTTTCGGCCTGCGCCTCGACAGTCATGAAAAGCTACATCGGCGCACCCATCACCAGCGTGATGCTAGACTATGGGCCGCCGGACAATATCTATAACCTTGGCGGTGGACAGCAGGCCTACCAGTGGCGGAAGAACAAGACACAGGCTGTAGCCGGATCATCAAGTGGCGAAGTGCGGACAACACGGCGCGGAGAGCGTTACGAAGTGTCCGAGACGCCGGGTTATGTCGAGCGCATAGACTGCTTCTACACTTTCTACACACGCAATTCCGGCGGCGAATGGTATGTAACGAGCTTCCGGCAACCGTCACTCGAATGCGAGTGATTGTTCCCGGATTTCAAACTCAGCCCTCCCAGATTTTTGACCGCCGCTTTGATGCTTGAAGCGGCGGTTTTCGTTGGAACGTTCTCCCTGGGATTTCTCATCGGATGGGCCGGTCAGAAGCGGTAGTTCAGGCCGGCCTTGATGACGTGATCATTTGGATCGGACTTCGACCTGCCGCTCGCCAAACTTGGCCGACAGGCCGCCGCCGAAGCTCTGTTCGACGCCGGCGCCAACCCGATAGCCCTGGTTCCAGCAGTCGGCACCCGTGACGCCGTTTCCATCCTAGAACTTGGTGGTGATAAAGCCGGGGAAACATGCCTGATCGCTTAAAATCCCGTCAGCTAGACAGTATCAGCCGCAGCATCTTTCGAAGCCACCGAGCGAATTTCCAGCCGGACGCAAAAACCGGGATTGAGGTCGAGGAAGACAACGCGTCCGCAATGAATCTCTGCCGCCTTCTGGACCAGATTCAACCCGAGGCCGGCTCCTGGCGAGTTCGTATTGACGCGGTGAAACGGCTCGAATACCTGCTCGCGTTCCGAGACGGGGATGCCCGGCCCTTCATCGCAAACGTCAATGAAGCCCGCAGCACCGACCCGGATCGTGATAGCACCCTTGCCGCCGCCATGATCGATTGCGTTGCGAACGAGATTGACGACCGCCATCTCGATGATCGAAGTCTGGACCGTGAACACGGCCTCTCCTTCACTTGGCTCGAAATCGAACTCGTAACCGGCATCCATCGCAATCGGCGCGAGATCGGTCGCGATGCGCTCGACAAGGATGTTCAGGTCCTGCCGCTCGGCGGGTAATTCCACCACGCCGACCGCCTGCATCTCCAGCAACTGGTGCGCAACGCGTGTGAGGCGATCGATATCGGCCCGAAGTTGTCGGCTCAGCGCGTCATCGGGCAAAAGATCGGCCCTGATCCGCGCGATTGCAATCGGCGTTCTCAACTCATGCGCGGCATCGGCAAGAAAGCGGTTACGGCGATTATATCCCTCATCCAACTTGGAAAGCGCGACGTTGAAGGCATTTACCAGGGGAATGATTTCGCTGGGCACCTTGGAACGATTGATACGGGCAGACCGGTTCTCGAAATTGATGGATTGCGCCTGGCTGACCGTTTCCATCAGGCCGCCAAGTGAACGGCCGACCGCCCTCGGGGTCACGATCAATGTCGCGATACCAGTCAGGATCAGCATGGGCACGACGGCGATAAGAATGACGAAGCCCACACCCGGCAAGACAGTAAGCCAGCGGATCTCGCCGTTGGCATCTTTTTCCAGATCTAACTGCATACTGATCCATAGGCTGAGGCCGTCATTCGGGATGCCTTTTTCCGTACCGGCAATGAATTGCAGCCGCCCGGCGGGCGTATCGCGGTTTTCCATGGTGGCCCGGACTGTTTCCCCCGCTTCCAGACGCGCCCTTTCGATGCTTGACGGAAAAACTGCCGCCAAAGCCGGTACTGGGATTTCTCCATATCGCAGGACGATTTCATCGGCGTCCCGCACCAAGAACCAAAGATTCGGATAGCGCTGTTTCAGCTCGACCAATCCGGGCGTGGGCAAAACTTGCGCCCGGCCCTGCCCATCCTTCGTCACGCTTTCCGCAACGATGCGGACAGCCTCTTCATTGGCGCCCTCCAGCCGTGGATCAATGATCCAGATCCAGCCGACGAGGAGGATGACAAACAGAACGAGCAAGAACGCCTGCAAGGCGAAAAGACGCTTCATCAGCGCCCACCGCAGGGATCGGTTGCGCTCCTGCTTCATATATTCGCCCGGATGAGATAGCCGATGTTTCGCACGGCTCTTATCTCGACGGTGGCTTCGGCCTGCGCGAGCTTCTTCCTGATGCGGGAGATATGGGCGTCAAGCGCGTTGGATTCGATCTCATCATCCAGGTTGTAAACCGCCTCGACCAGATTGGAACGCGTCACGATGCGGTTCGGACGTCGCATCAGAGCCTCGAGCGCCAGATATTCCCGCCGCCGAAACTCGATGATGGCACCGGCAACCGTGACTTCATTGCTCTTCGGATCAATGCTCAGATTTCCGAAGCTCACATATTGGCTGGAAAGCGAAGGGCCGCGCCTGTGCAGCGCCCGAAGGCGGGCAAGCAATTCCTCGATCGCAAAGGGCTTGGCGAGGTAATCATCCGCGCCGGCGTCAAGACCGTCAACGCGGTGATCGACACTTCCGAGCGCCGTCAGAACGAGGATCGGCACCGAATGCCTGGCTTTGCGAAGCGAAGACACAAGGTTCAACCCTTCACCATCCGGAAGGCGACGATCCAGAACCAGCACATCGTAAGAGCCGTCACGCGCCAGCGCGTCGGCATCGGCAATCGTCCTGACATGATCCGCAAGCACATCACGCCGTCGCAGGGCTTCGAGCATGGCCCGCGCCATTTCCGGTTCATCCTCGAGAAGCAGGATTCGCAATGACTTTTCCCCAAAGGTGAATTCTTGCCGTCCTCACCACTGGTCGGTGAATGTTACAGCTACATTGCAGGCAAGGAGCCGGACTATCCTTCTCTCACCCTCCTGCCAGACGCAAATCGACCGTCACACCTTGGATGCCTTATCCCGGCCTGTACCCATGTCTTGCATAAAAACGGTCAAGCTCGCGCTGCTGCGGCACCTCACCGGTGTAGATCGCAATATAGTCCGGGATCCTTTTCATGCGCACGGCCATATCTTCCTCCGACTGCATGGAGATATAGCCGATCTGCACGAGATACGTGGTGCGGGCACGCACATCCGCCATATTTTCGGAATGGCCAAAACGCATGAACATGCGCGAAAGTGCATCCATTCTCGTCTGATCAGCCTTACGCACCTCGGCAAGAATATCATCGGACTGAAGAGCCCAACTGCGAACCGCAAATTCGAACCTGTTGTCGAAGAGGCCGGCATCCAGCCAGCAATCGAAGACATTCAGCATCGCTTCGGCCAGGGTCTCCGCATAGGCCTCCGACTGCCTGACGATGCTGCCGGTATTCTTTTCGCGCCAGCGGGAGACGAGTGCGGCCAGCAACTCCTCCCGATCCCGGAAGAACCAGTAGAAACTCGTGCGCGACAGACCGAGTTTTTTCGCCAACGGCAGGATTTTCACGGAATCCACGCCGGATTCGAGAAGCGCCTGGTAGGCGGCCTCAAGCCAGCCCTCCTGCGATCCGCGCCAACCAGTCTCGTTCAATGTCGCTTCCATGATGATTTCCTAGCAAATCGGTCTGGTCGCGACAAGGCGAATGTCCACTCATGTCGAATGCATAAACACAAGTGTTTTATTAATTGACACCTATGTACATTCCCGCTTAGCCTTCTCCCATAAACGTTCTCGGAGCACGGTCGCCATGTCGAATGACCCCCTTCTTCAGCCCTACCAGCTAAAGCATCTCACCCTGCGAAACCGCATCATCGTTACCTCGCATGAACCCGCCTATCCGGAGGACGGCATGCCGAAAGGGCGCTACCGCGCCTATACGCTCGAGCGGGCAAAGGGCGGCGTCGCCATGACGATGACGGCAGGCTCCGCAGCCGTCTCGAAAGACAGCCCGCCCGTCTTCAACAACCTCTTGGCCTACAAGGATGAAATCGTTCCGTGGATCAGGGAAATGACCGACGCCGTGCATGAAGAGGGTGCAGCGATCATGATCCAGCTGACGCATCTCGGTCGCCGCACGCGCTGGGACAAGGGCGACTGGCTGCCGGTGCTGGCACCATCCCACCAGCGGGAAGCCGCGCATCGCGCTTTCCCGAAGAAGATCGAGGATTGGGATATCGAACGCATCATCAAGGACTTCGCCGACGCTGCGGAACGCATGAAAGCGGGCGGCATGGACGGGGTGGAGCTTGAAGCCTATGGCCATCTCATCGACCAGTTCGTCTCGCCGCTGACCAACGAGCTGGATGGCCCCTATGGCGGCTCGCTGGACAACCGCATGCGTTTCTGTTTCGACGTCTTCAGGGCGATGCGCGAACGTGTCGGCGACGATTTCATCCTCGGGGTTCGCTATACCGCCGACGAATGTCTTGAAGGCGGCACCGGAAAGGCGGAAGGCCTCGAAATCTCGCGCCGGTTGCGGGATAGCGGCCTGATCGACTATCTCAACGTTATCAGGGGCCATATCGACACCGATCCCGGCCTGACCGACGTCATTCCCATTCAGGGCATGGCGAACGCGCCGCATCTGGACTTCGCAGGCGAAATCCGCGCGGCAACCAGTTTCCCCACCTTCCACGCCGCCAAGATCCAGGATGTCGCCACCGCCAGATACGCCATCGCCTCCGGCAAGGTCGATATGGTCGGCATGACCCGCGCCCACATGACGGACCCGCATATCGTGCGCAAGATCATGGAAAAGCGGGAGGACGATATCAGGCCTTGCGTTGGCGCCAATTACTGTCTCGACCGCATCTATCAGGGCGGCCTCGCCTTCTGCATTCACAATCCGGCGACAGGCCGCGAAGAAACGATGCCGCACGAGATCACCAAGGCGACGGAAAGCCTGAAGGTCGTGATCGTCGGCGCCGGTCCGGCCGGGCTGGAGGCCGCGCGTGTCTGTGCCGAACGCGGCCATGAGGTCGTCGTCTTCGAGGCCGCAAACGATCCGGGCGGCCAGATCCGCCTGACCGCGCAAAGCGAACGCCGCCGCGAAATGATCAGCATTATCGACTGGCGCATGAGCCAGTGCGAAAGGCTCGGCGTTACCTTTCATTTCAACAGCTGGGCGGAAGCGGACACGGTGCTCTCGGAAAGCCCTGATGTCGTCATCATCGCCACCGGCGGATTGCCGCATACCGATGTGCTTTCAAACGGCAATGACCTGGTCGTTTCCTCGTGGGATATCATTTCCGGCGACGTCAAGCCGGGAACGAATGTGCTGGTTTTCGACGATGCCGGCGACCATGCGGGCTTGCAGGCAACAGAATTTCTCGCAAAGGCGGGCGCAAAAGTGGAGATCATGACCCCGGATCGCGCCTTCGCGCCGGAAGTCATGGCGATGAACCTGGTTCCTTACATGCGCTCACTGCAAAAACTCGACGTCACCTTCACCGTCACCTATCGGCTGGAAGCGGCGGAAAGAAACGGCAACCAGCTCGTCGCCCACGTCGGCAGCGATTATGGCGGCGTGACGAAATCAAGGACCGTGGACCAGATCGTCGTCAATCACGGCACGGTGCCGCTGGACGATCTCTATTTCGACCTCAAGCCGGGCTCCAGGAACCTCGGCGAAATATCCTACGACGCCTTGCTGGAGGGCTCCGCCCAAACCGTCGAGCGCAACCCTGGCGGTGCCTACCGGCTCTTCCGCATCGGCGACGCGGTCGCCGCACGCAATACACATGCGGCGATCTACGATGCGCTGCGTCTCGCAAAGGATATTTGAGAGGGCCGCCGCGATACGCTTTGAAACTCAGGCCTGGATCAAGGCAATGCCACGGTTCTTGAACCCGAGTGTGACATCGCTTTCGGGCGGCAGACTGGTCTCGACCGCATGGTCGATGATGAAGAGCGTGCCGATATCGGTCTCGACTTCATATTCGACGTGACCGCCGAGATAGGCACTGTGCAGCACCCGCCCGGCAAGTCCCTGCCCGCCCGATTGGGCGATGGAAATCGAACCCGGACGAACCGCAAGCTTTGCCGGGCCAGGTTTGGCGTTGCGTGCCGCAACACGGTGATCGATCCCCCCAACGCGGATCAACGCATCGGCGCCCTCAAGGCTGACCACCTCGCAGCCGACGACATTCGCCTCGCCCATAAAGTCGGCGATGAAGGAAGAAGCCGGCGCCTCGTAGAGTTCCCGCGGCGCGCCTGACTGGGCGATCTCGCCTTCCTTCATCACGATGATCCGGTCGGAAACGGCCAGCGCCTCGTCCTGATCATGCGTCACATAAACAGCGGTAAAACCAAGCCGCTGCTGCAATTCCCGGATTTCAGTACGAACCCGGCGGCGAAGACGCGCATCAAGGTTGGAAAGGGGTTCATCGAGCAGCAGCACCTGCGGCTCCAGCACCAGAGCGCGGGCAACCGCCACGCGCTGCTGCTGACCACCGGAAAGCTCGGCAGGCAGACGATGTCCCATGCCGGCCAGCCCCACGAGCTTCAGACCTTCCTCGGCCTTCTCCCGTGCTTCCGCCTTGCGCAGTCCGGAGGATTGCAGGCCATAAGCGACATTGTCGAGCGCCGTCATATGCGGGAAAAGCGCGTAGGACTGGAAAACCATCGAGACATCGCGCTCATTGGCCGGCAGCATGGTCACATCCTTGTCGCCGATCAGAATGCGACCGGCCGTCGGATGTTCGAGCCCCGCCAGCATGCGCAGCGTCGTCGTCTTGCCGCAACCGGAGGGACCGAGAAGTGTCACCAGCGTGCCGGGTTCGATGGTGAGCGAAAGGTCGGGGATGGCGGTGAAGGCGCCGAATGTCTTGCGGACATTCTGAAAGGTGACGGAGCCGGGCTTTACGGAAATCATGCGGTTTTCTCCTGAGCGAGAGGAACGGAGGACGCGGACGGCAGTCCCGCGACGCGGTTTTCGCGGCGCAGGCGACGCTCGCCTACAATGAGCTGGAAGCCGGTGATAACAGTGATCATCACCACGATCAGCATGGAGGAATAGGCAATGGCCACACCGTATTCACCGTTTTCGACGAGACCGACGATGTAGGAGGTCGCCATGTTGTACTGGGCGCTGACGAGGAAGATGACGGCGCTGATCGAGGTAATCGCTCTGACGAAGGAGTAGACCAGAGCCGCCGTGATCGCCGGGCGGAGCAGTGGCAGGATCACTTTCCTGATCGTGCGGAAACTGTCGGCGCGCAGCGTCAGCGAGGCCTCATCGAGGCTTTTGTCGAGTTGGCTCATTGCCGCAATGCCGCCGCGCACGCCGACCGGCATGTTGCGGAAGACGAAGCAGGCGATCAGGATCAGCGCCGATCCCGTCATTTCCACCGGCGGAAGGTTGAAGGCCATGATGTAGCTGACGCCGATGACCGTTCCGGGAATGGCAAAGCTCATCATCAGGGCAAATTCGAAGATGTTCCGACCGGCAAACTTCTGCCGCACGATGATATAGGCCGTCAGCAGACCGACGGCAGCGGTCAGCGGCGCCGACACCAGCGCGATCTCCATGGTCGTCCAGAACGAGTTCCAGGCAACACCGGTCCAGGCGATCGAGCCGTTGGAGAAGCTGACGGAGAACGCGCGGATGTAGTGGTCGAGCGTCAGCGAATTGTCCAGACCCCAGGTCTTCACGAAACCGCCGACGAGGATCATGCCGTACACGACGATGGTGAAGACCATCCACGGCACGACGACGGCATGGACACCAATGGACAGGCCGCGTGGCAGCGCGATATGCGCGCCGCTGTCGCCCTTGCCGGTAACCGTGGCGAAGTTCTTGCCGGCCAGCCAGAAACGCTGGGCGAGGAAGGCCGAAAGCGTGAAGCACAGGAGGATAATGGCGAGAACAGCGGCGCGTGAAGGGTCGTTCTGCGAACCGACAACGGCAAAGAAGATTTCCGTCGACAGCACCCCATGCGTGCCACCAAGCACCAGCGGATTGCCGAAATCCGCCATGCTTTCGATGAAGCCGATGAGAAACGCATTGGCGAGACCCGGCTTCATCAGCGGCAGCGACACGCGCCAGAAGGTGCGCCAGCGGTCGGCGCGAAGCGTTTGCGACGCCTCCTCCATCGACGGGCTGACACCTTCGACGACACCGATCAGCACCAGGAAGGATATCGGCGTGAAGGAGAGCACCTGCGCGATCCATATGCCGGTCATGCCGTAGAGCCAGCGGCCGGGTTCGATGCCGAAGAGATAGGAAAGCCATTCAGTGACGACACCGGCGCGGCCGAAGAGCAGCGTCAGGGCAAGACCGATGACGAAAGGCGGCGTTATGATCGGCAGAACCGTCAGAAGGCGCAGGCCCTTCTTGAACGGAAAACGGGTGCGGGTGGCGACCAGCGCGAAACCCAACCCAAGCACTGTGGAGCCGAAGGCGGTCATCAAGGCGAGGAAGAGCGTTCGCCAGGCAACGCCGCAGCGCTCTTCACCCGTGACACAGCCAAGGCTCCAGATGCCGGGATCCTGAATATTGCGGATGAAGCCATCGGCATTAAAGGAGCCATCGAAATCCTGAACGGATGCGATCAGCATGCTGCCGATCGGATAGAACACGAAAACGGTAACGAGGAAGGCCAGAATGGAAATCGAGCCGACGACAAAGGCATCGCCCTTCATCACGCCGCGTTCGGCAAGCCCGAAGGCAAAGAAAAGCACAAAGACCAGCGACATGACGACGGCACCGGCGCCCATGGCGGGCTGGCCATCGGAAAGCACGCCGAACAGGTTTTCACTGACGCTCCATGTCCAGCCGGTAAAGCCGATCGCCAATCCCTGCAAAATCAGAACCACGAGACCGGCAGCACCAATCCACGCAAGCAGCTTGCCCCGCAGCATCGGATCGCCAATCGGGCGGACAAGGCATCCGGCAAGGAAAAACAGGCCGGCACCGGCAAGCCAGGGTTTTCCATAAACCAATATTTGCAGCACACCGGGCGCATTGCTGGGGGAAGAGAGAAACTCAGACAGCCAGCGGAAGCTGAAGAAGCCGCCTTCAATGCGATACCAGGGAAGAAAAACCAGGGCAAAAGCCCCGAGCGCCAGGACAATGTTCAGCCTGCGATTGCCACGTGTCATGGCCGACCTCGCTTATTTCATGCCGATGAAAGAACGGCGGGCATCCCGGCTTTCAAAAGCCGGGATGCCGATCGCCGGAGTTCAGATCAGTTTGCGACTGCACCGACCTCGCGGTCCCAGCGTTCCAGCAGCGCCTTGCGCTTGGCCGGGTCGCCATAGGTCTTGAAGTCGTAGTCGATGAGCTTGATGTCCTCGAACTTCGGCGCTTCCTTCGGCACTTCCGCGGTCTTGTTGGATGGAAGCTGGAAGGACTTGGCGTCCTTCATGCGTGACTGGACCTCTGGCTTCAGCGCCCAGTCGTACCAGGTCTTGGCATTTTCGAGGTTGCGGGCACCCTTGATGATCGACATGGAGCCAATTTCGTAGCCGGTACCTTCGCAGGGTGCGATGGACTTGACGGGGAAACCTTCCGCTGTCTGTGCCACGGCATCATGCATGAAGACGATGCCGAGTGCCGTCTCGCCACGCGCTGCCGCCTTCACCGGCGCGGAGCCGGACTTGGTATATTGCGAGATGTTGGCGTTGAGCTTCTTCAGATAATCGATCGCCTGGTCTTCGCCCATGATCTGCACGAGCGAGGCAAGCGCCGTATAGGCTGTGCCCGAAGAGTTGGGATTGGCGATCTGGATTTCGCCCTTCAGTTCCGGTGCCAGCAGATCGGCCCAGCACTTCGGCTCCTTGTAACCCTTGGATTTGAAGATTTCGGTGTTGTAACCCCAGCCCAGCGCGCCGGCATAAACGCCGACGGTTCTGTAACCGGTGCTTTCCGCCTGTTTGACGGCCCAGTCCTGCAGCTGATCCAGCATCGGCGACTTGTATTCAAGCGTCAGGTTTTCGGAGGCCGCCTGCATGTGCGGATCGCCGGTGCCAGCCCACCAGATATCGGTCTTCGGGTTGCGGGCTTCCGCACGCACCTTGGCATAAGTTTCGCCGGAAGACAGGCGAACCATATTGACCTTGATGTCATGCGACTTTTCGAAATCGCCCTTCATCTGTTCGCAGATGACGACATCGGCAGAGCATATCAGGTTAAGCTCGCCTGCCGCCTGCACCGATGTGGTGCCGAGTGCCGTACCGGCAAAAAGCAATGTGGAAAGTATCGTCAGTCGCATGGTTATCCTCCTGTAGCTTGCGTCTGAATGGTTCGGCAGTCCACAAACATGGCGCTGCCTGTCGCGGCATCTTGTGCTGCCACGCTGTCTGTCTTTTCGGTCTTGGATTGCTGACCCCTACTGGGTCGGGTGAATTTCGTTGTCGAAGCGGCTTAACAATCGACTTCGCTCTTCGGGTTGGCCAAAGGTGGCGAAGTCGTAATCCACCATCTTGATCATCGATATATCGGGCGCCGTCAGCGGCAATGTCGCCCGGGCGTTGGATGGCACCTGGTTCTGCCCCGCCTTTGCCCCGGTCGCCTGTCCTTCCGGGGTCAGCGCGAATTCAACGAACGCCTGCGCCAGCGCATCGTTGTGGTTGCCCTTGACGATGCTGACCGCACCGATCTCGTAACCGGTTCCCTCGCAAGGGGCGACGATCACCAGCGGAAAGCCTTCGATCTTCTGTGTCACGGCGTCATGCATGAAGGAAATCCCGATCAGAACCTCCCCCCGCGCCGCCGCCTTTACGGGCGCCGAGCCGACCTTGGTGTAACTCACCACATTCTGGTTAAGCCTGCCCATGAAACTGAAAGCCTCCTCCTCGCCAAAGAGCTGGACAAGCGTGGCAAGCATGGTGAAGGCCGTGCCCGAATAGTTCGGGTTGCCGGTCTGGATATGGCCGCGATAAATCTCCTTCGCCAGATCCTTCCAGCATGTCGGGGCCGGCAGATTGTTCTTGGCGAGCAGTTCCGAATTATAGGCAAAACCGAGCGCACCAGCATAGATTCCGGCCGATTTCGATCCCGACATCGCATTGAAATTCTGCGCCCATGGCAGCAGATCCTGCTGATGGGCGGGCTGATACTCTTCCAGAAGGCCTTCCGAACCCGCCTGCAAATGAGTGTCGCCGGTACCGCCCCACCAGACGTCGACAGTCGGATGGGCGCGTTCGGCACGAATCTGATCGAGGATTTCGCCGGTGCTCTTGCGAACCATCGAAATCTCGACCCCCATCCGCGCTTCGAAAGCCCGCTGCATGGTCACGCACCAAGCCTCGTCGACGCCGCACAGGACGTTCAACTTCGTCGCGGCCATGCCATGCCCTGCGCCGCACAGCCATAAGGCCATGCTCGCCGCAAGTGCGGTCAATGCTCTCAACTGAGCCTCCCTGCTTGGAACCTCCCCGTTCCAATCTCCGCCATTAGCATGTCACATCCTGACCGCACCGCAATCGAAGAATGGTTACCAATCTTTCCGAACAAGATTACAGATATTACAAATATGACAGGGCGGATAACCAGCTAGGCTTTGAAGATCGCGTCTGCCGCGCCTATGATGATGGCGGGAGGAATACGCAGTGCTTAATCAGAAGGTTCGCATTCTGATCGTCGAGGACGATCCGGATATGGCAGAGCTTATCTCGGACCTCGTCGAGGCCGAGGGCTGGCTGCCCACCTGCGCGCGCTCCGCCGAGGAAGCGGACGAGATATTGGCGAAGGACGTGATGCAGCTGGTGCTCGTAGACCACAACTTGCCCGGCACCTCCGGCCGCACCTTTGCCCAGAGACTACGCAGCAAGGTTGATATCGGCATCGTCATGGTAACGGCTGCCGGCAGCGCCGCCGACCGGGTTCTCGGCCTGGAAACAGCGGCCGACGATTATGTCGTCAAACCCTTCGAACCGATCGAACTCACGGCACGGATCAAGGCCGTTCTGCGCCGGACGATCCCCTCCTTGAAGCAGGAAAAGGACAGTGAGCGCGACCACGGCCGGGCGGCATTGCTCCTCAGCGACTGGGCGATTGATCTCAATGCCCGACAGGCCGTCTGCCTGACCGATCGCAGCAGAACGCTGACAAGTGCCGAATTCGCACTTCTGGAAATTCTGGCCGAAACGCCCAACCAGCCCGTCAGCCGCTCCCAGATCCTCGACAGGCTTGGCTCGGAAAGCGACCGCTATATCGATAGAAACGTCGATGTGCTGGTGCTGCGGCTGAGGCGCAAGATCGAGCGAAACCCCGATCTGCCGCGTCACATCAAGACGCGGCGCGGCAGGGGTTATGTGCTCCACACCGACGAGGGCGAGCTTTCTCCGTGATCAGCCGTTCCTTCCTTTCCTCGATCGCCTTTCGCCTGCCCTTTGCGATCGTCTTCATCTGCATCCTCGTCTTCAGCCTATCCGCCATCGCCATCTACGGCCTGCAACGCGCTCGCGATGAAATGGCCGCCTACGGCCTGCAGGCCTTTTCCAGCCTTGCCAAGGCATCGCTGGTTTCGCGGCAGGTCTCCGACCTCGTCTCGAGCGCACCTTTCCTGATGAATGCCGCCTCGCCCTATCGCGTCTCCAGCGAAAGCCGGTCCGTGGTCCAGCAGGTCGATATCCTGCTGGAGATGACAGGGCCAGGCAACGGTGATCGGGTCGCCCGCGGCTTTGCCAACGAGCGCATCGTCGAACTCCTTGAATTGATCAGAACACAGACGCTGGATCTGGCAAAGGATGCAGATGCGGCGCAGGGCCACAAGGCGGAAGCGGCAGCCGCGCTTGGCGAAATTGCCACGGGTCGCGGCATCACCGATCCCGAACTGCGCCGGCGGATGAACGGCATCGTGCAGGCCGCATCCGCATCCGACAGCCTCTTTCAGCTTGGTGAACTGCGCCGCCGCTATGTTGCCGAAACCACCGCGCGCCAGGAAGGTTATCCCGGAGAGCGGCTCCCCGTGGCCGAGCTGCAACCCTATGAGCGGGTCTTTGAAGCGCAGAGCCGTTACCTCTTGGAAATGTTTGCGATCCGCGCCTCGGTGTCGCGGCTTCACATTGTGTCGCGCGATCTGTCCCATGTCACCGAAACGCAGAGCGATGCGGTTGCCCGCAGCCTCAACGAGGACCTGATCTCGACCTCGGACGCTCTGAGCCGGCTATTGGTCATCGTCGCAGTCGCTTCGCTTCTAGTTCTGGTCATGGCAACATTCTCGATTCGATCAGTGATGCGTGTCTCGCGCGGGATCGCGACGCTTTCCAACGGCATGAACGCGCTCGCCAAGGGTGAAAAGGATGTCGGCCCGCCATCCTACACCGGATCGGAGACGGAACTGATCCGCCTGCTCGATGCTTTCCGGGCTTTCCATGACAGCGTCGATCGTGTCTCCCGCCTGCGGCGCACGGCGGAAGCGGCGGCCCGAACCATCCGCTCCACCTTCCGCAACATGAATGAGGGAATAGCGCTGTTCGATCCGACCGGTCGGCCAATCACCATGAACCGCCGGATCATAGAACTTGTCGGTCGTTCCGGCTCGTCGCGTAAGCTGCCGCTTCGCCGTTTTGTCGAACCGATACCGGAGATCGATCCCGCACTGTTCCCTTTCGAGAGCGGCCGAGGCGAGTTGATGGACCGGGCAGTCGTGCGCCATCGCACCGGAGATCAACGAGTGATCGAAGTATCGATGTCACGCCAGCCGGATGGCGGTATCGTGCTGCTCGCCCGGGATGTAACTTCTCTCGATCGTCAGGAGGCGGAGGCCGCAAAAGCCCAGAGGCTTGATGGCATCATGCGCATGACTCATCAGGTCAGTCATGAAGTGGGCAACATGATCGGCATCATCACCGGCAGCCTCGGCCTGCTGGAGCGCGAAACTGGTTTCAACGATCGCCAGAAACGCCACATCGCCCGTATCCGGAAGGCGGCGGATCGCGGCCGTTCTCTGGCCAGCAGCATGCTGACCATCGGCAGCCAGCAGCCCATTCATCCGAGCTGCATCAACGTCGCAAACCTGCTGCGCGGCATGGCCGATATCCTTGAGATTGCAGTCGGCCCGAAATGCCGGATTGCGCTGGAGATTGACGAGGATCTTCCCTCGATTGCGCTAGACCCTGCCCTCCTCGAGCAGTCCATCCTCAACCTTTGCCTGAATGCGGCAGCGGCCATGCCCGATGGTGGCCTGATCTCGATCAGCGCCGCTTCCGAGAAGGATGCACTTGTGATCGCGGTCACCGACGAGGGAGTGGGCATGACGCCCGAGGCGGTGGACAAGGCCTTCGAGCCCTATTTCACCACCCGGCAGGAACACGGCGGGGCAGGCCTCGGCCTTGCAATGGTCTACGGCTTCGTCCGGCAGAGCGGCGGCGAGGCGCATATCAGCTCGATGCCGGGCGATGGCGCAAGGGTACAACTGACTTTTCCGGTAGGCACCGACCACCTCCAGATTCGATAAGCCCCGAGAAGGCCTTCCAGGGGGAGAGGAATTCGTCAACCAATTGAGTTGTTAACTCCCGATCAACTCAGAATATTCACTGTCCGTTTCTTCCTGCTCTCTAGGATCACGCCATCCGAGTATGGGAAACAGTACCGTCGTGAAAAATCAACCAAAAGCTGAAGCCAGTGATCCGCAAGCGTACCTGACCGCGCGCCTTGCAACCGCACAGTCTCGTATCGAGAAGACCTTTCTCGAAGGCGGCTCCGTGCTCGTTTCAGTCATGGACATCCTGAACCAGCTCATCACCATATTGGACCGCATGACGGGTTCGATGGACGGCGATACCGCGGATGCGGCAGTGGCCAACATGCAAAAGACCATTGAGGACATGGTCCGCCTGCCGGAAACCGAACAGTTGCGACAGGCCGCCTTCGTTGAAATGAGTTCCCTTTGCAAGTCTGCAAACGGCCATGTCGATGATATCCGCGAGACGATCCGTTACCTGAAAACCTTTGCGGTCACAGTAAAGATTACCGGCGCAGGCATCGCCGAATTTTCCTCCTTTGCCGAGGAAATCCGCGAGCGCATCCATTTCGGCGGTACTGAAGTCGGCAAATTCGCGCAATATCTCGATCTCATGCACAAGCAGCTTGCCAGAGCGCGCGACGTCTCATCCGTCATCGGCGCCGATTTCGAAGTAACGATCCCCGGCATCGTCGGAGGTTTGAAGACAAATTCCGGTCGCATCGGCGAACAGCATCGCGCCATGACGGCCATGGCGGCCAAGGTGAAATCCGTCGCGCAGGGCGTGCAGGGCAAGATAGCGGCAACGCTGTCCTCCCTCCAGATCGGCGACATCACCCGCCAACGTGTCGAACATGTGCAGACGACACTCGCCCTGTTCAGCGATTATCTGAATTCCGAAGAGGCGCAGGCGTTAAATTCCGCCGAAATGGACGCTCTTTACGACACCGTTTTCGAGATGGTCAGCGCCCAGATCGACGAGATGGCAACCACCTTCCAGCAGGATTGCCGCAAAATCTTTGCAGGCATCTCAAGTTTCGCCGACGATGCCGCAACCATTCTTTCACTGCGCGACACCCTGGTGGAAGATGCTGCCAATGATGGCGGCAGCGCGTTGCAGCTGCTTGAGAAGGACATAGCAAAGGCGTGCGATCTGGCCGGGCGCGTTCAGGAAGGCATGGCGGATGCCAATGCGGTCGTCGCTTCCGTTACCGGTACCGCACAGGACCTGTTGCACGGCATTGAAGTGCTGCGCTCGATCAAGACTGAAATCCATTATATGGCGCTGAACTCAAACCTGCGCTGCTCGAAACTGGGCGACGAAGGCCGGTCGGTCAATGTCGTCAGCGGCGAGCTGCGGGTCTTTGCCGACAAGCTGGAAAGCCCGGCGGATTCGATCGTTGCCGATCTCCACCGGATCGAAAGCGTCATTACAAATCTGAAGACGGCTGAGAACCGGAGCGCCGGTGACCTGCGGGAACCATTGAGCGAAGCACTGGAAGCCATAAGCCACGCCAAGGGTCAGATGGAAACCGGTCTGCAGAATCTCGCCACGGAAGGTCAGGCCGTTTTCAGCCGCATCAGTGCCGCCGTGATCAAGCTCGATTTCGAGAGCGAACTCGGCGATGTCCTGAAAGAATGCCATCACGTGGCAAGCGGGCTGGCCGCCGGCGGCGCCGGAGACATTTCCGGCTTCGCAGAGAAAATCCAGCCGTTTTCGACACGCATCTACAAGATCTACACGATGGCGCAGGAGCGCGACGTGCATCTTCGCTACTTGCCGGTCGATCTTGCGCCCGGGCAGAAAGCACCCGCCGCCGTCGAAGATGACGACGATCTGTTTGCCGACGCGCTTTTCTAGAGCGTATTCGATCTAAACGGGATCGATGGGGCGCTTTTACTGCGCAGGGTTCCCGGCGTCAGGCCGCCTGCATCAGTTTGCCAGGGCTTTTTTTGCTGGAGGCCTCAAGGAGACGGAGAACCTCGGCGGCAAAAGCTTCGGCATTCTGCAGAGCCTTGTCGAGATTGCTGACATGGCCGGCTTTCATCATATGCAGGCATCCATCGAATTCGAACATATCGCGAAACGCAGAACGTTCGAAAATCGGCGTATCGAGAACACGTACATTCCTTTGCGCCAGCAGTTCCCGTGCGGCCAGAAGCGCGCGGGTCGTGACCAGCGGATTGACGCGGGTCAGCACGACGGAATGTTCGATCCGGATATTCGCCTTTTCATCGAGATAACGCAGCAGCTCCAGCACCTGCGCCCCGCCCTGCGCATCCATGGTGCTGCCCTGAACGGGTATCAGCACATGGTTGGAGAGACCGATCGCAGTCGCGAGCAGGGGCGATTGCGCACCGGGCAGGTCGATGATGACATGATCGAATGCACGGCGGCTGTCGATGACATGCTGCTGTAACGTCGCCGCCGTCACATAGGTGATGACTGAAAAATCGACACGCGCATCGGCCTTTTCACGCCAGCGGGAAATCCAGCGCTGTGGATCGGTATCGATGACGCAAACCCGCGATCCGCGCCGCGCCAAGTCGGACGCCAGGAGAAGAACCGCCGTGGTTTTCCCGGCGCCGCCCTTGGTGTTCGCGAAGGTGATAACTGGCATGGCATGATCCGGAAAACTGGGCGGAGACGGTCATGCCTCGCGGAACGCACCTGTCGCATGGTGTTACCGCCATCATTGGCGAGTTTGGTTAATGCCGGGTAAAAAAGGGTCGCGCCATCAGCGGCGGCGGTCTTCGGCCTGAATTTCCAGCGCGATCCTGTCGAGTGGCAGAACCTTGTCGACACCGCCATGGGCGATCGCTTCCTTCGGCATGCCGAAGACAACAGAGGATGCTTCGTCCTGTGCCACCGTGAAGGCGCCGGCCTGATGCATTTCCAGCATGCCGCGTGCGCCATCATCACCCATGCCTGTCATGATGATGCCCATGGCGTTGGCACCGGCGGCACGCGCGGAAGAACGAAACAGAACGTCCACCGAAGGCCGGTGTCGCGAAACCAGTGGCCCGGTGCGGACCGAAACGCGATAACGTGCACCCTGCCGCTCCAGCAGCATATGTCTGTCGCCCGGCGCAATCAGCACATGGCCGCGCAGCACCGGATCGCCGTCCTCGGCCTCCTTGATCTCGACATCGCAGAGACTGTTCAGGCGTTTTGCAAATGCGGCGGTAAATTTTTCCGGCATATGCTGAACGATCACGATGCCGGGTGAATTGGCCGGCAGCTTCATCAGCATTGCGCGCAACGCTTCCGTGCCGCCGGTGGATGCACCGACACAGACCACCATTTCAGTGGTGCGCGCCATGGCCTTGCCCGAAGGCGGCGGCAGCACGGCATCGGCGGTCAGCTTGGCCTGCGGACCGCTTGCGGCAGCCGAACGCAGCACCGCCCGCGCATTGCCGACGCGGGCGTGCGCCGCACTTTTGACGACCTCGCAGATGCGCGTGGCCTGCTCCGCCAGATGATCCGCAGCGCCTATCCTCGGCTTGAGGATGATGTCGACCGCCCCCGCCTCCAGTGCCTGAAGCAGGGTTTCCGATCCGGCCTCGGTCAGCGACGAGCACATGACTACAGGGATCGGTTTCTGCGACATGATCTTGCGCAGGAAGGTGATGCCGTCCATGCGCGGCATTTCCACATCAAGCGTGATGACATCGGGAATTTCTTCCTGGATGCGCTTGGCCGCAACAAACGGATCGGCAGCGGCCCCGATCACCTCAATGCCGGGATCGCTTTCGAGAACCTCCGTCAGGGTCTGCCGGACGCTGGCGGAATCGTCGACGATGAGAACGCGGATTTTTTTCGACATGGCTCTCTGCCGCTATTGCTTCTTGAAAACGGTATTGGCGACCTGCCGCAGGGGCAGGTCGATACCGGTTATCGTTTCGGAATGACCGATGAAAAGGTAACCGCCCGGCACCAGGCGCTTGCACAATTGGGTCAGGACGTGCACCTGCGTTTTTTTATCAAAGTAGATGAGAACGTTACGGCAGAAGAGAAGGTGCACCGCATCGCCGATCTGGTAGGTCGGGTCCATGAGGTTGAGGCGGGCAAAACCGATCTTGGAACGCAGCCGCGGCACGATACGAACCTCCCGTCGTCCGGCATCGACCGACCGCATGACATATTTGCGCATCATGTCGGCCGGAACCGGTTCGAGCAGTTCACGGGCATAGATACCGCTATGGGCTTTCCTGAGCACATCAGTGGAAAGGTCGGTCGCAAGGATGCTGAAATTGTTGATGACCTGTTTCTCGGCCGCTTCGGCCAGCACCATCGCCATGGTATAGGGTTCCGCACCCGTCGAACAGGCGGAACTCCAGGCGCGGATACGCCCATGGCCTTCACCCGCAAGTGCAGGCAAAGCGAATTTCTCCATGTAGTCGAAATGGTTCGGCTCACGGAAAAAATCCGTCTTGTTGGTCGTCACCACGTCAATCAGGTAGATCGCTTCCTCTTCCAGCCCGTCTTCGCGGAAGAGGAAATTGCAATATTGAGCGAAGGTGGCATGCCCCGTGGCGCGAAGACGCTTGCGCAGACGCCCTTCCAGCATAGTGCGCTTGCTGTCCGGCATCTTTATGCCGCTGTAATTGTAGATGTATTCGGCGAGCAGCCGGAAATCCCGCTGACTCAGGCCATCATGCGCGGAGTTGGCAGCAATGGAGGCATCCACGGAAAGGGCTCTCCTCATGCCGCCTGAACCGGTGTGCCGCCCTGCCGGGCAATGGCGTTTTCTTCGTTCGAGAAAAGCTTTGCAAGATCGATGATGACGACGAAATCACCTTCCCGGCGAACCACACCTGCAATGTAGTCGGAGTTCCAGTGAACGCCGATATCGGGTGCGGTTTCCATCTGGTCGCGACGGAACGGCGTCACCTCGAATACCTTGTCCGCTACGAGACCTATCGCTAGCGTGCGGGATGGGAACGGAATATCCAGCACCAGCACGCGGGTATGGGGTGTCCGCACGCTGCGGCTCATTCCGAGCCGCAGCCGCAGATCGATGATGGGCACACCCTGCCCACGCACATCTCTCAGACCCAGCAGATATTCAGGACTATGCGGAATCTTGAACGTGTCCTCATAGTCGAGGATTTCACGGACGACCGCGACGGATACCGCAAAGACCTCCTCACCGAGGCTGAATGTCACGAACTGGCCTTCTGAAGATGTGCTGGTCATGGTCAGGCGCTTTCGCGGAAATCCGCGTCGTCAGCATCGGGACCGCCCATGGACATATCCAGTGCGAAACCTTTGACGCGGGCTTGCTGGGCGCTGACGGTATTGCCCGTCTGCGGTTTGCGAACCGGGGCCGGCTTCATCGCCGGACGCGTCGCAGCAGGCTTTGCGGCAGGCCGATGTGCAGCCTGTGCGGGGCGCGACGAGACGCTTGAGGCATCCACCTTGAAGAAGGCGATACTGCTCTGCAACTCTTCGGCCTGTGCGGCCAGCTCTTCCGAAGTCGCAGACATTTCCTCCGAAGCGCCGGAGTTCTGCTGCGTCACCTTGTCAAGCTGCTGGATTGCCTCGTTGATCTGGGAGGCGCCGATATCCTGCTCACGGCAGGCGGCGGAGATTTCGGCGACCAGCTCGGCAGTCTTGCGAATGTCCGGCACCAGACGGTTCAGCATGTCGCCCGCTTCGGTTGCCACCTGCACGGTCTCGCCGGAAAGCGAGCTGATCTCGCTGGCAGCAGCCTGGCTGCGTTCGGCGAGCTTGCGCACTTCCGATGCCACGACAGCAAAACCCTTGCCGTGTTCTCCAGCGCGCGCCGCCTCAACGGCGGCGTTCAGCGCCAGAAGATCGGTCTGGCGGGCAATTTCCTGCACGATGGAAATCTTCTCGGCGATGGTGCGCATGGCGACCACGGCACGGTTGACGGCTTCACCGCTGGCTTCGGCGTCCTTGGACGACTGACGCGCGATCTTTTCCGTTTGCGCGGCATTGTCGGCATTCTGCTTGATGTTGGCAGCCATCTCTTCCATCGAGGCCGAAGCCTCTTCGGCAGACGATGCCTGCTCGGTCGCGCCTTGGCTCAGCTGTTCAGAGCTGGCCGACAGTTCCTGGCTGCCGGAGGACACATTGTCGGAAGCGGAAAGCGCATCGGCGACAATGCCACGCAGGCGCTCAACCATCCGTTCCAGCGCAAGGCCGAGAGTATCCCTGTCGGACAGGGGTTTCGGCATGACGGTAAGATCGCCATCAGCAATCCGGTCGGCAATGCCTGCGGTATTGCGCAGATTGCCCGTCATCGTGTTGATGCGCGCAACGAGATCCTTTATCTCGTCATTGGTCTTGATCTCGACATTCTGATCGAGATCGCCGATCGCAACCGCCTCAGCCACGGTCATGATCTTGCGCAATCCGCTGCTGATGCCGAGCGCGATCCAGAATGCTGTCGCGATGGCGATGAGTACGGCAACGACCGATGCACTGACCAGCAGGGTGCGGGTCTGCTCATAGTCATCAGCCGCCAATTGCTTCGATTCTTCAAGACGGTCGCGGTTCATCTTGACGCCCTCGCCCAGTTTCCCGGTCAGGGCATTGGCAGCGTCACGGCCCTTGCCGGACGAGTACGACGCGGCGAGCGACGTATTACCCTGCGCAACCAGTTCCCGGACGTGATCATCACTGGCCTCGAAAGCCTTGGTGATGGCCTGCAGATCCGTCCAGAACGCACGCGTCTCGGCGCTGGCGGTGGCTGCCATATCATTCAGCATGGCCGTCAACTGGTCGCGAGTTTCGTTACCGGCCGCCTTGAAAAGCTGGGTTTCCTCCGGCGAAGCAGCAAGGATGATATTCTTCTGCGACCGGACGGTTGCCAGCGCCAGTGCGTTCATCTGGTGAACCTTGTCGAGGCGCACGACAGTACCGTCGACCACATCGTCCATGGCATTCTTGGCGATACCGAGGCTGTAGATGCCGTAGCCGGCCGTTCCGGCAAGCATCAGGATCAGAAAGCCGAAGGCAACCGCCAGCTTCATCTTGATTGTAAATCGCATCTCAATGCTCCTTGGAAAGTTCGATGACGTTGCCACGCGCGCTGGACGAAACCGGTCCGGACTCGCGATGCCCCGTGAAAATTGCTGTCAGATTTGGAAGAATGACGAACTCGCTGCCGCGTTTGATGAGGCAATGGATGTAATCCGCCCGCCACCGCATGCCGACGCTCGGCGGCGGTTCGCTGGCTGCCCGGCTGAACGTGGTCACCTCGTTGACCTTATCGGTCCTGATGCCGATCAATGCCGGCTCGCCATCAAACGGCAGTTCTATGACGACGATACGGCTATCAATGGTTCGCTCGGTGGCTTCCATGCCGAAGGCAAGACGGATATCAGCCAGAGGGATGACCTTGCCCCGGAAGTTGATAACACTCGCCACGAAGGCTTTAGCACCGGGAACGGCGGTTTCGGGCAGAAGATCCAGAATTTCCCGAACCTTCACCGCCTCGATGGCGAAGGTCTCGCCCGCGATGTTGAAGGTCAGAACTTCCACGGCGTCGGACACGCCCCAAAACTCGTCCGTCTGCTTCAAGAGAGACTGGTTCATCCCGCGGCCCGCAATCGCGCCTCCTGTTGTTGCCCCGCCATCACCAGATGTGCGACATCGAGGATAAGGGCGACATTGCCGTCACCGAGGATGGTCGCGCCGGAGAATGTCGCGACGTCATGGTGCAGTTTCGACATGGCCTTGATGACCGTCTGGTGGTCACCGATGATCTGGTCAACCACAAGCCCGACCCGCTCGGAGCCGGTGGAAATGACGACGATCTTCTGGAACTGATCCGGCTTGGTTCCGGTGTTGAACAATTCGCGCAGGCGAATGAAGGGAACGAGGCTCTCGCGCAATGAAATGAAGGACCGGCCCCGCGAACGAATATCGTCGTCAGGCGACAGTTCCAGGCATTCCTCCACCGCCGGCAGCGGAATGACGTAGCAACCATTGCCGACCCGCACCAGCAGGCCGTCGATGATGGCCAGAGTCAACGGGATCGCCAGCGAAACTTCCGAACCCGCGCCCGGCGTGCTGGTAACGCTGATCGTGCCGCGAAGGGCCTCGACACTTTTTTTCACCACATCCATGCCGACACCACGGCCGGAAAGACTGGTAACTTCAGAGGCTGTCGAAAAGCCCGGCTGGAAGATCATCTGCAGCAGTTCCTGATCGCTGACCTGCGCGTTCGGAGCCAGAAGGCCGGAAGCCTCCGCTTTTGCCCGGACGCGCTGGCGATCGATGCCACGGCCATCGTCACGGATGGTGATCGTCACATCACCGCCCGACTGGCGGGCAATGAGGGTGATCCGCCCCGTCGCCGGTTTGCCGGCCGCCACACGCTCATCGCTTTTTTCGAGACCATGGTCGCAGGAGTTGCGGACAAGGTGCACGAGTGGATCAGCCAGGCGTTCGATCACCGCCTTGTCGACCTCTGTGCCTTCGCCCTCGGTCTCCAGCTCGATCTGTTTGCCCGTTTCCCGCGCCAGGTCATGGATCAGACGGCGGAACCGACCAAAAAGCTGGGCGATCGGCACCATTCGCAGGACCATCATCGTATCGCGAAGTTCTCCGGAAAGACGTTCGACATCCTCTGAAACAGAGCGCAAAAGAATATCGACGCTGCTACCCGCCAGCTGCGAAAGGCGGGACTGGGCAATGACGAGTTCACCGACCCGATCCATCAACTCGTCAAGTCTTTCAGCAGGCACCCGTACGTTTTCGGCCGCCTTGCCGCCCTTCGGATCGGCGGCGACCTTTCTGGCTTCCGGCAGGATTTCGGAAACGGGGAGCTCTTCTTCGACAACCGCTTCGATTGCGCGGATATCGATCTCCATGTCATCCATCACGAAGATGAAAACGTCGTCGATTGCCGATTGCGGCTGCTCGGTCGTCAGCCGGACTGTCCAGCCCAGATGGAGATCGCTCGGATTGAGTGCATCGAGAGACGGCACCGTCGAGGTGTCGGCAACGATTTCACAGTCGCCGAGTTCGGCCAGTTCATCCAGCAGACCAAGGGGATTGGTTCCGTTTGCCATGGCATTGACGGGCAACCGGAACCGGATTTCCCAAGTGGCAGCTTTTGCCTTTGCCTGCTTCCTGGCGAGATTCTGCGCCGGAACATGTGTCAGGACACCGCCATCGCCACGAGTGCCGACTGCCGCACGAAGCTTGGCGAGCAGCTGCTCTCCAACATCACCCTGCACACCGTGCGGATTGTCGACCAGCGCCTGCATATGATCCTGCGCTTCAAGAACGGCTGCGACCAGTTCGCTGGTTGCCGGAACCTCGCCCTTGCGCACCCGGTCAAAGGCGGTTTCGCAATGGTGGGTGAAGGCGGCAAGCGCCTCGAACCCGAACATTGCCCCGGACCCCTTCAATGTATGCAGTCCGCGGAAAACGGCGTCGATCTGATCCTGATCGGTCAAATCGTGAAGCAGATCGAGAAGGCCACCCTCGATTTGCTCGAAAAGCTCCGCAGCCTCCGTTCTGAAAACCTGAATAGGGTCCAGCGTCGTCATTTTCCGAGGACCTTTCTGACGATCTTGACCAGATGTTCGGCATCGAAGGGCTTGGTCAGCCAGCCGGTGGCACCGGCGGCCTTGGCGCGCGCCTTCATGTCCGCATCGGATTCCGTCGTCAAAAAGATGATCGGAATGCCGGTATGAGCCGGAGATTGCCGAAGCGCCTCAATCATCTCGAGACCATTCATGTTCGGCATGTTGAGATCAGTGACGATGAGGTCGAAATTCTCGGCCTTCGCCTTGGCAAGACCGTCCTGCCCAT
Organism: Agrobacterium sp. 10MFCol1.1; assembly: GCF_000381165.1. Taxonomy (NCBI): domain Bacteria; kingdom Pseudomonadati; phylum Pseudomonadota; class Alphaproteobacteria; order Hyphomicrobiales; family Rhizobiaceae; genus Agrobacterium; species Agrobacterium sp. 10MFCol1.1. The sequence continues at coordinate 15,119 of NZ_KB906074.1, read as the reverse complement.
CAGCGGCCTCGGTAATCTGGTAGCCCGCGCCTGTGAGGGCGATCTTCGTCGTCATGCGAATGCTGGCAGAATCGTCGACCGTCAAAATATGTGCGCTCATGATATGTCCTTTCCATGCAACCAGAACTGGCGGGAGGCTTCATCCATCCGCGACAGGAAACCGCCCCGCCGCAATGTCTGCAAAACCTGACCGTCAGCCGGCTCTTTCAATGTTATCGTCTTGTTGTTCTGCGCCGCGAAATTGCGCGAGGCTTCCATCAGCTGCACGAAGCTCAAATCCGCATCCGCATCCTTGGGCACCTCGACCACCAGCCTGTCGGTGTCTTTGAGACGGTCGAGAAGAAGACTGTGTGCCGACGCAATCGACCGTATGGAAAGCGCTTGCGGCATCTTCAGTGTCTCGTTCGTGGTTTCATCAAACATGGGGAGTCTCCCGAACGGCTGCGGCTTGCATGCCGCCATCCGCCCTGATCGGTTGTTCTTCCGGTGTTTCGAGGCTCGGCACTTCGATCTCCAGAACGCCGTGGCCCGTCATGAGCCTCTCGATCAGCGTCCATTGGCGCTGGAACGCCGCGACGCAAGCGGGATCGAAATGGCTGCCGCTCTGCGCGACAACATGCGCATAGGCCTCTTGGGTCGACCACGCCTTCTTGTAAGGACGCTCGGAGCAGAGAGCCTCAAAGACGTCCGCAATGGCGACGATACGGGCTTCCAGCGGAATGCCATCGCCCGACAAGCCGTGCGGATATCCCGTTCCATCCCATTTTTCGTGATGGCCGCCTGCAATCGCCTCGGCTATGCGCAGCAGATCGGATGAACCGTTTTCGAGAATCTGCACGCCGATACCGACATGTTTTCGCATTTCGGTGATCTCATCAGGCGTCAGGCGACCCGGCTTCAGCAGCACGCTGTCGGAAATTCCGATCTTGCCGACATCGTGCAAGGGTGCCGCGAGATAGATCATGCGGCAATGCTCGTCATCGAGGCCGAGATCCTTTGCCATCAGCATGCTGATTTGCGCGACGCGGGAAATATGGTCGCCGGTGTGGCCGTCGCGGAATTCGATGGCCCGCGCCAGGCGCCAGATGATTTCCTCTTCGCGGGCCGCGAGTTGCCGGGTGGCCTTGCGCACCTCATCCACAAGGCTGCGCGCCTGTCCGGCAAGATCGCGCTGCGCCTTGCGCAAGGCGAGAAGGTTGCGCACCCGCGCCTTCAGCTCCACCGGGTCAAATGGCTTGTGGATGAATTCCGTGACACCGCTCTCTATCGCTTCGATAAGGACAGGCCGGCCTCTTTCCGATGTGATCATGATGACAGGCACATGCGCGAAATGCTCATATGTATTCAGTGCCTTGAGGAGCTGTATGCCGTTATATTTCGGCATCGTATAATCCACCACAAGCAGATCGACCGCATTGTTGCGGCTGAATTCCAACGCCTCCGTGGGATCGGTGAAGCCCACGATGGTGCCGACATCCGGAAGCCCGCGGACCGTCGCTTTCAGGGCAACAAGAATCGACTTGCTGTCATCGACCAATACGATTTGCACTTGTCCTCGCTATCATTGGATTGCGGGCGAATAGACGCGCGAACTCCTCGGCTTTCACCGAACGAATTCTACGGATCTGGAAACATTTTTCTGGGAAAAGACGACCGCGTCATGTGGTCATAAAAATGAAGCGCCTGCGCGAAATTCGCCTGCGAAGACAACTTCTTATATGAATAAATTGACCAGATGTTGGTTAACAGCGGCTTAAGTGTGACTTATGAATACTTATAGTGAAGCGCCATCATCAGGCCTTCCAACGGGAATGTGATCCTTGCGTGGCGCCGCAGCCTCTCGGGCTGATGCGTAGACGCGCCACTAATCCTTGTTAGTATTTCTAACCTACGGAGAAGATTTCGGCCGATTGTTGCAGCGTTGATCCTCGAATAGCCTGAGACCAGAATTGGTATCAGTCAAAAGAGGGAACGATGTCGAAACGGCAGGACAAGATCAAGCTCGGGACCTTTGTTTACACGTTCGGCTTCCATGCAGCCGCATGGCGGCACCCGGCAAGCAAGGTAACGGCAGCAACCGACTTCAGCCACATGTTGAATGTGGCCAGAATTTCTGAAGCTGCCAAATTCGATTTCATGTTCCTCGCCGATTCCGCTGCGGCTGCCGTTGGTGACCCCGACGCCCTGGCGCGCAGCCCGACCAAGCAGAACCGGTTCGAACCGCTTTCTCTCATCTCGGCACTTTCGGTGATGACGGAAAGACTGGGTTTGGTCTCGACGGTATCGACGAGCTATTATGAACCCTTCAATGTCGCCCGGATTTTCGCGTCTATCGATCAGCTGAGCCGGGGACGCGCCTGCTGGAATGTCGTCACCTCCGATCATGACGAGACCGGCTACAACTTCAATCGTCAGGGTCTCGATCCTCACGCCGTCCGTTACGAGCGCGCGCAGGAATTCATCGACGTAGTGTTCGGCCTATGGGACAGCTTTGAACGCGACGCCTTGCTGCTCGATCGCGAAAGCGGCGTTTATTATGACAAGGCCAAGCACCATACCCTCAATCATGTCGGCAAGCATTTTCAGGTGCGCGGCCCCCTCAACATTGCGCCTTCCGAGCAGGGGCGGCCTGTTATTGCTCAGGCCGGAGGCTCCGAGGCCGGAATGAACCTTGCTGCACGGACGTCTGAAATCGTCTTCAGCCTGGCATCCAACATCGAGAGCAACAGGGCTTTCTACCAGAACGTCAAAGGACGTATGCCGGCATTCGGTCGCGATCCCAACGATCTCAAGGTCATGCCGGGAATTGTCGTCAATGTCGGGGAAACCGAGGCCGAGGCAAAGGCAAAAGTCGATTTTCTCATCGACAGCCTGCATCCGGACGTGGGTCGGTTGATGCTTTCGGAGTTCCTCGAAGCCGACCTTCGTGGCGTTCCCCTCGATCAACCATTTCCGATGGACCGGCTGCCCGCCGAGCCGAAAGGCTCGCGCAAGATGTTTGACCAGCTCGTCGAGTTCGTCAAACAAGGACAGACAGTGGGACAATTGATCCGCCACTACGCAGAACGCCACACCGGAAACGGAATAACCGGGACACCAAAACAGATCGCAGACTACATGGAAGAGTGGTTCGAAACCCGTGCCGCCGACGGTTTTATTCTTATGTTCCCGACACTTCCCGCAAGCCTGGAAGATTTCGTCCGCCTTGTCTTGCCGGAGTTGCGGCGGCGCGGACTGTTTCGTGAGGAATATGAAGGATCGACGCTGCGCGAGAACCTGGGGCTTTCGATGCCTGCCAACCGTTACACGGCCGCCAAAGGCGATAAAGAGCGCATCTGAAGGAGCCGATCATGGTGGACCAGATGAAAATGCAGGTGCCGTCTCCGGGCGCTGACCTCTTCAAATCATCCATGCGGAATCTGGCGGGTGCCGTTTGCGTCATCACGACAGGCACGGGTGAAACACGAACCGGCTTCACCGCCACATCCGTCACAGCACTTTCTGCGGATGGCCCGACGGTGATGGTCGCACTCAATCGTGGATCCTCGTCCTGGGAAATCGTCGAGAAAGCCAGACGGTTTTGCGTCAACGTCGTCGCTGAAGGTCAGGAAAACGTCGCCCACTCATTCTCGGGTTTTAATGGCCTTAAGGGTGCCAGCCGCTACGATGGCGCCGTCTGGCACACGATGGCGTCAGGCGGCCTTGCGCTGGATGGCGCTCTGGCAAGTCTGGACTGCGAACTCGAAGACGCGATCATCCATCGATCCCATGTGATCCTGATCGGCCTCGTCCGGTCGATAAGGACGCATGACGATGCCCGGCCACTTCTGTACTGGCGCGGAGAATATCAACACATCAGAAGGTGATATCCCGAGCGGTAGGCTCTTAGTCACGCACTGCGGTTCGGGGACGATGCGACAGACTGCTTTTTCGCGATCGTCATTACCCACATATGAAATTCTCTTCCGTAGGGCTTATCGAAAACGGAACGATCCCATGCCAGATAGTAGCTCTCGGGAAGCGGAAGGCGGATGTCGAAAGGAACAACAAGTGTACCGGCCTGCAACTCGTCCTCGATCATCGAGACCTGAGCCAGCACGAAGCCGTGTCCGTTGACCGCAGCGTCGATTGCGTTGCTCGACAGCGCGAAAAACAGGCTCGAGAGTTTTTCATTCACGGTCGCGCCAACCAGCTGCGCCCACTCGCTCCATTGTGGCGGACGGCTGTAATGGGCTTCCCACTCGATATTGAGCAAAGGGAATTTGAGAAGGTCGGCGGGCGCCGATAATGTCCGTCCCCCGAGCAAACGCGGCGAACATGCGGGAACCACCCAATCCGTATAAAGCGGCACGAAATGCGCGTGCACCTCTGCCCGCTTTCCATAGGTTATGCGAAAATCGCTCTGGCCGCCCGACAGGCTGGGTTCGTCATCCTTGCCGATGATACGGACATTGGCTTCCGGATAGAGAGCCTGCCACTCGAAGATCTTGCGGCCGATCCACTTGTTCACAACCGAGCTGAGCGCAGTCAGCACGATGCCGGTCTGGCTCCGCGCCCGTTCGAGAACATCGACGGAATGATTGAGCTGGCTGAAGCCTTTGGCGACTTCCTTGTGAAGAAGAACACCCCACGACGTCAGTTCCACACGGCGTCCGATACGTTCGAGGAGCGTAACGCCGAGATGGTTCTCAAGCTTGCGCACCTGTTGGCTGATGGCACTGGGTGTTACGCCCAGTTCTTTGGCAGCCGTGCTCATCGTACCGCACCGTCCTACGGCTTCGAAAGCTTGCAGGGCATGGAGTGGGGGCATAGCCAATAGAGTATCTCCAGTTATGCTTTTTGTTAAGTTTTTCTAAACAAAAACGCAACGAAAATCCGCTTGTCCCGCATCGCAACAAGGAAAATACTGTTCCGATTAAAGCGAGAACGGGGGAAGAAAATGTTTCTCAAGAATGCTTGGTACGTCGCCACCTGGGATCACGAAATCGGACGAGACCTGACACCCGTAACGATGCTCGGCGAAAATATCGTTCTTTATCGTCTTCAGAATGGCAAGCTTGCAGCGCTCGAAGATGCCTGTCCCCATCGCAAGCTCCCCTTGTCCATGGGGCGTATCAAGGGCGACGACGTCGAATGCGGCTATCACGGACTGACCTTCGACTGTTCCGGCGCCTGCACCCGCGTACCGGGTGCAGAGCGTATTCCACATGTGGCCTGCGTCCGCTCCTACCCGGTGGAGGAACGTTACGGGCTCGTCTGGGTCTGGATGGGTGAGGCCGCGAAAGCCGATCCCGCAGAGATTTTCCATGTCGAACATTTTGGTGATCCGTCCTGGGGCGTCAATCGCGGCGAGTCGATGACGATCAACTGCAATTACCTCTACATGACGGACAATCTGCTGGACCCATCCCACGTCGCATGGGTACATCAGAGCTCGTTCGCCAGTTCCGCCTGCGAAGAAACGCCATTGGAAACAACGGTGAAAAGCGATGGCGTCGTCGTCTGGCGCTGGATGCTGGATTCAGATCCAGCCCCCTTCTACGCACCGTTCCTGCAATTTGAGGGGAAATGCGATCGAAAACAGCATTACGAGGTTCGCTACCCCAGCAATGCCATCATCAAGGCCATCTTTGCACCATCAGGCTCCGGCGGCGAAGGCCGCGAATTGCCAGCCAATACGTTCTTGATGGACAGCTACAATTTCATGACGCCAGTCGATGAGAACCGCACGAAGTATTATTGGTTTCAGATGCGAAATTTCGCGCCCGACGACCCGGACGTTTCAGCGCGCTTCGCAACATCCGTACGCGGCGCATTCGAGGAAGACCGTGTCGTGCTGGAGGCGGTTCACCACGGGATCGCGAACAAGAAGACTCCGAACCTCGATCTGAAGATCGATGTCGGACCGCTGCGGTTCAGACGCAAGCTTTCACAGATGATCGATAGCGAGACCATGAATGTCGTCGCTGCCGCGGAGTAAGCGCCTGCGCCGGAATGACTAACGATATGGTCTTCGCCTGCTCAAATGGTCAGGCGGAGATGGCAAAAAAATAATAACCGGGAACATAGCTGGTGATCGGCAAAAGCCGACGCCCGCCACAAATCGGGAGTATCCTTGATGCGCCACATCAGGCAGCCTGAGCTCTATTCGGTGGACTATAATCTGCTGCGGCAACGTTTTCTGTCCGCCGCGCGCCGGTCGAATGCTGCGTTGTTCGAATATAAGCATCCATTGCATGGCCCAGGTGGAGAGCACCTTTTCACGGATGTTGCATATCTGGGCGAACGCAACGCGTCAAAAAAACTCGTCATCTTGTCCGGCACGCACGGAGTTGAGGGGCAATTCGGATCGGCTTGCCAGGCTGAATGGCTTGCCGCAAATAACCCTTTACCGCTTCCTCCCGATACGGCTGTGGTGATGATCCATCTGATCAACCCGTGGGGAACAGCATGGAGCCGACGGGTCAACGAGGACAATGTCGATCTCAACCGAAACTTCGTTGACTGGAAGAGAGCCGTTCCACGAAACGAACGATACGCCCCACTCCATAATGCATTTGTCTGCGCCGAATGGGATGGGCCCGATCGTGACCGTGCCGATCAACTGCTGAGAGATGCCAAGGCCGCTTTAAATGGTCACGCCGGGATCGCCGCGATTATCGAAGCAGGCCAATACGACTTTCCAGACGGACTGTTTTATGGCGGCAACGGCCCGACATGGTCGAACCGCACCCTCAACGATATCTTGAGCACTTTCGTCAGTGGCGCGTCGGATGTCGTCGTCTTCGATCTTCACACCGGTGCAGGCCCTTACGGATATCCCGCACTGCTATCCGTGGCGGAAGAGGACCATGCCGGTCTGGAATGGGGCAGGAAAACCTATGGGCACGCACTCGCGGTCGTGATGACCGGCAAGGGCGCAACGACCGATACCGGCATTGCGGCAACGGCTACGGGCTACGTTTCAGCAGCGGTCTGCAAATCGTTGCCCGAGAGCCGCGTATTGCCGCTGGTAATCGAATGCGGAACCCTTGAAGGCCCGGTGGTGATGGACGCCGTGCAGGCCGATAACTGGCTGCATCTTTTCGGGAATATCGAATCTCCGCTGGGGCAGAAAATCAAGAAGACGCTGAGAACGGCGTTCATTCCTGACGATCCCGAATGGCAGCAGAACTGTCTTGGGACAAGCTTGCGATATTTCGACCGCGCGCTGAACGCACTTGCCTCGGTTACTCCCAAGGATTCAAAGGGCGCAACCGCTCCGGCTTTGGTGAGCGACTGGCCACCGGCCGTGCCTGTCAACACCAAACGCCATGAACGGCCAGCGGTTGAAGTTCATGATCTCCACAAAAGCTTCGGCACGCACGAAGTCCTGTCGGGCGTGGGGCTGAGTGCCGATCCCGGTGAAGTCGTTTCCATGATCGGCTCGTCAGGGTCCGGCAAGAGCACTTTTTTGCGCTGCATAAACCTGCTTGAACAGCCCAGCAGTGGAACGATCGTCGTTGATGGCGAGGAAATACGAATGAAGGGTGGAGCGAATGGCCGTTCGCAGCCAGCAGACATGCGCCAGGTCGAAAGAATTCGCGCCCGCGTGGGAATGGTATTCCAGAACTTCAACCTCTGGCCCCACATGTCCGTGCTTGAGAACATCATCGAGGCTCCCGTCCATGTTCTTGGCGAGCGTCGCCAGGATGCAGTCGACCATGCCCATCAGTTGTTGAAGAAAGTGGGACTGTCGGAAAAGCATGCCCAATATCCCGGGCAGCTTTCCGGCGGCCAGCAGCAACGTGCGGCCATCGCAAGAACACTGGCCATGCGGCCAAAAGTCATCCTCTGTGACGAACCGACATCCGCTCTCGACCCCGAACTTGTGGGAGAGGTCCTGCGCGTGATCCGTCAGCTGGCAGAAGAGGGCAATACCATGATCCTCGTGACGCATGAAATGCAGTTTGCGCGCGAGGTATCTCACAAGATTCTCTTCTTACACAAAGGAAAGGTGGAGGAAGAGAGTACCCCGGCGGAATTGTTCACCAATCCGCGATCGGAACGCCTGCGTCAGTTTCTGTCGCGAACGTTATGACGTGATCCGCTGTGCCGGCGCTGTGTCCGGCAAATCAAACCTAACAAATAACCAAATAGGGGAATTCGCATATGAATCTGAAAGTCCTGTCACTCGCCCTGCTTCTTGCAGGCGTCAGCACGGCGCACGCTGCCGAAGGCGAATTGTCGATCGGCACCGAAGGTGCCTATCCACCATGGAGCATGGCCGATGCTGCCGGCAATGTAACCGGCTTCGACGCCGATGTCGGCAACCTGCTCTGCACGAAGCTCGCCGTGAAGTGCCGGTTCGTCGTGCAGGCCTTTGATGGCCTGATCCCTGCCCTCAAGGCGAAGCGCTTCGACGTCATCATCTCCGGGATGTCGATTACCCAGGATCGAAAAAAGGAAATCAATTTTTCGGTCGGATATGCTGAGCTGGCAAACATGTTCCTCGTTCCCAAGACGTCCGATCTCGCCGGCATCAAGGATATCGACACTTTGTTGAAGGGCTTGGACGGCAAGACGATCGGCGTTCAAACCGGCACGACGCACGCCCATTTCATCGAAAAGCGGGTGCCGAATGCCAATCTCAAAACCTACGACACGCTCGACAATATGCAGATCGATCTCGCAAGCGGCCGCGTTGAGGCAGCATTTGCAGACGCCTCTGCACTTCAGGATTTTCTCGCCAAGCCCGAAGGCAAGGACTTTCAGTTTGTCGACGTGAAAGTTCAGAGCAAATTCGATTCCACCCTCGGCGAAGGGATCGGCGTCGGTATTGCCAAGGAGAACACCGAGCTGAAGACGAAGATCGACAAGGCACTGTGCGAGCTCGTCGCGGATGGTTCGATCGGCAAAGCGAGCCAGAAGTGGTTCAAGATGGATATCTCCAGACCCTGCAACTAAGACCCCTGCCCCGCTCTTCCCAGAAGTGCGGGGCAACCACTCAATCGCAACCTGACAGGGTGCGCACGGTCGAAGACGCTGACGATGCCTGCTGCCAAAAAGGCAAGTGAGTGCGCAGCAAAACCAAGGCAAATCCAATGGAGTCTAGTCTGATCCTAGTTTGGCAGGGTGGTTGGATAAGAGCCATTCTGCAGGGGGCCGCAATAACGATTGCCGTCGGTACGGTCAGCATGCTTGTCGGTGCGTTGATCGGAACCTTGTGCGGGGTCATCAAGTGGGCGCGGATATTCCCGCTGACACTTGTGGTAGACGCCTATACCTCTCTCGTGCGGGGGGTGCCTGAACTGCTTATCATCTATCTGCTGTTCTTTTCTTCCGTGCAATTCGTGACACAGGTTGCCACAGCTTTCGGATATGCTGCCCTTGCGGACAGCGGATATGCCTTCATCATTGCCATCATTGCCATTGGTACGATTTCAGGCGCCTACTCGACCGAGGTTATCAGGGGAGCATTGGCTTCCATCCCGACGGGACACATCGAAGCTGCGCGCGCACTGGGGATTCCCGGGCGCCGCATCTTCAGGCGCATCATCATCCCGCAAATGCTACGCATTGCCATCCCCGGCATGAACAATGTCTGGCAGACAACCATCAAGGACACGGCACTGGTATCGGTTGTCGGGCTGCAGGAACTGATGCGCGCCGCCTCGGTTGGCGCCGGTAGCACCCGCAATCCCCTGATTTTCTTTCTTATCGCAGCCGTCGTGTATTTCGCGATCACCATCATAAGCCAGGCTGGATTCGACAGGGTCGAACGCCTGATGAGACTAAGGGCGAGGAAGTAACGCGATGGATATCGAATTCCTGAAAACATCGATGCCTTTCCTCTTGAAAGGGCTTTCCACAACGGCGACCATAACCGCGATATCTGTCGCGATCGGTTTCAATCTCGGCCTTGGTCTTGCGCTCATGCGGCTGTCCGAAAACCGTTTCCTTGCCGGGTTTGCAAAATATTACAGCATGGTCTTTCGCGGTACGCCGCTGCTTGTACAACTGTTCCTGTTTTACTACGGGCTTGGCCAAATTGGATTTATCAAAGGCAATGCCATAACGTGGTGGGTGATTAGTGATGGTGCGCGCTGCGCGGTCATGGCGATGGCGCTCAACACAGCCGCCTATACATCGGAGATTCTGCGAGGCGGATTATTATCGGTTCCCGCGGGTCTCAAGGAAGCGGCCAAAGCCACGGGAATGTCACCATTTATGCGTTTCCGCCGGATCGAATTCCCGCTCGCCATTCGCCAGGCTCTGCCTGCTTACGGCAATGAGCTGATCCTCGTCGTCAAGGGTACGAGCCTTGCCTCGACAATCACGGTTCTCGAGATCACGGGATATGCAAAGCGCCTGATGAGCCAGACATTCGCGATTTTCGAGGTTTTCGCCCTGGCCGGTGCCATCTACCTCGTCATCAACCTCACCCTCGTCATGCTCATCCGCATGCTTGAGGCACATCTGATGCGACACGAAGCGCGCTGAAGGCCAGTAGTCTCGAACCTTACGACTGCCTGTCATCCGCATTGATGGACTATATCGCCACTTGGACAGCCAAAAAATGGCGTTCTGGCGAACTGAAACGTAGTCGCCTATGTCGTGTCAGCGCCGCGCGCCTAAAGAGCGCGGCGTTGTCATGTCAGCCGGTGACTTTGCCGGGGTTAAGAGTGCATCCGCCATCGATTGCGGCCTTGATCTGCGTCATCAGGGCAAATTTTACCGGGTTCGCTGTCTCTCGCAACGAATGAATGCGTTTGGAGCCGATCCCATGTTCCGCCGAGAACGAACCACCCGATTGCGCCAGGTCGCGGTAGAGAACGGATTCGATGGCAGCAATCTTGGCGGGCGTCAGAGCTGCCCCGGCTGCATTGAGAACAATGTGAAGATTGCCATCGGCAATGTGGCCGAAGAGGTAGGGATCGAGGAGAGGATCGATTGACCGAAGCTCCGGTACGCAGCGAGCCACATATTCTCCGATCTGCGACAAGGGGACGGAGACGTCAAAGGACGGCGCAGCCGGATATCTGCGATAGATAAGGTCCGTGTCCTCCCTCAGACGCCACAACTCTGCTTCCTGCGCCTTCGATGTTGCGACGACAGCGGACACGTTCGGATAGGTTTCATACAGCTCCTCGTAAATCCGGCCGAGCTCCATCTGAAGCTGTTCCTCGTCACCGCCGCCCAGAGACATGATGAGGTTGACGGGATAGTCAGGGGCATAATCTGCCGCCGACCAAAGGTGCTCGCCCGCCGTCAGGGCGAAAAACGAATTCCAGATCGCTTCCGCCGCACACATGTGGCCATACCTCACGGACAACCCCAGCCTGGTTGCCTCAAGAGCCGCTTCAACGGAGGGAAGCCCAAAAAGTGCGGTGGCGGTTGCTGCGGGAACAGGTTCAAGCTTGATGGCAACCCTGGTCACAATACCAAGCGTACCCTCGGCCCCGATGAAGAGATGCTTCAGATCGTATCCTGCGGCGTTCTTCACCACGCGTGTCAGGTCGGAATATATCGAGCCATCAGGCAATACGACTTCCAGTCCGAGCACGCGATGTCGCATCACCCCATATCGAAAGGCAGAAATCCCGCCGGCATTGGTCGAGACCATTCCGCCAATCGTGGCAGAACCACGCGATGGCAAGTCGATGCCTGGCTCGAGACGATGCTCCGATGCGGCCGCCTGCAACGCTTGAAGCGTAACGCCCGCCTCCACAACGGCAACCCGCTCATCTGGATAGATTTCCACGATCCGGTTCAGCCGGGCGGTCGACACCACGATTTGACCGGGGACGGACACACCCCCGCCAACAAGCCCGGTTCGGCCACCCTGTGGTACAACCGATATACCATGGGCAACCGCAGTTTTTATGATCGACGCAACCTCGTGCGGAGATGAAGGGAAAGCAACCGCATCCGCACCGAAATTCGCAGGCGTTACGCCATAATCGAGATTGGCAACGGCATCACCGCGTTTCAGGTTCGACAGGCCGATAATCTGGTCGATTTCATTGAGAAACGCGGCGGACAAATCCCGTGTTGAGGCGGTATTGTGTTCGATCATGACGCGACTTTTGCCTCAGGAAGCTTATCTTTGAGTGAGCGTAACGCTTCGAGAAAACGGTCGTTTTCCGCAGGAAGCCCGACGGTCACACGAATGAAGCTGGCGAACTCCGGTTCTTTCCAGGGTTTGACGATGACGCCATGGGACAGGAAATGATCGAAAGCGATCGAACTGTCGCAACCAACATCGATGAAAAGAAAATTCGTCTGAGAGTCCGGAACGAAAAGATCAAGCGAGGCGATTGCCGCAGCCATGCGCCTGCGCTCCTTGACGACGCTTTCGACTGAAACCCGCATCCAGTTTTCGTCATCGAGCGCGGCAACTGCGGCCAATTGCGCGGCTGCATTGACGTTGAACGGTGTTTTTGCAGATGACATGGCCTGTGCCAGCCGCTCATCGGAAGCCACGGCATATCCGACGCGCAACCCAGCCAGCCCATAGGCCTTCGAGAAGGTTCTGAGCACGACCCAGGAGATTGCGCTGTCAGCCAGTATCTTAAGCCCATCTGGCGTATTCCCATCGCAGAATTCGAAATAGGCTTCGTCGAAAACAAGCAACGTCTCTTTCGGGACAGCTGCAATGAGGCCTGAGAGCTGATCCTGTCGCAACGCAGGGCCCACGGGATTGGAAGGCGAGGAGATGAAGAATATCGATGGCTTTTCGCGCAATGCGGTCGTCATCGCCTCAAGATCGAACCGAAGATCCTTCGTCATCGGTATCTTGATGATTTTCGCACCATTTGCTCTGGGCTCGATTTCGTGAAGGCCGAAACCAGGTATCATCGCGACCACGTTAGCATCCGGACGCAGGACCGCGCGACAAACGGCAGCGATCATCTCTTCGGAGCCGTTTCCAATGACAATCCGGTTTCCGGCAACGCCGAGCTTTCGACTAAGCGCATCACGCAAGATCACACAGGCAGGATCCGCATAGCGTGAAGGGTCGAGACTGGCCAGCGCAGCGGTTACCTTCGGAGAGCAACCATATGGATTCTCATTGCTGGCAAGGGCCGCAATATCGGTCAAACCCGTCTTGCTTCGCGCAACGGCGATATTCATTCCAGCATTATAAGGCGGGAGTTCAGCAACGTGCGGGTTGAGTCTGAGTGTATCGGCCATGGGTTGATCTCGCTGATTTGGATAAACGCTGGAATCTGGTTTCAGAGGTCGAGTACGACTGAACTCACGGGCTTGGAACAACAGAGGAGAATCTGCCCGGACGGCACGTCATCCAGCGGCTCTTCCACATATTCAACGTCGCCGGACACAAGGTTTTGGACACAGCTGCCGCAGACACCCGCGCGACAGGAGAATGCTGGCTCAATACCCCGGCTCTCCAGAAAGCTCAGGATGGATTCCGAGGCTGAATCCCACTCGAATCTGGCATTTGACTTTCCAAGAACGATCTCGACGCCGGAGTACTCAGACTCTGACGCCACCGGAGCAACAGGGAGGCTGAGGTTTGCTCCCTTCTTCGGCTGCGAAGGCGAAAGCAGGGAGGCAGGCCCGAAAAACTCGTAGGCAATCTTGCTTTTCTCCAAGCCGAGGGAGAGGAGCAGGTCATACATCGCCTGCATGAACGGCGGTGGTCCGCACATATAGACTTCGTAATCGTCCAGCGGCAGAAACGACTGCAAGGTCTCCCGCGTGATGAAACCGGCGGAATGGAATAGCCCGGCATTGGCATCCTCGTCGGTCGGAAAACGATAACAGTAATGAATATGGACGTTGCTGCGCTGTTCAGCGAGCACCCGCACTTCTTCACGCAGCGCATGGGTAGCAGCCCCGTCGCAGGCATGGACGAACCAAACGGGCCGATCGCTTTCCGCAACCAGGACCTTCAACATGGAAATCGTAGGTGTCAGCCCGACGCCACCGGACAAGAGAATAACCGGTCGCTGACTGGCCTTGTCGAGTTTGAAGGCACCACGCGGCCTGTCAATATGGATAACCGCACCCTCTTCTACGGCGTCATGGAGCCAGCACGAAACAAGACCATCGGCCATATCGGGCGCTAAAGCGGCCTCCCGTTTCACGGTAATACGATAGACCCCGATCTCATTTGGTCCTGACGAAACCGTGTAATTCCGGACAAGCGGTTCTTTGCCTTCGGGATGCGGTATCTGGATCGTCAGAAACTGGCCCGCCTCAAAAGTACACCAATCCGCAGGATCGACAGGCGTGAGGTAAAATGACGTGATCGTGGCACTCTCGCGCACCTTGCGCTTTACCTCGAACGGGCGAAAACGTGGATCCAGGCGGGTCGTCATGATTTGCTTGTCCTGATGATTTCAATATCCGGAAATCTACAGATCGCCTCGAGAGCTCTCCCCGTGAGATCGCTCAAGGCTTGCGTCAACCTGCAGACGATCAAAGGTTTTCGCGGGAGGCAGAACTTCCTCAAAAACTCGCTGGCAATTTGGTCTTCACCAATTTGCAGCCCCAAGGCCTCACCTCAATTTATCCCTCTGACAAATCTCATTATTTGCGCGTCAACAAAGAGAGACAATCCCGCCACAGATGGGTTTTTGTTTAGAAAAGCTAAACTATGGGGGTTTGAATTGGCGCGAGCAACTCTGGATTTGCGCCCTCGTTTTTCACTGGGATACGCCAAAACAGAACGTGATCTTCAGAACCAATCGTTAGATAGTTGCAGAGTGCTCCGCGAGCAGGATCGACCGCTGCACGCTATCAGAGCCCCACGTGGCTATACCGCCAGCAAGTCATTTGCGGTATCCAAGGCGCTAAACGCAGAGCGCCCTCCGGGATGGGAGGGCTTTGTTGTTGATAGTCTTGAAGATGGTTGCGGGGGCAGGATTTGAACCTGCGGCCTTCAGGTTATGAGCCTGACGAGCTACCGGGCTGCTCCACCCCGCGTTACCAGCGTAAATCCCTATTGGATTTATCGCGACCAGCGTAAATCCTATTGGATTTATCGCGACTGCATCACAGGGACGCTGTGATGTATAGTTCCGGATCAAATTGCCGAAGGCGATTTGTCTCCTTTAAGGGACGCACGAGGCGTTTTCCTTATGTTTTCATGTTCCGCAATGCAAAAAGGC